>NZ_LGEG01000150.1 GCF_001280125.1 Streptomyces sp. NRRL F-6492
CTCCCGGTCGAAGCGGGCCAGGTCACCGGTCCGGTAGAGCCGGCCGGGCCCGAACGGGTTCGGCACGAAACGGACGGCCGTCAGATCCGGCCGACCGAGATAGCCGTGGGCCAGCCCCTCACCCGCGAGATAGAGCTCTCCCGTCACACCCGGCGGGCACAGGTTCAGTCGAGGATCGAGGACGTAACTCCCCTTGTTCACCAGGGGGGTTCCGATCGGGACGAAGGAGTGCGGTTCGTCGCCGGGGGCGATGGGGTGGGTGGTCGTGAAGCCCATCGACTCGGCGGGCCCGTAGCCGTTGACGATCTCGATGCCGGGCTTGAGCCGCTGGAGCTTGTGCACGTGGGCCGGGGAGGCGGCCTCG
>NZ_LGEG01000151.1 GCF_001280125.1 Streptomyces sp. NRRL F-6492
CGAGGCCGCCTCCCCGGCCCACGTGCACAAGCTCCAGCGGCTCAAGCCCGGCATCGAGATCGTCAACGGCTACGGGCCCGCCGAGTCGATGGGCTTCACCACGACTCACCTCATCGAGGCCGCTGATCAGCCCCACACCGTCGTCCCGATCGGAACCCCGCTCGTCAACAAGGGGAGTTACGTTCTCGACGCCCAGTTGAACCTGTGCCCGCCGGGCGTGACCGGGGAGCTCCATCTCGCGGGTGAGGGGCTGGCCCACGGTTACCTCGGTCGGCCGGATCTGACGGCCGTCCGTTTCGTGCCGAACCCGTTCGGGCCCGGCCGGCTCTACCGGACCGGTGACCTGGCCCGCTTCGACCGGGAG
>NZ_LGEG01000152.1 GCF_001280125.1 Streptomyces sp. NRRL F-6492
GTCCCGACCGAGATCGAGACCGAGGGCGACGGCCGCTCCGACCACGCCCCGTTCAAGAGCGCGGGCGTCCCCGTCGGCGGCCTCTTCACCGGCGCGAGCAGCAAGAAGACCGCCGCCCAGGCGCAGAAGTGGGGCGGCACCTCCGGCCAGTCCTTCGACCGCTGCTACCACTCCTCGTGCGACACCACGTCGAACATCGACGACACCGCCCTGGACCGCAACAGCGACGCCGTCGCGCACGCGATCTGGACGCTGTCCGCCGGCTCCACGAACCCGCCCACCGGCAAGGTCTTCGAGAACACCGCCGACGTCGCCGTCCCGGACAACGGCGCCGCCGTCACCTCGACGGTCGACGTCACCGGC
>NZ_LGEG01000153.1 GCF_001280125.1 Streptomyces sp. NRRL F-6492
GCCGGTGACGTCGACCGTCGAGGTGACGGCGGCGCCGTTGTCCGGGACGGCGACGTCGGCGGTGTTCTCGAAGACCTTGCCGGTGGGCGGGTTCGTGGAACCGGCCGACAGCGTCCAGATCGCGTGCGCGACGGCGTCGCTGTTGCGGTCCAGGGCGGTGTCGTTGATGTTCGACGTGGTGTCGCACGAGGAGTGGTAGCAGCGGTCGAACGCCGTGGCCGTACCGCCCCACTTGGTGACCTGCGCGCTGGTCTTCACGCGGCTCGCGCCGGTGAAGAGGCCGCCGACGGGGACGCCCGCGCTCTTGAACGGGGCGTGGTCGGAGCGGCCGTCGCCCTCGGTCTCGATCTCGGTCGGGAC
>NZ_LGEG01000154.1 GCF_001280125.1 Streptomyces sp. NRRL F-6492
GCAGCACCTCGTGCCGCTCCACCACGTCCCGTACCGCCGCCTCCAGCACCCCCGGATCGGGCATCGCGTCCAACCGGAGCACCACGGGCGCGTTGTACGCCGACGAAGGCCCTTCGAGGCGGCCCAGGAACCACAGCCGGCGCTGGGCGTAGGAGAGCGGGATCCGCTCGGGCCGCCGCTCCTCCGGGACCGGCCGCAGGGCGGGACGGGCGGGTCCGGCGTCCTGCTCGCCGAGGCGTCGCAGCAGCTGGCGGGGGGACGGGGCGAGGAACACGTCACGGATGGCGGCCTGGAGCCCGAGGGCCTTGCGGATGCGGTTGGTGAGCTTGCCCGCGAGCAGCGAGTGCCCGCCGAGCTT
>NZ_LGEG01000155.1 GCF_001280125.1 Streptomyces sp. NRRL F-6492
GGTGCGGCTGGATCACCTCCTTTCTAAGGAGCACAGTACCGACTGCAGGCACACGTCCTGCACGGTCAGCTCATGGGTGGAACGTTGATTAGTTGGCACGCTCGGTTGTTCTCCTTCACCAGTACTGCTTCGGCGTGGACCGTGACGAGAGCGCAAACGAGTGTGCCTGGCACGTTGTTGGGTGTCTGAGGGTACGGCCGTCATGGTCTGCCTTCGAGGATGCCGGCCCCAGTGAACTCACCGCGTGCGGTGGGGTGATGGGTGGCTGGTCGTTGTTTGAGAACTACACAGTGGACGCGAGCATCTGTGGCCAAGTTTTTAAGGGCGCACGGTGGATGCCTTGGCACCAGGAACCGA
>NZ_LGEG01000156.1 GCF_001280125.1 Streptomyces sp. NRRL F-6492
CCAGATCGGCCCCGACACCCCCATCATCACCACCGACGCCCGCCACCGCGCCGACGCCAAGAGCGCGCTCATCACCCTCGTCGAGCACGCCCTCATGGCCCGGCTGCGGTAGCTGTCCCCAGGCGTTCCGCCCGTCCCGAAGGCCGCGCTCCCCGAAAGGGGGGCGCGGCCTTCGGCGTAGCGGCAGCACGAAGGGCCGGAACCCGGTGATACCGGGTTCCGGCCCTTCACGGTGCGTCACGGGGCCCCTGCGGGCCCGTGGTGGGTCAGCGCCAGCTGTGGGGGGCGCGGAAGCCGTGTTCGCGCTCCAGGCGGCGCCAGCCGGCCGCGGTGCGGCCGCGGTGGGTGCCG
>NZ_LGEG01000157.1 GCF_001280125.1 Streptomyces sp. NRRL F-6492
CACAGTGGACGCGAGCATCTGTGGCCAAGTTTTTAAGGGCGCACGGTGGATGCCTTGGCACCAGGAACCGATGAAGGACGTGGGAGGCCACGATAGTCCCCGGGGAGCCGTCAACCAGGCTTTGATCCGGGGGTTTCCGAATGGGGAAACCCGGCAGTCGTCATGGGCTGTCACCCATGCCTGAACACATAGGGCATGTGGAGGGAACGAGGGGAAGTGAAACATCTCAGTACCCTCAGGAAGAGAAAACAACCGTGATTCCGGGAGTAGTGGCGAGCGAAACCGGATGAGGCCAAACCGTATGCGTGTGAGACCCGGCAGGGGTTGCGCATGCGGGGTTGTGGGATCTCT
>NZ_LGEG01000158.1 GCF_001280125.1 Streptomyces sp. NRRL F-6492
TGCTGGAGTAGTGGGCGAAGACGTCCGGGCCGCCGTCCTGGGCGATGAACCCGAAGCCCTTCTCGGCGTTGAACCACTTCACGGTACCGCTGGCCATGCTGCTGTCCTTCGATCGAGCCGGAGAATCCGGCCGGGTTGAGAAAAGTGCCCTCCCCCTGTGGGAGGACACCCGAAACCCGTCCCGCCTCGCGCGTGGTCCGGTGGATCGGTCACACCGCGCGGGGCCGGAACGGGTGGTGCGGGGGGGGCGTTACTTGCCCTTGGCGGCTTCCTTGAGCTTCGAGCCCGCGGAGACCTTCACGCTGTAGCCGGCCGGGATGTCGATCGGGTCGCCGGTCTGCGGGTTACG
>NZ_LGEG01000159.1 GCF_001280125.1 Streptomyces sp. NRRL F-6492
AGGCCGTACTGGACGGGGGTGTGGCTCCGGTGGTGGTGCCGTGGGTGATCTCCGGTCGTACGGAGGGAGCGCTACGGGGCCATATCGAGCTCCTCCGTGGCTTCGCGGCCGGGGCCGTTGCCCGTCCCGTGGATCTGGGCCCGTCCCCCCCAAACCCTGAGCCGAAATCACCCCCCCCCCGGCGGGGACCCCCTACACAAGACACCCCCGAGCCGACCCCAGCGTGCAGGCGTCCTCAAGGGAAAACCCCCCCGCCACATGCGCGGCGGCAATCTCACCGATCGAGTGCCCGGTCAGGATCTCGGGCTTCACGCCCCAGGACTCGATCAGGCGGTAGAGAGCGACTT
>NZ_LGEG01000160.1 GCF_001280125.1 Streptomyces sp. NRRL F-6492
CCTTCGCCCAACTGAAGTCCTGGCGCATCCTCCGACGAGCCCGATGCTCCACCCGCCGCATCAGCACCATCGTCCAAGCCGTCCACACCCTGCTGACCTCCAACTATTCAGGATGAAAGAGGCTCACTGACCGGTTGTGCGCTGTCGTGCCAACTCCTGGGCGCAGGAGGTCAACGCGGTCGGTCGGGTCGCTCGTAGCTTGAAGAAGTGCCGAGCCGCGGACGCGGCGGGCACGCTACCGATCGCTTCGAAAGGACCCCTCATGTTCGACATCAACAAGGTGCAGGCCGCCCCGAGCAAGGACCTGCTCACGCCCGACAACTCCGTCATGCTCTTCGTCGACCACCAGCCGCAGATGTTCTTCGGCACCGGCAGTGGCGACCGTGCCGCGATCATCAACAGCACCGTGGGTCTCGCCAGGGCGGCGCAGGCTTTCGACGTGCCGGCCGTCCTGACCACGGTCGCCGCCGAGTCCTTCTCGGGCCCCCTGCTGCCGCAGCTCGCCGAGGTGTTCCCCAAGCACGAGATCGTCGACCGCACCACCATGAACGCCTGGGAGGACGAGGCGCTCGTCGCGGCGGTCAAGGCGACCGGGCGCAAGAAGATCATCCTGTCGGGTCTGTGGACCGAGGTCTGCCTGGTGCTGCCCGCGCTCTCCGCGCTGGAGCAGGGCTACGAGGTGTACGTCGTGACCGACGCCTCGGGTGGCGTCAGCCCGGCCGCCCACGAGCACGCGCTGCAGCGCATGATCGCCGCCGGCGCCGTCCCCGTGACCTGGGTCCAGGTCCTCCTGGAGCTGCAGCGCGACTGGGCGCGCCAGGAGACGTACGGCGCCGTCATGGAGATCGTCAAGGCCCACGCGGGCGCGTACGGCCTGGGTGTCGTGTACGCGCAGTCGGTCATCGGCGCGCACGCGGCCGGCTGATCCCTGTGGACACCGGCATTCTGATCCTGCGTCTGCTGGTGGGACTGCTCGTCGCCGGGCACGGTGTGCAGAAGGTCAGCCGGCACCTGGGCGGCAAGGGACTCGAGGGCGGTACCGAGGAGTTCCGTGGTGACGGCTTCCGCGGCGGTGCCCTCACCGCCCTGGCTGCCGGCGGCGGTCAGATCGGCTCTGGCCTGCTGCTCGCCGCCGGCCTCCTGACGCCGCTCGCCGCGACCGGCGTCATCGGGGTCATGACCGTCGCCCTCACCGTGAAGTGGCGCCACGGGCTCTGGGTGCAGAACGACGGATACGAGTACCCGCTCGTCCTCATCGGCACCGCCGCCGCCCTCGCCGCCACCGGCCCCGGCGCCTGGTCCCTCGACGCGGCCCTCGGCCTCACGCCGTACCCGCTGTGGTGGGCCGCCCTCGTGGCCGGTCTCGGCAGCGGACTCCTCACCCGGCTCGTCCTGCACCGGCCCCCCGCCGCCCCGGCGATTGCCGAGCGCTGAGCGCGAGCAACGCAGACCGGGTCCGGCCTGCCGGGTACCCCCGACCGGGCGGCCGGGCCCACCCACCCACCTCTCCCTGTACAGGAGTACTCGATGGACACCCTCACGTCTCCGCACAGCGGTGGCCAGCCGCTGCTGCATCAGAAGGGCGCCGAGACCCAGGCGTTCGGCACACTCAAGCAGTTGCCGATCGGCCTCGGCCACGACACCCGCATGTACGCCTGCCAGCGGCTGAACCGCGTCCTCGCCGACACACAGATCCTCTACTCCCTCTACAAGAAGCACCACTGGCTCATGCGTGGAGCGACCTTCTACTCGCTCCACCTCATGCTGGACAAGCACGCGGAGGCCCAGCTGGCCATCGTGGACGCGCTGGCCGAGCGGGTCCAGAGCCTCGGCGGCGTCGCCGTCGGGGACCCGCGCCACGTCGCGGAGCTGACGTCGATCCCCCGTCCGCCGGACGGCGTCGAGCCGGTGCCCGTCATGCTGTCGCGGCTCCTCGACGCGCACGAGCGGATCCTGATCGACGCCCGGGACGCCGCCGCCCGGCTCTCAGGCGAGGGCGACGAGGGCAGCGCCGATCTGCTCGTCTCCGATGTCATCCGCACCGGCGAGGCGCAGGTGTGGTTCCTGGCCGAGCACCTCGTGGACACCCCTCTGGTGCACGGCTGATGGACACGTACGACGTCGTCGTGGTCGGCGGCGGGCCGACCGGCGAGGTCGTCGCCGACCGGATCGTCCGGTCGGGGCTGACCGCCGTCGTCGTCGAGGCCGAGGCGGTCGGCGGCGAGTGCTCGTACCGTGCCTGCGTGCCGAGCAAGGCCCTGCTGCGTCCCGGCGCCGCCCGAGCGGAGGCCCGGTCGGTCGACGGGGCCCGGCAGGCGGTCACGGCGGCACTCGACCCGGCGCGCGTCCTTGCCCGCCGCGACCGCTTCACCGGGCGCGGTGACGACACCGGCCAGGCCGACTGGCTCGACGGTGCGGGCATCGCGCTCGTACGGGGCCACGGACGGATCGCCGGTGAGCGCCGGGTGGAGGTGGCCGGAGCCGACGGCACGGTCCGTACCCTGCGGGCCCGGCGCGCGGTCGTGGTCTGCACCGGCACGGAACCCGCCCTCCCTCCGGTCGAAGGGCTCGACCGGATCGGTGTGTGGACCAACCGGCAGGCCACCACCGCCGACGCGGTGCCCGAGCGGCTCGTCGTCATCGGCGGGGGAGTGGTGGCCTGCGAGATGGCCACCGCGTGGCGCTCGCTCGGCTCCTCCGTCACCCTGCTCGTCCGCGACCAGGCCCTGCTGACCGGCTGGGAGCCCTGCGCGGGCGAAGAGGTCACCCGGGGGCTGAGCGATCTGGGCGTCACGATCCGCTTCGGGGTGTCGGCCCTCCGGGTCGCCCGTGACGAGACCACTCGTACCGTGACCGTGGGGACCGACGACGGCACCTCCCTTGTCTGCGACGAGGTCCTTGCCGCCGTGGGCCGTCGCCCGCGCACGGTCGACCTCGGCTTGGAGACCGCCGGACTGCCCGCCGGCGACTGGCTCCCGGTCGACGACACCTGCCGGGTCACCGCGGTCGACGGCGACTGGCTCTACGCCGTCGGCGACGTCAACCGGCGCGCGCCGCTGACCCACATGGCCAAGTACCAGGCCCGCGCCTGCGCGGCGGCGATCGTCGAACGAGCCGCCGGGCGCCCGGCCGTCACCGGCGGCCGGCAGCCGTGGAGCGCGGAAGCCGACCGTTTCGCCGTCCCGCAGGCCGTCTTCACCCGTCCCGAGGTGGCGAGCGTCGGCCTCACGGAACGCGCGGCACGCGAAGCGGGTCTCGCGGTACGCACGGTGGAGTACCGCATCGACGACGTCGCCGGTGCCGCGCTCCACGCGGACGACTACCGCGGCCTCGCCAAGCTCGTCGTCGACGGGACCCGAGGCGTGGTCGTCGGCTGTACCCTCACCGGCCCGATGGCGACCGAGCTCATTCACACGGCCACCGTCGCCATCGTGGGCGAGGTCCCTCTGGAGCGTCTGTGGCACGCCGTGCCCGCCTTCCCGACAGTGAGCGAGGTCTGGCTCCGGCTCCTGGAGGCGTACGGCCTCTGAGGCCGGGCCCCCTAACCGAGTCCCGCTTGACCGGCGTATCCCTCCCGCTCGAACGAGCGCACCCCCACGCATCCCCACCCGACAAGGACACACCCACCCATGCAACTCACGAGGCGCACCCTCGCCCTCGCCCTGCCCGCGACGCTCGCCGCCCTGGTCGGCGCCGCACCCGCGAGCCGCCCCGCCGCCGAGAACACCGACCGGCACGATCCCAAGCCCACGATCGTCCTGGTCCACGGCGCGTTCGCGGACGCCTCCAGCTGGAGCGGCACGATCAGGCGGCTGCAGCACGCCGGCTACCCCGTCCTGGCCCCGGCCAACCCGCTGCGCGGTCTCACCGCGGACACCGCCTACCTGCGCAGCGTGCTGGCCGCTGTCGACGGACCCATCGTCCTGGTCGGCCACTCCTACGGCGGCGCCGTCATCAGTGGCGCCGCGGTGGGCAACAGCCGTGTGAAGGCCCTCGTCTACATCGCCGCGTTCACCCCGGACAAAGGCGAGAGCGCGGCCGAGCTCGCCGCCAAGTTCCCCGGCTCCACCCTCGGCGACACCGTGAACCCGCGGTCGTACCCGCTGCCCGGCGGTGGCACCGGCATCGAACTCGTCATCGAACGGTCCAAGTTCCACCGGCAGTTCGCCGCCGACGTCCCCACCGCCGACGCGGCCGTCATGGCCACGACCCAGCGCCCCGTCGCCACCGCCGCGCTGGAGGAGAAGGCCGGGGAAGCCGCCTGGAGAAAGATCCCGTCCTGGGCGCTGATCGCCACCGCCGACAAGAACATCCCGCCGGCCGCCGAACGGTGGATGGCCCGGCGCGCCGGTTCGCAGATCACCGAAGTGGACGCGTCCCATGCAGTGGCCGTCTCCCGCCCGGCCGTGGTCACCCACGTGATCCTCGCCGCCGCGCGGGCGACCGGCTGACGCTCCGACCCAGCCCGTCCCGTACACCCTCCGAAGGAGACCCTTATGAAGAACCGTCCGGTCCTCGAACCCGCCGCCCAGGCCTTCGCCGACGCCACTGGCCAACCGCCGTTCCTCTACCAGATCCCCGTGGCCGACGGCCGCAAGGCCGTGGACGACGTCCAGAGCGGTGAGGGCGTCCTCCTGCCCGACGTCGACGAGGAGTGGATCACCGTCCACGGCGGCCCGACCGGCGACGTCCACGCCCGGATCGTCCGCCCCCGCGGCGTGACCGGTCCGCTCCCCGTCATCCTCTACATCCACGGCGCCGGCTGGGTCTTCGGCAACGCCCACACCCACGACCGGCTCGTCCGCGAACTCGCCGTCGGCACTCGGGCGGCCGTGGTCTTCCCCGAGTACGACCTGTCGCCCGAGGCCCGCTATCCCGTCGCCATCGAGCAGAACTACAGCGTCGCCCAGTGGGTCGCCCGAGAGGGACACCACAAGGATCTCGACGGCACGCGGATCGCCGTCGCGGGTGACTCCGTCGGCGGAAACATGAGCGCCGCCCTCACCCTCATAGCCAGGCAGCGCGGCGACGTCACGCTCGTCCAGCAAGTCCTCTTCTACCCGGTCACGGACGCGAGCTTCGACACAGACTCATACCACCAGTTCGGCGAGGGCTACTTCCTGCGCCGCGACGCCATGAAGTGGTTCTGGGACCAGTACACGACCGAGGAGGCCGAGCGCGCCCAGATCACCGCCTCCCCGCTGCGCGCCACCACCGAGCAGCTCACCGGCCTGCCGCCCGCCCTGGTCATCACCGCCGAGGCCGACGTCCTGCGCGACGAGGGCGAGGCGTACGCGGCCAAGCTCCGCGCCGCCGGCGTCCCCGTCACCGCCCTGCGCGTCCAGGGAGTCATCCACGACTTCGTCATGCTGAACGCGCTGCGCGAGACGCACGGCGCGGAACTCGCCATCGGCGTCGCCACCGACATCCTCCGCAAGGCCCTCGCATGACCGGGCCGTCGACCAGCATGCCCGTCGCGGGCCTCGTGCCCGCCCCGCGGCGGGAGCACGAGCACGCCGACCTTCTCGTCCGCAACGCGAAGGTGTTCACCGGTGACGCCGCCCGTCCCGAGGCCAGTGCCGTCGCGATCCGCGACGGCCGGGTCGCGGCCCTCGGCGACGACCACGACCTCGCCCATCTCGTCGGGCCGGGCACGAAGGTCGTCGACGCCCTGGGCCGCCGGGTGATCCCCGGACTCAACGACTCGCACCTGCACGTCATCCGGGGCGGCCTGAACTACGTCCTGGAGCTGCGCTGGGACGGAGTACGAAGCCTCCGCCAGGCTCTGGCCATGCTGCGCGAGCAGGCCGGCCGCACCCCGAAGGGGCAGTGGATCCGGGTGGTGGGCGGCTGGACCGCCGAGCAGTTCGCCGAGCGCAGGATGCCGACCGTTGCCGAGCTGAACGCCGCCGCCCCCGACACCCCGGTCTTCGTCCTGCACCTGTACCAGTCGGCCCTGATGAACCGGGCCGCGGTGCAGGCGGCCGGATTCACCCGCGACACACCGGATCCGCGCGGCGGCCAGATCGTCCGGGGCCGGGACGGCGAACCGAACGGAGTCCTCCTCGCCGCCCCGAGCGCGCTCATCCTCTACTCGACCCTGGCCAAGGCGCCGGCCCTCGACGAGGCCGACAAGCGCACGTCGACGCGGCACTTCCTGCGCGAACTGAACCGCTTCGGCCTGACCTCGGCGGTCGACGCCGCGGGCGGGTTCCAGAACTTCCCCGACAACTACGCCACGGTCGTCGACCTCGCCAGGTCGGGTGAGCTGTCCCTGCGGATCGCCTACCACCTGTTCCCGCAGACGGCCGGGCAGGAGCTCGCCGATCTGAAGCGCTGGACCGAGATGGTGAAGCCCGGGGACGGCGACGAATGGCTCCGGCTCAACGGCGCGGGCGAGAACCTGACCTGGGCCGCCGCCGACTTCGAGAACTTCTCCGAGCCCCGGCCCGAGCTCGCCGCCGGTTACGAGACCGAGTTCGAGCAGGCCGTCCGGCTCCTGCTGGAGAACGGCTGGGGCTTCCGGCTCCACGCCACGTACGACGAGACGATCCGCCGCGACCTGGCCGTCTTCGAGAAGCTCGCGGCCGAAGGCCTCTTCCCCGGTGGCAACCGCTGGCTCTTCGACCACGCCGAGACCGTCTCGGCCGACAGCCTGGACCGGATCGCGGCCCTCGGCGGCGCCCTGTCCGTCCAGAACCGCATGTCATTCCAGGGCACAGCGTTCCGTGATCGGTACGGTGCCGAGGCCGCCGCCCACGCCCCGCCGGTCCGCGCCATGCTCGACCGGGGCCTGACCGTCGCCGCCGGAACCGACGCCACCCGTGTCTCCTCGTACAACCCCTGGGTCGCGCTCCACTGGCTGGTGACCGGCAGGACCGTCGGCGGCACCGCGCTCTCCCCGGCCGGGAACCGTATCGACCGGGAGACCGCCCTCGACCTCTACACCCGCGGGGGAGCCCGGCTCACCGGCGAGCAGGACGTCAAGGGAAGCCTGCGGGAAGGCTGGTACGGCGACCTCGCGATCCTGTCCGACGACTACCTGACCGTGCCCGAGGACGTCATTCCCGACATCGAGTCCGTCCTCACCGTCGTCGGCGGCCGCATCGTCTACGCGAGCGCGGAGTACGAGGGCCTCGACGAGACCGTCCCGCCGGTCACCCCGGAATGGAGCCCGGTGGCCCACTTCGGCGGCTACCAGAGCGGTGCCCGCCAGGCGACGCTCGTGGCCGAGGCCGTCGCCGAGTCCGAGCAGCACCGCCAGTGGCGCGTCGCGCGCGGCTCCGTCTCCGACACGCCGCCGTCGTTCGTCGACCCCTGCTTCGAGCACTGAGAGAGATCCACACGATGAGTACCGCCTCCCCCACAGCCGACGGCGGCGACGACGCCCAGGCCGGCCTGCCGGACGTTGCCCCGGGCCGCCGCTTCGAGCCGGACCTCCGGTCGATGACGCGGATCAACCTGCGCCCCATCGCCTCACCCATGCCGCTCGGCTTCTTCACGATAGCCATCGCGTCCGTGATGACGGGCTGCCTGCAGCTCGGGCTCTTCGACGAGACGGCCCGCGGCGCCGTCGCCTTCACCGTGCTGCCGGCCTTTGTTCTGCAACTCCTCGTGAGCTTCCTGGCCTTCGGGGCCCGTGACGTGATCGCGGCGACGCTGATGGCGGTCTTCGCCGGCAGCTGGCTGCCCTACTCGCTCATCATGCTCAGCGGCGCGCCCGACGGCCTTCAGGTCCTCGGTGTGTTCAACCTGGCGCTCCTTTGCTTCGGGGCCCTGATGACCGCCGTGACCCGGCCCAAGCGCGCGCTGTGGCTCGTCCTCGCGGTCTCCCTGCCCCGCTGGGCAGCCACCGGCCTCGGCGGCATCACCGGCGCCGAATGGCTGACGCGCACCTCCGGGGCGCTCGGCCTCGTGGTGGCGTTCGTCGCGATGTACACGGCGTTCGCCCTGATGCTCGAAGACATGCGCAGCGAGCAGGTCCTTCCCATCGGCCGCAGCGGCCCCGCGCACCTCGCCGTGGAAGGCGACCTGGCCGTCCAGCTCCGCAACCTGGAACGCCAGGCGGGCGTGCGCCGCACGCTCTGACCGCCCCACCACCCCGTCACACCACGATCGGACAGGAGCACTCATGGAACCGCAGGTGACGGACCGGCCCGAGAAGTCCCGGTACGAGATCCTCGTCGGCGACGACGGCAACGAGACCGCGGGCTTCGCCGAGTACCACCTTTCGGAGGGCGAGATCGCCTTCATCCACACCGAGATCGATCCCCGGTTCGGCGGCCGGGGCCTCGGCGGGCTGCTCGCCCGCGGGGCCCTCGACGACGCCCGGGCCCGCGGGCTGCGCGTCCTGCCGTACTGCCCCTTCATCCGGGGCTGGATCGGCAAGCACCCCGAGTACGCCGATCTGGTGCCCGAGGCGCGCCGCGCCCGCTTCGGCCTCTGAGACACCCCGACATCCACCCCCTGTCCCCTGCCACACACCGAGGAGTTCTCCCATGCCCCGACACGCCCGTCCCACCGTCGTCCTGGTCCACGGCGCCTTCGCCGACGCTTCCAGCTTCGCCCGCGTCATCCCCGAACTGACCGCCGCCGGCGTGGCGGTGGTGGCCCCGGCGGTGCCCAACCGCGGCCTCGTCGACGACGCCGCGTACATAGCCTCGGTGGTACGGGACGTCGACGGTCCGGTGATCCTGGTGGGGCACTCCTACGGCGGCGCCGTCATCACCCTCGCCGGCGTGGAGGACAACGTCCGCGCCTTGGTCTACCTCGCGGGCTACGCCCTTGAGGAGGGCGAGAGCCTGGGCAAGCTGCAGGGCGGCTTCCCCGACTCCGGTCTCGCCGACGCGCTCGTCTACACCCCGTTCCCGGTGGCCGGCTCCACCGAGACCGGTACCGACGTCTCGGTGGCGGTCGACCGCTTCCCCGAACTGTTCGCGGCCGACGTCGAGCCCGAACTCGCCGCGGTGCTCGCCGTCTCCCAGCGCCCCCTGGCCGCGCGCGCCTTCTCCGAGGCGGCGCCGGTCGCCGCGTGGAAGACCAAGCCCTCATGGGGCCTGGTGGCTTCCGCCGACCGCACCATCAACCCCGACGTGGAGCGCTTCGGCTACCGGCGCGCCGGCATGACCACCGTCGAGGTCGACTCGTCGCACCTGGTCATGCTGGCCCAGCCCAAGGCCGTGGCGGAGCTGATCCTGGACGCGGCCCGGTCCACGGGCCACTGATCCGAACGTTGATTATCGAACGATTGGTCTATGCCGTTCGAACGCGGTAGCTTTCCGAAACGCCCGCCGAGACCGTGCGGCGGGCGATCGGAGGAAGCACACCCATGAGGTTCGGCGCGAGGCTCGCGCTCGCCGTCATCACCCTCGCCGTCACCGCCACCGCCTGCGGCACCCCGCAGGACAGCGCTTCGCGGTCGCACACCAGCGCGGACTGCGGACCGTACGCCCGGTACGGCAAGCACCCCGGCACCGAGGTCACCGTCTACGCGGAGAACCGGGACCGGGAGGCCGATCTGTTCGAAGAGACCTGGGCGGACTTCGCGGACTGCACGGGCATCGACGTCCAGTACGAGGGGGACGGGGAGTTCGAGGCCCAGATCCAGGTCCGGGTGGAGGGCGGCAACGCGCCCGACGTGGCGTTCTTCCCCCAGCCCGGGCTCCTGGAACGCTTCGCGCGGGACGGGAAGCTCAAGCCCGCGAGCGCCGGCGTCGCCGCTCTCGCGAAGCAGGGCTGGTCGGCCGACTGGAACGGCTACGCGACCGTGGACGGCACCCTCTACGGCACGCCGCTCGTCGCGAACGTGAAGTCGTTCGTCTGGTACTCCCCGGCGTTCTTCCGCGACAGAGGACTGCGCGTCCCGCGCACGTGGTCCGAGCTGATGGCCGTGACCGAGAAGGTCGCGGCGTCGGGTGTCAAGCCGTGGTGCGCGGGCATCGAGTCCGCCGAGGCGACCGGCTGGCCCGTGACGGACTGGATCGAGGACGTCCTGCTGCGCCAGCAGGGCACACGCGTCTACGACCAGTGGGTCGCCCACGAGATCCCGTTCGACGACCCGCGGGTGATCAAGGCCATGGACACCGTGGGGTCCATCCTCAAGAACGACCGCTACGCCAACGGCGGTTTCGGCCCGGCCCGGTCCATGGCGTCGATCCCTTTCCAGGAGGCCGGCACACCGGTCCTCTCCGGCGACTGCGCCATGCACCGCCAGGCCTCGTTCTACGCCGACATGTGGCCGAAGGGCACCGAGATCGGACCGGACAAGGACGTCTACGCCTTCCTCCTGCCAGGGACCGACCCGTCGAGCCGCCCGGTACTGGGCGGCGGGGTGTTCACCGCGGCGTTCGCCGACCGTCCCGAGGTGCGGGCGTTCCGGGAGTACCTGGCCTCCGCGGACTTCGCGAACGCGCGCATGAGGAAGGGCCCGTTCGTCTCGGCGAACAGGGGCGTGGATCCGGCGAACGCCGCGACCCCGGTCGACAGGCTCTCGATCCAGCTGCTCCAGGATCCCCGGACGCGGTTCAGGTTCGACGGTTCGGACCTGATGCCGGCGTCGGTGGGCGTCGGGACGTTCTGGAAGGGAGCCGTCGACTGGATCGTCGGCGCGAGCACCCGGCAGGTCGCCGACTCCGTCGAACGATCCTGGCCGAGCCACTGATGTCGTTCGACGCCGTCGCTCAGCAGCCCAAGCTGCTGTACCTGCTCCAGGGCGTCGCCGCCCTCGCGGCGGTGGTCGCCCTGGTCTTGTTGGCGCTGCACCGGGGGCCGGTACGGAGGAGAGCCGCGGCCCTGATCCTGCTGACCCCAGCACTGCTGCTGCTCACGGTCGGTCTGCTCCTGCCCGGGCTGCGCACCCTGGCGCTGTCGTTCACCGACGGCGGGGGAGACGCCTGGGCCGGCGTCGACAACTACGTGTGGATGTTCACCGATCACCGGGCGCTGGTGGCGCTGCGCAACACCCTGGCGTGGGTGGTGCTCGTGCCGCTGACGGCGACCGCGGTCGGTCTGCTCTACGCGGCGGCCGTCGCACGGTCGCGGTGCAGAGCGTTCGCGCTGTCCCTCCTCCTGATGCCGATGGCGATCTCCCTCGTCGGCGCGGGTGTCGTCTGGAAGTTCGTCTACGCCTACCGTCCCGCCGAAGCCGGGCAGATCGGCCTGCTCAACCGGCTCGTCGTCGCCTTCGACGGCGAACCGAGGCAGTGGCTCGTGGACTCCCCCTGGAACGTCCTGTTCCTCATCGTGGTGATGGTGTGGACCCAGGCGGGCTTCGCGGCCGTCCTGCTGGCCGGCGCGATCAGGGCCGTACCCGCGGAGCTGACCGAAGCCGCCCGGCTCGACGGCGCGTCCCCCCGGCAGATCTTCCGGTGGATCACCCTGCCGTCGATCAGGCCCACGCTGCTGGTCGTGCTCCTCGCCCAGGCGATCGGCACCTTCAAGGCCTTCGACATCGTCAAGACCATGACCGGCGGACAGTTCGACACGGGCGTCATCGCCCACGAGATGTACGACCAGGCCTTCCGCTACGGCGATACGGGCCGCGGCGCGGCGCTCGCCGTGCTCCTCTTCCTCCTCGTCACCCCCTTCGTCGCCCACCAGGTCAGGGCGCAGCGGAGGGCGGGGTGAACGGCGTCCGGGAGCGTCTGGCCTCCCGCGCCTTCACGTTCATCGCCGTGGTGATCGCGGTCCTCTGGACGACGCCGACCCTCGGTCTCCTGCTCTCCTCGTTCCGCCCCGAGGAGGAGATCAAGACGACGGGCTGGTGGACCGTGTTCGGTACGCCGCGCCTCACGCTCGACAACTACGGCGAGGTGCTGTCCGACGGCGGGAACGGGCCGGGGCGGCTCGCGGAGTACTTCGTCAACTCCGTCGTCATCACCGTTCCCTCGGTGCTGTTCCCGCTCGTCCTGGCCTTCTTCGCGGCGTACGCCCTGGCCTGGATCGACTTCAGGGGGCGCGACGCGCTCGTCGTCGGCATCTTCGCGCTCCAGGTCGTGCCGCTCCAGATGGCGCTCGTCCCTCTCCTGAAGCTCGTCTCCCAGGGTTGGCTGTTCCTGCCCGCGTGGCACCTCACCGGACCCGCGCGGTTCGGCCAGGTCTGGTTCGCCCACACGGTCTTCGCGCTGCCGTTCGCGGTGTTCCTCCTGCACAACTTCCTGGCAGGGCTGCCCCGGGACCTGATCGAGGCCGCCCGCGTCGACGGCGCCTCGCACGGGACGCTGTTGCTCCGGATCGTGCTGCCGCTGACCCGACCGGCCCTGGTCAGCTTCGCCGTCATCCAGTTCATCTGGGTGTGGAACGACCTCCTCGTGGCATTGACCCTGTCCGGCGGAACGGCCGAGACCGCGCCGATGACGGTGAGACTCGCGAGCATGGCCGGGACCTACGGCAACGAGTGGCAGCGGCTCACCGCGGGAGCCTTCGTGGCGGCGCTCGTCCCGCTGCTCGTCTTCTTCTCCCTCCGGCGGCACTTCGCACGGGGACTGCTCGCCGGATCGGTCAAGGGATGAGCCCCGACCGGCCAGAGGAACCAGCCGCGGCGACGGAGCTGAGCCGGCCCGGACTGCGGGGCCGCGAAGCCGAGCTGGAGCGGCTGCGCGCCCTGGTCCAGGCAGTGCGCGACGGCGAGGGAGGAGCGATCGCGCTGCTCCTGGGCGAGCCCGGGATCGGGAAGACCGTGCTGCTTCAGGAGGCCCTCTCGCTGGCGCGGGCCCACGGGTTCCTCGTCAGCCACGGACGTGCCGAGGAACTGCACGAGCTGGCACCCCTCGCCTCACTTGCCTCGGGCCTTCTGCACGGCGACCCGCCGCTGCTGACCACCACGGATTTCGCGGACCTCGCCGGCCACCACGACCAGCGCATCTGGCTCGTCGAACGGCTGGCCCAGCTGATCGAGGAACGCTCGGCGGGCACGCCCGTAGTGATCGCCGTCGACGATGTCCAATGGGCCGACCCGCTGAGCCGCTTCGCCCTCAGCGTCATGCCGGCACGGCTGCTCAGCTCTCCGGTCCTCTGGCTGCTCACGGGCAGGGAGGATCCGGAACTGTACGGGCAGGGGCCGCGGACCACGACCCTCCCGCTGCGGCCGCTGTCCGACACGGCCCTGGCCGAGCTGGCCCGCGACGTCCTCGGCGGGGACGTGCCGGCGCGGGTCGAGGAACTCCTCGACGGCGCGGGCGGCAACCCCTTCCTCGCGGTCGAGATGCTCGCGGGCATCGCGGCGTCGGGCGCGGACGGACCGGAACCGCCCGAGCGGTTGGTCCTCGGTGTACGCGGCCGACTGGCCGATCTCCGGCCGGACACCCTGCACTTCCTGAGGATCGGCTCGGTCCTCGGCCGCGCGTTCTCGCTCGCCGACGCCGCCGCCCTGTGTGGCCGGCCCGCCTCCGCACTCGGCGCCAAAGTGGACGAGGCGATCGCCGCCGCCCTCCTCCACGACGACGGCGAACGCCTCCTGTTCCGCCACGACCTGCTCCGCCAGGCGGTGTACGCCGATCTCGCCCCATCCGTACGCCGGGCGCTGCACCGGGAGGCCGCGAGCCGGCTCATCGTGGCGGGCCGGAGCTCCGTCGAAGCGGTCCCGCACCTGCTGAAGAGCGCCGAACCCGGCGACATGGAGGCGGTCGGACTGCTCGGCACGGCCGCCGCGGACGTGAGCGCCGTGATGCCCGACCTCGCCGCCGACCTGGCTGTACGCGCCCTGGAACTCGTACCGCCCCGTGCGCCCATGGCGTACGACGTGGGGGAACGGGCCATCGTCGCGCTGACCCGCGCGGGCCGGTACACCCAGGCGCGGGACACCGGCGACGCGCTGCTCGCCCGGCAGCCGCCCCTCGACGTCTTCGCCCGTCTGCAGTCCGTACTCGGCGACACGCTGTGGCACCTCGACGACATCCCCGAGCTGACCCGCCGCTCGACGGCGGCGCTGGCAGCCGTCACCGACCCGGTGCTCCGGGCCCGGCTCACTGCCCGGCAGGCCCTGGCCCGGTCCCGCGGGCGCGACCTCGCGGCCGCGCGCGAGACCGGCGAACGGGCGCTCGCCGAGGCGGAGCGGGCCGGTGACCGGGAGGCTCGCGTCCTCGCGCTGTGGGGTCTCGGCGAGATCGCCCTCAACGCGGGCGACTGCGCCGCCGCCCTCGAACACCACACGGCCCTGAGCGTGTTCGACAGAGCCTTCCTTCCCGAGGAGGCCGTCGCCCTCATCCACATGGACGACTTCGACACCGTCCGGCGACTGCTCCGGACCGCGGGCGACGCTTCCCTGCGCCCCGCCATGCTGATCTGGGCCCAGGGAACCCTCACCATGGGGCTCGGCCGGCTCGACGACGCGGACGGCGACTTCGTCACCGCCGAGCGGCTCGAGGCGGACCTCCACGTTCCCGGCAACCTGGTCAACATCCGCGTCAACCGCGGCCTCCTCGCGTTGCTGCGCGGCGACCGCGAAGCCGCCGGGGAACACCTGGACGTCGTGCGGGCGACCGTGGCCGACCGGCCGAACACGGGCAACCGCGCCACGCACCAGTACTTCGAGGCCGTCGTCGCCGACGCCGACGGCGACCACGCGACAGCGGCCGAACTCGTCCGGTCCGTGCAGCGCGACCATCCCTTCCTCCGGTGGCGGCTCCTGCGTACTCATCTCGTCCAGGCCGTGCGGATCGCCCTGCGCGCCGGGGACCGGAACCTGGCCGAGGACCTCGCGGACCAGGCTGCCGCACACGCCATCCGCAACCCCACCGTGCCGACCGCCCAGGGGACGGCCGCCCACGCGTCCGCCCTGGTGAACGCCGACCACGAACTCATGGAGCGGGCGGTCCGCATCCTGCTCACCGGCCCCCGACCGCTGCCCCTCGCCTCCGCGTCCGCCGACCTCGGGCGCGCGCTGCTGACCTCGGGCGACGCCGCCGCAGCGACACCCGCCCTGGCCAGGGCGCACGACATCTACGCCCAGGCCGGGGCCGACGCGGAGGCCGACCGGGTCCGGGCCGATCTGGAACGGGCCACCAGCCGCCCCGGCCGACGCCCCGGACGCCTGCGGCCACGCGCCGACCAGGGCTGGGACGCGCTCACCGCCTCGGAGCGCAAGGTGGCCCGGCTGATAGCCGCGGGTCACACCAACCGGTCGGCCGCGGAGGCCCTCGTCGTCTCCCCGCACACGGTCAACACCCATCTGGCGTCGATCTTCCGCAAGCTCGGGGTACGCTCGCGGGTCCACCTGGCCCGGATCGTCCTCGCCGAGGACGACGCCGGAACGGCCACCGGCGGCTGAGCGACCTCTGCGCCCCCGTGCAAGGTGCGGTGCGCGGGACGGCAACAGAAGGTGCGGGACCGGTCCTAGCGTGACGGGCATACCGCGCCGCTCCGACGCGCGGACCAGTCCACCCGAAACGAGGGAACCCCCATGCCGTACATCACCGTGGGCCAGGAGAACACCAACCCCGTCGAGCTGTACTTCGAGGACCAGGGAGCCGGGCAGCCGGTCGTCCTCATCCACGGCTTCCCGCTCGACGGGCACTCCTGGGAGCGCCAGAGCGCCGCGCTGCTCGACGCCGGCTACCGCGTGATCACGTACGACCGCCGCGGCTTCGGCCAGTCCTCGCAGCCGGCCACCGGCTACGACTACGACACCTTCGCCGCCGACCTGAACACCGTGATGGAGACCCTCGACCTGAACGACGCGGTCCTCGTCGGCTTCTCCATGGGCACCGGTGAGGTCGCCCGCTACGTCTCCGCGTACGGTTCCGGCCGCGTGGCCAAGGTCGCCTTCCTCGCCTCGCTGGAGCCCTGCCTGCTCAAGAGCGACGACAACCCGGACGGCGTGGCCCCGCAGGAGTTCTTCGACGGCGTCGTCGCCGCCGTCAAGGCCGACCGGTACGCCTACTACACGGCCTTCTTCAACGACTTCTACAACCTCGACGAGAACCTGGGCACCCGCATCAGCGAGGAAGCCCTCCGCAACAGCTGGGACACCGCGGCCCGCGGCGGCTCCTTCGCCGCGTCCGCCGCGCCATCGACCTGGTACACCGACTTCCGCGCCGACATCCCGGCCGTCGACGTGCCGGCCCTGATCCTGCACGGCACCGCCGACCGCATCCTCCCCGCCGAGGGCACCGCGCGCCCCTTCCGCAAGGCGCTCCCCTCCGCCGACTACGTCGAGATCGAGGGCGCCCCGCACGGTCTGCTGTGGACCCACGCCGAGGAGGTCAACACCGCCCTCCTCGCCTTCCTGGCGAAGTGAGTTCACGACGTTGATCCGCCGGGGTGACGACGCCGGAGCCCCGGTGTCACCCCGGCCCCGGTTCCCCGCCGAGGGAACCGGACGAGCTCAGGAGAGCAGACACCCCATGCAGTTCGGCATCTTCACCGTCGGGGACGTGACCCCCGACCCCACCACCGGCCGTACCCCGACCGAACGCGAGCGCATCAAGGCGATGGTCGCCATCGCGCTCAAGGCCGAGGAGGTCGGCCTGGACGTCTTCGCGACCGGGGAGCACCACAACCCGCCGTTCGTCCCGTCGTCGCCGACCACCATGCTCGGCTACATCGCGGCCCGCACCGAGAAACTGATCCTGTCCACGTCCACGACGCTGATCACCACCAACGACCCGGTGAAGATCGCCGAGGACTACGCGATGCTCCAGCACCTGGCCGACGGCCGGGTCGACCTCATGATGGGCCGCGGCAACACCGGTCCCGTCTACCCGTGGTTCGGGCAGGACATCCGCCAGGGCGTCAACCTGGCCAAGGAGAACTACGCGCTGTTGCGCCGACTGTGGCGCGAGGACGTCGTGGACTGGGAGGGCACGTTCCGTACGCCGCTCCAGGCCTTCACCTCGACACCGCGGCCCCTGGACGGCGTCGCGCCCTTCGTCTGGCACGGATCCATCAGATCCCCCGAGATCGCGGAGCAGGCCGCCTTCTACGGCGACGGCTTCTTCCACAACAACATCTTCTGGCCGGCGGACCACACCAGGCGGATGGTGCAGTTGTACCGGCGCCGGTTCGCGCACCACGGTCACGGCCGGCCGGAGGACGCGATCGTCGGCCTGGGCGGACAGGTCTTCATGCGGAAGAACTCCCAGGACGCCGTACGGGAGTTCCGGCCCTACTTCGACAAGGCGCCGGTGTACGGCCACGGCCCGTCGCTGGAGGACTTCACCGAGCAGACCCCGCTGACGGTGGGCTCTCCCCAGCAGGTCATCGAGCGGACCCTGTCGTTCCGGGAGACCGTCGGCGACTACCAGCGCCAGCTGTTCCTGATGGACCACGCGGGCCTGCCCCTGAAGACCGTCCTGGAACAGCTCGACATCCTCGGCGAAGAGGTCGTGCCCGTGCTGCGGAGGGAATTCGCCAAGGGGCGTCCGGCCGACGTGCCGGAGGCACCCACGCACGCGTCCCTGCGAGCCGTCCGGGAGGTGTCCGCCGCGTGAAGCTGACCGTCGTCTCCGCGGGGCTGAGCACCCCCTCCTCCACCCGCCTGCTCGCGGACCGGCTGGCCGAATCGGCCCGCGACGGACTCGCCGGCCGGGGTCACGAGGCATCCACCGAAGTCGTGGAACTACGCGAACTCGCCGGCGACATCGCCCACCACCTCGTGACCGGATTCCCCCCGCCGCGACTGAGCGCCGCGATCGACGCGGTGACGGCGGCCGACGGCCTGATCGTCGTGACTCCCGTGTTCGCGGCGTCCTACAGCGGTCTCTTCAAGTCCTTCTTCGACGTGATCGACCCGGACGCCCTCACCGGCAAGCCGGTCCTGATCGCGGCGACCGGCGGCACCGCCCGCCACTCCCTGGCCCTGGAGCACGCCGTACGGCCGCTCTTCGCCTACCTCCGCGCCGTCGTCGTCCCCACCGCCGTGTTCGCGGCCTCCGAGGACTGGGGCTCGGGGGGAGACGAGTACACCGACGGCCTGCCCGGCCGCGTCCGCCGGGCGGGCGCCGAACTCGCCGCTCTCATGGCGGTGCGCCCGGTCGGGGAGGAGCCCGAGGACGACGTCACCGTCCTCGAACGGCAACTCGCCGACCTGCGCTTCGACTGAGACCGGCCCGCGGGCCGGGCGACGGCGGGGTGGTGCATATGGTTCATACTGTTCCGCCGTACCGCACGAGGACCGAGCCCGTCCCGTGCGGCCCAGGCCGGCGGAATGAGCGTGAACCGAGTGACGACAAGGACCGTGCCCGAGGAGCTCGACGACGTACGGACACCCCTCCGCGGCAGAGACGCCGAATTGGCTTTCATCGAGGCGCGGCTCGACGCGCTCGACCGGGGCGAAGGCGGGATCGTCCTCGTCGAGGGCCCCGCCGGCATCGGCAGGTCCAGGATCCTCGCGGAGGCCGCGGCGGCCGCGCGGCGCCGCGGGACGAGGGTCTTCGAGGGGGCCGCGGGCCCCGACGAGCACGTCGTGCCGCTCGGCCCGTTCCTCGACGGCGTGCTCGCCGACAAGGGGCCGCTGTCGGGCGCCGTCCGTCTCCGGGACCTCGCCACCACACCCGGTCAGCGGTTCTGGCTGCTCCAGGAACTGGGCGACCGCCTGCGGGAGACCGTGCGGAACGGCCCCCTGCTCGTCGTCCTCGACGACCTCCAGTGGTGCGACGACCTGACCCTCCTCACCTTTCACACCCTCGCGGCCGGACTCTCGTCGCACGCCGTCCTGTGGCTGGTCGCCGTGCGCGGCGGCAGTGTGCCGTCGGGAGTGCGCACGACCCTGGACAGGATCCGGCGGGCAGGCGCACACGAGCTGGCGCTGGGAGCGCTGGGGGACCGGGCGACCGCACAGATCACCGAGGACGTCCTGGGCGCCGCTCCCGACCCGGACGTCCTGAGCGTCGCCCGCCGAGCCGAGGGGGTGCCACAGCTGCTGGTCGAGCTGCTCGGCTCACTGCGTGAGGACGGGGCGGTGACGATCGAGAACGGCATGGCCAGACTGTCCGCCGGACCCCCGGCCCCACGGGTCCTTCCCTCCGTCGAACGCCCCCTCGACCAGCTGTCGGACGAGGCCCGGGAGCTGGTGCGGACGGCGGCCGGCGTGGGCGGCCCGGTCACCGTCGGACAACTCGCCGAACTGCTCGGCAGGTCCCCGGCGGCGCTCATCATGGCACTGCAGGAATCCCTCGACGCCGATCTGCTCGCCGAGAGCGGCGACCGCCTCGCCTTCCGCCACAACCTGATCCGCGAGGCGGTGGGAGCCGGCCTCCCCCTGCCGCTTCAAGCCGCCGAGCCGCCGCCGGGGAGCGCGGCCTCCTCCGTCGACCGTCCCGGACCCCCGGCGGGAACAGCGGGCCGAGACGCCGCGGAGGCCGACCGGCTGCGCACCGAAGGGACGGAACTCGAGTCCACCGCACCCGGACTTGCCGCGGAGCGCACCCTCAAGGCCCTGGAGCTCACCGCGGCGGACGCTCCGGAGCGGCCTCGGGTCATCGCCGAGACGATCCCGCTGCTCTGGCAGACGGGACGGGCCGCCCAAGCGCGTGAGCTGGGGGCCTCCGCCCTGGCGGCCGGTGGCCTCGGACCCGAGGACGAGGCCCTCCTACGCCTTGCCCTGGCACGCCTCGCCGTCCAGTTCGACTTCTCCGAGGCGGTCCGCCAGGCCCGCGCCGGGGCGGAACTGCCCGGGATATCCGTGACCGCGAGAGGGCGACTGCTCGCCATGCTCGCCGTCGGCCTGTCGATGTCGGGCGAGCACGCTGCGGCCGAGCAGGTCGCCGCGGAGGCGTGGGAGACCGCGGCGGCAGCGGGGGACCGCACTGCCGAGGCCACGCTGACGACGGTCCGCTCGGCCGTCAGTTTCCACCGCATGGACCTGACCGAGGCGTTCCGGCAGGCCGAGCGGTCCGCCGCGCTGGCCGACGCCCTGGGCGTCAGCACCTCGCTGTGGATGCCGGAGGCCTTGTGGCACGCTCTCCTGGCGAACACCACGGGACGCACCGCGGAGGCGCTCGCCGTCGCGGAGGAGGGCATCCGGATCACCAGGGAGCAGGGCCGTACGGCCGCCACCCGCATGTGGCTCATGACCCGCACCCGCGTCCTGCTGGAAACCGGACGGCTGTCGGACGCCCGGGCCGACGCCGAAGCCGCGTCCCCGGCGACCGGCGACCCCGGCCCGGGCAACCTCGCCGACGTCACGCTCCGGTACGTGATGCTGCGCGTCGCCCTCCACACCGACGACCGGCAGACCGCAGAAGCGTACGCGGCGGAGGCGAGGCGCATGCGGAGCGACGGCGCACCCGTCGTCCGGCACTTCGGCACCTGGATGCTGGCCCTGATGGCCGACTCCGAAGGCCGGCCCGACCGCGCCATGGCCGAACTCGACGAGGTGATGACGTCGCCCGCCGCGGACCGGCCCGCCTACGCCGGCCTGATCGACCCCGCCGACGCCCCGGTGCTCGTCCGCATGGCGCTGCGCGCGGGCAGGCACGAACGGGCCGCGCAGGCGGTCGCCCTGGCCGAGAAGCGAGCCGTGCTCAATCCCGGCCTCACGTTCCTCGCCGCCACCGCCGCGCACGCCCGGGGGCTCCTCGACAACGACCTCGCCCCTCTCGTACGCGCCGTCCGGCTGTACGAGGGCTGCCCTCGGGTGCTGGCCCGGGCGTCGGCACTGGAGGACGCCGGACGCAAGCTCGCGGCCACCCGCAGGTCCGAGGCGGTGCCGTACTTCGAGACGGCCCTTGCGCTCTATGCGCGATCCGGTGCCGAGCGCGACGTCGCACGCGTCCGCCGGCGCCTGCGGGCCGTCGGCGTCCGCCGCCGGCCCTCAGCGGCCGGACTCTCCGACACATGGCCCGAGTTGACGGCCGCAGAGCTACGGGTGGTACGGCTCGTGGCCCGAGGGCTGACCAACCAGCAGGTGGCCGAGCACCTCTCCCTCTCACCGCACACGGTGAGCTCGCACCTGCGCCGGGCCTTCACCAAGCTGGACGTCACCTCGCGCGCCGGGCTGACCCGGCTGGTCAAGCACCGTGACAGCGGAGCGTAGTCGCTTCGTATCCCACGTGGATGTCGTGGCAATGGACGATTCATGCGATGTGCCGACGTCGTCGTTTCCTCAGACTGATCAAGAACCGCGGGATGCAGAGGTTCGCGGGGAAGAGTTGATCGAGAGAGGAACAGCGCATGACCGTAAGGCTCCAGCGAGCCCGCCCCGGCAGCCCCGAGCTCCAGGCACTCGTCGACGAGCTCGCGGAGCGGCTCGGCCGGTCCGTCGCCGTCGACGACCCGCTGGTCCGCATGGTCTGCACGAGCCGCCACTTCGGCGACGAGGACCCGGTGCGCATCGGCACCCTGCTGCAGGGCCGCGCCGACAATGCGGCCATCCGCTATGTCCTCGCCCAGGGGGTGACCCAGTGGTCCGGACCCGGATTCATCGACGGCCGTGACGATCTCGGACTGCTGCCCCGTTACGTGGTGCCGCTGCGCGAGCGCGGGCATCTCCTCGGGCTGCTCGTGGTGGTCGTGCCCGAGAAGGCGCTGGGGGAGGAGGAGACCGCCGCCATCGCCCGGGCTGCGGACGCCATGTCGGCCCAGTGGTACGGGGAGCACATCGCCGCCGACACCCGGAAGACCGACGAGCGGGACCTGGCCCTCGCACTCGTCGGCGCCGACGTCGCCGCACGCACCACCGCGCGTCGGCACGGCAAGGAGCTCGGGCTGCTCGGGGCGGCGGAGCACGTCCTGGTCACCATCGTCCAGCTGAGCTGCGGGACGGAGCTCGTGCGGCAGTCCGAGGCCGCCCTGTGGGCGGCGTTGGAGGGGTTCCGGCAGACGCGCACCGCCCAGGGCCTCATCGCGATCGACAAGGAGCGGGCGCTGCTGCTCCAGCTCCGAGACCGGCCGCAGCGCCCTGACGAGATCGCCGCCCAGTCCGCTCGCATCCTCGACGAACTCCGCACCTTCCTCGACTCGTCGGCGGACCCCGTGATCGGCGTCGGCGGCCGGCACGCCGGCCTGGACGACGCCTGGACGTCGTACGAACAGGCGCTCGTGGCGGCCCGCGCGGCACGCCGACTGCCCACCCTGAAGAACATCGGTGACTGGGAGTCGCTCGGGGAACTCGCCGTGCTGCTCCAGCTCCCCGAGCACGCCCTGAACGCGTCCCTCGTCCCGAAGCCGCTCCGCACCCTGAGCGAGGCTCATGGCGGCGACCGCCTGCGGGACACTCTGCGCTGCTTCCTCGAACACGCGGGATCGATTCCCAGGACCGCGGACACGCTGGGCATCCACCGCACCTCGCTCTACTACCGCCTGCGCCAGATCCAGGAGATCACCGGACTCGACCTCGACGACGGCGCCCACCGGCTCACCCTGCACCTCGGCCTCAGGATCGAGGAACTCCTCGCTCCGGGCGCCGACGGGACCCTGTGACCACGGACTCGCTTCGACAAAGCGAGGAGGATCCACGGCCCGATTCCTACAGCTCGCGGTGGTGCGGGCGACGGGCCCCATTCGATGATGTCCGGGACGGGCGGGGCACCACGTACCGCCTCTGACCAGGGGAGAGGTCATGAAGGAACTGATCACGACGGACGGCGCACGGCTCGCGTACCAGGACACCGGCGACGAGGGCGTCCCGCTGGTGATGCTGCACGGCTGGGGGCAGACGCAGGCGATGTTCCGCCACCAGGTCGAGGGTCTCGCGCCCGGTCGACGCGTCGTCACCGTCGACCTCCGCGGCCACGGGAAGTCCGGCAAACCGCGTCACGGCTACCGCATCGCCCGGCTCTCCCACGACGTGCTCGAACTCGTCGACCACCTCGGTTTCGACCGCTTCGACGCACTGGGCTGGTCCATGGGCGTCTCCGTGTGGTGGAGCTTCGTCGACCAGTACGGGACCGGACGGATCCGGCGCTTCGTCGCCGTCGACCAGCCCGCGGCGGTCGCAGCCGTGCCCTGGATGACCGAGCAGGAACAGCGGAACTCCGGCGCCATTTTCGATGTGTCGGGGCTGTTGTATCTGGGCGCGGCACTCGCGGGGCCGGAGGGCGACATGGTCCTCGCCGACTTCGTACGCGGCATGTTCACCGGCGAGCCCGACCCCGAGGTGCTGGCCTTCGTCGCCGAGGAGATCAGGTCGACGCCCGCCTACGCGGGCGTACCGCTGCTGTTCGACCACTGCGCGCAGGACTGGCGCGACGTGCTTCCCCGGATCGATGTGCCGACCCTGGTGATCGGCTGTGAGGGAAGCCATGTGCACCCCGAATCGCAGCGCTTCGTCGCCGAGCGGATTCCCGGCGCACGCCTGCACATCTTCGCCTCCGACGTGGCGAGCTCGCACTTCCCCTTCCTGGAGAACCCGCCGGCCTTCAACGCCGTGGTGGAGAAGTTCCTGGCCGAGGAGCGGGCGATGGGGGCGTGAATCCGCCCCCTCCGCCCGCACGAACCTACGGCTAGGAATCCCCATGACTCTCACACTGACGTCACGTACGCCCGAACGGGTGCCCCGGCAGACATCTGCTCCGACCTCGCTCCCCCCCTCCCGCTCGGGGTGGCTGGTCCAGATGCTCTCCGAGATGCCGGACACGAACGACCGGAACCACGTCTACCTCGGTGTCCATGTCCGTGGGCCCGTCACAGTCCTCCATGAGCGTGCCAAGACCCCGTTGGAGCCGAATGATCTGGTCTTCTGCGACCCGGCCCGACGGCACTTGCTGCAGTTCGGCGAGGACTGCCAGATGATCTTCTTCCGGGTGCCCCGCTGCTATCTGGGCGTCACGGAGTCGGAACTGGGCCAGGTGCTCGGCATCCCCGTACGCGGCGGGGAGGGGATCGGGGCTCTGGCGTCCGACTTCCTGACCGCGCTCGCCGCCAAGGCGGAGTTCCGCCGGTCCACGATCGGGGACCGGCGTGCCCGGACGGCCGTACACCTCCTCTCCGTCCTGGTCGTGGAGCTCCTCGAAGCGGACACGACGGACGAGACCGACGACGCGTCCGGGACCGGCAACGAGATGCTGTCCCGCATTCGCGCCCACATCGAAGAACACCTGATGGACCCCGACCTGTCACCGGATTCGATCGCACGCGCCCATCACATCTCCGTCCGGTACCTGCAGAAGCTCTTCCAGAACGACGGCAGCACGGTGAGCCAGTGGGTGCGGCAGCGCAGGCTCGAGTTCTGCCGGTTCGAGCTGGGCCGCTCCAACCGGAAAATCACCATGGCCGCGGTGGCACACCGCTGGGGCTTCAGCAGCCCCTCGCACTTCAGCCGCACGTTCCGCGGCGCCTACGGCATGAGCCCCAGCGAATGGCAGGCGCTGGCGACCTCGGCCTTCACACCGACGCATGCCGGCGCCCAGGACGAGCGAAGGCGCTGAGGCGCGTGTGCGCCGTCATGACAGCGTGGTTGCGCGCAGGGACAAGAGGTGCCGATTCCTCGGCTCTACCGTGAGTAATAGTCGCACGGACCTCTGCCGAATTCCGGGCCGCGCCCCGACCGTCGTCGTGACGACGCCCCACACGTGGCCCGACACTGAGAAGAGAACTCGCATGACCAACCCCACCGTCGTCCTCGTGCACGGCGCCTTCACGGACGCGACAGGCTGGATAGGCGTGATCTCGGAACTCCGGAGCAGCGGTATCCCGGTGATCGCTCCGTCCAACCCGCTCCGGGGCCTGACCGCGGACGCCGCCTACCTCGCCTCGGTCCTGGCGCAGATCGAGGGTCCGGCCGTACTCGTCGGCCACTCGTACGGCGGTGCGCTGATCACCGTGGCCGGCGCCGCGGAGAACGTCGTGGGGCTCGTCTACGTGGCCGCCTACGTGCCCCACGAGGGCGAGAGCCTCGGCCAGCTCCAGGGAGGCTTCCCCGAGTCCCCGCTGGCGGGCAACCTGAAGGAGTGGACGTACCCGCTCCTCGACGGCGACTCCGCGGTCGAGGTCACGATCGACGAGACGGCCTTTCCCTCCGTCTTCGCGGCGGACGTGCCCGAGGACGTCGCCGGCGTCCTGGCGGTGGCCCAACGTCCGCTCGCCACAGCCGCGTTCACGGAGAGCGCGCCCGCGGCGGCGTGGCGGACGAAACCGTCCTGGGCTCTGGTGGCCGGGGCGGACCGCACGATCAGCCCCGAGGTCCAGCGCTTCGGCGCCGCACGGGCCGGAGCCGTCGTCGTCGAACTCCCGGACGCCTCCCACGCCGTCGTCCTTTCCGAGCCCACACGGGTCGCCGACCTGATCAGAGACGCCGTACGGGCGACGAGCTGACCGACCGGCCATCGGAACGACAGGAGTGGGACCGCGTCAGCCGGTACGCCACACCCTCGGAACGGACCGGGGGCCCTACCCGCCTGGCCGCGGAGCGCGTCCCGAGTGACGGTGAGCCATTCGTGGACCTCGCGGTCGTGCTGTACGGCCTTGGCCAGGTTCTCGCTGTCCAGAACGAAGGCGCCGCTCACGCGGCTGCCCCGACCTCGAACGAGAGGCTACCGGGCAGCTTGGGATGGGCATTCAGGGCACCTTAAAACCGCTGGTCAGGCGGTCTAGGCGGAAGGATGAGGAGATCACCCGGACTTACTACCTCCCTAGGAACTGCGGTTACGATGCCGCCTACTGAGTTCCCCACATCATTGTCATATGAAGGCGGTCGGCGTCAGCGAGACGTGCCGCTGATGCTGACTTTTGCTGACCTCCGAGGATCGCAAGCCGCTGACCTGCGGTGATGTGTGCTGATCGTCATGTGGTGGAACTTCGTCGGCCGATCCGGCGACGAGATCGTGCAGGCGCGAAACGACTGGGAGAAGGGCTCGCGGTTCGGCGAGGTGCACGGCTACGACGGTGCCCGCCTGCCCGCCCCGGAACTGCCCGCCACCCCGTTGAAGCCGCGTGGGCGAGTGCGCTGACCTGCGGAAATGCGGGGATGGGGCGGCGGTGCGGTCACTGGCGGCCGCCATGCCCGGACCTCCGATCCGCTGCCTGGCCTGGGTTCGGGGGCGGGCGTCCGCCGGGTCCGGGGAGAGGGTGTCGAGTCGCGTCTTCGGATGTCTGTGACAAGGTTCGACCGGATCGATGCTGACCTTTTGCCGACTTTCCTGACGGCCCGTCAGGCGTGTCGTGCGGGAGTCGGCACCCCTTCGTTCGACGGTGGTGCAGGCGATCTGGCATGCCTGGCCTGCACCCCGGAGCAGTGTCAATGACTGACCGCCGCCATGCCCCCAGAACGCGAACAGCGCCGGCACGAAACAGGAGCCCGGCCTCCGGGCCCACCGCCAGTTCCTGGCCGACCTCCCCGCCCACCGGCCCTCGGGCGAGAGCCTTGTCGCATCCGGGGTGTCCAAGCCCGGCGCCCCCGTCTTCGTGGACACCCGCTCCTTACCCGGCCGGCCGGCCGCCGCACCGCATCGCCTACCGCTGCCAGGGCACCGGAACCGCCACCGCCACCACGCGGCGTCCCACCCCGCACGGCGGGTTCGGGCTCTCGTAAAACCGTCACGGTTCCTCTGCCCCGTCCCCCACCACCACGGCGCCTGCGTCCTGGAAACAGCAGCGACCGGCCCGGCCGGACTGCGCGTCGAACCCGACGGCAGCGCCGTGGTCGCCCACGGCCCGTTCACCGACACCCTCCTGGCCGCCGTCCGCGCCTGCCACCCCACCCGCGCCCGAGGAGCAGAGGGCCGACACCTGCGCCTGACCCGGTAGTGGGAAGACGACGGCCCCCGCCCATGCCGGGGGCCGCCTTCCCGCTGTTCCGCGCGAGCAGTCCTCAGTCGCCCAGGAAAGGCTAGAGGATGTTCCAGGTGAGCTGCTTGTCTCGCATGCGGAGTCCTTCGACCCGTCGCTGGATCTCGCTCAGCGACTCGGGGGCATGTCGGACCTTCCGTGCGTTGGTGGTGATCATGCGCAGTTCGCGGATATCACGCAAGACCGGATAGCCCGCGCTTCTCCTGACGTCCCACCCGTAGGTGTCCGCGAACGCTTGGTAGTGGGCTTGGCCGTAGCCGAACCGTCTGCAGTGAACCTCAACGGTGACGAGGTCCCATTCCGGCTGCCCCTGGGCCACCGTGTCCCAGTCGCACAGCACTGCCGACCCACCAGTGGTGTGCAGCGCGTTCCGGTGCTGAGGGTCGCCCTGTATCAGTCCGGGTACGAGGGAGAACTGGACGTCCCCCAGTGCTTCTTCGAGTCGGTCCGCTTCCTCCTCCAAGAATCCGAGGGCTACGGCAGGAAGGCAGGTAATGGCCGTCAATGAGCGACGGATCGCGCGGATGTTGTCGTGCTCGGCAAGAGCGATCGGGGGCGGGGGCAGCGAGTGAAGCGTCTTGAGAGGCCCGGCCAGCTCCCCCGCCGCCACCGGATGCCCGGGCTGTGGCCAAGTAGGTCCAGAAGGTGACAGCGTGCCCGTCGACCCCGAGGACTGGAGGCCGGACAAGGGCACCGACCTGTTCGGCCGGACGTGAGCCCAAACGTCCTGACCTGCCGGGCCGGGGACGGGACGATCGGCTTTGCGGGCACCCTGACCGGCGCCCTCGGCGCGGCTGACGACGACCTCGGAGGGATCCCCTCGGGTCGTGGCCCTTCACGGGTTCGCGTCGAAGCGCACCCGGATCGTCAGGCCTCCGCCCTTCGCGTTCGCCGTTGCCGTCGCGGTCGCGCCGTGGGCGCGCGCGACGGAGTCGACGATCGACAGGCCCAGGCCCGCGCCCTCTCCCGCGGCGTGGGTGCGCTCGGTTAGGCGCCGGAAGGGTTCGAAGAGCAGGGGGACCGTGGTGTCCGGGACCACCGGGCCGGTGTTCGTCACCTCGATGCCGTCCGGCCCGGTGCGGACCTCCACCCGGCCGTCAGGGACGTTGTGGCGTACGGCGTTCGCGAGCAGGTTGTGGAGCAGCCGGTCCAGGAGCACCGCGTCTCCGGGGACCGTCAGCGGCCGGGCGTCGACTGCGACCGTCACCCCGCGCTCCGCGGCCTCGGCCGCCAGCGCGTTGGCCGCCCGGCGGGCCGCCTCGTGCAGTGCCACGGGTCGTCGCTCGGTCAGGCCCTGGTCGGAGGCGGCCAGGAGCAGCAGCCCTTCGATGATCTTCTCGCTCGTGTCGGCGACGTCGATCAGCTTCGCGCGGATCCGGGCGACCCGCTCCGGGTCCGGCTCCCCGGCCAGTCCGATTTCGGCGGCGGCCCGCTGCACAGCGACCGGGGTCCGCAGCTCGTGCGCGGCGTTCGCGGAGAACCGCTGCTGCGCCGACACCAGCCGTTCCATCCGGCCGAGCATGCCGTCGAAGGTGTCGGCGAGTCTTTTCAGCTCTCCCGGTGGAGCGTCCAGGGCGATCCTGCCCTAAGTACTTCGTCCGGAGGCCGTCCCCAGCAGGTTCTCGCCCGAGAGTCGACGGGCCGTCTCGGTGATCACAGCGACGGGCCGCAGCACCCGGCCCGCCACCCACCAGGCGAGGATGACGGAGAGGACGGCGTACGCGGCGAGGACGAGCAGCGAGACCGTCAGCAGCCGCTCCAGGGCGGCGCTCTCGACTGCGTCGCTCACCCGGCTGGTGACCGTCATGCCGCGGTTCGCTCCGGGCGGCAGCGGGCCGGGGCTCGCGGGCTGGGCGTCCTGCCAGGTCGGCAGAGGGTACGGCGAGACGAACGGAGCGGGTGTGGAGGACGACAGCTCGTCCAGCCGCTTCGCAGGTACGGCGCCGTTGACCGCCACGCTGATCGTGGAGTACAGCCCCTCCTTGACCAGGAGGTACACCATCCCCGTGAGCAGTCCGCCGGCCAGGAGCAGCAAGCCGCCGTACAGGGCCGTCAGCCTGACCCGCTCGCTGCCCAAGAGGCCTTTGAGGGTGTTCAGGCGCTCAAGGCCCCGGGCGTTCACGAGGTCCCCGAAGTGATTCGGTAGCCCGAGCCCGGCACCGTCTCGATCACCGGCGGCTCACCCAGTTTGGCGCGGAGTTTGCTCAGGGTTACCCGTACCGCGCTCGTGCGGTAGCTGGTGTGTTCCTCCCACACCTGCTCGATGAGGTCCTCGCCGCTGACGACGGCTCCCTCGGCGCGCAGCAGGGTCTCCAGGACCGCGAACTCCTTGCGGGACAGCTGCAGGTGGCGACCGTCGCGGCTGGCCTGGCGGCGGGCCGTGTCGAGGACGATGCCGGCCCGTTCCAGGACGGGTGGCAGCGCAGGCCGGGCACGCCGGCCGAGGGCCAGGACACGGGCGAGTAGCTCGTCGTAGGCGAAGGGCTTGGCCAGGTAATCGTCGGCGCCCAGACCGAGGCCGTCGACCCGGTCGCGCACCGTTCCCGCCGCCGTGAGCATCAGGATCCGCGTGAGCAGCCGCTGCTCGACGACCTGGCGGCACACGTCGTCCCCGTGCACGCCGGGAAGGTCGCGGTCCAGGACGAGCACGTCGTACTCCCCGAACCGCATTTTCTGCAGTGCCTCCAGCCCGTCGCCGGCGACATCCACGGCGAGCGCGTCCCGGCGCAGCCCCTCGGCGATCATCTCGGCCAGGAACGCTTCGTCCTCCACCACCAGTACGCGCATGAGCCCTGTGTACCCGACGGGGGCTTTCGTCGGTGTTAACCCATCCGCTGAGGGAAACGAAACATCCCTGCGCGGCACGCTGCGCCCATGACGATGCGAACGACTCGACGGAACATCGCGCTGGCCGCCGCGACCGGTCTGGCCGCCCTCTGCCTGCTCACGACCGCCTGCACCGCCGACGGCGGCAAGACCGGCACCGGGAGCGAAACGGTCAGCGACGAGGGCAAGAAGGCCGACCAGGCGCTGGAACACCGCAAGTGCCTGCGCGAGCAGGGGCTGGACGTGCCCGAGCCCGAGCCCGGCGAGGAGGGCGTGGGCCTGACCATCGGCGGTGACGGCATGTCCAAGGAGAAGATGGAGAAGGCGTTCAAGGCCTGCCGTGACAAGGGCGGAGCCGGCATGGGCAAGGAGCTGACCCAGGCCGACAAGGACAAGATGATCAAGTACGCCCAGTGCATGCGGAAGAACGGCGTCGACATGCCCGACCCGAAGTTCGAGGGCGGCGGCGCGGTGTCGGCGGCGCGGCCGGCGACCCAGGGCGCGGAGAAGGAGAAGTTCGACGAGGCCAACAAGGCCTGCGAGAGCGTGTCGCGATGAGCCGGCGCAAGCTCGTGGTCGCCCTGGCGGCGATCGTGGCCGTCGCCGGGGCGGGTGCGGCCGCCACCGCTCTGACCGCGCGCGGGCCGCGGCCCGTCGTGGCGGACCCGGGGCTGCCGCCCGCGACGACCGCGATCACCCGGGGCGACCTCAGCGACAGTTCCCGGCAGGACGGGACCCTCGGACACCTCGGTGAGCGGAAGATCAACGGGGGCGCGGCCGGGACCCTCAACTGGATCGCCCCGACCGGCTCCGTCGTCGAGCGGAACGAGCGTCTCTACGAGGTCGACGGCAGGCCCGTCCGCCTGATGTACGGCGCCGAGCCCATGTACCGGACGCTCAAGACGGGTGACGAGGGAAAGGACGTACGGCAGGTTGAGGAGAACCTGGCCGCGCTCGGGTACACCGGCTTCACCGTCGACGACGAGTACTCGGAGAAGACCGCCGCCGCCGTCAAGCGGTGGCAGAAGTCGCACGACCTCAAACAGACCGGCACACTCGGGCCCGACACGATCGCCTTCGCGGGGAGCGCGGTGCGCGTCGAGGAAGCAAGCGCCGCGACCGGCGACCAGACGGGCCCCGGCCGGCCGGTGCTCACCGTGACGGGTTCCGAGCGCGTCGTACGGTTCAAGCTCGCGGTCGCGGACGCGGCACGGGCGAAGACGGGCACGCGGGTCTCCGTGGAACTCCCGGACGGCACGCGAGCGCCGGGCAAGGTGTCGTCGGCGGGCAGAACCGCATCGGCGGGCGACGATCCGCAGGACCGCACCCCGAAGATCGACATCACCGTCTCCTTCGACGACCCGGAGAAGATCAAGGGCGTCGACCGGTCACCGGTCGCCGTCGACCTCACCGGCGAGACGCGCAAGGATGTCCTCTCCGTACCCGTCAACGCGCTGCTCGCCCTGCCGGGTGGCGGCTTCGGCATCCAGGTCGTGGAAAACGACCGGGCCAGGGACGTGGAGGTCGAACTCGGGATGTTCGCGCAGGGACGCGTCGAGATCAGCGGCGACGGACTGCGCGAGGGCATGAAGGTCGGGGTGCCGTCCGCATGACCACGACGACCACCGCGCCCCCGGCCGCCGTGACGGCCCCGCCGCCCGCGGTCGTACGACTCCGCGGGGTCACCAAGGAGTACGCGGGCGGGGTACGCGCCCTCGACGGGATCGACCTGAACGTCGGCGAAGGAGAACTGCTCGGGATCGTGGGCCCGTCCGGCTCCGGAAAGTCCACCCTGCTGCACATCGTCGGCACTCTGGACCGGCCCACCGCCGGGACGGTCGAGATCGCCGGCCACGACGTGGCCACGCTGGCGGACCGCAGGCTGTCGGCGCTGCGTGCCCGGCACATCGGCTTCGTCTTCCAGGCCTTCCACCTGGTGCCCGGGGTCGGTGCGCTGGAGAATGTCGCCGAAGGGCTGCTGTACTCCGGGCTGCCCCGGGCCCGGCGGCGAGAGATGGCTGCCGACGCGCTCGTCCGGGTCGGGCTCGCCGACCGGATGAAGCACCGGCCGCACGAGCTGTCCGGCGGGCAGAAGCAGCGCGTCGCCATCGCCCGGGCAGTGGTCGGCGAACCCGATCTGCTGCTCGCCGACGAGCCGACCGGCGCGCTGGACTCGACGTCCGGCGAAGCGGTGATGGACCTGCTGCACGACCTCAACGCACAGGGTACGACGATCGCGGTCATCACCCACGACACGGAGATCGCGGAGCGGCTGCCCCGCCAGGTCCGTATCCGTGACGGCCGGATCGCGGCGGACACCGCGCTCGGAAAGGTCGCCACCTGATGGCCCGCGCGAACAGGGCGGTGCGAAGGGGCAGAACGCTGCGAGCGGCCCGGCTCGGGCCGCGGGACGTCCTGCACGTCGGCTCGGCAGGGCTGCGCAGTCGTCCCGTACGGGTGGTGCTGTCGGCGCTGGGGATCGCGATCGGCATCGCCACGATGATCGCGGTGGTGGGCATCTCGGCGTCGAGTCGGGCGCAGTTGACGCGGCAGCTCGACGCGCTCGGCACGAACATGCTGGTCGCGAAGGCGGGCGAGTCGATGTTCAGCGGCAAGGAGGTGAAGCTGCCGAAGGACGCGGTGGGCATGGTCGGCCGGATCGACGGCGTCGAGGACGTCGGCGCGACCGGGGACCTGGGGCACTCCGTGCGACGCTCGGAGAAGATCCCCGAGGGCGGGACCGGGGGCATCGCGGTCAAGGCCGCCACGGAGGGAATGCTCGACGTGCTGCGCGGCGGCATGGCCACGGGCACCTGGCTGAACGCCGCCAACGGCCGCTATCCGTCCGTCGTCCTCGGCCATGTGGCGGCGGAGCGGCTCGGCATCACCGAGCCGGGCCGGCAGGTCTGGATCGGCGACCGGTACTTCACCGTCGTCGGCATCCTCGACCCGTTGCCGCTGGCGCCGGAGATCGAGCGCTCGGCCCTGGTGGGCTGGGAGGGCGCGCAGCGGCTGCTCGGCTTCGACGGGCATCCGACGGCGGTCTACGAGCGGTCCACGGACGCGTCCGTACGCACCGTGCAGAAGCTACTCGCCTCGACGATCGACCCGCGCAACCCGCACAACGTGGCGGTCGGGGACCCCTCATCCGCCCTCCAGGCGAAGGCGGTGACCGAGGGGGCCTTCTCCTCCCTGCTGCTGGGGCTCGGCGGGATCGCACTCCTGGTGGGTGGGGTCGGTGTCGCCAACACCATGATCATATCGGTCCTGGAGCGCCGGCACGAGATCGGCCTCCGCCGCTCCCTCGGCGCGACCCGGGGCCAGATCAGGATCCAGTTCGTGGTCGAGTCCCTGATGCTCTCCGGTCTCGGCGGACTGGCGGGCGTGGCCTTGGGCGGGGTGGCGACGGCCGCGTACGCGTACGCCGCCGGGCTGCCCTGGGTGGTCCCGCCGTGGGCGGTGGGCGGCGGTTTCGCCGCGACGCCGGTGATCGGTACGGTGGCCGGTCTCTATCCGGCGGTCCGGGCATCTCGGCTGTCCCCGACGCTGGCGCTCCAGGCGTAGCGGAGAAAAGCCCCGGGGGTGGTGGCGATCCTTTGCCGCGGTCTCCGGGGCCTCTTCGGCCGTGCTCCGACCACCTTCCGGCTGCCTGGCGAAGCAGCCGGTGATGCCGACCAGAACCTGCCCGTCCGATCACGTGGTCACCAGTGGTCCGGATCTGCGAGCCCTTCTGTGGTCAACTGGACCGCCGTCCAACTGCGCGCCCTGGCCGACGAGGTGCCGGTGGGCCTGGGTACCGCCTGCCCGCCCGCCACTCCGACACCCTCCTCCTGTAGGGACCGGTCATGGGATCCGACCGCTGGAGGACGGGCTGAAACGCGAGGCGCTTCAGCCGGGGCAGAGCCTTCCGTACCATCGAGGATGGTGAGTTCTCGGGCAGTGGCCTGGCGTTTCCACTCGGGGGCGGTGGTGGCGTAGGTGGTGACGTCGTGCCAGCAGCCCTGGGTGCGGAAGAGCTGGTGAAGGGTGGCCTCGGGGCGGAGTCCGGCGGCGTGCATGATCGGGGCCATGTGGTGGTGGTCGCTGCGGTGGCCGGCCCAGACGCGGTGCAGGCCCAGGTGCCCGAAGCCGTAGGCCATCAGCAGGCGTCCTGCCTCGTGCCCGTGGCCGCTCACCGGGGCGCCCGGCAGCAGGACCAGGCTGGTGAGCATCGCGTTGCTGCCGTACTCCTCGATGAGCAGCCCCATGGTGCCGACGAAGGTGTCGTTGTCCGGGGCGCACACGGCGAGGGTGTACTTGCGACGGGGGTGGGTGTGCGGTTGGGCCAGGGCCCGGGCGAAGGCGTCATGGGCCTGGGCGGTGTCCATGCGGTCGATGCCGAGGTAGCGGGTGAGCACACGGTGAGTGAGGATTCGTGTGAAGGGTTGGTAGTCGTCGGCGCGCAGCTCCCGCAGCCGCAGGTGCTTGCCGCACAGTTCGGGGACCCGGTTCATCGGACGGCTCCCCAGGGTGCTGGCAGGTTCGCGCCGGCGGCCACGAGCGTGTGGAGGTCGATGGAGTGCCGGCCTGACGGAAGGGGTTCGCCGAGCAGGATGCGGCGGGCGGTGTCGGTGATCAGGGCGGCCCCGAGCATCACCCCGCTGGCGAGCTGGGGCCAGCTGGAGAGGGAATGTCCCACCCGGGTGAGGGCGTCGGTCATGGCAGGGCTCAGACGCTCCTGGTCGACGATGGTGAGCAGGAAGCGGATGGCCTCTTCTGGTTCGAGGCTGCGTACGTCGTCGGCGCGGACGTCGCCGGTGCGGCCGTGGAAGAGCGGACGGTCCGGTTCGAGGTCGAAGCGCTCGATGTCGAGCAGTCCCCGGTCGTTGGTGTCCATCAGGACGGGGATGTGCCGGTCGCGGGCGTGCTCGCGGGCGGCGACCTTGACCCATGGGGTGTCGCACTCCTCGACCAGCAGGTCCAGGCCGTCACCGTCGGCGGAACCGCTGAAGAAGTCCCCGATGGTGCCCTCGGTGATACCGCCCCGGAAGACCTCGATGTCCAGGTAGGGGTCGAGCTCGTACATGCGGCGCGCGCACAGCACGCTCTTCTCCACCCCGATCTCGTGGACACCGGCCCGCAACCGGTTCAGGTTCGACAGGCCGAGCTGGTCGAAGTCCGCCAGCCGGAAGGCCCCGCCGACCCCCTCCATGGCGCAGGCCAGCGCCGCGCTGCTGCCTACCGACAGCCCGATGACGCCAACCCGGCGCCGCAGCAGGATCTGCTGCTGCTCACGGGTGATCTTGTCGCGGTTGCGATCGGTACGCACCAGCCGGAACTCGGCCTCCGGCAGCACGTGCACCAGGCGCCCGGACCACGGGTACCAGACCCACCTGCCGTAGGCGTCGGGCCGGCCGTCCACGGCCTCGGCGATCGCGCGGGAGCGAGGGCGGGAACCGAAGGGATCATGGGGGGCCCGGCAGCGCAGAAGTTCCTCGATCTGCTCCTCGATACGGTCGTGGACCTCACGCACGGCGGACGATTCCCGCAGCCCGGCCAGGACAGCGGTATCGGCAGACGTCGCCGGGTCCAGCACCAGGGGACGAAACGATTCGCTCGCCTCACGAACGGGGGGCAGCACGAAGTGGTCCGGCTCCTGGCCGGACTCCATCAACTGAGTCACGACCAAGAAGCTAACAACCCGACGATCTTGGAAAGCCGCACCTCACCCGCAGGGGCGCACTCGAATTAATCTTCTACGTGAACGCGCCCCTCGCGCCCCTGCGCGCTCCCCAAACAGCCTATGCGGCATACCGGCCGGCACACCTGCATGCGACTCGTTGACGCCGGCACCGGTGCCTGCAATGCCGCCTGTAAGCAGGATGAGACCGTTCACTACAGCTCGCTGAGCACTGACGCCAACCGCACGTACGGTCCGCGACGGTTCAGGCGCCCGGTGTCACCGTCCTTGGACTGCTGTGCCATCCTCTTTGCACGCCGACCCTGCTGGACGCTGGACCAGCGCACGGCCGGTGGGCCTCATGGAAGAACACCCTCACGGCTCAAAGATCCATCGGTCGGGGTCTTCTCTCATCCACCTCGCCCACGAGCCGCCCCTACGGCGACGGCCGATGGCGAACGCACCACTGGCAAGGAGCATCGCCATGCTCCGCAAGGTCGCCATCATGCTCGCCGGTCTCTTCTCCGCCGGCGCACCCAGTGCCGGAGTCGCCTCGGCCGACGATCTCTCCGCCGGAGTCGGCGTAGGCCAGGTACCCGACTGCAATTTCTCCGAGGGAAGTGCGATCGTCGATGTCGGCTGCACAGACATCGGTGTCGACGTCAACCCGGACCTCATCGGCCTCCACTGCCCCCGGGACCAGCACCCATGTTCCGCGGGCTTCGGACCTGGGCGACATGCGCGCCCTTCAACACGAAACATGCCCGGCGCCCCGATCCCGGCGGGCGCGGCCCGGATTCCGGGCGGCTCGTCGCCGACCTCGCCCGCCGTCTGCCCACGCCATGGAAGCCGACACGTTCCGAACAGTCAGCGGATGCCCCGGCACGCGGCACCGAACCCGTACCGTCAAGGCCGGCGCCCGGTACATGGTCCGGGCGTGCCGGGCATCGTGGACGGCTCCGTCTGCGCTTCGGCGCCGAGTGGCAGGCCCGGGAGCCGACGGTCGGCGAGCGTGGCGAGGTCGGCGACGTCCCGCACGAGCCGCTTCCTCGCGTGGACGGTGGAGTGCTCGAGGCCGGGGTGCGGCCAGGGTCATGTTCCGTCCAGGGAAGCACGGCTGACGGGCCCGTACACACCGTCGGGATCCCCCGAGAGGCCGCGGTCCTTCTGGAGCTGAGTGACGCCGCGGCGGGTGGCCTCGTCGTAGGTGCCGTTGACGGTGACGTAGGTGAAGCCTTGGCCGAACAGCAGTTGCTGCAGTCTCGTCACGTTGGGACCGGTGTCACCCGTGCTGAGGGTTCGGGGTTCGGCCGGGGAGCCCGGTTCCGCGGTCTCCTGTGCACTGCTCGGTGCCGGACTGTGTTCTGCGGCGTCACCGTCATGAGGTGCGAGGATGCCGCTCAATGTCGGACTGGCTTCCGCGGGGGAGCCCGTGGTGGGCGTGTCACCCTCGAAGGTACGAGTGGCGCTCGGCGCGGCAGCGGTGGTCGATGTCTGGGCCGGCCGGTCGACCGCCGGGGTGACGGCGCCTGCGGCGGGCAGGGGTGAGGCCGGTACGGAGACGGATATTCCGGGAAGGCGGGCGGCCTGCGGATCTTCGTGACCGGCTTCGGAGTGGCGCGGGCCTGTGCCTTCGTCGACAGGCAGAACGTACAGTGCGCCGCCGAGGACGGCGGCAAGGAGAACACCGGCCGTTCCCACGAATCGCCCGGGTCTGGGCCGGCGCTTGCGTCGACCGGGCCTGTGGTGGTGGCCGTCGTGCGGCTGTGCGGGGGCCGGCAGGGGGCCGAGACCGTCGAGCAGGGTCATGTCGGCCGGCTGGTCGGCGTCGGCTGCGGGTTCTGCAACGCTGAGAAGGTAGGGGCGTACCAGTTCGACATCGGCCGGGTCCGCCCCGGCGAGGGCCGGCACAGGGCAGATGTCGGCGGGAACCTCACCGGGGCGGTGCGTCATGCTGCGTTCCTCAGGGGGTGGTCGGTGGTCAGGCGCGGTTGCCCGCGTTCCGGCGGCGCATGAAGACCAGTCCGCCGCCCAGAATCAGCAGGGCCGCCGCGGCGCCCGCGATCGCGGTGACGTTGCCGCCGCCGGTCTCGGCCAGGTCGCCGCCTGTCGCCGGGACGGCGGTTGTCGGGGACGAGGACGGGGCATCGGAGGCGGCCGGGCTGGTGCTGTCGGACGGGGGGTTCGTCGGGAAGGTCTCGGTCGCGGACGGGGTGTTGCTCGGTGCGAGGGGCTCGTCCGACGGCGGGACCGAGGTCGCCGGGCTGGTGGCGGGGGTCGTGGGGGACGTCATGCCGGGGGTCGGCTCCTCAGCGGCCGGGGTCGTCTGGGACGCACTCGGCGTGGGGGTGCTCTCGGCGGTGCAGTCGCGGCTGCCGCCGTTCCACCAGCTGATGTTCTTCTCCTTGATGACCGGCTTGTTCGGGCCCTCCGGCAGGTCGCCGTGCTCGAAGCCGTCGTTGGCGCCGTGCCGCCCGTCGTACTTCACGCTGCCGCGGTACAGGTCCACCTGCGCGAAGCAGCCGGCGTCCGGGACGGAGATGTCGAGGGAGTCGGTCGCGCCGTTCTTGACCGTCGCGGTGTCGAAGTCGTGGAAGACCTGGAGACCGGAGGTGTTCCACGTCGGGCCGTGGGTGCGGTACGAGGCGAGGGAGACGGTGCAGCCGGGGCTGCCGGCGGCGGGCCGGACCTGGACGTGCACCTTGCCGTCGGCGGCCGGCTTGAGGTTCAGGTCGTCGACCTTGACGGCCGCCGCCCAGACATCGCCGTTCAGGGAGAACTCGCAGTCCCCGCTCGTGTCCTGCGACGGCACCGAGTCAGCCGCCTTGTACGACCCGGCGTTCCGCTTCTCCCAGCCGTCACCGCCCGGCGCGCCGTGCGCCCAGGTGCCGGAACCGCCGGCGAGGACCAGACAGACGGCGGCCGAGCCGCCGACGACGGCGCGACGCGCCGCAACTGCTGCAGACATACGAGGTTTCCGCTCTTGACACAGGGCAGGCCGAGTCCGACCTCTGAAAGAGGATCCGACCTGCAGGTTCGAAAAGAATGGCCGAAATGATCACTGAAGGCCGAACCGATAGTCCGACATTTAACGGATCGTGTCAACGCAAGCCTTCCGATAAAGGAAACGCAGAGAGCTGACGGGCAAGACTGAAGTCGGCGCCTGAAGCGCTCGCGACGAGCGGACAGGGGATCGTGACCGCTGAAACCATCGGTAACCGATCTGACCGTCACACTCTTGATGGCATGTTCGGCACTTCGCTGCTCGCCATCGCAAGATCACCGAACCTTGGCAAAGCCTCATGACGGCCCATCAGGCCCTTCTGGTTTCCGTCCACATGTGCCCGCAGCATCCCCTGCGCCCGGCTTGCTGCCCAGATCGCTGCAGCCTTCCACCTCATCCGCAGGGCAATAGGGATCCTTCTTGTGCCCGCGTCGAGCCTGGCCGGGTCCGCATGAACCGCGAGACGGCCAAAGTTCGCACTTCTCAACAAACCACTCCTATCTCTCAATAAAACACTCCTAGCGGCCGACCAGAACGAAGCCGTTACCCCTTATCAGTAAACGAACACAAGCCCAACAGAATAAACATCCAAATTCTGGTCGGTCTGTTCAGTTGAATATCGCAGGTCGCGCCGCACCGTAGCGCCGGACGTCCTGCCCTTCCCGAGCCACCTGGTAACCGCCCCCAATACCGCGGTGTGGCTCGGCCTGATCGGTCTCCTGGCCGGCACCGCAGAGCCATCTTCGGCCCGTCGACGCCGACGACGAACGCTAAGGGCTGTCCCGCAAGTGCGGCCGTGCCGTGACCTGAGCCCGGATCGATAGGGTCAAGGCCACAGCCGATGGAAGAGGAATGTTCCATGACCACGTACGGCCAGCTGACCGAGTGGGCCGGTCTGGGGCATGTCACGCGAGCCGGACGGGACGTTGTGGCCGGCTGGCAGATCCCGGGCTTCATGAAGGCACAGCTCGTCGAGGTGGGCATCCCGGTGGCTCCGCGCCTCATCGAACGTGTCGTGATGCAGAGCGAGGCCGAGCCGGTCCTGCTCACGTCCCGGGGCCCGCTCTACCGTCTCACCGAGCAGGCGGACCCCGATGATCAGGACGAGCGGTTCTCGTTCGGCGTTGAGCCGGAGGCCGGGACGGTCTACTTCGTCATGCCGGACGGGGAGGCGTGGTTCGCCAACTCGGGTGTCGGCGTGTGGCTCGATGTCCTTCACCACTACGGCACCTGCGTCACAGCCTCAGAGCTTCTCGGCGAGCCGGACGGCCCCGAGGAGTACCTCTCTGAAGAGGAGGAAGAGCGGGCTTTCGCCGAGCTGAACCGGCTGGCCGAGGAACTGAAAGAGATCGACCCGGCAGCCTTCAACGGCTACGAGGGGCTTCTCTGGCCAGGGCTCCTGGACCGCTGGCTCTACTGACCTCGGCCGGCGGATCCAAGGATCGTAGGCTTGGTTCCGCGCAGGAGGCCGGGGCCACCCACGACTGAGATGATCTTCATGTGGGGGCTGTGATCACGGCGTCGGAGCCGTCATGGATAACGCCGCACTCCGGGCTGAGTCCGAAGCAGTTCGGGAAACTGATCACCATGCTGCGACGCGGAGGACCGCCCCTTGTCTACAGGGGAGAGAATCCGAAGAATCCGCGATTTGGCCCGGCCGGAGATCGCTGGCGGAGGCCGCAGGCTGATCGGGACGCCCGGCACCTCGGCGGGAAGAAGGAGATCGGTGCCCCGCCGCGGCGGGGCACCGATCGGTCAGGAGCGGGGGTTCTCGGCGGCGGCCCAGAGCAGCTTGGTGAGCTCGTCCGGCCGAGAGGAGCGCCGTGTCGCTGATTTCGGCTGGGACGACCACGTCACCCCTCGACGGGCTCAAACGACAAGCTGAGGCCAGGCGTGGTGTTCCTGTCCAGCCTCGTTGTCATCGGGTCGGCCGAAGTCGGGCTCTTCCTGCGCGAAGTCGGCCGGAGCCGGAGCCGGAGTCGGAGTCGGGGCCGGGGCCGGGGCCGGACGGGGCGGAGGCGCACCGCCCTGGCCTGTGAGGAAGAGGGCCGAACCGGCGAGCCGCTGCCTCGTGCCGCCGTCTTCGGCATGCCCATCGCGACGCGCCCCGAGATCGATCGGAAGCAGCCGCGTACGGTCGGGGGGGCCGGTACCCATCGCCAAGGCGCTGCCCGTCGGACGGCCGCGGCATGGACGCGCCCCGCGTGCCTCCGACCTCCTCGTGTCCGCCTTCGGCCGTGTCGTCAGGCGGTGCGCGGCCTCCTGAGGGGGGCTCCTGCCGCATGGAGGCTGGCGAGGGCCTGCTGGTAGGACTTGATCAGGCTGGTCTCCAGGTAGCCGACCCCGAGCTCCTGGCAGTGCTCGCGGACGATGCTCTGGGCCTTGCGCAGGTGCGGGCTGGGCATGCTCGGGAAGAGGTGGTGCTCGATCTGGTAGTTGAGACCGCCCAGGACGACATCGGTGAAGTAGCCTCCGCGCACGTTGCGGGAGGTCAGGACCTGGCGCCTCAGGAAGTCGGGCCGATCGGCGCCGCTCAGGACCGGCATGCCCTTGTGGTTCGGGGCGAAGATCGATCCGAGGTAGACGCCGAAGAGACACTGGTGCACGAGCAGGAACGCAACCGCCTTGGCGGGCGGGAGCACCAGGAACAGTGCGCCGAGGTAGACGGCGAGGTGTGCGGTGAGCAGGGCTCCTTCCCACACGCGGTGCTTGAGCGAGCGGTCGAGCAGCGACCTCACTCCGGACACGTGCAGGTTGAATCCCTCCAGTGTGAGCAGGGGGAAGAACAGGAACGCCTGCGAGCGGCCGAGCAGCCGGGGCAGTCCTTTGGCCGCGCGCGCCTGCTCCTGCGTCCATACGAGGATGTCCGGGTCGAGGTCGGGGTCGAGGTCCTCGTGGTTGGGGTTGGCGTGGTGACGGGTGTGTTTGTCCTGCCACCAGCCATAGCCCATGCCGATGCCGAGGTTCCCGGCGATGCGCCCGGACACCTCGCTGGCCCTGCGCAGCCGGAAGACCTGCCGGTGGGCGAGGTCGTGCGCGAGCAGCGCCACCTGCCCGAACACGAAGGCGAGGAAAACGGCTGTCAGGAGCGTCCACCAGCTGTCGCCGATCAGGACGAAGGCCGCCCACCCGGCGGCGTACAGGGTGGTCACGGCCGCGATGCGCAGTGCGTAGTACCCGGGGCGCCTGGTCATGAGCCCGGCTTCCTGGATCTTTCGGGAGAGGCGGGCGAAATCGCTCCCCGTGTCCTTTCGTGCGGGAGGAGGGCGAACCGTCTGTGAAGGGATCATGGCCGAGGGTCGCTTTCCGTAGTCGCAGGCGAGGAGCGGACCGGGACGCGTGGGATGCCGTACCCGAGGTCTCACCCGGTGCGGGTGGTGTTCCCTCCTTGCGCCTACCCGCGACGCCGCACTTGACATACGCCTGGGCCCGCCTCTTTCCGTTCCGGCCTCCCGTCGGCCGGAGCCCGACCGGCCGGTACGGCCGTGCCGGCGGGGCGAGTCCCAGGAAGCACGCCGGGACCGTCGTCCTGGGCGGCGACCGCGAGGGGGCGGAGGACCAAGAGCAGCGGGAGATGGGCACGGAACCCCGCGCGGCCACGGTCGAGGTCTCGCACGGGCGTGCGACACCGCCGCGCGCGTAGGGAACTCATTCCACTGTGAGAGGAAAGGCGCGGGGCTGGGGCCTCGGCGGCCAGGTACGTCGAGGAACCGGATGGCCTGCCGCACACCGCCGGCCGGAACGGGGGTGGCGGTCCGCGGCCGGGAGTTCGGTTCCTCGGTCGATCGGTTGCCTCTTCGGTGCCGCTTCGGCCGCACGCTCAGAGGGGTACGGGGGTAAGGCGTTCGGTGACGTGCGCCGCCGGTGGCCGCGTCCGGGATCGTGGAAGTGGACGATGGCCGGTGCTCTCCGGCGGGAAGGACGTCCTGTCGCGGTGTCCCGGTGTCTGGACGAGCTCCTGGACGTTCTCCTCGCGCGGGGCGACCGGCTCGCCGATGGTGAGCCGGTCTTCGCGCTCGTCGCAGTCGGTCTCGTCCTGGTGGATCCGGGTACGCAGCGCCTCGGGGTGCGCGTCGAGCTGCCCGGCCAGGTGCGTGCAGAACGGTTCGAGGCCGCCTCGCGGCACACCCGCACCGTACGCTCACGCAACCGCGGCGAGTACCTCCTGGGAAGAGTCGTAGTCACCGGCCGGCTCTTTGTGGACTCGCGCGGAGCCGGGCGCGAGGGCTCATGACATGAAGGGGCTCACGGAGCGGGCCCTTTCCCACATGCCGGAGGCCTGCTCGGTGGGTCGCTGCTGCTCGCCGTGCAGGGCGTTGAGCACCACCAGACATCCGGTGAGCGCGGGTACCGCCCACTGTGCCCAGGCCAGCTGCCGCCTGGCCTTGTCGAGGTCGACGGGGTGCCTGCCCGCCTTCTCGGCGTCCTCCGGGTCGGAGGAGGAGGCCAGCTCGATCTTCTTGCCCAGGACACGGGTGTAGGCGGTGGCGGCCAGGGCCGCGGCGGTGACGGCCGTCTTGGCCGCGGTGGAGGCGGCGACGCCCTGCTGGGTGGCGACGCGGTGGGCGTTCACGGCGAGCAGTCCGCCGCCGCCGAACAGGTGCGCGCCGATGGCGGCGGCGTTGACCGGCGTCCACTTCGCCCAGCCGGCGGAGGCGATCCGGTCCGTGGCCCTCTGCGTGCCGCCTTCGCTCTCGGCCGCGCCGTTGAGGCCGACCGCGCCCATCAGTGAGCCGCCGAACCAGGCGGCCAGCCCCACGTCGTGCAGGCTGCGGATGAGGGTGTTGCGTTCGGACATGACGGTGCTCCTTCAGAAGGGGGGACGGAAATGGCCGGCAAACACACCGAGTACCGCCCACCCTCGCCGCACCTCGCCCGTACCGCCATCCCGACTGACCCGAGTGGGCATCCCGAAGGTCCAAACGCCCCGGAGCGGTGACCGAACGGGACCGGTCGCCGATTCCCGCGGCCCACCGGATGACCTCTGCCGCCAGGGCGGAGCTGGAGGATGCTGGAAGCAGCGGCACTCCGCACGGAGCGGCACCGACCGGCGGACGTGTCGGAACGCCCGGGGACGGCGGATGCCGACAGGGCCGCCGGTTTCGGGCCGTGCGTTCACGTGCGCCACCGGGCGGGCTTGGACGCGTGGCCGGTCCCGGCCGGTACGAGGTTTGGTCCTGGAGGACGGCACGCGGCGGTGCATCCCGGGCACCCCCCTTCGTCCGGCGCTTCGGCCACTTCTTCGCGACCGGAATCGATCTGCTTCTCGCTGGGGACCCGGACCGCGTTGGCCGTGTCGTTGCGGACCCGGTGCACGGCGTGCAAACGCGGGGCGGGTCTCGGGCTCCTCCCGGGCGTGCGGCGCCGCCGGAAGGACCGGCCGGAAGTGACGGACTCCACGCCGGGCGGACGGCACCAGGTGTGACCCCGCGAGGATGAACACGAAGAACCGGACGGCGTGGAGCCGCCCGGTCCGGGCCGTCTGCTCGAAGAGGCTTCGCGCAGTTCGTTCGTCTCGGGTCCGTAAGGCCGACTCGCGCCCTGGCGGTGGTCGGCGCACCTCGTCCGGTCGGAGCCGGGAACCGGATCCGGCACCCGGGCGGAACACCCGGAGGCAGTCCGGCGAAGTGGACGCCGGTGACGGGGACACGACCGCCGGAACTGCCCAAAGGTACCGGTGTCAGCGCTCGTCGGCCGCAGCGCGGCGGTTCCGTGCGCCGCGGCTGTCGCCGGCACGGCTACGGGCCGCGTCCGCGGCGACGAAGGCGAGGAGGGCGGCGAGGGCGCCGGCGATGAGGTTGCTGGTGATGGAGCGGGTGCGGGCGACGTCGCCGGCGACGACCCAGGGGGCGAAGCAGGTCCAGACGCCGATGACGGCGGCGGCCCAGGCCATGGAGTGGGTGCGTTCGTAGGAGTTGCCGAGGCCGCCGAGGAGCAGCATGTAGGCGATGCCGGCGATGAGGTTGGTGACGGCGAGGGTGGTGAAGCCGTTGAAACCGACTATCCAGGGGGACGCCGCGATGTACAGGCCGGTGACGACGGCGAGGGCCTCGACCATCTGGGCCCTTGGGGTGGCGGCGGCGCGGTCGTGCCGGGCACGCAGCTCCACCAGGTCGGGATGCTCTTCGATCGGTGCGTGATGACTGGTCGCCATGATGACCTCCAGAGAGAGGAACGGTCGACCAGTCCTTACCCATAAAGACCGTATAAATAGCTATATCGCACGAGAAGTCTGAGTTGCTCCGTCGCGGAGTCGCCCGGATCCGACGCGGCCCGAGGAGCGGACTCCCTCCGTGCACCCCTGGTCGAGTGCTTTGTCGCGGTTCCGCGTCCCTGTGGTCGCTTCACTCCTGAGTACTCACCGAGCTCTTCCAGGGGTCTTCATGGCCTTCTCGGCGGAGCGGTCGCCTCTTGTGCCCGTGGGGGGAAGGGCACCGGGAAAGATCGTCGCGGCGTTCCCGGAACAAGGCCCGCGCCGAGCGCGACCCGCAGGTGTCCGAGCGTGCGCAGGACCTCACCGTCCCGGCCGTCGGCGAACCGGTCACCAACGCCTGCGCGTACGCCCCCGGCCCGGTCCTGATGGAGCCGCGCATCGGCACAGGCGGGGCGGACGTCGTCGTGTGGGACAGCGACCCGGCCGCCCGCAGCTGCTCCCGGCCGACTGGCGACTACCGGATCCGGTCGGGTCCGACCGGGGCTGAAGGGTCGCTCACCGACATCGGATGGGCTGCTGAGGGTGGCCGCGGTGGAGGCCGCCGGGCTGCTGGACACCGGTCCGGACGGCGTCTTCGACGGTCTCGCCTCGCTGACCGCCCGAATCACCGGAGTGGCTGGAGACGGACGGCTCGGCGATCGACGGCTCATGCGTCAGGGCACTCGAAGGGTGCTCCCACCGGACCGATGACCGGCAACGGGCGTTCCGCGTTCCGGCCACGTTCGCTCGCCACGAGGTCCCGGGGCGAGAGGGGCCGCGGCTCTGCGGCCGTCGTCCCGCAGGGGGCCGGATAGGAACTCTCCGTCGTGGCGTACGGCAGGCACACGCCGGGCTCGGGCGCGTAGCGCAGGAGGTGGGAGCGTACCCGGTCGGTGTAGGGGCGCAGCCGGGCCGGGATGCCGTTCTCCTTCTGCACCACCCAGGTCGCGGTGCGGTAGGCCGCGGCGAGGTTGAGGGCCGGGTCGCCCGCGACGCCCTCCAGCTGGGGTGCCAGCGTGCACAGCATGCGGCCGAGGGCGGCGATGGACGTCTCCGCGTCCAGCGGGGGCCGGGGGACGCTGTGCTGCAGGTCTTCGGGGAGGTAGTAGCGCAGCACACGGGGGGTCCAGCGGGCAATGCCGTACTCGTCCGCGGCGGGATCGCTCAGGTGCGGATCGAAGTCGCTCTCGGTCTTCAGTATCGCCGCGACCAGGGCGGGCGAGAGCTGGGGCGCGGCGCAGGCGGTGCCGGCCGCCACGATCGCGGGACGGTAGCGGGCGGGGACGCCGGCGTGGCGGCTGAACCAGGCGTCGGGGGCGCGGGCTTCGCGGCCGTTGCGGGGCGCGGAGGCGGCGCCCGTGGTCGCCAGCAGCAGCACCGCTCCGGCGATGCCGGCGGCGCGACGCAGGATGCGGCGTCGGCCGGGCTCGGCCACGGCAGGTGTGCCGGGGCGGGGCGGGTCCTGCGGGGGCTTTCGGGCGGGCGGGTCCTGCGTCGGGTGGCCGGAGGCCGGGGGGACTTCGGTGCCCGGGCGCGGTGAGGGGTGTGCCGGGGCGAGTAGTACCGCCAGGGCACGGCGGCGCGACTCCCACGCTGCCACGTCGCCGCCGCACGCCGTCACGTAGGCGGCGAGGACCGCGGCGCTCGGCAGCCGCTTGCCGCCCGCCGCCGCGGCCAGCGTCGAGGCGGCGAAATGGGTCTGTGCGGCAAGCCGTTGGTATGACGGTAATCCGGCGGTGCGACGCAGCGCGCGCAGGTCCCGGGCGAAGAGCGTGAGCGGCCCGCCTCCGGGGTCGAGAGGCTGTTCCTGCCTGCCCATGGCGAAGTCCTCCGACTGCGACCGGCCTGGTCGGCCGACTTTTTGTCTGCCAATTGTCCACGGATTGGCCAGAGCGACAAAGACGGTTGTCCGCCGCGCTTTGCTGGGCGTGACCGGGCAGTCACGGCGTACGCCCGGGCGCGCCGACACGCGATCAGAAACCGAGGACACGAGATGAGACCAAGTGAGCGAGGTGGCGGTGGTCGAGGACCACTCGACCGTACGCACCTGCTGAGAGTGCTGCTCGCGGCGGTGATGGCGGTGGCCTGTCTGGGCCTGCCGGCCACGACGACGGCCGCCGCGGCCTCACCGGCAGCGGCCCCCGCTTCCGCGGCCACCGCCATGACCACCGCCGGCGAGGCCGCCGCCACCTGCGCCCCGCTGAAGCCGGGGGCCAGTGCCACCGCGGTGGACGCGGTGGAGGCCGCCTGCCGTTATGTGGGCTGGAGTTACGCGTGGGGCGGCGGCCACGCCCAGGGCCTGCCCGGCCCGAGTCAGGGCATGATCGACCCGACCGACCCGCGGTCGTACGGGGACCCCAAGCTCTGGAGCTTCGACTGCATCGGGCTGGTGCGCTGGGCCTGGTACAAGGCGACCAGGCAGGACATCGTCAGCGAGCGCACCACACAGTCCACCTGGCAGAATCCGGGTTACGCCCACACGAAGTTCACCAAGGAGCAGGGCGAGGCCCCGCTCCTGCCCGGCGACATCCTCTACTTCGGCACGGGCATCACGCACGTCGCGCTCTACCTCGGCGGCGGCAAGGTGGTGGAGGCCCCCAACTCGGGCGATGTCGTTCGAGTCGCGGACGCCCGGTGGGACCGCTACCAGGGCGCGTTCCGACCGCACACCTCCGGCGTGTTCCCGGTCTGGGAGTACGACGGGCTGGGGCAGCACGTGAAGACGTGGGGCCAGCCCAACCTGCGCGAGAACTCCCACACCGGCAGCCCGGTCAAGTGGCAGAACGGCAACGGCATCTCCGTCGCCGTCCGGGCGTTGTGCCAGCGGGTGGGCGAACGGGTCACCGTCGACGGCATGGCCAACAACGTCTGGACCTATCTGCCGGACTACCGCAGCTGGGTGAGCAACTTGTTCCTGCAAGGCCCCGCGATCATGCCGGGCGTACCGTCCTGCGGGCAGTACGCGGCCATCGGGGGCACGCTGGACGGCGCCGACTCGAACACGTCCTGCGGCGACGGCACCGAGCCGAACTCCACGGGCGCGTGGACGGCCAGGTCGACCACCGTGTGGGGCCGCACCGTCGAGCTGCGCTACAACGGCACGACCGCGTGCGCCTGGGGGCGCGTCATCGGCGGCACGATCGGCGACGAGATCTGGGTCGACCGCAGCAGCGACGGCGGCGCGACGTGGGAACCGATGCTCGGCTACACCACGGTCACCTCGGGCGGCGACGCGTACACCACGCAGTGGAACGACAACGGGCTGGTGATGCGCGCCTGCGGCACCAACGGCAAGGGCGGGACGATCGCCTGCACCGGCTGGTACTGACGCGCCGCCCCTCCGCCCGGCGCTCCCCTTTCACGTTCTCCCGCGCGGTCCCGGCGGCCGCGCCGCGCACAGGAAGACAGGCCAGAGGACAGATGACCTCCCTCCTCATGAAGACGAAGACGAAGACGAGCACGAAGACGAGCACGAAGACCGAGACGAAGGCCGAGGGGCAGACACGGGCGGGCCTGGGCGGGCGCATCGCGTCCCGTCTGCGCACGCGTGTCACCACCGCCGTGGCTGCGACGGCCCTCGCCGCCGGCACCCTCACCGGCGCGGCGGGCACCGCGCACGCCGACGGGCGCGGTGTCGGCTGGTACGGCGTGTGGGCGTCGAACGTCAACCTGCGCACCGGCGGAGAGGAATGCCAGCTGCGGCCGGGCACAGTCAACTGCTTCCGCGTCGTCAACCAGGTCAGCGCCCCCGCGGCGGTCTACGTGTACTGCCAGACGTACGGCGTCGAGTCCGTGGGCGGCAACCCGTACTGGCTGTGGGTCATGCCGACCCACGGCGAGCGCGGTTACATGTCGAGCTACTACATCGACAACGCGTCGAACTGGATCGACGGCGTACCCGAGTGCTGAGTCCGGTCGGCTGAGCCCGGCCCGGTGCGGGGGGGGCATCGTCACGTCTTCGGACGGGGCGGTGCCCTCTCCCCTTGTCGGGGTGCGGGAGGGGCGGGCAGGGCTCGTCCCCGATGCTGAGGGCATGGGATTCGCCGTCTTCACGGCCCTGTCCGGACTGGTCATCGCGCCGACCGCCCTGGCCTTCGTCGGCCAGCTGCTGCGCGGCGGTGGCCCCGGTGAGGCCCGGACCTCGGAGTGTCCGGCTCATCGCGTCCCTGACCGGCAGAGACCGCGAAGGCGGTACGCCGTTGCTCACCGAGGTTCCGGCCGCCGCTGTCCGGGGCGGGCCCCCGGACAGCGGCGGGGTGTTCCGGCGGCCGACAAGGTCCACGACCACGACGAGGAGGCGGTCCTCAGCTTCCCGCGCCAGGGGCCCCCGCCCACGTGGTGAGCGCCCGTGCCCGTTCGGCCTGCCGCTCGGCCACGTCACCGGTCCGGCTCGCCCAGGCGACATGGCCGTCGGGACGCATCAGAACCTCTGACACGCCGGCCAGTTCGGGGTGGTGGTCCCACCCGGTCACCGTCACGGCCTCGACGCGTCCGCTCCACCCGGCCTCGACGGCGGGTGGGAGCGCCTCGCCCCCGGCGAAGTCCAGCAGCAGGAAACGGCTGCGGTCGGTCAGTTCGTAGACCCGCGTGGCGGACGACCCCGCGGCGGTCAGGCCGATGTCCGGCATCCGCCGTCCCTCCAACGGGTCGGCGTCCGGGCGGCGGGCGGGGTAGGCGGTGTCGAGGGCGGACACCCGCCCGGCCAGGTTCCGGTTGACCTCGGCCATGCCCAGGAACTCGTCGAACATCCGGCGCAGCGCGGCGGCGGGCCCCGCGTACTGCGGGACGAGTACCAGTTCTCCCAACAGCGTCTGGACCCCGGTGTTCTCGACGACCGCCGCACCGACCGGCCGGCGCTCGGCGTCGTAGCCGTCCAGCAGCCCGGGCGGCGCCCAGCCGCTGATCTCGGCCGCCAGCTTCCAGCCCAGGTTGGCGGCGTCCTGCAACCCGGTGTTGAGGCCTTGCCCGCCCGCGGGGAAGTGGATGTGGGCGGCGTCGCCCGCCAGCAGGACGCGGCCCGCGCGATAACGCTCGGCGAGGCGGCTCGCGTTGCCGAAGCGGGACAGCCACCGGGGTCGACCGACGCCGCAGTCGGACCCGCAGATGTCCGCCAGGGAGGTCCGGAACTCCTCCAGCGTCACGGGCTCCCGGGAGGGAACGCGCATCCGCGTGGGATCGAGGTAGACGAGCCGGGCGCCCCCGTCCTCCAGCGGTGCGACCAGCACACCGCGGGCCTGTGCGCGCCGAAGTCCCGGATCGGCCCGGTCCACGGTCTCGAAGTCGCCGAGGACACCGGTCAACGTCTCCTCCGTCCCCGGGAACCCGATGCCCGCGGCCGCGCGCACCAGGCTGCGTCCGCCGTCGCACCCCACCGCGTACGCCGCCCGGAGGGTGCGCCGTCCGCCGGGCGCGTCCACCTCCACCTCGACACCGTCGGAGTCCTGGCGCACGGCGACGGTCTCGTGCCCGCGCAGGATCTCGACGCCGAGCTCGCCGGCCCGTTCCGCGAGCAGGGCCTCTGTGCGGGCCTGGGGGATGTACAGCGTATAGGCGTGGCGGCTGTCGAGGGCGCTGAAGTCGAGCCGGGTTCCCAGTCCCGCGAAGTGCCAGTCCGGCACGGTGGTGCCGGCCGCGAGGAAGCGGGGGGCCAGCCCCCGCAGGTCCATCAGCTCGATGCTGCGCGGATGCAGCGTCAGGGCCCGGGAGTCGCGCTGCGGTTCCGGGCGGCGCTCGACGACCAGCGGTCGTACGCCCGCCAGCGCCAGCTCGCAGGCGAGCATCAGTCCGGTCGGACCCGCTCCGACGACGATCACATCAGAGGTCATGTCTTCCTCCACATTAGTGAACAGCGTTCACGTGAACGCCGTTCACTATAATCACGGCCATGAGCGATCCGTCCACCTCCCGCCCGGCCCGCGGCCGTCCGCCCCGCCTCGACCGGGCGCGCACCGTCGAAACCGCACTGGCCCTGCTGAACGACTCCGGTCTCGACGCGCTGACCATGCGGCGGCTCGCGGAGGCCATGGACGTACAGGCCGGGGCGCTCTACCGGCACTTCCGGACCAAGGACGACCTGCTGACCGCGATGGCGGAGCGGATGATGGCCGACCTCCGGGTCCCCGAGGGCGGTGAGGCCTGGAGCGACCGCCTCTCCGGTCTGGCCGGGGCGTTGCGGCAGGCCCTGCTGGCCCATCGCGACGGTGCCCGTGTGTTCGCCGGGACGCACTCCACCGGTCCGGGCACCCTGGGCTTCGCGGAGGCTTGTACGGGTGTCCTGCGTGACGCCGGATTCACCGACGCGGACGCGGCCAGGGCCTTGATGGCGGTGGTCCACTTCACTGTCGGGCACACCTTGGAGGAGCAGGCCGCGCTGCGACCTGAGGACGGTTCCCCGGCCGATCCGGAGGTCCTGCGCGAGGCGGTCTCCGCCGGCGGATACCCCCACCTCACAGCCGCTCTGCCCACCCTCGTGGAGCCGGACCGCGCGCCCCACTTCGATTTCGGCCTCGCCTTGCTCGTGGCAGGTCTCGAAGCGCTGCGCCGACCGCACCGGTGATCCGGCGGGCCCCGGTCCGAGGCGGTCCGGCAGGCCGCGACCGACGCGGACCGCGACCTTGACGCCCTGGCGATCTGCTGCGGCGGAGCCGGCAGGACGCCGGGGACGCGTCGTCGGACGACTCCGGGCGGAAGCCGACGCGCATGCGGTCCCGCGGACGGGACATCCGGTCCCTCTACGGAAAGGGGGCTGTGGATGAGTTCGGAGCCGAAGGTCTTACTGGCGCGGGGCGCGGACGATCCGGCCGGTTGGGCGTGGATCGCCGCGATCTTCGCGCTCTACCTGCTGATCGGCTACGGGCTGGAGTACCGGTCGAAGAAGCGCAGAGGTGTCGCCCGCCCGGCGAGAGCGGCGGCGGAAGGCCTGTGGTCCGAACGCGAGGGGATCGACCCGGTGCGACGCTTCGCCGGCCGCATGGTGATGCTGTGCGGCGCGCTGGTGACAGGACTCGCCGGGTTCCTCACCCGAAACGCGCACACGGCGGTGCAGTTCCCGGTCGTGGGCGCCGTGGCCCTGCTCGGGATCTTCGCGTGGGCGTACTTCGACCACCGTACGGAGCCGCGCGGTGAGACCGGCCCCTGAGGGCCGCCCCGTAAACGGTCCTCATTCCGCGGTCGGGGCGAAGGGGTGCAGTTCGTCGCCGCCCGGCTGGACGATGCCGTAGCTGCTCTCCGGGACCTCGTTCCAGGCGCCGGGCAGGTCGCCCAGGGGTTCGGACACGACGAGGCGGGTCTCCTCCGAGACGTCCCGCAGGAACGTGACGTCGGGGTGCAGTCTGCGCAGCGTCTCCACCCGGCTGCTGTAGAACAGGGAGCGGGAGGCGCGCTCGCTGGAGTAGCGGAAGGCCCAGAGGCGCTCGCCGTCGGTGATGGCGAGCGTCATCTGCAGGGGGAACTCCACTCCGTGCTCGCGGCCGACGCGCTCCACCACCCCCGCCATGCGGGCGACGGCGGCGGGCGGGTCCCGGTCGAGGCCGAAGGTGAGGGCCAGGTAGAACATCACCTCGGAGTCCGTCGTCCCTTCGAGGTCCGCGTACAGCCCCGGGTCGACGAGCAGCGCGAGGTCGCGGCGCATGAGGTGGAACCCCGCGACGGCGCCGTTGTGCATGAACATCCAGCGGCCGTGCCGGAAGGGGTGGCAGTTCGACTGCTGCACCGCCGTCCCGGTCGACGCCCGGATGTGCGCGAAGAACAGCGGCGAGCGGACGTGGTCCGCCAGCTCCCGCAGGTTGCGGTTGCTCCAGGCGGGACCGATCTCCCGGAAGAGCGCCGGGGAGTCGACGCCCTCCGTGTACCAGCCGACGCCGAACCCGTCGCCGTTGGTCGTCTCCACGCCGAGCTTGGAGTGCAGGCTCTGGTCGATCAGGGAGTGCGCGGGCTTGTACAGGATGGTGTCGAGCAGCACCGGCGTGCCCGAGTACGCCAGCCATCGGCACATGCGTCATCACCTGGATCCCTGCCGTGCTCCGGGAGCGACACCGGGAAGATCCCGTACGGCCCTCCCATTCTCGGCCCCCTCACCCGGGAGTGCCACGCGTGTGCCCTCCGAAGGGCCCCTCCCGTCCTTCCCCGGCGTCGTCCTCCCAGACGAGCGGGTACGCCTCGGCGCCGGTCCGCTCGGCCCACCGAAGCCGGTCGAGCACGACGGCCCGCCGGTCCTCGGGGACCCGCTCGACGAGCGTGCGCAGGAGGTCGCGCGTTCTGCGCAGCGCCATCGGGGAACCGGTCGCGGCGAAGAGCACGTCGTCGACGGCGGTCCGGACGTAGTGGTCCCAGCCCGGGACCGGAACGCTCACCCGCGGCCGTCCGGCGGAGTCGTGGAACCGGCCCACGGCCAGGTCCCGGCCGGCGAGACGGATCAGCAGGGCCTCCAGGCGGTCCAGTACCTCCACCGCCGTGGCCGGATCGTTCACCGCGGGTGACAGGGCGCGGAGGGCGATGTCGGCGAGGAGCCGGAAGGGCAGTTCGGGGTCCTGGTCGAAGGTGCGCTCCACCCCCGTCGACAGGGTGGTGAGGAGGACCGCCGCCCGTGCGTCGTCCCCGGCCACCCGGGCGATCACCGTGCCCTCCGTCAGGGTGGTGCCGGGGGCGACCCGGAAGGCGACCGAGAAGTCGTGCTCCCGGGCCAGGGCCAGGAGGGCGGGCACGTCGATGCTCTGCAGCACGGCCGGCGGCCTCGTCCAGCGCACCTCCGTGCCCGTGCCCGTGTCGGTGTCGGTCGCCGGGAGCGGCTGGGCGGCGGCCGGTGCGTACGGGTCGACGTACAGGGCGTCGTACAGGCGGTGCGCGCGGGCGGCGATCGCGGTGAGCGACTGACCGAGCTGGATCGAGTCGAACGCCCGCATCTGCAGGGTGCGCATCAGCGCGAGCGCGACCAGGGTGAGGAGCACCGCCGTGCACGGGACGAAGACGGAGACGCCCTCCCGGGAACCGATGGCCAGGCCCGAGGTGATGCAGAAGACGAAGAGGCCGATCGTGAAGGCGAACGTCCGCCAGACGATCGGTTCGTGGCGGAACAGACCGAGGCGGGGGGTGAACGTGCTCGCGGAGAACTGCACGACAAGGAAGAGCACCGAGTAGATGACGCTCACCAGGCTGATGACGCCGAAGCCCAGGGTGAACAGCACGCTGACCACCCGGCCCGCGTCCACCTGAGGCCCCCCGGTGACCAGGGGCGCCGGCAGTCCCAGTCCCAGGCCGGCGAGGGCGCACAGCAACTGGGACAGGTCCCTGCGCACGGTGCGCCCGGGCCGCCGGAACGACGTGGCGCGCCGGCGCCGTTCCCGCGCCCCGGGACGGACGGGACCGTCGGCATGGTCCGGCATCCGGCCTCCTCCGGGTCGACTGTGACCCCCGCCCGGCACCCGTACGCCCCCGCCCGGCACCCGTACGCCCCCGCCCGGCACCCGTACGCCCCCGCCCGGCACCCGTCCGTTCAGGACGCGAGGAGGCGTTGCCTCTGCGCCGCGGTGCCGTCGCCAGGGGTGCGGCCCAGAGGTTCCCGTACACGATGACGCCGGCCGAGCTGCCCGGTTCGACGGCGGCCGCGGCCTCCCGCAGGTCGTCCTCGTCGAGCAGCTGGGACAGTCCCTCCCCGGTCATCCGGTCGTCGCGGAACTCCGGGACCAGGTGGTCGACGGGTCCCGTCCCGGACGTGTCGTCGGAGGTGTCGTCGACGCTCATGGCGACTCCTCGGCGGGTGGTCGTCCGTCTCGGACGCGCGACGGGCTCTGCGGCCCCTGTGGCTCCGGCCGGGCGTCGCGTCGTGTCCCATCGCACCACCGGGGAGTCGTACGCGCACCCGCGTGCCCGGGTCAGGACGTCGCTGCGGAACGCTTCGCGGGGGTGGTCCTGCGGGCGCCGGTGGCGGCGCGCTTGGGCTTGGGGGAGACGCTCTTGCGCCGTCCCGCCTTCCCCTCCTCCTCCTTCTTCTTCTCCTGCTCCTCCTTCTCCTCCTGCTCCTCCGATTCCGTCGGCGGCTTCGGCGGTGCGGGGCGGTGCCGGGCGGTCGACCACTCCAGTTCGATCTCCAGCTCCAGCCTGCCGTCCCCGATCTCCACCTCGATCTCGCTGTGGAGCTCGTCGGGAACGCGCAGGCTCAGCGTGCTGTGGCCGATGTTCCACTCGACCTCTCCGCCTTTTTGGAGGGCCGCCGCGAGCTCCATGAGCTGTTCGGCGGCTTCGAGGCGTGACACGGTGCGCTTCTGCTCGAACGTGAGGTCCTTCATGGTCTGTCTCCGGTTCGGGTGCTGGAAGTGACCGGCGCCCGGACGGCAGGGGCGCCGCACACGGCGGTCCGAGGACCCGCCGTCGTACCGGACCCGGCCGCGTCTCGTTCCCAGCGTGCGCCGTGGCCGTGCCCGCCGCACCCCGAGGGGTCACGGAACGCGACTCCGCCGGGAGACCGCGGGCGGGACGACGGAGAAGGGCGGCCGGTGCGCTCCGGAACCTCCCGGAGCGCACCGGCCGCCCTGTTCCCCGTACGGCGGAGGGTTACGCCCCGTCCCGTACCGTCCCGGTGAACTCCGGGCCCGGGACCGGCTCCCAGGAGTCGTCGAAGAGCGACAGGACCGCCCGGAGCGACTCCGCCGGTTCCGTGACGCCGTCCGCGACGGTGGGCATGCTCAGCTCCGCGCCCGTCTCCCCGGCGGGGACGGAGAACCACAGGGACAGACCGCCCGGGACCGCCTCCGACAGCGGTACGGCCGGGTCCGGGAGCCTGCCGATCCGCTGCTCCAGCCACTCCCGGTCGACGTCCGCCGTGGACAGTTCGGCGCCGCCGGTCACCGGCAGCAGGCCGATCGTGCCCATGATGTCGGCGTCCGCCGCGTCGGACAGCGTCACCCGCCAGGTCAGGGCCTCGCCCTCGGCCACGTCGTCCGCGACGGGCACCACGGTCACCGTGGGCATGGGATCGTCGTTCCGCGCGGTCACCCCGCCCCGGTGGGCGCCGACCACGGCCCCGCGCACCGCCTTCACGAACGCGTCGTGCGGCACGTCGTAGCCGAAGCGGGTGTTGCCCCGGACCTCGACCGGTACGTCGATGTCGTGGCGTCCCGGCCGGATCGTCACCAGGCGCGAGGTGACCCCCTCGCCGTCGGGCCCGGGCACGAACAGGCGGACCTGTCCGCCGCCCTTCCCGGAGACCCGCACCGGGACGCGGTAGGTCCGCGCCCCGGAGTCGCCCTCGTCGACCGTCAGCCGGCCGATGTCGATGCGCGGCAGCGCGCCCGGGCGCACCGCGGGGGTGCCGGGGCGCCAGCCCCACGCGTCCACGAGCCACGCGCGGCCCGAGCCGCCGCCCGGGGACAGTTCGAGCGACGCGATCCGCTTCAGGTCCAGGCCGGCCCGGCTCGCCGCGGACAGCGGGACGCGGACCTCGCGCGCCCACACGGACGCGGTCCGCTCGCTGCCCGGCAGCCCGTCGACGCGGACGCGGCCCAGCTGCGCGCGGCGGCCCGAGGCGTCGGTCACGGCGACGTCGAACCCGGTGCCCGCGCTGTTGGGCGGGACGGCCAGGCGCAGGGCCAGGGCGTCGGAGCCGGACAGCGGGACCGGCCGGGACGGACGCACCGCGACCCGCTTCCCGGGGGCGTCCCACCGCAGCGCGACGGCGTCGCGGCCCGGCTCGGGAAACGCGTCCCAGACCGCGAAGTGCGGGGACGCGCCGCCCTCCTCGGGGTTCAGGCAGGCGCGCTCGGCGTCGGGGTCGACCTGGGCGCACAGCCGTCCCGCGCCGGAGACGGCCGTCGAGGAGTCCGGCAGGAAGGCCGGGGTGCGGTGCCCGCCGACGGCGTGGGTGAGGACCCGGGCCGGGCCCGCCGAGGGCGCGCGGCGGCCGGTGCCGTCGAGCAGCGGCCGGACCCGGTCGTCGCCCCCGACGAACAGCCGGGCCGACGCCGCGATGTAGGCGGCGCCTGCCTTCTGCTGCTGCCCGGCGGTCAGCCGGGTCGCCGCGCCGGGGGAGCAGACCGGGTCGGGCGTCTCGTCGGACCAGAAGTCGTCGAACGCCGGGGCCTGGGCCTGGCCCGGGGTCCACTCGGTGTTGAAGAAGTTGTGGTTGGCCCCGACCACGTAGACCGAGCTGTGCAGGGCCGTGCCCCGGCCGACGCCACGGGTGCCGTCGAGGTAGATCTGGCCCTGGAGGTCGCTCACGTCCCCGTCGCAGCCCGGCAGGATCGTCGTGGACGGCACGTCGGGGGCCGGGTTCTGGCCGAAGATCGTGGGCCCGATCAGGACGTTGCCGCGGATCTTCCACCGTACGGGACCGTGGTGGCCGTCCCGGTCGGCCGGCGGCGGGTAGAGGCTGTCGAGCGCCGCCCGGTTGACGCCCTCGCCTCCGCGCGAGTGGCCGACGAGCAGCACGCGCGACAGGTCGGCGGGCGCGGTCCCGCGCACGGCGGCCGGCGCGCCCTTCCGGTTCGCGGCCCAGTCGGCCCAGCGGGCCAGGTGCAGCCGGACCAGGGAGGAGCGGGCCTGGGCGCCCGCGTCGTCGATGCTGTGGTCCTGCCCGTTGACGCCGTTGGCGGATATGGAGAGCGTCACGTACCCCTGGGAGGCCAGGAGCTTCTGGGCGTCCAGGTACCCCCGGTGGCTGGGGATCTCCCGGGTGCCCGCCGGGCAGGGCCACGCACCCGTCGCGTCCTCGGTCCCGGGCGTGTAGCAGGTGGCGTGCCGGCCGTGCAGGAAGAGGGCCACCGGCCGCTTGCCCGGCGCGCCGGCCGGGCCCACCACGACGGCGCGCATCTCGACGGGCACGGGGAAGTCGGGCAGCGGCACGGACGGCAGGACGTACTCGCCGCTGACGGTGCGGTAGGGGCCGGGCACTCCCGGGTCGACCGGGTTCGCCGGGAGCGGGGCCTCCGGCGCGGCGGACGGGAGCGGGGCCTTCGGGGCGAGGGGGCGCAGGTTCGTGGAGGGGGCGGGGGCGGCGGCGTCCAGTCGCCTGCCGCCGGCCGTCACCCGCAGCGGGGCGTCCCGGTCGAGCCGGGCGTCCCCGAGGGGCAGCCGGAAGGTGCGCCCGTCCCGCTCGGCCACCGGACGGCCGAGCAGCCGGTCGCCGGCGTGGAACTCGACCCGGGCGTCGCCCATGGGGACGGGGTCGGACGAGGTCCACAGGAGCTGCCGGTGCGGGCCGGTCCCGGTGACCTGCCAGCCCGGGGGGAGTTCGGAGTTCCCGCGCGGGGCCTCCTGGGCCACCGTCGCCGGTGACCGGGGCGACGGTTCCCGCGCGTGCGCCGCGCCGGGCGTCGCCGCCGCCAGCGCGAGTAAGGCCGCGGCGGTGGTCACGCCGCGTATGCCACGTATCAAGACGGTCTTCCTCACGTTCGTTCCCGTGGGAGCACCGCCGGTGGTGCCTGCCGTCCGGCTTCCCCGGCGCTCCCCTCTCGCCCCGGAGGACGGTGGCGGACGCGCGGGGGTTGCCTCGTACGGCGTCATGTGCGCGCCGGAACCGGGGAGTTCGGGCCCGGGAACGGGTCCGGCCCGGGTGGCGGGGAGCCACCCGGGCCGGGGTGCCGAACCGGACGACGGGGGAACCGTTTGGGCCGGGTGCCGGGCCGGACGGCGGGGGAACCGTCCGGGCCGGGGGGTGAGGAGGGGTCAGACGAGGTCGAACCGGTCCAGGTTCATGACCTTGTCCCACGCGGAGACGAAGTCCTTCACGAACTTCTCCTTCGCGTCGTCGCTCGCGTAGACCTCGGCCAGCGCGCGCAGTTCGCTGTTGGAGCCGAAGACGAGGTCGGCGCGGGTGCCGGTCCACCGGACCGTGCCCGTCGCGGCGTCGTGGGCCTCGAAGAGGTCCGCGTCACCGGCCACCGGCCGCCAGATGGTGTCCATGTCGAGCAGGTTGACGAAGAAGTCGTTCGTCAGGGTGCCCGGGGTCGTGGTCAGGACGCCGTGCTTCGAGCCCTGGTGGTTCGCGCCCAGGACGCGCAGACCGCCGACGAGGACCGTCAGTTCGGGGGCGCTCAGGTTCAGCAGGTTGGCCCGGTCGACGAGGAGGAACTCGGCCGGGAGCCGGCTGCCCTTGCCGAGGTGGTTGCGGAAGCCGTCGGCCTTCGGCTCCAGGGCGGCGAAGGACTCCACGTCCGTCTGCTCCTGGCTGGCGTCCACCCGGCCCGGCGTGAACGGCACCTCGACGGCGAAGCCCGCGTCCGCGGCGGCCTTCTCCACGGCGGCGGAGCCCGCGAGCACGATCAGGTCGGCGATCGAGACCTTCTTGCCGCCCTCGGCGTCGAAGGCGGCCTTGACGCCTTCGAGGACGCGGAGCACCTGCGCCAGCTGGTCCGGCTCGTTGACCTCCCAGCCGCGCTGCGGCTCCAGGCGGATGCGGCCGCCGTTGGCGCCGCCCCGCTTGTCGCTGCCGCGGAAGGAGGAGGCCGAGGCCCAGGCCGCGGAGACGAGCTGCGCGACGGTCAGGTCCGAGGCGAGGATCCGCTCCTTGAGGGAGGCGACGTCCGAGGCGTCCAGGAGCTCGCCCTCGCGCTCCGGCAGCGGGTCCTGCCACAGCAGGACCTCGGAGGGGACCTCCGGGCCGAGGTAGCGGGAGATCGGACCCAGGTCACGGTGGGTCAGCTTGTACCAGGCGCGGGCGAAGGCGTCCGCGAACTGCTCGGGGTTCTCGTGGAAGCGCCGCGAGATCTGCTCGTACGCCGGGTCGAAGCGCAGCGACAGGTCGGTGGTGAGCATCGTCGGGAGGTGCTTCTTCGACGGGTCGTGCGCGTCGGGGATGATCGCCTCGGCGTTCTTCGCCACCCACTGGTGGGCACCGGCCGGGCTCTTGGTGAGCTCGTAGTCGTACGCGAAGAGGTGCTCGAAGAAGTCGTGGCCCCACTGCGCGGGAGTGGTGGTCCAGGTGACCTCCAGACCGCTGGTGATCGTGTCGCCGCCCTTGCCGGTGCCGTGGGAGTTCGCCCAGCCGAAGCCCTGGGACTCGATCGGCGCGGCCTCGGGGTCGTCGCCGACGCTCTCCGACGGGCCGGCGCCGTGCGTCTTGCCGAAGGTGTGGCCGCCCGCGATGAGCGCGACGGTCTCTTCGTCGTTCATCGCCATCCGGCGGAAGGTCTCCCGGATGTCGCGGGCCGCCGCGACCGGGTCCGGATTGCCGTTCGGGCCCTCGGGGTTGACGTAGATGAGGCCCATCTGGACCGCGCCGAGGGGCTCCTCCAGCTCGCGGTCGCCCGTGTAGCGCTTGTCGTCCAGCCAGGCGGTCTCGGGGCCCCAGTAGACGTCCTCGTCGGGCTCCCACACGTCCGCGCGGCCACCGGCGAAGCCGAAGGTCTCGAAGCCCATCGTCTCCAGGGCCACGTTGCCGGTGAGGATCAGGAGGTCGGCCCAGGAGAGGTTCTGGCCGTACTTCTTCTTGACCGGCCACAGCAGACGACGGGCCTTGTCCAGGTTGACGTTGTCCGGCCAGCTGTTGAGCGGGGCGAAGCGCTGCTGGCCGGCACCGGCGCCGCCGCGGCCATCGCTGATGCGGTACGTGCCCGCGCTGTGCCAGGCCATCCGGACCATGAGCGGGCCGTAGTGGCCGAAGTCGGCGGGCCACCAGTCCTGCGAGGTCGTGAGGACCTCGGCTATGTCCCGCTTCACGGCCGCCAGGTCCAGGCTCCCGAACGCCTCGGCGTAGTCGAAGTCCTCGCCCAGCGGGTTGGCCACGGCGGGGTTCTTGGCCAGGATCTTCAGGTTGAGCCGGTTCGGCCACCACTGGTTGTTTCCGCCGCCCTGGGTCGGGTGGGCGGCGCGGCCGTGCGCGACCGGGCAACCGCCTCCGGCTTCGTCCAGCTTCGCGTCCACGACGATCGCGTCGTGGTTCTCGGGCGCTTCGTTCTCGGGCACGCGGTTCTCAGACATCGGAATCCTTCCGGACCTGGTGGACAACAGTGCTCAGGAAGTGCGATCGGAGCGGCCGGGCCGTGCCCGGAGAGCCGTCACGTATCGGACTCCCGCCGCGCTGAGGTCTTCCTGTCCCTTGGCCATTAACGAAATCGATCCTACAATGGACCTTGTCCAAGTCAAGAACAATGCCAAATCTGTCCGAGGAACACCGGCCGCACACCGGACACCACGGGCCCCGCGTCCGAGCCGAAGAGGTGAACCGATATGAGCGACCTGCTGGAACGGCTGAGATCCCGCGGCTGGCGGATGACGTCCCAGCGGCGCGTGGTCGCGGAGGTCCTGGCCGGCGACCACGTGCACCTCACGGCCGACGAGGTGCACGCGCGCGCCGTCGAGCGGCTGCCGGAGATCGCGCGGGCGACGGTCTACAACACCCTGGGCGAACTCGTCGCCCTGGGGGAGGTCGTGGAGCTCTCCACGGACGGGCGGGCCAAGCGCTACGACCCGAACGCGCGCCGGGCGCACCAGCACCTGGTCTGCTCGGAGTGCGGGCTCATCAGGGACGTCCACCCGATGGGGGACCCGCTGGCCGTCCTGCCGCCGGAGGAACGTTTCGGCTTCGCCGTGGAGAAGGCCGACGTCACGTACCGGGGGCTGTGCCCGGACTGCTCGGGGGGATGAGCGCGTACGGAGGAGGGGGCCGCCACCGGTCGTCGGTGACGGCCCCCTCCGGGGCGGCGGCTCCCCTGTCGGAGCCGCCGGGGACTGCTTCGGGACGACTACTTCAGGACGGCGAGCGCCTCGTCGTAGCCGGGCTCGTCCGCGATCTCGCCCACGAGCTGCGCGTGCAGGACCTTGTCGTTCTCGTCGAGGACGACGACCGCGCGGGCGGTCAGACCGGCCAGCGGCCCGTCCGCGATCTCCACGCCGTAGTCGGTGTGGAACTCGCGGCCCCGGAGCGTCGAGAGGTTCTTGACGTTCTCCAGGCCCTCGGCGCCGCAGAAGCGCGCCTGCGCGAAGGGCAGGTCGGCGGAGATGCAGAGCACCACGGTGTTCTCCAGCTCGCCGGCCTTCTTGTTGAAGGCGCGAACGGAGGAGGCGCACGTCGGGGTGTCGACGCTCGGGAAGATGTTGAGGACCTTGCGCACGCCGGCGAAGTCCTTCAGCGACTTGTCGGCGAGACCCTCGGCGACGAGCGTGAAGTCGGGAGCCTGGCTGCCGGGAACCGGCAGGGCGCCGTTGACCTGCACCGGGCTGCCCTTCAGCGTGACCTGGGCCATGGGGATCTCCTTAAGAAGGTACGAGTGGCAACGAGGGGAATCGTACGGAGTCCGGACCGCCCGTGCGGTCACACCTCTTGACGACCCCTTCCTTCACTTCTTAAATCAGGTGGGCGGCGAAGCGGCCCGCCTCCGTGTGTGTCATGTACCTGACACGCATGTGCGGCGCGCCCACGGCGTCGTCCCCCCACACCCGACGGAAGAGAGAGCCATGACCTCCTCCCGCACGCGACGGCGCACGCTGTCCTCCGCCCTGTCCGCCCTCGCCCTGGCCCTCGCCGTCACGGCGCTCGGCCCCGCCGCCTCGGCCGGCCCCGCGGCGGGAGCCGCCCCCGCGCCCGCCGCCGGAGCCGCCGCCGCCCTCCAGCCCGCCGCCGGGGCGGCCGCCGTCACCTTCTCCGACGACTTCGACGGCCCCGCGGGCGCCGCCGCGGACGGCGCCAAGTGGCAGATCGAGACCGGTGACAACGTCAGCAACCACGAGCGGCAGTACTACACGGCTGGAAACCGCAACGCCGCGCTCGACGGCCAGGGCCACCTGGTCATCACCGCCCGCAAGGAGAACCCGGGCAACTACCAGTGCTGGTACGGGCGGTGCGAGTACACCTCGGCACGGCTCAACACGGCCGGGAAGTTCACCACCCGGTACGGCCGCGTCGAGGCCCGCATGAAGGTGCCGCGCGGCCAGGGCATGTGGCCCGCGTTCTGGATGCTCGGCAACGACATCGGCCAGGTCGGCTGGCCCGACTCGGGCGAGATCGACGTCATGGAGAACGTCGGCTTCGAGCCCTCCACCGTCCACGGCACCCTGCACGGCCCCGGCTACTCGGGCTCCGGCGGCATCGGCGCCGGGTACACCCTGCCCGGCGGGCAGGCCTTCGCCGACGCCTTCCACACCTTCGCCGTCGACTGGTCGCCGGGCCGGATCACCTGGTCCGTGGACGGCAACGTCTACCAGACCCGCACGCCCGCCGACCTCGGCGGCCGGACCTGGGTCTTCGACAAGCCCTTCTTCCTGATCCTCAACCTCGCGGTCGGCGGCTACTGGCCCGGTGACCCGAACGGCTCGACCCCCTTCCCGAGCCAGCTCGTCGTCGACCACGTCCGCGTCACCACCGCCGACGCCCCCGCCGGCGGCGGCCCGATCACCGGGATCGGCGGCAAGTGCGTCGACGTGGCCGCCGCCAACACCGCGAACGGCACCCCCGTCCAGCTCTACGACTGCAACGGGACCGCCGCCCAGCGGTGGACCGTCGGCACGGACGGAACCATCCGCGCACTCGGCAAGTGCCTCGACGTCACCTCCGCCGGCACCGCCGACGGAACGCCCCTCCAGCTGTGGGACTGCAACGGCACGGAGGCCCAGCGCTGGGTCGCCAACGACGCCCGGGACGTGGTGAACCCGCGCGCGAACAAGTGCCTGGACGCCACCGGCAACAGCTCGGCCAACGGCACCCGGCTCCAGATCTGGACCTGCGGGGGCACCGCCAACCAGAAGTGGACGGTGACCCGGTAGGAGAGTGAACGGGCGACCCGGCGGCCGCCCGTTCACCCTCGCCCGGCCCCGGGCGCTCAGCCCCGAGGCCGGGCCAGGTACTCCTGCCGCAGGGCGTCGAGGACCTGCGCCGCCCCGGGGTGGCCCGCCTTCCGGCAGCGCGCCGCCGCCGTCGTCAGCCGGGCGATCGCCTCGTTGGTCCGGCCGAGCCCATTCCCCTCGACCAGGGCGGCGAACCGCACCGCCTCGGCCCTCGGCAGCTCGCCGTGCTCCCCGCCCTCCTCGTGGAGGCCGATCGCGGCCTCCGCCTCGGCCAGGGCCTCCTCGAAGCGCTCCGCCTCCGTCAGGACCCGGGCCCTGCGGTAGTGCACCTCGCCGCGCTCGTACCAGACGGCGAAGTCCTCGGTGTCCGCCGGCACGGCGTCCAGGACCGCGTCGCCCCGCACCAGGTGCGCGAGCGCGTCCTCCACGCCCTCGGCCCCCCGGGCCGCCGCCGTGAGCCGGGCGAACTCGCGCGTCATCCGCGCGATCAGGGGCGGGTTCGGCGCCTCGTCGTGCGCGGCGAGGGCACGCTCGTACGCGGTGTCCGCCGCCTCCCACCGGTCGGCGAGGGCCAGCGCGATCGCCGTGTCCGCCGTCACCAGGGTGCGGATCGGGGCGTCGTCCTCCCACCCGGCGACCGTGCCCGCGAGCCGCAGGAACTCCTCCGCCGACGGCAGGTACTCCTCCAGCTCCCGCAGTCCCCGCGCCAGGGACAGCCGGATCTGGGCCACCATCCGCTCGTTCAGCGCGGCGGCCGACTCCTCGGAGAGGAGCGACTCCAGGACCGCCACGGCGTCCGCCTGCCGCCCCGACTCCACCAGGACGTCGGCCAGTTGGAGCCGTACGCCCGCGGCCTCCTCGTGCTCCCCGTCCCCGTCGAACCGCGCGGCCGCCTCGGAGAGGTGGCGCACGGCCCCGGCGTGGTCCCCGAGGTGCGAGGACGCGTGACCGAGCAGGGAGTACGTCGGAGCCAGCGGGAAGTCCGCGTCGTCGTACCGCACCGCGTCCGCGAGCGCCCGGTGCAGCAGCTCCGCCGCTTCCGCCGGTTCCTGCCGGGACAGCATGACCTGGGCCAGCAGGGCGCGCGGCCGCGAGCCCCGCCAGGGCCGGTCCGAGGCCTCGACGTCCACGAGGGCCGCGCGCAGCTCCGCCTCGGCGAGGGCGACGTCGCCCCGGCGGCCGGCCACGTCCGCGACGAACTGGCGCGCGTTGGCCGCCTGGTGGGGCACGCCCAGGCGCTCCGCCTCGGCGCGCAGCGCCCCCACGGCCCGCTCGAACCGCTCCGGAACGGGACCGGACTCCTCCGGCTCCCGCCGCATCGTCTCCTGGTAGGCCGCGTAGGCGGCGGAGTACAGCACGGTGAGGTGGGCGAGGACGCGGTCCGCCGCCACGTCGGCCCCGGCCGCGGTCTCGGCGTCGCCCGGCTTCCCGCCGGTCAGCGGCGCCTCGTCCTTCAGGAGCTCCGCCTCGCGCAGGATCCCGTCGAGACGGACCCGGGCCGCCTCGTCGCGCTCGGCGTCGGCGTCGTCCTCGCCGGTCGTCCACGCGAGGGCCCTGGCCCGGGCGGCGAGGGCCTGCCACGGCATCCCGAGCTCCTCGTAGAGCCCGGCGGCCGTCTCCAGCTCGGCGCCGCTCCCGGTGTTCTCCTCCCGCTGCCTGAGCCGGTACGCGCGCTCCTCGGCGAGCTCGGCCCGCAGCAGGTCCTCCGGTCCGAGCCGGTCGTCGTGCGGGGCCGGGCCGTCCGCGAGCCGCTCGGCGATCCGGGCCCACAGCCGGGTGTTCCCGGGGTGGCCGAGGCGGGCCAGGCGCCGTGCCTCGGACACCAGGGCGACGAAGTCCTCCGGGACCTCGGGCGCCCCGGAACCGGTGGCGGTGGCGGCCGCCGGGACCGCGCCCGCGGGGGTACGGGCGGGGGCGGCCGTCCGCAGCCCGAGCGGCAGCGGCTCGTCCAGGAGCGGACGCCGGGCCAGGCGCTCGCGGCGCCGGTCCCCGACGGCGGTGGTGCCGTTGCGCGCGTCGAAGGCGGCGGCGAGCCGGTCCGCCTCGGCGCGCACGTGGGCGAGGAGTTCGTCCGCGGTCCAGTTCCGCCCCGGCGGCCCGGCGACGGGCGTCTCCCCGTGGCCGTCCTCCGCGAGGCGGGCGAGCAGCACCTCCACGCCGGTCAGGAAGCCCAGGCGGTCCAGCGGCGCGCCGGTCGCCTCGAACAGGGGGCGGTTCTCCGCGAGGACCTCGAGACCCCGGCCCTCGTTGCGCGAGAGCGCGCAGAACTCCAGGTGCAGGCCGACCTCGTGCTGCATGCCGGTGCTGCCCCGGACCCGCCGGTAGCCGGTGAGGTGGTGGGAGCGGGCCTCGTCCGCACGGCCCGCGCGCAGCAGCGGCAGCAGGGCGCGCGCCTGGCTCATCTGCGGCTCCTCGGAGCAGCTCTGCTCACCCTCCAGGACGGGCCGCCAGACGTCGAGGGCCCCGGCGTCGTCGCCCGCCGCCACCCGGTGCCAGGCGTGGTGCCGGGTCTCGCAGGCCTCGCAGTCGCTCAGCTCGGTGCGGGGCCGGGTGGCCCACAGGTCGTAGGCGTCGTCGACGCCCGTGCCGGTGTGGGCGGCCACGTGGTGGCGCATCGCCGCCACCGGCTGCATGCCGTGCCCGGCCTCCTCGTACCGCTCCTTCATCGTGTCGATCCAGCCCCGCACGGTGGCGAGGGGCATCTCCGGCACCTGGAGCAGGGACGTCGTCACCCACTTGAACCGCCAGAAGACCTGGTGGGCCTCCCACTGGCTGAAGGACTTCGGGGCGGTGTCCCACAGCTTGAGCAGCCGGGCGAAGACCACGGGGGACTTGCGCTGCTCGCCGGTGAACTCGTACGCCGTCATCAGCTCCAGGAGGGCCGTGACGAGGGTGTCGGGCTCGTCGAAGACCTCGGCGGCCTCGACGAGCTCCTCGGCCGTGACGGTCCGCTGCGTGCCGTGGGGGCGGTCGTGGTTCTCGCGCAGCGCCTCGACGACGGCCTCGGGCGTGTCCAGCATCTACAGTTCCTTCCGGGGCTCGGAGCCGGGTGCCGCCGCGTCCGGACGGTGCATGGCGTGGGTCAGCAGGCCGATGAAGGCCCGGTTGAGCAGGGCGCTCTCGCTCGCCCGCAGCGGACGGCGGCTGAGCAGCAGCGCCTGGCCGTAGAGGGCCTCGGCGGTGGTCACGGCGAGCCCGCGCTCGCTGATCGTGATCGCCTGGCGGACCAGCGGGTTGAGGTGGTTCAGGACGAGCTGCGCGCGCGGGGTCTCGTGGCGCAGCGAGCCGAGGATGTCGGCCCACAGGCCGTCGCTGTCGGCGGCCAGGCCCGCCCGGGTCCGCTCGTGGCGCGCCTCCCGGTTGTCGAGGAGCAGCGCGGGCGCGGTGACCGGCTGGAAGTCGCGCAGCACGACGTCGCAGTCGTGGACGCCGATCGTCTCCCGGGCGACCGCGAGGAAGGCCGCCGCCCGCAGCTCGGCGGTGGGGTCCACGGCGTCCAGGTGCGCGGTGACCGTGGCCGGGTCCAGGTCGGTGACGGACGTGCCCGGCCGGATCTCGGGCAGCCGGTGCACCAGGTCGCGGTCGTAGGTGTAGCCGCCGTTGACGACGCCCAGGCCGGCCGCCGCCGCGATGGGGGCGACCTGGCGGAACTCCTCGACGCTCCGGGTGACCAGGACCGTCGGATGGGTCCGTACGAACTCCTCCAGGGTCACGTTGCCGTCGGTGGTCTCGAACGGCAGCCACGGCAGGACGACCCGCAGCAGCTCGTCGTCGTAGCGGGCGAGCGCCTTGACCGCGAGGTGGTGGGTGTCGATGAAGCGGTGCAGGAGCGACGGGTCGCTGGCGGCGAGCCCGGTGAGCCAGTCGCGGATCCGGTCGCCCAGGGCGTCCCGTACGGCGGACAGCGTGCCGTCCTCGTACAGTGACTCGCGCGACGCGGTGGGCCGCAGGCTGGTCGTGTCGACCACGCAGCGCACGAAGAACGCCCACTCCGGGAGGAGTTCGGGTGCCTTGTCGGTGAGCAGCATGCCCTTGAGGTGCACCCGGTGCCCCGCGCGCTGCGCCGGGCTGACGGCCGTCGGCAGCACGTACGCGACGCCGCGCAGACCGGCCGCCGGCAGGTCGAGCTCGATGCTGTCGAGCGGCGTGAAGTCGAACAGGTCGCGGCAGTAAGCGGTGAGGGCTTCGCGGCGGGCCAGCGGGGAGCGGTGGCTCCGCTCCCACGGCGGCGCCTCGTTGATCCGGTGCTCCTCGCCCCGGGAGTCGACGACGGTCACCTCGTGCCGCAGGAGGCCGCCGTAGTGCCGGGCGAGGGAGACGACCTGCCCCGGGCTCGTCCACTCGGCGTTGTCGGCGCGCGGCACGAGCCGGACGGTGGTGCCCGGCTCGGGCACCTCCGAGGCGGGCAGGGTCCGGATGGTGTAGCGGCCGTCGGAGTGGCCGCGCCACTCGACGGCGGGCGCCGACGGGTCCGAGGCGGACCGGCTGACCACGGTGATCTCGTCGGCCACGACGAAGCAGGCGAGCAGCCCGATGCCGAACTGGCCGATGAACTCCCCGCGGGCGGCGTCGAGCCCGGCGCCGTCCAGGGCGCCGTCGGCGGTCCGCTTGGAGCTGCGCCCGATGGTGGCCAGGAACCGGTGGACGTCGGCCTCGGTCAGACCGACGCCGGTGTCCGTGACGGTGAGCACGTCACCGGTGCGGACCGTGATGGCGCCGGGCGCGTCGGGGTCGAGCGCCTGCCGGGCCGTGATGGCGTCCACGGCGTTCTGGAGCAGCTCGCGCAGATAGACGCGGGGGCTGGAGTAGAGGTGGTGGGAGAGCAGGTCGACCAGACCGCGCAGGTCGACCTGGAAGGTGTGCGCTGACTCGGAAGGAGACACCCGGTGAAGTCTTTCGGTGAACGCGCCCGCGACGACGGGCGGGAGGAAGAAAGGGGGAAGGAAGGGGACGAAGGGTTACGCGGAGGGGCGGAGGCGGTGGAACCGGCCGCCGGTCTCGTGCGGCCGCCGGTCTCGTACGGACGGCGGCCTTTACGGCCGCCGGTCTCGTACGGACGGCGGTCCGTTGCGGGACCCGGTCGCCCCGCCGGTTCAGCGGCCGACCGCCGACCGCAGCTCGCGGTAGGCCGCGACGGGGTCGGAGCCGTTCACGTAGGACCAGGGGAACTCGCTGACCCGCCCCTCGGTGGCCCGGAAGCACTCCCGGGCGGCCTCGCGGTCCGCGGCGAGCGAGAAGGCCAGGGCGAAGCTGTTGAGCACCTGGACCCAGCCGTTCCGGCGGACGAAGTCCGGGTGCCGGTACGAGTGGTCCGCCGCCTCGTTCAGGGAGGCGGCCACCTCGGGCCGGCGGACGTAGGCGGCGTCCTGACCGGAGTCGAGGGAGAGCCACTCCTCCAGGTGCGCGACCGCGACGAGCTGGCCGAGCGGCGTGCCGCCCGGGGCGTTCAGCATGGACGTGCGCGCGAAGGCGTGCATCTCCTCGTGCGAACCGCCCCACTTCCGGCACACCTGCTGCAACTGCTGCTGGTGCGCCTCCAGGTGGTGCGGGGCGCGCCGCACGGTCGCCTCGAACCGGCGCCGCGCGACCTCCTGTCCGACCTCCAGACCGCGCCCGCTGACCTGGAGGCAGTACCAGGGCGAGGCCCAGCCCGGCTCGATCTCGGCCGCCTCGTACAGCCACCGCTCGGCCGTGCGCAGCCGCTCGTGGAAGACCTCGAACTGCTCCCGCGAGACGTCCTTGGCGCGGGCCGAGGTCCGGGCCTCCCAGCCCCAGCTGACGTGCCGGAGGCCCGCCACGAGCCGGGGCAGCGCCGCCCCCGGCTCGGCCTCGATCACCCCGGTGATCCACTTCTCGACCCCGGCGGTGTCGCAGACGGTCCACAGGAGGTCCGTCCGGCCCTCGTCCTCGGGACGCGCTTCGAGCACCTCCCGCACGCCGGCCCAGTCCGCCGCGGCGGCGGCCTCCTTCAGGCGGAGCACCCCGGGATCGTCCGAGTCCTTCTCCAGCCGCGCGACGGGCCGGCCCGCCCTCTTCCCCAGCGTGAGCCCCCAGCCACGGAGCAACGCCATGTCCCCACCCCTTGTTCCGTACGAACGGGGCGGTCAGTGATCACCCGCCCCGTGGAGGTAGTGACTATCACGCGCGTACGACAATCGCACATCCGTTTACCCGGGGGCCGGGCCGGGTCCCCCGCCGCTCAGCCGTCCGCGACCGCCCGGTCCGCCCCGGAGGGCTTGTCCGGTGCCCGGCGCAGCGCCCGGACGGCGGGGACGGCGAGCATGGCCGCGATGCACACGAGGCCCATGACGGAGGAGAAGAGCAGCACCCGGTCGGCGCCCACGGACTCGGCCGCCGGACCGGCCAGGGCCCGGCCCACCGGGATGACCATGATGGACCCGGCGACGTCGTAGGCCGAGACGCGGCTCAGGACGGCCAGCGGGATGTGGGACTGCACGCTCGTCGCCCACATGACGCCCCAGAAGGCGAACCCGCAGCCCGCCAGGACGCCTGTGACGGCCGTGAGGGTGAACGACCAGCCCAGGGCGGGGGCCAGGGGGTTGAGGGAGAAGAAGAACATGGCGCACGCGCCCGCGACGAGCGGCCGCCGGGGCCGCACCCGCATCCCGAGCAGCCCGCCCACGATCGTGCCCGCGCCGTCGGCGGAGGCGATCCAGCCGTACCCGTCGGCGCCGTGCTGCTCGGTGAGGAGCGCGGCGCCCAGCGGCAGGGCCGGGCCGAAGACGAACAGGCCGTAGACGGCCCACACGGCGATGACGCCCCACAGCCAGGAACGGGACCGGAACTCGTGCCAGCCCGTGGCGAGCCGCTGCCAGATCGGCTCGCCGCTCTCGTCCCGCGCCGTGCCCAGCCTCCGCAGCGGCGCGAGGCCCAGGGCACTGCACGCGTAGAACGCCGCGATCACCAGGAAGGAGCCGGCCACGTCCCAGTACGCCACGAGGAGACCGGCCAGGCCGGGGCCGAGCAGGGTGCAGATCGACTCCGAGATCCGCAGCAGCGCGTTGGCCCGCTGGATGTCCTCGGCGACCCGCGGCACCAGGCTCGCCAGACCGGGCTGGAACATCGCGGTCGCCGCGCCGCTGACCGCGAGCAGCGCCATGACGTGCCACAGCCGTACGTCCCCGAGGGCGAGCAGCCCCGCGAGGGCGAGCATGGCCACCATGCGCACCACGTCCGCGCCGACCATCATCACCTGCGGGGTGAACCGGTCGGCGAGGACGCCGCCGAAGAGCACCAGCAGGACGATCGGCGCCATCCACGCGGCCAGCGCGTACCCCACCCCGGAGGCCCCGTACCCCGCGCCGAGCACGGCGGTGGTCAGCGAGACCATCAGCATGCCGTCGGCGAGCAGCGAGGTGCCGCGGGCGGTGAAGAAGAGCCGGAAGCGGCCCGAACGCCACGGGCTGGGCGGGGAGTCGGGCTCCCGCTCCACGGGCGCGTCGTCGGTCGTCACGTCGTTCGTCGTCATGTCGGATCCGCCGGAGTCCGGCCGTTCCCTTCGGTGAGGATGTGCTGCCGGAGCCACGCGTCCGTCCGGTCCGCCCGCTCCGGCGGGCCCTGGACGATCACGTACCGGCGGGGGGCGAGGACCCCGGGACGGCCCGGGAGGACGCGCATCAGCGCGGCGTGGGCCTCCGCCGGGGTCGGAGGGGCGCCGCCGGAGGCGACGAACGCGGTGAGGCCTTCCCCGGTCCCGTCCCGCGCGACGTGCACGGGCACGCCTCCGAGGGCGCCGCCCAGGGCGTCCGCCACGGCCCGCGGCGACACCCAGGAGCCGTCCACCCGGACCCAGTCCGGGCCGCGCTCCACCGGGCGGACCCCCGTCACCCCGGTCAGCGGGGCGAGCGGCACGTCGTCCTCGGCGGCCGCCTCCAGGAGCCGTACGAGACCGGTCAGGAAGCCCTCCGCCTCGCCCGGGGCGAACAGCGCGGGATCGGCCCACAGACCGATCCGCAGCAGGGGCGCCGTCTCGTGGACGAAGGCGAGGAGACGGGTCGGCAGGACCTGGGACGGGCCGCGGCCCAGATCGAGCTCCGGCCCGTCCGGCTCCGGTCCGCCGGTCCCCGGCAGGGCGCTCACGTCGTTGAAGACCACGTCCCGCGCGAACCGGCTGCCCCGCTCGAAGGTCGTCCGGTCGATCATCTCCCACAGGGCGACCGCGTCGAACCGGCTGTGCCGGTAGGCGTCGAGCGCCGCCCCCCACGCCTTGGCGAGCAGCGCGTCGAAGGACGGCACCCGGACGTCGAGGGCGAGCAGCGCGTCCTGCGACACGGTGTTCACCGAGCGGGCGAGCCGGTCGTGGAAGCGGTTGGAGGTCGGGACGGCGGCGACGCAGGAGTCCTGGCCGGTCCGGTGGGCGACCAGCGCGCACCAGGCCGTGAGCAGCACCGTGGACGGCAGTCCGCCGGTGCGCTCCGCCACCCGGGCGAGGGCCCGCGCGCCCCGCAGGGACCGGAGCGTCACCTCCGGCGTGTCGACCTCGGTGCCCTCGGCGCCCGGCCCGTCGAACATGGCCTGGGGGCCGGTGCGGATGATCCGCTCCCAGTACCGCAGGGACGCCGCCGACCTGCGGAGCCCGGCCGGGGCCGCCTCCTCGGCGGCGAGGTCCAGCGGGGTGAAGGCGGTCTGCGGCGGCAGGGGTCCACCGGCCAGCAGGGCCAGCCAGTCCTCCTCCAGGACGGCGAGGGCGCTGACGTCCGTCACGGCGTGACTCGCCGCCAGGGCGACGAAGACCGGCGCGCCGGCCGCGGTGACGAGGGAGATCCGCAGGCCGAAGTCCCGGTCGAGGCGAAAGCGTTCGGCGCGGGCCCGGCGGGCCACCGCGTCGGCGTACCGTCCGGCGTCCGGGGGGAGCGCGTCGTGGTCGAGGACGGTGACCGTGAACTCCCCCTCGGCCGCCACGACCTGCTCGCGGGGCACGGCGCCCGCCCCGTGCGGGAACGTGGTGCGCAGCGCCTCGTGCCGTACGACCAGGGCGCGCAGGGCGTCGATCACCGCGTCCGTCCGGGTCCCTGAGGGCACCGGCCACACGGCGTGGATGTTGATGTGCGCGGGCTCGTCCCGCAGCATGCACCGGATCATGTTGGCCTGGCCCAGGGTGACCGGGCCCCGGCGCTCCTCGCCGCCCATGTGGGCGACGGTGACGGTGCGGGTCTTCGCCGGGCGCGGGAGGTCCCGCTCGTACGCGGTCACGGGGCGGCCACCGCCCCGGGCCGGGGGAGGGGCCGTGGACGGCGGCTCATGCGGCGCTGCCTTTCGGGGACGGGAGACGGTTCCGGTACGCCGTGGAGGGCGGGTGCGTGGAGGGCGGGTGCCCCTCGCCCGCGCGGACCAGGGGCGCCCAGGCGTCGAGGAGCAGGGCGAAGTCCGCCATGTCCCGCCGCGCCTCGTCGAGGAGGCGCTCGCGGCGGGCGGCGAGGACGTCGGCGGCGGCCGCGTAACGGCCGCCGAGCTTGCGGTAGGAGCGCTCGACCACGTCGAACCGCTCGGCGTTCTCCACCGGTCCGGGCCCCGTGCTCGCCGCGAGCACGGCCGCGACGGCGGAGGCGCGGACGGACCCGTCGCCGTCGAGCAGCCCGTCACCGGCCGCCGCCGTCCCGGCGTACACGGCCTGGAGGTGCGGGACGGCGAGCAGGAACTTCGTCAGCCGCAGCTGGTAGGCGAGGAATCCCGCGTCGGAACGGCGCTCCGGCGTGTGGAAGTTGACGATGTGCCGGTTGTGCAGGACGCCGGGCAGCCGGGCGCCGTGCACCAGGTGGACGAGGAAGTAGTCGCTGCCGATGGTGTCGGTGGCGGGCGGCAGCGGCACCCGGCCGTAGACCCCGCGCGCGAAGGCGATGTTGCACATGTCCACGCGCGTCGGGCTGACGGTGGTGAGCGTGGTGAGGTCCCCGGTGAACGCGGCGGTCCCGGCGCCCCGGAACGCCTCGTCGACGAGGTTCCGCCGCCAGATCTCCGGATACCCGGCCGGGATCGTCAGGCCGATGAGATCGTCGTGGACGAGGGGGTCGAGCGCCCGGATCTCCGCCACGTCCACGGACATCTCGCCGACGAACGAGCCGCCGACCACGGCCACCGGCCGGTCCGCGAGCGCCGGGTCGAGCCTGCTCCGCGACACGAGCCCGGCCACGTCGGCGGCCCGCCGCCCCAGGGCCGTCAGCTCGTGGTGGATCGGGAAGACGGGCTTCCCGTCCAGGTACTGGTAGCGGCTGTCGGAGTCCCTGCGGTGCACCGAGGCGCAGCCCAGGGCCTCCGCGACCAGGAAGGCCCGGTTGGTGCAGGCCCCGTAGGAGACGCCGGACGGCAGCATCAGGTCGAGCACCCGGTCCGGTTCGGCGAGCCCGGACCGGGCGACCGCCCCGCGCAGGAAGTCCCGCTGCTCGTCCTCGTCGAAGTGGTGGACGACCACGCCGGGTTCCGGCGGCAGCGCGGCCACCGCCTCCCGGTGGGCGGCGAGGTCCCGCGCCCCGGAGGAGTCCAGGACGAGCAGGTGCACCTCGACGCCGAAGTGCCGGGCGCCGTACGCGGCCTCCTCGGCGACCGCCCGGAGGGCCGGGACGCAGGCCCGGTCGGTGGGCAGGGTCAGGCAGACGCGGCGCACGACGGCTTCCCCTCCTCGCTTCCGCTCCCGTCGCGGTCCTTCCAGGAGGTGAGTCCGAGCAGCCGGCCGCCCAGTTCGTCCAGGACGGCCGTGGGGTAGCGCTCGGACTCGTGCAGGACGGGGTCGCCGACGAGGGTGCGGTTCCAGCGCGGGGTGCGCAGGTGGCGCCAGGAGTCGACCCGGGACCTCCGCAGCCGCTCGTGCTCCTCCAGGGCCGGCATCATCGACAGGTACTGGACGGCCCGCACCTGGTCCCGCGAGGTGTTGCGGGCCACCCCGTGGGCGAGGAGCCCGTTCCAGATGAGCAGGTCGCCGGGGTGCAGGTCGGGGCGGACGACGGGGTACTCGTCCCGGTCCACGGCGGGCCGGAGCGGGTCCCGGTCGGCGGGCTGGCCGGGCTTCCACTCCTCGAACCGCCGGAACAGCTCGGGGCAGCACTGGAACCCGCCCGACTCGGGACGGGTGTCGTTGAGCGCGATGATGCCCTGCACCCGCTGCGGCGGCACGCCGAGCGTGGTGTCGATGTCCCAGTGCAGCTCGATGTCGAAGCCCCGGTCGGTGGGCTCGATCAGGGCGCGGTCGCGGTTCCTGACGTTGGGCGGGTTGAGGTTGAGCCGGTCCTGGGTGACCCACAGCTCCTCGCAGTCCCACACGTCCACGAAGGCGTCGTACACCCGCTGCGACTGGCGGCTGTCCCACAGGAGCTGGTGGTGGTAGGCCTCCACGAAGCCGTAGACGTGGAGCTGCCGGTCGAGCTCGGAGCGGAACGGCCGGTCCTCGTACCAGCCGTCCGGCCGCTCCGGGTCGAGCCCCTGGAAGTCCCAGGCGAAGTCGAGGAGCCGCCGGGCCGCCTCCGCCGGGACCGCCTCGCGGACGACGACGTAGCCGTACGCCTGCCAGTGCGCGAAGTCCTCCTCGGACAGCACCCGCAGCGGTCGCGACTTCTTCAGCTCCCGCAGGGTGGTCTGCGCGAGGTAGGACTCGCCGTCCGCGCTGAAGTACGGCAGGTCCGAGGCCGCCCGGTACAGATGGGGGCGGCGCGGGGGGCGGTGCGGAGCGGGAGTCGTCATGGGTCCCTCCAGGTGCGGGAGTCGGGGGAGGAGGTCCGGGAGCCGGGGCGAGGAGCGCTTCTCCCCGGCCGGCGGGCAGCACGCGGCGACCCCCGGCGAAGGGGGCGGCGGCGGACGGCACGGACGGCCGGACGTGCCGTGACGCTGGTCAGACGTCACGTCGTGCAGCAGAATTGGTTTAGACCTTAGCGGGTGGCAAGTGCCATCTCAATACACCGAGTTGAGTGGTGGAAGGATCCGGGCAAACGTTGTCAGGACGGTTACTTTGGTCTAGACAACAGTCGGAAGACTGGCTTACTGTCCCCTTGCGCGGTCCGGTTCCTGACGGAGCGTCAGCGGACTCTTCCGCCGTGCCGCGATCGACGCCGGCCGTCCGCGGGGCGCCCCGCGCGTCCACCCGTGAGGCCGTCCACGGCCGGAGACCGGGCAGCGGCGCGTCCGCCCCGTCCGTCCCGCCGGCGCCCCCGACTGTTCGACCACCCCAGAGGGAGCGGTTCCCCATGAGCACACCCGGCACCACGGTCCTGCCCGACGGCGGCCTGAGGAGCCCCGGCCCGGGTCTGATCACCCTGGACCCGGACCACACCGCGCTGCTGCGCGGCCTGGACGAGCTGCTCACCGGCCTGGCCGCCCGGCTCTCCGCCCCCGAGGTGGTGGGACCGCCGCTGCTCTCCGCGGAGGGCCTCGCCCGCCTCGACTTCTTCCGCAACTTCCCCCACCTCGGCGTCTCCGCCGGACGGTTCGCCCCCGACGCGCTCGACGGCCTGGCGGCCGGGGAGGCCCCGGCCGGACTCCCGCTCCGGCCGACCGGCTACCTGCTGCCGTCCGCCACCTGCTACGGACTGCTGCTCTCCCTGGAGGGCCGGGACGTCGGCGCGGAGGGCCTGCGGCTCTCCGCGACCGGCCGCTGCTTCCGCAACGAGACCCACTTCGACGGCCTGCGGCGCCTGTGGGGCTTCCACATGCGCGAGGTCCTCTACCTCGGCACCGAACAGGGCGCCCTCGAACACCTGGAACAGGGCGCCGCGTTCGTCCAGGAGCTGGCCGGACGCCTCGGCCTCGACCTCACCCGGGCCGTCGCCGACGACCCCTTCTACGACAAGGGCGGCTCCCGGGCCCGCCTGATGGCCCTCGACCCGGTCAAGCACGAGTTCAGCGCCCCCGACGGCACGGCGATCGCCTCCGTGAACCGGCACCGCAACTTCTTCGGCGAGCGCCTGGACATCCGCGCGGGCTCCGGGGGACCGGCCTACAGCGCCTGCGTCGCCTTCGGCGTCGAACGCTGGGTCCACGCGATGGTCCTCGCCCACGGCACCCCCGGGCAGGCGCTCGACCGCCTGCGCGAGGCCGGCGCCTGACCTCCCGGACCCGACCTCCCGGACCCGACCTCCCGGACCCGTCCCCCGGACTGGTCCCCGACCCGTACGCACATCCCGCACAGAGCACACGCACAGCGCACAGTGAGGAGCGACCCCACCCCATGGAACGCATCGCCGAGTGGCTGCACGAGAAGAACCCCGGACTCGACGGGCCGATCGACCCCGACGAGGACCTCATCGAAGCCCGTCTCATCGACTCCATGGACTTCCTGGAGTTCGTCGACCTCCTGGAGGAGCTCTCCGGCCGCTCCATCGACCTCCAGGAGGTCACCATCGACGACTTCCGCACGCTCGGCCGCGTCCGGCAGCGCTTCCTGAGCGCCGCCGGGTGAGTCTTCCGGGTCCCCGCCGATGAACGCGGGCCGGGCGGTCCTCGCCGTGGTGGCGACCACCGCCGAGGTCCTGGCCCGCCCGGAGCTGCACGAGGGACTGCTCGCGCCGTGGGAGCGACGGCGCCTCGACCGGATACGGGTGCCCGCCCGCCGCGACGACGTACTGGCGGCGCGCCTCCTCGTACGGCTCTGCGCCGCCCGGTTCACCGGACTGCCTCCGGAGGAGTCGGGCCCGGAGCAGCACTGCGCCGCGTGCGGCCGGGACGGCCACGGACGCCCCCGCCTCGACGGCCGACCAGGCCTCGGCGTCAGCATGAGCCATGCCGACGGCCTCGTCGCGGCCGCCGTCGGACCCGGCCCGGTCGGCGTCGACGTGGAGCCCGCGACGCGCCGGCCCGGCTCCCCGTCCGTCCTGCGGCGGCTGCTGCCCGAAGCGGACCTGCGGGAGGCCGCCGCCCACCCGGACCCCGGAGCGGCACTGCTCCGGCTGTGGGTACGGGGCGAGGCCCTGTTCAAGGCGGGCGGCGGGACCTGCCTCCGGCTCCTCGAATGGGCCGACCACGGGCGCGGGGCCGTCGCGGCGGTCGCGGCCGAGGCCTCCGTCACGACCTTCACCGCGGCGCCGGCGGCGACGACCGGCCCGGGCGGCCGGGCCTGACCCGACGCCCTGGAGAACGAGATGCTGAACACCCCCGCCGACACGAGCGGTCGCTTCCCGGCGAGCAGTCGGCTCCAGGTGGTGATCACGGTCTCGGGGAACCACCGGGTCCCGTGGCCACCCCGCCGTCACCCGCTCGGCCGAGGCCGTACGGACAGGGCCCCGAGGTACGCGCTCAGGGCGGCCGCGGCGCCTCCGAGGGGGAACCGGGCGCCGAGCTGCCCGTCCGGACGCACGACGAAGCCGGTGCCGCCGCCGGGGAGGTAGAGCCGCGCGAACTCCCCGGCGGCGTCGCGGTACACGGGCACGGACAGGGACGCGAGGCCGGACCGGTCGGCCCCGTCCGGCAGGACCACCACGGCCGGCGGGCCGCCGGCCGCCCGCGCCGCCTCCGCCGCGCCGGACAGTTCGGCGGCGTCGGAGCCGTACAGGAGCACCACGTGTCCCGCGCGGCCGCGCAGCACGTCGAGCAGCCGCAGCGGGAAGGCGGCGACCGGGGTGGTCAGACCGGCGCAGTCCGGGGCCCGGTCGCCGGGCTGCGGCGCGTCGGCCGGGCCGTACGGCGCGGCGGCGAGCGGACCGCCCCGGTGGCCGACGAGCAGCTGGGCCTCGCGCAGGAGCAGGGTCCGGAGGTCGTCGGGACCGGCCTCGATGCCGTGGGCTGCGTGCCGCACGGTCCGGCCCACGACCTCCTCGCCGACCGGCCGCCGCTCGGCGTCGTACGTGGCGAGCAGTTCCGGACCCGCCTCGCCCCGGACCACGAGGGCGAGCTTCCAGGCCAGGTTGCAGGCGTCCTGCACACCGGTGTTCATGCCCTGGGCGCCGGTCGGCGGGTGGATGTGGGCCGCGTCGCCCGCGACGAGCACCCGGCCCTCGCCGTAGCGGTCCACGATCCGGTGGCTGATGCGGAAGACCGACGCCCAGCGCAGCCGGGAGAGCCGCGCGGGCCGGGGCGCGAGCCGGTCGACGACGGCCTGGAGGTCGGCGAGCTCCGGCACCCGCCCGGCCTGCATGCCGTGCGCGACGCCGTCCGGCGCGGTGTCCGGGCCGCGCGCGGCACCGTCCGGTGCGGTGTCCCGGTCGTGCGCGACGCCGTCTCGCGGGGCGTCCCGGCGGGTGGACAGCTCGGGCGGGACCCGCATCGACATCCGGTAGCGGCCCGCGCCCGGCAGCGGCACGCAGACCAGCACGTCGTCGGCGGAACCGTCGGCGGACCGCCGGCTCGACCGCACGCCGTAGCCGTGCGGCAGGTCCCAGTCGGCCTCCACGTCCCCGAGCATGTACTCCTCCGGGAACGCACCGCCCTCGAACGACAGCCCCAGCCCCTTCCGCACGACGCTGTGCGCCCCGTCGCAGCCGACCAGGTACGGCACCCGCAGCTCCTCGTCCGCGCCGGACGCGCCGCGCAGCCGCGCGGTCACCCCGTCCCGGTCCCGGCCGAACGACACCAGCTCGGTGCCGCGCTCCACGACCGTCCCCAGACCGCCCAGGTACTCCTCCAGGAGGCGTTCCGTCTCGTACTGGGGGAGCGCGGCGAAGCCGTAGGGCACCTCGGGCGGCATCTCCAGCTCGATCCGGGCCCGCTCCACGCCCTCGGCGTAGACCAGCTGCCCCCGGATCGGGACGGCGGCCTCCAGGACGGCGCGGACCAGGCCCATCCGGTCCCACAGCTCCAGGGTGCGCGGCTGGATCCCGACCGCCTTCGCGTACGGCAGCCGGGCCGGCAGGCGGTCCACGATCCGGCAGTGCACCCCGTGCCGGCGCAGCTCGGCGGCCGCGCTCAGGCCGACCGGGCCCGCGCCGACGACCAGGACGTCGGTGGTGGTGCGGTGGTGCGCCACGGGTACCTCCAGCGCTGCCTCGCCCCCACGGAAACCCCGTCCTCCATGGTCGCCCGCCGGGCCCCGGACGGCGAGCGGTGGGGAGGCACGCGCCCTCCCGGGACGGCCCCGGGCCGGTGAACGGCGGCTTCACGCGGATTTCACCGGCCCGGGGGATCCCGGCCCTCCGGCGCGGACGGACGAGGGGGAACGTCGTGGCGGAGAGAGGAGACACCGGGGGCGGGGACGCCGCTCGACGAGCTCGGGCGCACCGTCGCCTCCCTCCGGCGCGCCGCACGCGCCGAGCCCGCCCGCTGCCTTCCCCGGCTCGGCTGCACCCTCCTGAGGTTCGGCTCGCCGCTCGCGACGGAACCGGGCCGGCTGGGGGAGCCGCGCCGCCACGCCCCGGAACCCGGAAGGTAGGGCGTACGGAACCGCGCGGGGGCGTTCCGCGTCCCTCCCGGGCATGAGCGAGAAGCCCTCGGAGGAGTCCCGCGACCGGGTGGAGAGCGCCGTCGGCTGTCTGCTCGCCGTCCTCGGCGTCACGGTCGCGGGCGCCTTCGCGCTGCCCCGGGCCGCGTACAGCATCGACGGCGGTTTCGAGGCGCACGCCAGGGACTGGGGCGTGATCCTCGTCGACCTGCCGCTCATCCTCTTCGCAGGACTCGTCGTCCCGCCCCTGACCTGGGCGGCGGCCACGCGATGGCTGCGCCCGTGGGCGGCGGCCCTCGTCTGCGTGGCCGTCGTGGCCCTGGGCCTCTGGGGCCTCTCGGCCGTGTGGCACCCGCGCCAGGACCCCGACCCGGGTTACGGCCCCGGCATCTGAGGCCCGTCAGGACGAGGACCGCCGTCAGGACGAGGACCGCCGGCCGGACGGAAACCGCCGGCCGGACGAGGGCCACCGGTCGGACCGGGGCCAGGACCACGAATCGGATCAGGGCCACCGGTCAGACCAGGACCACCGGCCGGCCGCTCAGTCCGACGCCCGCCGCGCGCAGCTCGTCGAGTGCGCGGTCGGTGGTGTCGGCGGCGACGCCGACCGTGTGGTCGAGGAGGACGCGCACGTCGAAGCCCTCCCGGACCCCGCCGAAGGCGGTGGCCTTCACGCAGTGGTCCGTCCCGATCCCGACGACGTCGACCCCGTCCACCCCACGGGCGCGCAGCCAGTCGCCCAGCGGCGTGCCGTCCGCGGTCGCGCCCTCGAAGCCGCTCTTCGAGGCGGAGTGGGCGCCCTTGAAGAAGACCTCCCGCACGGCCCCGGAGGCGACGGCGGCCGCGAAGTCCGGGTGGAACTCGGCGCCCTCGGTACCGGCGACGCAGTGCACCGGGAACGAGTCCTCGAAGTCGGGCTCGTCCGAGAAGTGGCCGCCCGGGTCGATGTGGTGGTCACGGGTGGCGACGACGTGCGCGTACCGGTCGCCGGCGCTCCGGACCAGGCCGGCGAGGGCGACGGCCAGGTCGGTCGCACCGTTCACGGGGACGTCGCCGCCCTCGCAGAAGTCCTTCTGTACATCGACGACGATCAGGGCACGGCGCACGGGAGCGGCCTTTCCTCGGGGGGTGGGAGGGTCCCTGGCATCGTCGCGCCCCCGAGGTGCCCCGGGTGGGGCGCACGCCCGCCGTTCACCCGATCGGGATCATGGAAACGGGGTTTCCGGGAGGGAACCGCAGGACCGTCGGTCGGGTCCCGGTCCGCGTCGCGCGTTCCAGGGAGGTCGTCCGGCGCCACCTGCCCGAAACTGGGGGGAGGAAGAGCCACCGAGAGGTACGAGGAGAGGGGCGAGCCCATGGACGTGGACGGCGGCGCAGGAGCGGCGCGGACGCCCGGCCGTGCCCGGTTCGACGTACGGGTCCGGCCCGGGACGGCCGACGGGGTGGTGGTGCTCGAACTGGGCGGGGAGCTCGACCACGACACGGTCGCCCCCCTGCGCGAGGCGGTGGAGGAGCACGCCCGGGCCCGGCGGATCGTCGTCGACTGCTCGCACCTCGGCTTCTGCGACTCGACGGGGCTCAACGCGCTGCTGAAGGCCCGTCTGCGGATGCGGGAGACGGGCGGGCGCCTGGACCTGGCCGGGCTGCGCCCGCCGGTGGACCGGATGTTCGACATCACCGGGGCCAGGGCCGTCTTCCGCGTGTACGAGGACACCGCCGGGGCCCTGGCCGACCGGGCGCCGCACGACGGCGGAGCCGGCCATGACTGACGGCGACGCCGGCGCGGACGGCGTCCAGGTCCGGAGACTGCTGCTGCGCGGTGTGCGCGGGGTGGTGTCGCGTTGCCGGGATTTCACGGCGGAGGCGTTGGTGGACTGGGGGTGGATTCCGGCGGGGAGCGAGGCGGGGGAGGCACGCCTCGGGCCCGGAGGAGTTCGTCCTGCGGCACGAACGGGGACGCCTGCGGGTGGAGGTCGCCGACCTCAGCGCCGAACCGCCCCGGCCGCGCGCGCCCCGCTCGCCCGCGTTGCCCGGCGGGCACGGCCTGATGGTGCTGGACAAGCTGGCGGGGGCGTGGGGCTACCGGGCCAGGGGCTCCGGGACGCCGGGGAAGGTGGTCTGGCTGGAGGTCAGCCGGGTGCCGGACCGTCCTCCAGCAGAGCTGCTCTGAGCTCACCGAGGACACGGGTGAGCAGCCGCGAGACCTGCATCTGCGAGAGCCCGATCCGCCGGCCGATCTCGGCCTGGGTGAGCTCCTCCCCGAACCGCAGCGACAGGATGCGCCGGTCGCGTTCGTCGAGCCGGTCGAGCAGGGGCCGGAGCGCGGCCAGGGACTCGATCAGCTCGTAGGCGGGCTCGGCGGTCGCCAGATGCCGGGGCTTCGCACCGGCACTCTCCTCGTCGTCCCCCGCCGGCGTGTCGAGGGAGCGGGTGGCGTAGCCGTGGGCGGCGAGCTGGCCTTCGGCGATCTCCTCCTCGCTCAGGTGGAGGTGGTGGGCGAGTTCGGTGCGGGTGGGGCGGCGGCCGAGGTGTTGTTCGAGGTGGTCGGCGGTTTTGGCGAGGTCGATGCGGAGTTCCTGG
>NZ_LGEG01000161.1 GCF_001280125.1 Streptomyces sp. NRRL F-6492
GAGGTCGCCTCCGTCGGCATCACCGAGGCCAAGGCCAAGGAGATCTACGGCGCGGACAAGGTCGTCGCCCTGAAGTACAACCTCGCGGGCAACGGCAAGAGCAAGATCCTCAAGACCGCTGGCGAGATCAAGCTCGTCCAGGTCAAGGACGGTGCCGTGGTCGGCGTCCACATGGTCGGAGACCGCATGGGCGAGCAGGTCGGCGAAGCCCAGCTGATCTACAACTGGGAAGCCCTGCCCGCCGAGGTCGCCCAGCTCATCCACGCCCACCCCACGCAGAACGAGGCACTCGGCGAGGCCCACCTGGCCCTGGCCGGCAAGCCCCTGCACTCCCACGACTGACGC
>NZ_LGEG01000162.1 GCF_001280125.1 Streptomyces sp. NRRL F-6492
ACCTCCGCCCGGCCGAAGGCCGTGTTCACCGGGCCGTCCAGCGGCGCCTCCCCGGCCAAGCCGTGGTTGTGCGCGGTGACCTCGACCCCACCCGTTGCGCCGTCCTGGACCGGCTGGTTGATCCCCCGGTGGCCGTACTTCAGCTTGTACGTGCCGAAGCCGAGCGCCCGGCCGAACAGCTGGTGTCCGAAGCAGATCCCGAACCGCGGCCTCCCGCACCCGCTCGAGGAGCACCCCCCCCTCCTCCACCCCCCCCCCCGGGAAGATGCCGACGCGCCTCGCCCCCCCCCCGCGCCGGGGGGGGGGGGGGGGGCGGGGGG
>NZ_LGEG01000163.1 GCF_001280125.1 Streptomyces sp. NRRL F-6492
GTACGGGGTATACGGGCTCCTGGCGGCGGTGCACCGGATGCCGGGCCGGCCCCTCCACGGGAGACGGGGGGCCGGCCCGGCCGGGGGGTCAGGCCAGGGTGGGGACGATCGTGGGGACCTTGGCGTCGATCTCGGCCGGGGGGGGGGCGTAGCCGGCGTCGGTGGGGACCTTCTGGCCCTCCTCAGTCACGGTGTAATTGAGGGAGGCCTTGAGGGTCGGTCGGGACGCCGCCTTGTTCCGCTTGTCGGAGGTGAGGTCGTACGTGACGAGGAGGATGGGGGAGGCGCCCTCGGCCTTGGTGGCGTAGTCGAGGGAGAGG
>NZ_LGEG01000164.1 GCF_001280125.1 Streptomyces sp. NRRL F-6492
CCGTGATTCCGGGAGTAGTGGCGAGCGAAACCGGATGAGGCCAAACCGTATGCGTGTGAGACCCGGCAGGGGTTGCGCATGCGGGGTTGTGGGATCTCTTGTTCACAGTCTGCCGGCTGTGAGGCGAGTCAGAAACCGTTGGTGTAGTCGAAGGACATGCGAAAGGTCCGGCGTAGAGGGTAAGACCCCCGTAGACGAAACATCAACGGCTCGCTTGAGAGACACCCAAGTAGCACGGGGCCCGAGAAATCCCGTGTGAATCTGGCGGGACCACCCGCTAAGCCTAAATATTCCCTGGTGACCGATAGCGGATAG
>NZ_LGEG01000165.1 GCF_001280125.1 Streptomyces sp. NRRL F-6492
CTATCCGCTATCGGTCACCAGGGAATATTTAGGCTTAGCGGGTGGTCCCGCCAGATTCACACGGGATTTCTCGGGCCCCGTGCTACTTGGGTGTCTCTCCAACGAGCCGCATGAATTTCAGCTACGGGGGTCTTACCCTCTACGCCGGACCTTTCGCATGTCCTTCGCCTATCCATACGGTTTCTGACTCGTCCTGTCGCCGGCAGACGACAGAAGAGAGATCCCACAACCCCGCATGCGCAACCCCTGCCGGGTCTCACACGCATACGGTTTGGCCTCATCCGGTTTCGCTCGCCACTACTCCCGGAATCACGG
>NZ_LGEG01000166.1 GCF_001280125.1 Streptomyces sp. NRRL F-6492
GGGCGACGGCAGGCTGGTGGGGATCGACTTCCGCGTCCAGAACGGCAAGCTGTACGGCGTCGGCGACAAGGGCGGCGTCTACACCCTCGACGACAAGGCCGCGGCGGTGAAGGTCTCGCAGCTGACCGTCGCCCTGAAGGGCAGGCACTTCGGGGTCGACTTCAACCCCGCCGCCAACCGCCTGCGGGTCATCGGCGACACCGGCCAGAACCTGCGCCACAACATCGACGACCCGGCCGCCCCGAGGACCACCACGGTCGACGGCACCCTCACCAACCCCACCACGCCGCCGTCCACCGCCCTGGGCGTCACCGG
>NZ_LGEG01000167.1 GCF_001280125.1 Streptomyces sp. NRRL F-6492
GTCTCCAGGACCTCGGCCTCGATGAGGTTGGAGGTGCCGAGGAAGGTGGCGACGAAGTTGGTCCGCGGTTTCTCGTACAGGCCGGTGGGGTCGCCGAGCTGAGCGACCCGGCTGCCGCTCATCGACGCGTCCTGGGCGAGGATGGTCATGGCCACCTCCCGGTCGTGGGTGACGTCCACGAAGGCGATGCCGCCCTCGGTGTGGATCCGCTTGAGCTCCAGCTGCATGTGGCGGCGCAGCTTGAGGTCGAGGGCGCCCAGCGGCGCGTCGAGGAGGAGGACCTGAGGGTGGTTGATGAGGGCGCGGGCCACGTC
>NZ_LGEG01000168.1 GCF_001280125.1 Streptomyces sp. NRRL F-6492
CCTAGCCAGGGGAAAAGAGGGGGGCCCCCTCGCTGCCCCCCCCCGGGGCCCCGGGGGGGACGGGGTAGAAGGTTCCCCCCATCCCCCCGGCTCGGGGTTGCCCTACCCCGCAAGTAGCCCCTTCCTCCTCTCCAATGCGTGCCGAGCCTCCTGCAGCGGCGGCGGCCTCCGAATCAGCGTATGCATCTTTTACTTGCCCCGCGGCGCCCGCCGCCGGGTGTCGGGGTGGGGGGGGGGGGAAGGTCCCGCCTACCCCACCGGGTCGGCGTTTGCCCCGCCCGCCAGTAGGCACTTCCTGCTCTCCCATGCGT
>NZ_LGEG01000169.1 GCF_001280125.1 Streptomyces sp. NRRL F-6492
GGATCACCGGCCGCTCGAACTCCCCCGCCACCTCACGGAAGATGTGCACCGCCTCGGACTCCAGCGAGTCCAGGTGCGACAGCGCGAACGAACCCTCGGCCGTCTCGTGGACGTGGGCGTGGGCGACGGGGGACGTGGCCGCGGGGACGGCGGCGATGGTCACAGCAGCTCCCTCTCGACGAGCAGCGCGTGGAGCCGCGCGGCGGACTCCCGCACGGTCTGGTTCTGGGACTCGATCCGCAGGTCGGGCGCCCCGGGGGCCTCGTAGGGGTCGTCGACCCCGGTGAGCCCGCTGATCTCGCCCGCCGCCT
>NZ_LGEG01000170.1 GCF_001280125.1 Streptomyces sp. NRRL F-6492
CCACCGATCCGTCTGACGCGACCGCAAGACCTTACTTCCCCCGACCGCCGCCCGGTGACACGCAACCGCAGCACACCAACGAGAATCCCCGGAGCCCACGGGTGCTACGCGGCCGACCGGCTCGTCCGGGTCGTCGTAGCTGTGGGTCGTTGGGGGGATGTTGACGTACGGGCCGCAGTACGTGTCCGAGCCGATCGTCACCTTTGCGTCGGGGAGCGACAGCGCGTGGGCGTGCCCCTGGCTGCCGTAACCGATCCACGCGACCTTGCGGCCCTGGAAGATGGACAGGTCGGCGGGGGCGTCGTAGAAC
>NZ_LGEG01000171.1 GCF_001280125.1 Streptomyces sp. NRRL F-6492
GATGCCGTGGTGCACCGCCGACCCCCACGGGCCGGACGAGCGCGCCGTCCCCGTCCCGTCCCCCGAGCGACCTGACCTGCGACGACGCTCTCGATCGAGGACAGCTTCGCCCACCGGCCGCCTCGCGTCATGGGTGCCACCACCCATCTTCGGCGCCCGTCAGGACGTGGCGGCCGGGCCCGGCGGCAGGTGGACGGTCATGATCAGGTGGCAGGTCCCGGTGCCGGCGCCGCGGTAGGTGTGGGCGGTGTCGCCGTCGAAGGCGGCGGTCTGGCCGGCCCCGACGGGGTGCTCGACGCCGTCGACGACCAGGGTCATCCGGCCCGAGGTGACGCTGACCGTCTCGACGACCCCGGCCCGGTGGGGATGGCTGGGGTACTCCTCGCCCGGTTCCAGCCTCCAGCGCCAGACCTCGACCGGCGCCGGGCCCGTGGTCGTCAGCACGAGCCGGGCCTCGCTCCCCTCCCCGCCGGTCCACAGCGGTGTGACGGCGGCGGCGTCCACCACGCGTACGCGGTCCTCCGCCGGGCCCTCCATCAGGGCGGACACCGAGACCCCGAGGGTGTCGGCCAGCCGGACCAGGGTGGCGAAGTTGGGGTTGCCCTGGGCCCTCTCCAGGCCCACCAGGGCGCCCTTGCTGACCTTGGCGCGCCGGCCGAGCTCGTCGAGGGACAGGCCGGCGCGGACGCGCGCCGCCCTGACGTTGTGCGCGAGCGTCCGCAGGGCCGCCTCTGTCTCGGCCAATTCGATCACCCTTCCCGATTCCCGCGAGCCGATTCCCGTGAGCGGATCACTGGAATGTACCGCCCGGTCGATCGGTTGACACGTGGCGGTCGGTTCGTTGTACGGTTCGGTCGTTCTGCTGAAAAAGTAAGGAACGTTCCCGTGATCGCTCTGCTGCTGGCCCTGGGCAGCTCCCTGGCCTACGGCTGCGCCGACTTCCTCGGCGGCCTGGGGGCCCGCAGGGCCCACGTCCTGCGCACCGTGATGGTCGCCGCTCCCGCCTCCCTCGCGGTCGAGCTGCTGCTGTGGCCGTTCCTCGGCGCCTCGTTCGGCCCCGGCGCCCTCGGCTGGGGAGCCGCGTCCGGCGTCGCCTCGGCCGCCGCGTTCGTCCTGCTCTACCGGACCCTGGCCCTCGGCCCGATGAACGTCCTGTCACCCGTGACCGCCCTCGTCTCCGCCGTGCTCCCGGTCGGCGTGGGACTCCTCCAGGGCGAGCACCTGGGGACCGCCGGCCTCCTCGGCCTGCCGCTCGCCCTCGCGGCGGTGGTGCTCCTCAGCGCCGGGCACGGCGCCGGATCCGCCCGCCCCTCCCGTACGGCCCTGCTCCTCGCCCTCGGCGCGGGCGCCGCCATCGCCCTCCAGTTGGTCTTCCTCCACCAGGCGCCCTCCGACAGCGGGGTGGCCCCGCTGATCGTGGGCCGGGCGGTCTCCTCGGCCGTCACCCTGACCGCCGCCGGGCTGATGTACCGCAGGCTGGGGCCCGAGAAGCCCGCGTACGCGGTGTCGGCCGCCGCCGGAGCGCTGGACTCGGTGGCGAACCTGCTGTTCCTGCTCGCCGTGCGCGGCGGTGACCTCGCGGTCGTCGCCGTGGTCACCGCCCTCTACCCGGCCGGCACGGTCCTGCTCGCCCGCGGCGTCCTCGCCGAACGCGTCCACCGCGGCCGGCTCGTCGGCCTCGGCACGGCCGCCGTCGCCGTCAGCCTCCTCGCCCTGGCCTGAGGGCCCGAAGCCGCACCGGCCCGACGAACACGGCGCCGCCCCGTACGAAGACCGCACCGCCCCGTACGAAGACCGCACCGCCCCGTACGAAGACCGCACCGCCCCGTACGAAGACCGCACCGCCCCCGTACGCAGACCCCGCAGGAAACGGAGCCCCCATGGTCGCCTTCCGCCTCGCCCCCGCCGTCGCCGACGCCTTCCCCGGCGCCCGCGTCGCCCTGGTCACCGCCACCGGCCTGCGCGGACGCGAGCCCTGGCCCCGCACGGCCGCCGCCGTCGCGGAGCTCGAACAGCGGCTCGCCGACGGCACCTGGCGCCCCGCCGACGAGACCGACCCCCGCATCGAGGCCTGGCACGCCGCGTACCGCTCCTTCGGCACCAACCCCCGCCGCGTCCGCCCCAGCGTCGACGCGCTCGGCCGCCGCCTCGCCAAGAAGGAGGCCCTGCCGCGCGTCAACCCGGCCGTCGACTCCTACAACACCGTCTCCGTCCGCCACGGCCTGCCCGCCGGCGCCTTCGACCTCGACCACGTCACCGGTGACGTCGACCTCCGCCCCGCCCACGGCACCGAGACCTTCACCCCGCTCGGCGAACCCGACGCCGTCGAGACCCCGAAGCCCGGTGAGATCGTCTACGCGGACGCGGCCGGGATCCTCACCCGCCACTGGAACCACCGCGACGCCCACCGCACCCGCGTCACCGAGGACTCCACCCGGGTCGTCTTCGCCCTGGAGACCCTCCGCGCCGACCACGACGGCCGCCTCCTCGACACCGCCGTGGACGAGCTGCGGGCCCTGCTCGCCCCGCACGCGGAGCGGACCGCGGTCCACCATCTGGACCCGGCCCGCCTCCACGCCACCGTCTGAACCCCGCCCGGACGCGCGCCGGATCAGGCCGCCCTGTCCGCTTCGCCGGGCGCCGGGGCGGTGACGACCCGGGGCAGGGCGCCGGGGTGCTCCCGCGCGAGCCACCGCACGAGCTCCTCCCGTACGGCGCAGCGGGTCGTCCACAGGTCGTCGGCGTCCTTGGCGGTGACGATCGCGCGGACCGTGATGGAGGTCGGCGACGTGTCGGTGACGGCGAGGTCCCAGCCCCGCTCGTCCCAGCTGGGGCAGCCGGCCAGGAACTCGCGCAGGTGCGCCCGCATCAGCGCGACGGGCGTGGAGTGGTCGCAGTGGACGAAGACCGACCCCGTCATCTGGGCACCGCCCCGCGACCAGTTCTCGAACGGCCGGGAGGTGAAGTACGAGACGGGCAGGGTGACCCGGCGCTCGTCCCAGGTCCTGACCGTGAGGAAGGTCAGCGTCACCTCCTCCACCATGCCCCACTCGCCGTCGACGACGACCGTGTCCCCGATGCGGACCATGTCGCCGAAGGCGATCTGGAAACCGGCGAAGAGGTTGCCGAGCGTCGACTGCGCCGCCACGCCGGCCACGATGCCGATGATCCCGGCCGAGGCGAGCAGGGACGTGCCGAGGGTCCGGAAGGAGGGGAAGGTGACGAGCGCGGCGGCGCCCGCGAGGACCCCGACGGCGACCGACACCACCCGCATGATCAGGGTGACCTGGGTACGGACCCGGCGCAGCCGTGCGGCGTCCCGCGCACGCCCGGCGTAGCGCGCGTACGAGGACTCGACGACGGCCGAGGCCGCCCGGACCGCCAGCCAGGCGCCGCCGCCGATGAGGCACAGCAGCAGCACGTGGCCCACCAATTGGGCGTGCTCCTCCAGCACCTGGAAGGTCGACGCCGGATAGGACCAGCGGAGCAGGGCGGTCAGCAGGACGACGAACAGTGGCGTACGGCAGCGGCGCAGCAGTCCCCACAGCGGTGTCTCGTGGTGCCGCGCGTCCGCGTGACGCGCCAGCATGTCCGCGGCGCGGACCACGACGAACGCCACGAGGGCCGAGCCGCCGACGGAGGCCGCCAGCCGAAGAACGCTCTCCATGTACTCCCCAGTCGATGAGTCGGGCAGGTTCGTCGATGACGCCTGACCGCCGACCGGCGCCCCAAACATCCCGTCGGCGCCCCCGGGGTCTCCCGACCGGGACCTTCGGCGCCCCGTCGCCGCCGCGCCACCACACCAGGGCGACGAGGGACGCGGCCGTCCAGACGGCGACCGCCTGCGGCCGCCCGGCCGGTTCGGTCACCTCCAGCATCAGCGACAGGGTGGCCGGCATGACGAGCGCCGCCCCGACGCCGGTGACGGCCCGGCCCGCGATCAGGACGGCCACGCCGGGAGCCGCCGCCGGGACGAGCGCGCCGCCATGACGGCGTACACGGCCCGGCGACCGACGGGACGCGGCACGGAACGCACTTCGTCCAGGGTCATGCTCCGTCCAGGGACATGGGAGGGATCTTTCGTTCGAAGAGACCGGAAGGGAATCCGGAGAAGAACCGGAGGAGAGGGGCCGACCGGCCGCACCGCCACGGTTAGGGCCGCAGCCGACTTGCCTTCAAATGCAACTTCGCGAAGAGATAAGCGCACGCCGTGCAACTGAACCTGGACCTGAACCTGCTGGTCGCCCTGGACGCCCTCCTGGAGGAGGGCAGCGTCGGCGGCGCCGCCGACCACCTCAACCACTCGCGCCGGGGCCGGTTCACCGGACCGATCGACACGGCCCTGGCCGAACACGGCCTGACGCGAAGGGTCGTGGCCATCTGCCCGACCTTCGCCTCGGCCCGCCGCTTCGGCCTGGCCACCTTCCCGATCCCCCTCGACCTGCCGGCCCCGCGCCTCTCCCTCGCCCGGCACCCCCGCTACGCGGCCGACCCCGCCCACGCCTGGCTGCGGGGTCTGGTGGGCGAGGTCGTCAGGAGCGAACTGGGCGACGACGCCGGGTGAACACGCCCTGCTCCACCGAGAGTTGGGGCCGAGTTAACTCCCTGTCCATTTCGGATGACCGCCCCCGGGCATACATTTCGGCGCATGGACGTACCCGTCGCATTCCGCTGGGTCTTCGCCGCCCTGGCGGCCCTTCAACTCATCGCCCTCATCCCCGTTCTGCGCCGCCTGCGCGCCCCCGGGCCGGGAACGCGCACCGAGGCCCGGTTCACCCTCCTCGACGCGGCCTGCAGCCTGACGGCCTTCGCCGGCATCGCCTTCGGCAACCTCGCCCTCATGCTGTGCGGCCTGACCGCCCTCGGCCTGCTCTACGCGGTGAAGGGGATCCGCTGGTACCGCACCCGGGAGCGGGCCTGACCCCCGGAACGCCCCGCCGCCGACGACATCACCCCGCGCGGATACGACGCCGAGCACGCGGAGGTCACCGCCGCACTCGCGCGCCGCACCCACGCCCGTACGGCCGCCCGGGCGATGGGCAGCCACAACCGGCCGTACTCCCACGACTGCGTCCAGGCCGACCGGCTCCTCGGGATCCTCGGCCGCCACCGCGAGGTCTTCCACGACCGCGTCGTCGTCAGGGCGCGTGACTTCGCCGCCTGTCTGGTGGCGCCTGTCTGGTGGGCCGTACAGGTGGTCGAAACCCCGTCCGCGGTGACCGCCGGAGCGGCGAATCGTTCTGCCGGACGTGAAGAAGATGCTCCTGGCGGCCCTCGCCGCCGCCTCCGCCACCGCCCTGATCGCCCCGGTCGCCGCCACCGCGGCCCCGGGCACCGCCGACGCCACCGCCACCACGGCCCCCGCCGTCCTCGACGCGGCCGCCCCGCCCGGCGCCCGCACGACGGACCCCGCCGGGGCGAAGACCCAGTGGCCCGAGACCCTCGGACTGCCGAAGGCCTGGGCCGAGAGGGTGATCCTGCGGGACCGGCCGGACCTGGAGATCGTGCACGTCCCCGAGGGCGCGCTGGTCACCATGGAGTACAACGAGAAGCGCGTGCGGATCGTCCACAACCCCTTCGGCCTCGTCACCCAGGTCCCCGCCGTCGGCTAGGACCTGTCCGGCCGATCAAGGTAACGCCCCATCGGGCAGAATGCCCTGGGTGGATGCCTCAATGACCATGGCGGATGCCCTGAAGATCGAGAACCCCTGGACGCCCGCCCACCAAGCGGTGGAGTTGAGCGAGCACGCCACGCTCACGCGCATCCTCGACGAGGGAGCCGATGCTGACGAGGTCTGCTGCCAGATGACTCTGCTGATGCATGCCATCGACACGGAAGTCGATGTCGCGAACCAGTCGGGGGTGCCGATCGACAGCGCACTGACCGCGGCCCTCCTGGCATACGGTGCTGATCCACATCTCGCGGTCAACGGCGAAACTGCCTATGACTGGGCCCGCAAGCTCCGCCACGACATGGCAATCAGGCTGATGGATCGGTTCAGCACCCGCCAGACCAAGCTGAAAGCCTGATTCGGAAGAGTCCGCCGGCGGTAGCTCTTGCCGATGATCGGCCGGACAGGTCCTAGACGGCCGGGGCCCGTCCGGCGGATCACGGCCGGGCCCGAGGTCGCGGGCCCGGCCGGCCCGTCCGGTTCACGTGTCCGGCCAGTCCAGGCACTCCTCGTGGAACCGCCCGGCGAAGGCGTTCCGGGCGTGGGTCCGCATCCGCGGGCCGTACACGGGGTCCGCGGCGAGCGCGGAGTAGCTCCCCTCCGCCCGCGCGACGAGGCCCGCGGTGTCCGCCAGGTAGACGTCCAGGCCCGGGTACATCAGCTCGACGCACGGCAGGTCGTCCACGTCGAGCGCGAACACCGGGTACTCGCCGTACGCGTCCGGCTCGCCCGTGGCGAGGACCCGGCGGGAGTCGGAACCGCCGGGGAGGAGGAAGCACTCGCCGAAACGCTCCGACAGCGCGTCGAACGGCGCTCCCCAGCCGTCGCCGAACTCGTCGCGGCCGATCCGCCCGAGCGTCCGCGGGGTGAAGCGCGACCCGGAGTCGAACCAGCCGAACCGGCGCAGCAGACCGCTGTCGAACGCCAGCCACCGGCGCAGACTGGGCGGCAGCGGACGCCCGCTGGGGAAGACGGCCGCCGCGAGCACGTCGTCGGCCAGCGGCTCGGCCGCTCCCGCCTGCCAGGGACCCGCCCACGGGTTGTGGTCCAGCACCGGCCGCCCGGGGTCGGCACGGACCGAGGCTATGACGCGGTCGGTCAGCGGAACGCCGTGCTCGGCGGAGGGGTTTCCCATGGGGCGGATCGTCCTGTTCGCGATGTGCGGCCGACGCGGCGTCCCGCCGGCGCGACGTGCCGACGGCGGCTGCCCGGCCGGTGTTCGTCCGGTGCTCGGTCGGCCCCAACCTACGGCCGCCCACTGACACCCGGGAGGCGCGCGGACGGCCCCGCACGTCCCCGTCGGCCGTACCACCCCCGGTGACCTCCCGTTTCACCCGATCGCCCGCACAGATGTCGTCAGCGCCGCCGCGCGGCGACGATGACCGCATCGGACATGGAGAGGACGGCCGTCGAGAGGGCGGCCGCGAGAAGACGGTCATCCGGAAGACGAGGGCGTCGCATGGTCCAGGGATTTTCCAGGGAACCGGGGACCCACGGTCCCCTCACCGAGGTCGCGCCGGAGGGGATCCGGCGGATCACCCTCTGGGCGACCGCGATCGCGCTGGGCGGCTTCCTGTTCGGCTTCGACACCGGCGTCGTCTCCGGCGCGCTGCTGTACATCAAGAAGGACTTCGACCTCAACTCCTTCGAACAGGGCAGCGTGGTCAGCGTCCTGCTCATCGGCGCCGTGGTCGGCGCCACCTCGGCGGGCCGCCTCGCCGACCGGTTCGGCCGGCGCAAGGCCCTGCGCCTCATCGGGATCGTGTTCGTCGTCGGCACCGCGATCGCGGCCCTGGCGAACGGCTACCCGACCCTCATGGCGGGCCGGATCGTCCTCGGCCTGTCCGTCGGCGCCGCCTCCGCGACGGTGCCGGTCTACCTCTCGGAGATCTCGCCGACGAGGATCCGCGGCCGGCTGCTCACCATGAACCAGCTCATGATCACCGTCGGCATCCTCGTCGCGTACCTCGTCAACCTCGTCTTCGCGAGCAGCGAGGCGTGGCGGGCGATGTTCGCCGTCGGGGCGGTCCCCGCCCTGCTCATGATCGCCGCCACGCTGTGGCTGCTGCCCGAGTCCCCGCAGTGGCTGATCGCCCACGGGCAGGAGGACGTGGCCCGCCGGGGGATCGCCGCCCTGACCGACGGGGCGACGGCCGACGAGCTGATCCGGCGGGCCCGGCAGCGCACGGCCGAGGACCGCGAGAAGCAGAAGCGCAACGAGGCGGCGGGCGGGAAGGGGACCCGGCGGCTGCTGGCCCCCGACGTGCGGCCGGCCCTGGTCGTCGGACTCACCCTGGCGGCCGTGCAGCAGTTCGCCGGCATCAACACGATCATCTACTACGCGCCGACCATCATCCAGCAGACCGGGCTCGACGCCTCGAACGCCATCCTCTACTCGGTCTTCATCGGCCTCATCAACCTCGTCATGACCCTGGTGGCGATCAGACTGGTGGACCGGGTGGGACGACGGCCCATGGTCCTCGTCTCGCTCGGCCTGATGGCGGTCTCGATCTTCATGCTGGGACTCGCGTTCGTCGTGGGCATGAACTCGGAGCTGACCCTGGTGTTCATGGTGATCTACATCGCCGCCTTCGCGGGCGGCCTCGGACCCGTCTTCTGGACGCTGATCGGCGAGATCTTCCCGCCGTCCGTCCGGGCCGAGGGATCGAGCCTCTCCACCGCCGTCAACTGGGTGTCCAACTTCGTCGTCAGCCTCGCCTTCCTGCCCCTGGCCAACCTCATCGGCCAGGGCGAGACCTTCTGGATCTTCGCGGGAATCTGTCTGTTCGCGTTCCTCTTCGTCAGCCGGTACCTGCCCGAGACCCGCGGCCGCGACCCCGAACAGATCGAGGCGGCCCTCGACGCCCGCTTCCGGCACCGGCCCGACCGCCCCGACCACCCCGACGGCCCCCGGAAGACGGCATCCCCGCAGAAAGGACGCTCGCGATGAGCGACACCCTCCTCAGCCCCGACGACCTCGAAACGGCCGACGCCCTCGTCCTCTTCGGCATCACCGGCGACCTCGCCAAGAAGATGCTGCTGCCCGCCCTCTACCGGCTCACCGAGGACGGCCGGCTCACCGTCCCCGTCATCGGCGTGGCCGCCGGCGACTGGGACGACGAGGCGCTGCGCCGGCACGCCCGGGAGGCGGTCGCCGCCGCCGTCCCCGACCTCGACGAGGAGGTCTTCGCCCGGCTCGCGGCGAACCTGTCCGTCGTCACGGGCGACTTCACCGACGGGGCCACCTTCGACCGGCTCCGCGAGGCCGTCGCCGGACACGGCTTCGTCGCCCACTACCTGGCGATCCCGCCGTCCCTGTTCACCACCGTCGCCCGCGCCCTCGCCGAGGCCGGCCTGAACCGCGACGCCCGCCTGGTGGTCGAGAAGCCGTTCGGACACGACCTGGACTCCGCGCGCGAGCTCCAGGAGGAGCTGGGCGCCTGCTTCGACGACCGCCACCTGCTGCGGGTCGACCACTTCCTCGGCAACAGCGCCGTGGAGAGCCTGATGGTCGCCCGCTTCGCCAACACCCTCCTCGCCCCGATCTGGCACCGCTCCTACGTCGACAACGTCCAGATCACCCTCGCCGAGGACTTCGACGTCGCCGACCGCGGCTCCTTCTACGACGCCGTGGGCTGCCTGCGCGACGTCGTCCAGAACCACCTGCTCCAGGTCCTCGCCTTCCTCGCGATGGACCCGCCCAGCGTCTCCAACGCCCACGCCCAGGGCCTGGAGAAGTGGCGGGTCCTGCACGCCGCCCGCACCATGGAGCCCGCCGCCACCGTACGCGGCCAGTACGAGGGCTACCTCGACGTCGAGGGGGTGAAACCGGACTCCACCACCGAGACGTACTTCGCCACCCGCCTGTTCATCGACAACTGGCGCTGGGCCGGCGTCCCCTTCTACCTGCGCAGCGGCAAGGCGCTGGCCGTCACCGCCACCGAGGTGATCGTCCAGCTCCGCACCCCGCCGCTCGAACTCTTCGGCGACGACGCGGCGGAGACCCCGCCCAACCTCATCCGCTTCCGCATCGACGGCGACACCGGCATCCGGGCCGACCTGATGCTCCGCAAGCCCGAGGAGGGCGTGGAACGCCCGGTCACCGTGCCCATCGGCGTCGACTTCGCGAAGGTCCTGGGGCGTCAGGAACTGCCGTACGAGAACATCCTCAGGGGCGCCGTCGTCGGCGACCCCGAGGCCTTCGCCTTCTTCCCCACGATCCTGGAGTGCTGGCGGATCGTCGGACCCGTCCTCGACCCCGCCGAGCCGCCCCTGCCGTACGCCCCCGGCACCTGGGGCCCGGAAGCGGCCGACCGGCTCCCCGACCTGAGGCACTGGCACCAGCCGGGACGGCGCCTCTTCGAGGACGTCGTCTGACGGGCCGCCACCCCACGGGGGAGGCCGGCGGGAAACGGACGGAAGGGGGACGATGGCCAAGGTCCTGAGGCGCGTGGGGGACAACCTGTGGCCGGTGCTCCAGCAGGCCGTGGCCGCCGCCCTGTCCTGGTGGATCGCGGACGACCTCATCGACCACCACGTCCCCCTGTTCGCCCCGATCGCCACGCTCGTGGCCCTCAACACCCCCCTGGGCGGACGCGGCACCAACACGGTACGGGTGCTGGTCGGCGTCATCAGCGGCGTCGTCGTCGGACAGCTCGCCTTCACCCTCCTCGGCCACGGCGCCGTCACCGTCGGCGTGGCCGTGCTGTGCGCGCTCCTCGCCGCGCTCGTCCTCGACGGCCGGCGCATCACCATGGCCCAGGCCGCCGTCGGCGCCGTCATCTGCGTCGCCGCCGGACAGCAGGCCGGGACCGACCGCGTCCTGGACGCCCTCGTCGGCGGCGCCGTCGCCCTCGTCTTCAGCCAGCTCCTCTTCCCCGTGCACCCCCTCACCCTGCTGAGGAAGGCCGAGTCCACCACCCTGTCCGGCCTGGCGGACGCCCTCGCCCTCACGGCGCGCGAGCTGGAGGCCACCGACGACGAACGGACCTCCCGCACCTGGGACGAGGTGCGCACGGTCTACACGCTCCTCGACGACCTGGGCCGGGCGCGCGCCGACAGCGTCGCCGTCGCCGGCCGCACCCTCCACCGGCGCACCGGCAGGGAACCCCTCACCCGGGAGACGGCCACCGCGCTCCACCTCGACCTGCTCGGCAACAGCTGCTTCACCCTCGCCCGCCGCGCCCTCGCCCTGGACACCCGGCACCGCCAGGAGTTCGCCCCCACCCTGCGGGCCCTGTCGGGCGCCATGGACGCGCTCGCGGCGGCGCCCGGCAGCCGCGCGGTCCGCCGGCACGCGACCCGCCGGGCCCTCGACGCCGTCCGGGACGCCCCGGACGCCGGACCCACCCCCACGGTCGCCGTGTGGGAGAACGTACGGCTGGTCGCCCAGGACGTCCTGGTCTTCGCGGGCGTCGACGCGGAGGAGGCCGAACGGGCCGTCCACGAGGGCGTCACCGAGGTCCCCGTCCCGGAACCGCCGCACCGCCACGCCCCGCGGACGCGCCGGCGCCGCCCGTGACCGGGCGGGGAGGACCGGACCTCCCCGCCCGCTACCGCTCCGCGTCCGCGCCGTCCGGGATCTCCTGCTCCGCCCAGATCGTCTTGCCGTGCCGCGTGTAGCGGCAGCCCCACCGGGTCGTGAGCTGCGCGACCAGGTACAGGCCCCGGCCGCCCTCGTCGGTGAGCAGGGCGCGGCGCATGCGGGGCTGGGTGGCGCTCGGGTCGGAGACCTCGCAGACCAGACGGCCCGCCCGGATCAGACGCACCTCGACCGGACCGCCGGCGTAACGGATCGCGTTGGTGACCAGCTCGCTCAGGACGAGCTCGGTGGTGAAGGCCAGTTCCGTGAGCCCCCAGTCGTCCAGCTGCCGCGCCGCGGCCCCGCGCACCTCGGCCACGGCGGCCGGATCGGCGGCCACCGGCCAGACGACGTGATCGTACGACGGCACCGCGCGGGTACGGGCGAGCAGCAGGGTGATGTCGTCGGTGAGGTGGTGCGCGGGACGGCCGGCGACGATCTCGCGGCCGAGCCGCCGCAGCGGCGTGTCGAAGACGCCCGGCTCCGCGAGACGGCGGGCCAGGTCGGCCATGCCCTCGTCGACGTCGCGCTCCCGGCTCTCGATCAGGCCGTCGGTGTAGAGGGCGAGGATGCTCCCCGGCTCCACGTCGACCTCGGCGATCTCGAAGGGCAGCCCGCTCACGCCCAGGGGCGGCCCGGGGTTCACGGGGACGAACGAGACGGTCCCGTCCGGGGCCGCCACGGCCGGCGGCGGATGCCCGGCGGAGGCCATGGCGAGCCGCCGGGACACCGGGTCGTAGATCGCGTACAGACAGGTCGCGCCGATCGGGTCGGTCCGGGGCCGGGCGGGCCCCGTCGCGTCGTCGGACTCGTCGCTCCCGTCGGTCTCCACGCCGAGCTGGGAGACCAGGTCGTCGAGGTGCACGAGCAGCTCGTCCGGCTCCAGGTCGAGGTCGGCGAGGGTGCGCACCGCGGTCCGCAGCCGCCCCATCATCGCCGTGGCCGAGAGGCCGTGGCCGACGACGTCACCGGCGACCAGGGCGACCCGGGCGGACGAGAGCGGGATGACGTCGAACCAGTCGCCGCCGACGCCGGTCCCGGTGTCGGCGGGCAGATAGACCCCGGCGGTGGTCACGGCGACGTTCTCGGCCTCCGAGGGCGGCAGCAGACTGCGCTGGAGCCCCACCGAGGCGCGGTGCTCGCGGGTGTAGCGGCGGGCGTTGTCCAGGGCGAGCGCGGCATGGCCGGCGATCTCGTGCAGCAGATGCAGGTCGGCCGCCTCGTACGGCGGTTTCCCGGCGTCGCGGTGGACGGTCATGCGCCCGAGGACGCTGCCCCGGGCGCGCAGCGCGACGGTCATGGAGGTGAGCGGGTCGGCCGGCTTCGCGGGGGCGTCGGGCCTGGCCAGGACGACGTGGTCGAGGGGGGCCTCCGCCGTCCTGTGCCCGGCCACGGCGGTCCGGCGCAGCGGCATGCTGCCGTCCGGGCCGGGCGTGGGCTCCTCGCCGGTGAACACCTCCTCCGCGATCTCCACCACGGCGAGGTCGCCCACCGCCGGCACCAGCGCCGCCGCCAGGTCCTCGGCGGTGCCGACGACCGACAGCGAGCCGCCGACGGCCGCGGTCACGCGGTGCAGCACGGACAGGCGCTCGCTGGTCCTGCGCAGCTCGGTGACGTCCGTGAACAGCGCGGTCACCCCGAACACCTGCCCGTCGGGCGCCTGCAGCCGGAACGCCGAGATGGCCATCACCGCCCCGCCCCCGGGCTCCTGGAGGGTGCGGACCGTCTGCTCCGCCCGCACGAGCGGCAGCCCCGTCCGCAGCACCTCGTGCAGCTGCCGCTCGATGGCCGCCGCGTCCTGCGGGTACAGGAAGTCCATGAGCCGCCGGCCCCGCAGGTCCGGCGCGAGCCCGGTGTACGGGAGGAGGTGGGTGTTGGTCCTGACCAGGCGCAGGTCCAGGTCGAAGACGGCCAGGCCGAGCCGGTCCTGGAGGAACAGCTCCGTGGTGAACGCCTGGTCCTGCCGCCACCGGGCCGCCGTCCCCTCCGGGGCCGCGAGGACGAAGTACCGGGACGACCCGGCGCACGCGCCGGAGTCCGTGAGCGGCAGGACCTGGAAGTCGACCCTCAGCTCCCCGCCGCCGCCCGTGAGCACCTCGGCCACACCGGACCAGGCTTCCGGCCTCCCGCCGGGCGGCGGGGAACTCCGGGTGCCCGGGTCCTTGAGCAGGTCTCCGATGTGCCGCCCGCAGGCCCTCTCGGCGGACAGGGAGAGCAGCTCCTCCGCCGCGCGCGTCCACCCGATGATCCGGCCCCCGGCGTCGAGCAGCGCGCCCGCGGCCTCACCGGCGAAGGGCAGCCCCCGGTACTCCGGTGCGAAGGGCGGGATCTCGTCGTCCACCTCGCGCTCTGCCTCCCTCACACGACACGGCATCCCCGCGCGGGCTCACCTTGAGCGTTTCCTCCATGTCACACCGGGCCCCCCGCTGCGCGAGGCCGGACCTCCATCATCCCTCCGCGCGCCCCGCCCGCCAGTCGACCGGACCCGTCCGGCGGGCGGGCCCTAGTCCCCGCCCCCGCCCCCGCCGTCACCGCCGCCGTCGCTCCCGCCGGAGTCCCCGCTGCCGCCGTCGCCGCCGTCCGAGCCCCAGCCGTCGTTGCCGCCGGGTTCGTTGTCCTCGCGCCCGCCGCCGAGGTTGCTGTACCAGGGGCGGTCCCAGCACGCGTCGACGACGATCGGCTCGCCCCCGTCCGCCGGGGCCCGCCGCGACCGGAACCGGGCCGAGCCCGTCGTGTCCCCGAGGCCGAAGGCGGTGGCGAAGGCGTGGGCCACGGCGGCGTCCAGCGGGTCGGAGGTCTCGTACCGCACCGGGGCGAGCGGCAGCAGGACCGTGCCCGGCGCGAGCACCGGCCGGGGCGGGAGCCGGGTCAGCAGCGCGACGGGCCGCCCGTCGCGCAGCAGCCGGGAACTGCCCGAGTTCTCCCGCCGCAGCGCCCAGTGCTGCCCGGGGAGCCACATCTCCACCGAGCTCTTTGACCTGCGCGGCTTCTTGGTGAGGACGAGCCTCGCCGCGGTGTCGCCGACGGTCAGGGACAGGCCCTTGGCCGGGTCGGGGGAGTCGGCCCGGAAGCCGTGGGGCGCCCGGAGCCGTACGACGGGGGCGTGCGCGCCGAACACGTCCACGCGCACCAGGCGCCGGTCCACGGCGACGCCGACCGGCCCGGCGGGCCCCTCCGCGTACCGCCGCGCCATCCACAGCGGTACGTCCTCGGCCCGGGCCCGGGCCGCCAGCCCGGCCACCCGCTCCGGCCCGCCGCACCGCCGTACCGCCAGCTCGCCCAGGGCGCGGGCGAACGCGGCGGCCCGGCGCGCCCTCACCGGCGTGCTGGTGCCGGTGACGCGGGTCACGGGGACCACGCCGGGCCCCTCCGGCAGCCCCTCCAAGGACCGTTCCGCACCGCCGCCCCCGAGCCACCGGCCGCGCAGGAAGGCCTCGGCCATGGCGGCGAGGTTCAGCTCCTCCGGGGGCGTCGTCCTGCCGCCCCTGCGCAGGCCGTCCTCGGACAGCCCGACGGTCCGCGCCAGCGGATTCCACGACTGCTCGTCATAGAGCGCCTCGCCCACGACAACTCCCCCCGTACGCCTGTTGTCCGACCGAGGCTACCGGCAGGGGGGAAGGCCCTAGAGGCGCTTCGCGCTGCGCAGGGTCTTGGCGTAGTAGCCGTTGCCGTCGAGCCGGGAGACGCCGCCGATGTCGCCGATGGTGGGGCCGTTGACCTCCTCGCGGCTGGAGACGAAGATCAGGTGCCCCCCGGTGTCGTGGCCGAGGACCATGCCGACGTGGTCGAGGCGCTGCCCGGTCCGCGCGTCGAGCTTGAAGAAGACGAGGTCGCCCGGCCGGGTGAGTGTGGCGGCCGGCGGGCGGCATGCGTCGACCCCGATGGTCACCACCGAGGAGGCGTACCGCGCCTGCCGCCGCCTGCTCCTTCAGTACGGCGAACCGGCCCCGGGCACGCCCGGCACCCTCCCCGGCCACGGCCGCCCCGGCCGACCGGGCTGCCTCGCCCCCTACGTCATGCCCGATCCCCGTACCCGGGCCGCATCCCCTCCCGGGACTGGCACGAAGCCGGCGTCGACCAGAAGCGATCCGGCACGATCGTGCCCGCTGCCCGCGTGGTCCCCCGCCTCGAAGAGGTCACCGCCCGTCCGGAGCCGATCCCCGGCATCGGCCCCTGGACCTCCACCGGAATCCTCCAGCGCAGCAATGGCACCGCCGACGCCGTCACCGCCGGAGACCTTCATCTCCCCGGGGTCATCGGCTGCGCCCTCGCCGGCAATCGCGACGCCGACGATGTCGGGATGCTGTCCCTCCTCGCCCCGTACGGGGCCGGCGCCGCCGCGCATGCGCCGTACGGGCATCGGGTGGCTCCGGGGACCGGGGCACCCGGACCGAAAGGGGGAACGGGCCCCGCCCGAAACCGAAACCGGTTTCGAACGGGGCCCGCCCTCCGTGCTCGTCCTGTGGGAGCCGCGTCAGCCGATGGCCAGCTTCTGCGTCCACCCGACGCCGTTGTTGTTCGCGATGATCACGGTTCCGGCCCCGGGCAGCACCCCCGTCTCACCGCCGTAGAACCGCACCGCGCCGTCCTTGGCCAGCGTCCACACGTCCGGGACCCCGTTGCCGTTGGCGTCCGGCGTGCCCGTCAGCAGCGGGATGCTCGCCCGTGACCAGCCGCCGCCGGTGTACGAGATGTCCACCCCACCCGGTGAGGCGGAGTCGACCGCCGCGGCCAGCGAGGACGGGTCCACCCCGCCGCCGGACGCCGGCTTGCCCAGCCGCAGGAACATCTTGGCGTGGGTGTCGCTGCGGTAGAGCAGGTCCGTGATCCCGTCCTTGTTGATGTCCTGGGCCGTGACGAGGTCGCGGTCCGTCCAGGCGGTGGCGCTCAGACGGCGGGCGTCGTCGACGGTGGCGCCGTTGTAGCCGATGAACATCCACAGATCGGAGCTGGTGGTGACGAAGAGGTCCGTCTTGCCGTCGCCGGTCGCATCGCCCGCGGAGACGATCTGCCGGTACGTCGCCGGGTCCGGGGCGTCCGACGGCAGCACGATCTGCTGACGCTTGTCGATGTTGACCGCGCCGTACCCGTCGCCCGGGTAGACCCACAGCTTGCCGTCCTTGCGGGCGATCAGGTCCTGGAAGCCATCGCCGCCGTACACGTCACCGAGGTGCGTGATGAGCGTGCCCTTCCAGTAGCCCGAGGGCGCCCCCGAGAAAGTCGGCAGTCCGTCGTTGCCGTTGGGGTCCTTCGCCGGGTTGGAGCGGTACGCGCCGGCCATGGAGAACCCGAGGTCGCCAGTGCCCTTGGCCAGGTCCGCCTGGTGTTCGGACGGGTACAGCCGCAGGTTGCCGTTGGCGTCCACGACCATCAGGTCGGGCAGCCGGTCGCCGGTGAAGTCGCCGGGGGCGTCCGCCTCGTCCCGCGGGGAGAGGTAGAAGAGGTACTTCCGCGGCTCCGACTTGTGCCCGGCGTCGTCGACGGCCCGCACGTACAGCACGTTGGGGCCGGCCAGCGGCGGTTTGGCGTTGGTCACCGAGGTGACGGTGGTCGTTGCGGCACCGGCCGTGCGCTCCGCCTTGAACGGGTACGAGCCCTGGTTGAACCCGAACTCGTAGTAGTCCACGTCGGTCTGTGCGGCCCTGAACTGGAAGGTGCCGGTCTCGCCGAACTTCTTCTTGCTCCACAGCGAGTCCTCGCCGTCACTGCCGAACCCGTTGTCCAGCGCGTCGGCGTCGGGAAAGTCGGTGGAGACCACGGTCGGGGGCGAGGGCCGCGCGCTGTCGAAGACGAACCGGCAGGGGGTCTTCTCCGGCGAGTACCGCACCGAGGAGGACCCGGTCTTGTCGACCGTCTTGGCCCGCCACGAGTACGTCTGGCCGTTGACCAGCTTCAGCCCGGTGGAACCGGTGGCGAAGGGATCGGTGTGAGTCGTTCCGGAGCTGCCGCCGACGGGCGCCCTGCCCTTGGTGCCGAGCATGTTGCCGCTGCCGCCCGTGGGCCACATCTCGAAGTTGACCGAGGACAGGTTGCCGTCCTTGTCCTCCGCGGAGGCCCAGAACGTCAGCGTGGACGAGCCCACGTTGATGTACGGGGCGGTGGTGTCGCAGCTGAAGTCCGGAGCCAGGTCCAGATTGCTCGGGGGCTTCGGACGCCGGTTGTACTCCAGCAGCACGTGCGGGTCGTTGCCGCCGTCCGCCTGGAACTTCTTCCACGCGAACTGGTCGTTCTCGTTGACCGCCTTGAAGCCGATGGTCATCGTCGGCCAGCCGCCGTTGACCGCGCGCTGCGCCGTGGGCTTCACGTCGAAGCTGACGTACTTGTCCGGGCAGGAGGCGGACTTCCAGCCGTGCGAGAACTTGCCGCCGCCGATGCGGTTGCCCGAGTGCATCGAGGGCGCGTTGTTCCAGTTGGTCTTGCTGGAGATCGGCGTGGTGATGTGGACGTCCATGCTGCGGGCGCTGCACGACCAGGCGTAGGTCTCCAGCGCGTACAGCCGGGCTCCGGTGACCACCGCGCCCTGGAGGTCCTTGTCCCAGTCGATGGAGAAGAAGGAGCGGGAGGTGCCCCAGGTGTCGGACTCGTAGCCGACGCGGGCCTCGTGGGTGCCGCCCTTGTTGAAGTTCTTGCCGTTGTAGAAGCTGGCGTTCTTGTGGCGGCTGTAGGCGGTGGTCCAGTCGTTGGTGTGCTTGTTCACCGACGGGTCGATGAAGACCGGGTAGACCGTCGACGGGTCGTTCAGGAACTCCTGGTCGGCGCTGATGGTCCAGTTGGAGCCTTCGAGGTCGGTGGCGACCACCGTGCCGTGGGAGTCGGGCTGCGGTCCGTTCAGCGCGGGCAGCGACAGGGTCGCGGCGGGGCCGGTCTGCGAGGGCTCCGGTGAGGCCTCGGGAGGGGCGGTCGGCTCCGGGCCCGTGCCGGAGGTGGCCGAGGGGTCGGCCGCCTCGTCGCCCGCCTCCGGCAGGGCTTCGTTGAACAGGTCGCCGTCGTCGCCGTCGTTGACCGAGTCGGTGGGCTCGGGGCTCGCGGAAGCGGAGTCCTCCGGGTCCGGCTCCGGCGTACCGGAGGCGGACTCGTCGGGGGTTTCGGTGGGCAGCACCTCCTCGCCGGGGGTGGCGGTGCCGCCGCCCTGGCCGTCGGTGGTGGCGGGCACGCCCGCGCTGTCCCACATCAGCGGCGTGGGGGACTCGGCGATGTCGGTGCCGTTCTCGTCAAGCGCGCTGACCACGTTGGTGAGCGGGTCGAGGGAGAAGGTCAGGTCCGGGGAGCTCAGCCCGTACGAGAGCGTGGCCACCTTCGGATTGGCCGCGGCCGCGCGGGTCTTGACCACCAGCAGCTGCGCGAATCCGCCGTCGTCGGCGGTCAGCACCAGGTCGGCGCCCGGCAGGATCTCCGGGTACAGGGCGCGGGAGCCGTCGATCACCGGGGTCGGGATGGCCTCGGGCCAGGTCATGACGATCTGATGGTCACCCACGGTGAGCGTGGCCAGGGTGTTCCCGGTGCCCGGGGTGACCCCGGACAGCAGCGAGACACGGCGCACACTGGCCCGGGAGGCGCGCTCCGCGCCCTGATCCGCCTTGGCCGTGCCGGACCCGGCGGCGGGCGCCGGGGCGCCCCCGGAGAACACCATCGGGGTGTTGACCGACTTGGGGGCCCAGCCCCCGGCCACCTTCTCCAGCCCGGTGTCGACGGGCTTCCATACTCCGTCCACCTTGGCGCGGACGGGACTTGCGTGGATCTTGCGCAGCATCGTTCCACCGGGCTTGGCCCAGGTGGTCGAGTACGCCGTCCGCAGGGCCGTCGCCTCCACCGGCTTCCCGGTCTTCGCGGCCCGTGCAGCGGCTTCTGATTCGCCAACAGGAACGTTTACCCGCGGTTCCTTTGAGTCTGCTGTGTCCGCCGTGGACGCTTCGTCCCCGTCCCGGCCGAGTCCGACGTACGTCAGTCCGGTCGCCAGCACGGCCGCCGCCGCTCCGGCCGCTAGCGCCCGGCGTCCGGGCGCGCGGCGCCATCTGCTCGTCATGAGCGAAGTTCCCTTTCCCCCCACCGGCACGACTCGTTATGCGGTCGTGACCAGGCTCTTTTCGCGATCTTGAGCGCGTCGGAAGCCTTCGTCCGACGGGCACGACGCGCCTGCGCATCATGCCTGCCGGGGCGGGAGGCGTCACCTTCGGCGCCCGCGGGGGCCGGGCCCGGCGATCCATCCCGTCCGGGCCGCCGATGCCGGAGCCCGGGGGTTTCAGGGGGAGGGAAACCATTTGATTTCACCTCAATGCACCGCAGAATCCGCAGCAGTTTCTCCCGGATTGGATCGAGCCGTTCTTGAATCGCCGTAGTTGGCGTCTATGACCCGCAGGGCGTCAGAGAGCGGGTTGGTCCGCATCCGGCCCGACTGAAACCCATCGTCCGGTTGATCCCGTGTCGATCATCACTTGATCTAGTTTTTATGTGTCGCATCCGCACACAATCGGCCGATCACCGTGGGAGACCTGTGTGCACGTGCGCACGGGCTCCGTTTCAAAAGTCCGGGGGGACTTGCTTTGCCTGCACAGCCATCCGTGCGCAGACGCCTGCGCGCCACCTTCATCCCGGTGCTCGGCGCCGCCACGCTGGTAGCCCTGCTGCCCGCGCAGGCGCTGGCCCAACCTCCGGACCCGGACGCCGGGACGGTCTCCGTACCGCGCGAGACCCTCGCCCTGGAGGCGCTGCCCGATGCCCGCTTCGTGCCCGGTGAGGACCGGGACGCCAATCTGAGCCGGATCGGCGTCCCCGTGCCGACCACCCAGACGACGCCCCCGGCCGGCACCACCACCAAGCCTCCGGCCGCGGCCGACACCGTCACCTTCGGTAGTGCGGTCCAACCGGCCGGCTTCGCCGTCCCGGCCGCTGACGCGGAGCCGGCGGCCCCGCAGCGGGTCGGCACCCTGCCCGTCAAGATCGGCCAGGCCGAGGGCGCGGCCGCCCCCACCGGCACCTGGCGCGTGGACATCGCGAGCCCCGCCGCCGCCGTCTCCGAGGGCGTCGAGGGCTCCGTACTGACCGTCAGCGCACCGAGCACGGGCACCGTGCCGGTCAAGGTGCAGGTCGAGTACGGGGCGTACCGGAACGTCAACGGCGCCGACTGGTCCTCCCGGCTGCGCCTGGTCCAGTTCCCCGAGTGCTACGCGACCACTCCCGACCTGGAGGAGTGCCAGCAGTACACCGAGCTGGAGACGGTCAACGACACCCAGGCCAAGACGATGACGGCCACCGTCGACACCGTCGCCGACGGCACCACGGTTCCTGCCTCGGCCCCGGCCGTGCCGCGGGCGAACGGCTCCGGCGTCATGCAGGCCACCTGGGTTCAGCCCGCCGCCGCCTCCGCCTCCGGCGACAAGGCCGTGATCGGCGCCGTCGACTCCGGCGCCTCCGAGAGCGGTTCGTTCAAGGCCGGCGCCCTGGTCTCCAGCGGCTCCTGGGCCGCGGGCGACGCCTCCGGCGGCTTCAGCTGGGAGTACCCGCTGACGGTGCCCCCGGCCCCCGCGGGCCCCGCCCCCAAGATCAGCTTCAAGTACAACTCCCAGTACGTGGACGGCAAGACCTCCACCTCCACCCCGCAGTCCTCCTGGCTCGGCGAGGGCTGGGAGTACGACCCGGGCCGCATCGAGCGCCGCTACCGGGCCTGCAAGGACGACACCAAGGCGGTGGCCGCGGGCGCCGCCAACAACACGTCCAAGAAGGACAAGGAGTCCTCCGACCTCTGCTGGGTCTCGGACAACGCCGTCATCTCCCTCAACGGCAAGACCTCCGAGCTGGTGAAGGTGGGCACCACCAACACCTACCGCCTGCGGAACGACGACGGCACCCGCGTCGAGCGCCGCACCGGCATCGACAACGGCGACAACGACGGCGAGCACTGGGTCGTCACCACCACCGACGGCACCCAGTACTTCTACGGCCTGGACAAGATCGGCGGCGGCCACGCCGACACCGACTCCGTCCTCACCGTCCCGGTCTTCGGCAACCACCCCGGCGAGCCCTGCAACGCGAGCGCCTTCGCCTCCTCCCGCTGCGGCGCCGGCAAGCGGCAGGCCTGGCAGTGGGGCCTCGACAAGGTCGTCGACGTCCACGGCAACGTGATGATCGTCAACTGGGCCCGCGCCACCAACTACTACGCGGTGAACAAGAAGTTCAAGACCCCCGAGGTCTACCACCGCGGCGCCCTGCCCGACTCCATCGAGTACGGGCTGCGCAACGACAACCTCGGCGGCACCCCCGCCGCGAAGATCAACTTCGGCCTGTACCAGCGCTGCCTGTCCGGCTCACCGGCCTGCGACTCGGAGAAGTTCGACAACACCAAGGACCCGGCCTCCTACCGACCCTGGTGGGACACCCCCGGCAACCTGAACTGCAAGTCGGACTCCAAGCTCTGCCCGTCCTTCCCGTCCTTCTGGGTCCGGATGCGCCTGGGCTACGTCGCCACCTACGCCCACCGGCCCGGCGCCACCGGGCTCGTCAAGGTCGACCAGTACCAGCTCAAGCAGTCCTTCCCGCGCGACTGGTACAGCACCTCTCCGGCGATGTGGCTCAACGGCATCACGCACTACGGCTACACGCCCACCGCCACCAGCGGCACCCTCATGTCCAAGGAGGGCGTGACCTTCGAGCCCTACACGGTCGGTGCCGGCGAGCCGCTGTCCGGCTACCTGAAGGACAAGCAGCTGCCCAACCTGGTCCCCAAGGACAGCAAGGACCAGCGCCCGCCGTTCACCCGTCCCCGCATCGGCACCGTCTACACGCAGCACGGCGGCCAGATCGACGTCACGTACAAGGGCGGCTGCCAGTACCAGCCGACGGTGGCCCCCGAGGACAACACCAGGACCTGCTTCCCGGTCCGCTGGTCCCCGGACGGCGAGGAGAAGAAGCCGGCCCTGGCCTGGTTCAACAAGTACCTCGTCCACACCGTCACCGAGAACGACCGCATCACCGGCGTCTCCGACCGCATCACCACCCGGTACGACTACTCCGGCGCGGCCTGGGCCAAGAGCGAGGACGAGTTCACCCGGCCCGAGCTGCGCACCCACAGTGACTGGCGCGGCTTCCAGAAGGTCACCACGGTCAAGGGCAAGAAGAGCAGCGCCGCCCCGCAGACCCAGTCGTACTCCGTCGCCCGCTACTTCCGCGGCACTGGCGGAGCGGTCAAGGACTCCACGGGTACGGTCACCCTGCTTACGGACGACAGCGACGCCTACGCCGGCATGGTCGCGGAGACCATCACGTACGACGGCACCGGCGGCCGGATCATCAAGCGGACCCTGAACACGCCCTGGTCCCGCCAGACCGCCTCCCGCACCCGCGAGGCCACCACGGCCCTGCTCGCGCACCAGACCGGGGTCAAGCGCACCGAGGCGATCCAGACCGTCGGCAGCAGCTGGCAGGCGGTCCGCACCGACACCACCGTCGACGGCACCTACAACCTCCCCACGCAGGTCGAGGTGTCCGTGGTCAAGCCCAACGGCACCGGCGAGACCCTCAGCGACCAGATCTGCGCCACCACCCAGTACGTCCACAACACGGATGCCCACCTGATCGGCATGGTCTCCCGGGTCCGCAAGACCGGAACCCCGTGCTCCCAGCACAACACCTCGGCGGGTTCCGCCGCGCTCATCACCGCCGAGCTGACGGCCTACGACGGTCAGGCCTGGAACACCGCGCCCACCAAGGGCCTCGTGACCTACACCGCCGAGTCCAACGCCGACGGCAGCTCGCACACCATCGTCACCACCAGCACGTACGACCCCCTGGGCCGCATCCGCACCGTCAAGCGGCCGGTGACCGGCACCACGGAGACCCGGTACACCCCCGGTGACACCGGCGGCCCGGTCACCTCGGTGACCACCGTCAACGAAAAGGGTCACACGACCGTCAACGAGCTCGACCCGGGCCGAGGCCTGCCGATCAAGATCACCGACCTCAACGGCCGCGTCGTCCGCAACGAGTACGACGCCTTCGGCCGCCTGGTCAAGGGCTGGACGGCGAGCCGCTCCGGCGGCACCCAGAAGCCCGACGTGACCATCTCCTACCGGATGGCGGACGCCTCCTCCTCGACGACCAAGCCCTCTGCGGTCACGGTCTACAAGCTCAAGGACGACGAGACCTACACCAAGCAGGTCACGATCTACGACGGCCTGATGCGCGAGGTCCAGACGCAGGCGGAGGCCCACGGCCCCGGTCGCATCGTCATCGACACCCGTTACGACGACCACGGTCTGACGGCCGAGGTCACCACCCCGTACCTGGTCGAGGGCGAGCCCACGACCGTCCAGTTCAAGCGGGTCTCCGACACCCTCGTACCGATGCTCACCCGCACGCAGTACGACGGCCTGGAGCGCCCGGTCCGCGCCAGCCACTACCGCGGCGGCGCGTACACGAACTACAGCAAGTGGGCCTACGGCGACACCAACACCGTCGCCTTCCCGGTCGGCGGCGCCAAGCCCGCGGTGAACACCTGGACCGACGCCCTCGGCCGAGTGGCCAAGATCCAGCACGCGTCCAGCATCTCCAGCACCCCGATCTGGCGCAGCACCACCTACGGCTACGACTCCCGAGGCAACCGCGAGAAGGTCACCGACCCGGCGGGCAACGTCTGGTCCTGGACCTTCGACACCCGTCACCGCGCCCTCACCAGCACGGACCCGGACACGGGCACCGTCAGCTACGGGTACGACGACGCCGACCGCCGCACCAGCGCCACCGACAACCGGGGGACCGTCCACACCGCGTACGACGCCCTCGGCCGCATCACGGCCGTGCGCACGGGCGGCGCCGAGTCCGCACCGATCCGCGAGTTCACCTACGACACCCTGCCCGGCGCGCTGGGCAAGCTGGTCGCCTCCGTCCGCCACGACCCCAGCGGCGACTACGTCAACCGGGTCACCGGCTACGACACCGAATACCGGCCCACCGGCCGTGAGACCGTCATCCCGGCCAACCCCATGACCACGGGGGTTTCCGGCACCTACAAGTACGCCTTCGCCTACACGCCCACCGGCAAGCTGCTGAGCACCACGCTTCCCGCCAAGGGCGGACTCGCGGCGGAGAAGGTCGTCACCCGCTACACGGCCGACGGCCTGCCCGAGAGCACCTCGGGCGCCACCTGGTACACCTCCGACGTGCAGTACTCCCCGTACGGGGAGCCGCTGCGCACCACCAGCGGTGCCCAGCCCCACCGGGTCTGGACCACCAACTTCCTCAACGACTACACCGGCCAGCTCCAGCGCAGCGTTGTGGACCGCGAGTCCTCGGCCTCGCCGCGGGTCAGCAGCTCGCACTACTCCTACGACTACGCCGGCAACATCAGCTCGCAGGCCCGCAAGCTGACCGACGGCGGCACCTCGACCTGGGACACGCAGTGCTACACGCACGATGTCGCAGGCCAGATGGTCCACGCGTGGACCTCGAACATCACCCCGACGCTGGCCAGCACCGGCTGCAAGAGCGCGGACGGCACCACCTGGGGCCCCCGCACCGACCAGCGGGCCATCCGCGGGCCCATCGCCCGCGCCGCCGACAGCGTCACGGACACCACCGCCCCGGACAGCAGCCTGACCGCCTCCCTGGCGGCCAACGCCCCCGCACCCGGCACGGTCGCGGGCGGTGCCACCGGCTACTACGACAGCTACACCTTCGACGTCGTCGGCAACCGTGCCACCCAGGTCAAGCACGACCCGGCCGACGCCACGAAGGACGTCAAGCTCACCTACGCGTACGGCAAGACGGTCGCCGGCAACGGCACCGCGGCCCCGTACGAGACCCAGCCGCACACCCTGACCTCGGTCACCTCCGCGCCGGGCACCGGCAGTTCGTACGTGTACGACGCGGCGGGCAACACCACCACCCGCACCCTGCCGGGCGGCACCCAGGACCTCGTCTGGACCCGGGAGAACCGCCTCGACACGATCAAGGCGGGTGGGGTCACCACCAAGTACGTCTACGACGCCGACGGCAACCGCCTGCTGGAGAACACCCCCTCCGGCAGCGTGCTCTACCTCGGCGAGATGGAGCTGACCACCGCCGCGGGCGCGATCACCAAGGCCAGCCGGGTCTACAACCACGACGGCGCGCCCTCCGTGGTCCGGTCCACGCTCAACGGCGCCACCACGGGCCACAAGCTGGACGTCCTGATCGCCGACCAGGTCGGCACCGCCACCACCGGCATCGCCCTGACCTCCGGCCAGGCGGTCACCCGCCGCTCGTACAAGCCGTTCGGCGAGGTGCGCGGCACCAAGCCGGCCTCGTGGCCGAACAAGCGCGGCTACCTCGGCGTGGGCGTCGAGGACCCCTCGGGCCTGACCCATCTGGGCGCCCGCGAGTACGACCCGTCGACCGGCCGGTTCGCCTCCGCGGACGCGCTGATCGACTTCGCGGACCCGCTCCAGGTCAACGGCTACGCCTACAGCCACAACAACCCGGTCACGCGCAGCGACCCGACGGGCCTGTTCGACCCGGACGAGCGGGCGTACTGCACCAAGGCCCCGGGCGACTGCACCGGCGGCCGCTACGTCGGCGAGGACAAGGGCAAGGACACCGACCCCACCCCCGACGACGACCCGGACAACAAGCGGCCCACGTACTGGGACGACCAGCACAAGTACGACTCCGACCGCGCCGAGGTCCTGCGCAAGGCCCGCCTCAAGCAGATCATGGACGAGCACAAGTTCAACGTCGGCCGGTTCCTGGACAAGGTCGAGGACATCGACCGCAGGACCTGCCGCCACGCGGGCCCGGAGAAGGCCGGCTGCTTCGGCGCCTCGCTCGGCAGCCAGTGGATGGTCGCGAACTACCTCGAGGACATCCTGGAGCTGATCGACGAGTCCTGGAGCAAGTCCACGGACGGCGCCAGGCCCGACAAGCAGCAGAAGCGGGGCAAGGACGGCCCGCACTTCGCCTTCGACGACGCGGAGTTCGAGCTCGCGCTCTATCTCGCGGGCAACGGGCAGGAGGTCAAGTCCCGCAATGACCAGCCGGGCGGCAAGGGCAAGCACTTCGACGCCTGGGTCGGCGGGGTGGCCACCGAGTTCAAGGTCCTGAAGGGGAACTCCCCGGGCACGGTGCAGACGGCCCTCAAGGCCGGCCGTGACAAGAAGGCGGATGTCGTCATCATCGACGGCCGCAACTCCGACCTGTCCTTCGACAATGCCAAGGCCGGGCTCAAGTTGTTCACCGACCACAGCGGCAAGCCCGACTTCAGCCATGTGCGACTGATCGGCTACGGCTACGATCGGACCTACCACGTGCGTTGAGGACGATTATGAGCGAATACAACATCCACGCCGGATTCCGGGAGCAAGAGGTCCCCAGTGCCACCCTCGCGCAGGCCCTGTGGGAAGAACTCGAAACGACTTTCGGGATCGGGTTCACCGACAACAGCACCAGCTTCGGCCCGTCCTTCACCTGGGGTGACGGGGACCGCTGGTTGACCGTCTGGGTTCCGGTGATCCCGGACAAGGACGAGCCGGACCACTCCCACCCGGCCCGGATCACCGCCAACCAGACGGACACGGACGCCTTCGCGCACCAGGTCTTCGAGGCCCTGGACGCGACCGGCCGCTACTCGCTCTTCATGATCGAGGACGACTGGCAGATGGTCCGGACGAACTCGGACCTCGCCCGCGCCCAGTGGGACGAGACCCACGGGGACTGAGTCCCCGCTCCGAACCGAAAGGCCGGTGCCCCGTACGGATCCCGTACGGGGCACCGGCCTTTTCACGCCCACGCGGCCCACTCACCCGATGTGGCGCACCGTACCGACAGCGCGTTCCACGTCATCGTCACGGAACCGCAGAAGCGCGGGGTTCCCGGCGTCCAACTCCACGACTTCGCGAAGGCCTCGGACCGTCCCTACGACGCCGGGCGCGAGGGCCGGCCCCCGCCGGGCCCGGCGGCCGGGGCGTCGGGTCCGCGGGCGAGCCGGGCCGCCGCCACGACCGGATCCCCCTCCTTCGCGCGCTCGACGGGTTCGGAGCACTCCAGGATCCCCGAACCGTCGACGACCCAACTGGTCGCGCGGCCCGTCGTCCGCTCGCCGTTCCCGCAGGTGTACCGGAAGTCTGCGACGACCTGTTTCACCCAGGAGCAGTTCACGAAGGTCCCGGCGCCGTCCACGGCGGTGTCGTCCCTCCGGGGGTCCGGCGCGGTTCGGCGGACGTCGGTGAACGCGTCGGCGCCGGCGGTGTCCCCGGCGTCCCCGGCGTCCCCGGCGCGGACGCCCGGCGAGTGGAGCACGGCCTTCGCGTCGATCCTCGGCCCCTTCTCGAAGGCGACCGCGACGCGCGGCGTGTGGAGCGGCGTCAGCTCGTGCGTGAGCGAGCCGCCGCCCTTGCCGAGCGTCTGCTTCTCGGCGACGCCCGTCAGGACGTCCCGTCTGTCCACGTCGAACCACACGCAGGTGCCGTTCCCGCACGCGGGGCCGGCCGTCGGGGCCGTCCTGGCGACCGGCTCGCCGCCGTCGGACGTGCAGGCGCCCGCGCCCGCGAGCAGCGCGGCGACGACACCTGCCGCGAGGCAGCCCTTTTCGATCCTCATGTTCGTTCCCCCCTGGACCACTGGTCGACGGCGGGGTCGACGCTGCCCGTTCGGGCCCCCGCCCGGCAAGGGAGTGGAGCCGTTTCTGAGGTCGGAGAGGGCGCGGCGGCCGGAGACGACCGGGACCGCGGCCGCCGGGTCGCCCCGTCCGGGGAGCCACGGCCCGGCGGGGTCGGGTTCCCCGCCCGGACGCGGGATCCGCGGGGCGCGAGGGGTGTCGCAGCCGTGCTACCCGGCGGTAATCCGCGGCTCCGTCCGCGACTCGGGGGAGTGGTACGGGCACCGTCACGACGTTCGATCCCGTCACCGAGCACGAGAGGACCCGCGCCGCCCTGTCCGCCGCGATCCCGCGCCTGGCCGGGCTGTCGCGCGCCGTCCCCGATCCGGACGCGGCATCGGGCGTCCCGGTGTGGTCGGTCGGCGACGTCGGCACGCACCTGGCGGCCGTCTACCTCGCGTACACCTCCCTTGTCCCGCCCGACGGGACGACGGAGCGGGACGGCGTCCCGCCGTCCGGCGAGGGGACGTTCGCCGAGCGGATCACGGCCATGAACGCCCGGTCCGTGACCCTGTTCGACCGTGCGGAACGCGCGAAGACGGCCGACTTCGTCGCCGAGCGCGGCGAGACGTTCCTGCGCGCCACCGAGGGCCTGCCCCCGGACACCCCCGTCTCCGCGCCCTGGTACGGGGAAGTGCCGTTCACCCTGGCGACGGTGACCGGCCTGATGCTCAGCGAGACCCTGGTGCACGGTCTGGACGTCGCGCGCGGCGCCCGCCTCCCGTGGCCGATCGGCCAGGACGAGGCGCGTCTCGTCCTGGGGCAGTCGATGCCGACGATGATGACGGCCGCCCTGGACCCGGTGGAGGCACGGGGCGTGAGCATCGCGTTCGACCTCGCGATCAAGGGGGGCCCGCGCCTCGCGGTCGTCTTCGGCGACGGGACGGTGACGGTGACCCGCGATGCCCCGCCGCGCGCCTACGACTGCCGGATCGTCGCGGACCCGGTCACCTTCCTCCTGGTCTCCTTCCGCCGCACGCCGATCTGGAAGGCGGTCGCGAGCGGGCGGATGAGAGCCGGCGGCCGCAGGCCGTGGCTGGCCACGCGGCTCGGCAGGCTCGTCGCCGCCCCCTGAACCAGGCCGTCAGGCCGTCGCCCGCAGCCGGTCCAGCTCGTCGCCGATCGCCTCCCGCAGCGCGTCGTGCCGAGGGCCGAGCCGGAACCGCTCCTCGCTCCACCGGCCGGGCGGGTACAGCCACACCGGCTTGCCCACCAGCCCGGCCGGTTCCCACTCGAACCGCGGCCACACATGGGCGTGCAGGAACGGATCGGTGTTTCCGAGGATCTCCAGGTTGACCCGGCGGAAAGCCGGATCCCGACGCCGGCAGACCCGCTCGACGGCCTCGCCGAGCAGATCCATCCCGGTGAGGAACGCCAGCCGCTTCGCCCTCGGCAGCTCGGACAGCCGCCGGACGCCCGGGTCGTCCACGAGGAGCACCGAGTAGCCCGGCAGGAACTGCACGTCGCCGATCGCCGCGAAGGCCGCGTCGAGCCGCCGCAGCACCGTCGGGTTCTCGCCCCGCAGCGCGGCCCCGATCCGGTCCGCCCGCCAGTCGCCCGTCACGCCCGGGAACCTACCGCTCGGCGGCCAGGGCCCGCTCGGAGCCCTTCTGCCGGACGGGGCGCCGCTGCCACCACCGGCGCCCGACGCGCGGGTGCACCGCGCGGCCGAGACGCCGCCCGACGAGCAGGTAGCCGAGCAGCGCGCCGGTGGTGTTGAGCATGACGTCGTCGATGTCGAAGGCGCGCCCCGTGATGAGGGCGCCCTGGACCAGCTCCACGAGCAGCATCGTCACGATCGTGAGCAGCGCCACGCGCACCACACCGCGGGTCTTGCGCGAGAACAGCGGCAGCAGCACGCCGAACGGCACGCCGAGCAGGATGTTGCCGCCCAACTGCTTCACCGTCTCCAGGAACGCCGGCTGCTCCAGATAGGCGCGGATGGAGCTGCCCGGCTTCAGATTGCTGTGGGTGAGGGGCACGGACGCCGGCGACGCGTTCAGGGTGAGCTTGGCCAGGACGATCGCGAACGCCACCATCCCCACGAGGGCGACCAGCGCCACCAGTACCCGGACCACCCGGCCCGGCCGGCGCGGCTCCGCCGCCTCCCGGCGCGGCTCCGCCGCCTCCCGGCGCGGCTCCGCCGCCTCCCGGGGCGGCTCGGGAGGCGGCGCGGGTGCGGCGGGTACGGGATCGCCCGCCTTGGTCCCCACGGTTCCGTCCACGCTCCGGTCACGTCTCCACATCTTCATGTTCCGCCCCCATCGTCGGGCCCTCTCCGAGGGGGTGCGGCTACCCGGGAAGCGAAGCCGCAACCCATGCGCGCCGGAGCGCCGCGACAACGGCCACAACCGACCCGGGCGCCCCAACCGGACGTGGACGCGGCGGAGTTCCGCATGGCCGGAAGCAGGGCGGGCACGAGACGCGCATGGGAGACGACACAGAGAGCAGACCTCCGCGCGAACGCCGGCGCCCCGGGCGTGCCACCCGTGGGTGGCCCGTCCTCGCCGCCGTGCTCCTCGCCCTGATCCTGGTGCTGGTCCTGCTGGGCCGGTTCTTCCAGCCACCGGGCCTGGGCGACCTTTTCGGAAGCGAGACCAAGGACCGCTCCGGACCCGCCGTGCTGAAGTCGATCCAGGACATGAACCGCCACGAGGGCGCCGCCGGCTCCTACCAGGTCGTGGTCGACCTGGAGAAGGACGCCCGGTTCCTGCCCGACGCGATCCGCGGCACCCGCACGCTGTACGTCGCCGCCGGCAGCGTCAGCGCCTACGTAGACTTCTCGGGCATCGGCGGGAACGCCGTCGCCGTCGACGAGGAACGCACCACCGCGACCCTCCGCCTGCCGCACGCCCAGCTGGCCCGGCCGTTCCTCGACCCCGAGCGCTCCTACACGGTGTCCAAGCAGCGGGGGCTCCTCGACCGGCTGGGCGACCTCTTCTCCGACAACCCGGCGAACGAGCAGGCGGTCAACGTCCTCGCCGCCCAGCGCATCGGCGAGGCCGCGAAGGAGAGCGACCTCACCACCCGGGCGGAACGCAACACCACCGCCATGCTCCAGGGCCTCCTGCGCGCCCTCGGCTTCGAGAAGGTCACCGTCACCTACGGCTGAGCGCAGGCCCCCGGACTCCGTTCCGCACCGGCGGAGTTGGGGGCGAGTGCGACGCGAAGCGGGAAAACGCCTGCTGAGAGGCGCGACGCGAAGTGCGTCGGAGACGCGGAAGTGGGCATACGCGGGAGAAAGCACCTGCCCCGCACCGCTCCCCGCCCCTTCCGGCGGCGGCCGGCGGCGCGGGGCCGTCACTGACGTAGGGGAGAGTCGATGCGCACGGTAGGAGTCGAGGAAGAGCTGATGCTCGTCAACGCAAGGACGGGCGAACCGTTCGCAGTGTCGTCGGCGGTACTGGCGTCGGCCGCCCTGCGCGGCGGCGAGGCGGGGGAGGTCTTCGAGAAGGAGCTGCACCAGGAGCAGCTGGAGTTCTCCACCCAGCCGCTGACGGACATGGGGGAGATGCGCAAGGAGATCGTCCGGTGGCGGGGCGAGGCGCTGCGGTACGCCCGGGAGTCCGACGCGGTCGTCGCCGCGCTCGCCACCTCGCCCGTCCCCGTCGAGCCGTCCCGCCACCGGGGCGAGAGGTACCGGTGGATGGCCGAGCAGTTCGCCCTCACCACCAAGGAGCAGCTGACGTGCGGCTGTCACGTCCACGTCGCCGTGGACTCCGACGAGGAGGGGGTCGCCGTCCTCGACCGGATCCGGCCCTGGCTCTACCTCCTGAACGCGCTCAGCGCGAACTCCCCGTTCTGGCAGGGGGAGGACAGCGGGTACAGCAGCTACCGCAGCCGGGTCTGGAACCGCTGGCCGTCGGCCGGGCCGTACGAGCTGTTCGGCAGCCCGGAGGTGTACCACCAGCAGGTCGAGGCCATGGTGGAGAGCGGCGTCCTGCGCGACTCCGGCATGATCTACTTCGACGCCCGTCTCTCCGCGAACTACCCGACCGTGGAGATCCGGGTCGCCGACGTCTGCCTGGAGGCCGACACCACCGTGCTCATCGCGACCCTCGCCCGGGGTCTCGTGGAGACCGCCGCCCGGGCCTGGCGTGACGGCGAGCCCCCCGCCCCCCTCTCCGCGGGGCTCCTGCGGCTCGCGTCCTGGCGCGCCGCCCGGTCCGGCCTCCGGGGGCCGCTGCTCCACCCGCTCACCCTGCGGGAGACCTCCGCCGAAGAGGCGTTCGAAGCCCTCCTCGACCACGTCGAGGAGGCCCTGGCGGACACCGGCGACCTCGACGACGCGCGGAAGGGGATCGCCGCGCACCTGGCCCACGGCGGCGGGGCGGACCGCCAGCGCGCCCTGCGCGACGAGGGCCTCGACCTCCACGAGGTCGTGAAGGCCTGCGCCCGGATCACGACCGCCGGCGAGTGAAGGACCCGAACGGCCCGGAGCGCCCCCCCCCGTGGAAAGGGGCGGCGCTCCGGGCCGTCGTGCGGTGTGCCGCGCGATACGGGATCAGGCGGGCCAGGTGCCGGTCACCCGGCGCACCGCCGTGGCCCCGCCCCGGTCGACGGCGGCCTTCACCAGGGCGAAGATCGCGCCGTGCAGCGCCGCGGCGATCAGGACCTCCCCCCAGCCCCGGTGCTCGTCGGTGGCGTCGGGAGTGTCGTCGTCGTGCCCCAGGATCTGCCACGTCTTCTTGAACGCGGCTCCCGCGAGCACACCGGTCCCGGCGCTCACGGCGAGCGAGAGCGGCTTGAAGACGAGGCGTGACGGTTTCATGGTGTTTCTTCCTTTCCTCAGGTCACTGCCCCGGCTACCCCGGCGGCCGACCCGCATGCGCCCCGCGATCAGTGGTGCTGCCGCCGGGCGAGCCGGGCGGCCCTGTACGCGCGGACGGGGTCCCGGTGCGGGCCCGCGACCGGCTGCCAGGTGCCGTCGCGGTCGACGTACGGGTACCACCGCCCGTCCGGGCCGTGGCGCAGCTGCACCCCGGCGGGCGGGTCGGTGAGCCGGTCGCGGCGGCGTTCGACCGGCGTGCCCGGGAAGGGGCGCAGCGGCCGGATCGCGGTCTCCGCCCCGGCGAGCGCGGCCGGGTCCGCGGGCCGGGGGGAGAGACAGGCGGCGGCGCCGTGCGGACCGCCGTGGTGGTAGGCGGCGGTGAGGCGCCGCATCAGGAGGGGCGTGAGGCCGAGATGGGCGGCCGCCGTCTCCCCGTGCTCGCCGCCCGCGCCGACGGTGAAGCGGACGATGTCGGCGACGGTGTCGTGGACCTCGGGGACGTGGCCCTGGAGGAGCGCGGTGGCGCGCCGGGCGGCGTCCCGGACGAGCGCGCGCAGCACGGCGAGGTCCGGCAGCGGGGCGGGCGGTTCGGCGGTGATCGCGTCGAGGAGCGGCGCGGTGCCGTGGAGGTCGAGCGGCGGGAGCGGGGGCAGGGCCCCGGTCCGCACCCCCTGCGTGGGGAGGAGCGGCGCCCGGTCGGCCGCGGACGACGCGGGTACGGCTCCGCCCGCCGGAGCCCCGGGGGACGGAACCGCCCCGGACGGCGGGCCCGCCGGGGCCGTCCGTCCGGTGGTCACGGTGTCGCCCTCCACGTCCTCGACGGGAGGGCGCGTACGGGCCGGGTGTCCGGCGGCGGTGGCGCCCCGACGGGGCGGGATCGTGGTCATCCGGGTGCTCCCAGGCGGACGAGTTCGGTGAGTTCGCGGTCGGTGAGGCGGGCGAACCCGCTGCCGCCGGAGGCCAGGACCGTGTTCTGCAGGGCGCGCTTGTGGGTGAGGAGCTGGTCGATCCGGTCCTCGATCGTGCCCCGGGTGACGAGCCGGTGGACGGTGACGGTCCGGCGCTGACCGATGCGGTGGGCGCGGTCCGACGCCTGGTCCTCGACCGCCGCGTTCCAGCTGCGGTCGAAGTGGACGACGTGGCTGGCCCGGGTCAGGTTGAGGCCGGTGCCGCCGGCCCTGAGGGAGAGGACGAGCAGGGGCGCCCCACCGCCCTGGAAGGCGTCGACGAGCTCCTGCCGCCGCCCGGCGTCCAGGCCGCCGTGCAGGAACAGCGGGCGGTGGCCCAGGTGCGCGAGGTGCTCCTCCAGGAGCCGGCCCATGGCGACGTAACTCGTGAAGACGAGGGCTGCCTCGCCGCGCCGGGCGATCGTCCCGGTGAGTTCGGCCAGCGCCTCCAGCTTGGCCGACCGCCGGCCGAACCGCCGTGCGTGCGCCGGGCCGGGATGGGTCTCCCGGAGGTAGTGCGCGGGGTGGTTGGTGATCTGCTTGAGCGCGGTGATCAGCTTCAGGACCAGGCCGGAGCGGGTGGCGGCGGAGGAGCCCGCGATCTGGTCCATCGTCTCCCGCACGACGGCCTCGTACAGGGCGACCTGCTCGGGGGTGAGTTCGACGATCCTCCGCGTCTCGACCTTGGCGGGCAGCTCCGGCGCGATGCCGGGGTCGCTCTTGGTGCGGCGCAGGACGAACGGCGCGACGAGGCGGGCGAGGGCCTGCGCGGCGGGACCGTCGGGCTCGCGCTCGGCGGCGGTCGCGTAGCGGGACCGGAACGCCTTCAGCGTGCCGAACAGGCCCGGGTTGGCCCAGTCGATCAGCGACCACAGCTCGGAGAGGTTGTTCTCCACGGGGGTGCCGGTCAGGGCGAGACGGGCGGTGGAGGTGAGCGAGCGCAGCGCCCCGGCGGTCGCCGAGGCGTGGTTCTTGGTGTGCTGGGCCTCGTCGGCGACGACCAGGTCCCAGGGGGTGGCCGCGAGTTCCGCGTCCCGCCGCAGGACGCCGTAGGTGGTGAGGACGACCGTGCGCCCGCCGACGGGGTCGAGGCTCCGGCCCGCGCCGTGGTAGCGGACCACGTCCAGATGCGGGGCGAACCGCTCGATCTCCCGCTGCCAGTTGGTGACCAGGGAGGACGGGCACACCACCAGGACGGGGCCGGTGTGCCCGGTCTCGTGGCGGTGGAGGACGTAGGCGATCGCGGTGAGGGTCTTGCCGAGGCCCATGTCGTCGGCGAGGACGGCGCCGAACCCCGCGCCGCCGGTGTGGGCGAGCCAGGCCAGGGCGCGCTCCTGGTAGCCGCGCAGCACGGCTCCGAGCCGGGCCGGAACGGCGACGGGGGAGACGTGCTCGCCCCGGCGCAGCGCGGTGACGACACCGGCGAGGTCACCGGCCGCCCGGCAGGCGACCTGCCGGCCGTCGACGCCGACGGTGCCGGTCAGCGCGGCGGCGAGCGCGTCGATCCCCGCCAGCCGGCCGATCTCCCGGCGCCGCGCGCGGGCGCGCACGGCGGGGTCGAGCAGGACCCACCGCCCGCGCACCCGGACCAGGGGGCGGGCGGCCTCGGCCAGCGCGTCCATCTCGGCCTCGTCGAGCGTGTCGTCGCCGAGCGCGACCTGCCACCGGAAGTCCAGCAGGGCCTGGAGGCTGAAGCGCGGCGCCCCGGCACCACCGGCGCCCGTCGCGGTGCCGACGACCGCGTACGAGGACAGGCCCCGGCGCAGGCGGTCCGGCCAGCGCAGCCGCAGGCCGGCGGCGGCCAGCTCCTCCTCCGCCCGCAGCAGCCGGGTGATCCCCGCCGCGTCCACGGTGAACGCCCCGGGCCGTGAGGCCAGGCCGGAGAGGCCGGGACACAGCCGGTCCAGCCGTTCCAGCCGGCGCCCGACCCGCTCGCGCGACCGGTTCCGGTCGACGCCGCGCAGGAAGGCGCGTCCCGACCACAGCAGGTGCGCCGCGACCTCGTCCCCCTCCGCTCCGGGCCCGGTGCCGATCAGGAGACGTCCCGTCAGGCGCCCCGCCAGGGCCTCGTGTTCGGAGGGCTCCCGCATCTCCAGGACGAGTCCGGGCGGCGGACCGTCGTCCAGCCGGTCCTCGACCGCGTCCAGCCAGGGCCGTACCGCCTCGGCCACGGCGTCCGGAACGCGACCGCCGGCGGGACCCGTGAACGGGCCGGGGCCGAACATGACCGCCGCGGGTGTCCGCACCAGGCCGTCGGCCACGGCGTGCAGGAAGACGAGGACCGCCTCCCGCGCCGGCAGGGCCGCCTCCCGTGCGGGCGGGGCGGACCCGGCGCCGATGACGGCGTGGGCGTGCGGCGACATGTGGTGCGCCAGCTCCTCCACGGCCTGTAAGGCGGCGTCCGGAAGGGGGCCGACCCTCCACCGGCCGACCCCGTCGGGGCCGAGCGCCGGACGGACGAGCCCGGCGGCCACCAGCCGCACGCCCAGGCGCGCCGCCTGCTCCCACTCCACGGCCGTGGGGTGCCACGCGGCGAACCGGGACCGTCCGAGCAGGAGCGGCACGGCCTCGTCGAGGGGCAGCCGCCAACCGGTCACCTCCACGAGTCCGTCGGCCGCCGGCACGACGAGCCGGCGGACGGTCGGGGCGAGCGGGGCGGGCAGCGGCACGACGGGCATCGGCGCGCCGTCCGCCCGGTACAGCAGCATCCCGGCCACCGGCTCGTCGCCGGTCGGGGGGACGAGGGAGAGCGCGCACCCGGCCGCGAGCGCCTCACCGGCCACGGCGCCGGCCGACAGCCCTTCCCCCGGCACCTCCTGGATCCCCGGCACCTCCGGCGGCGCGGGGGCCTCCGTGCGCGGCGAGGGCAGGACGACCGCGGGCCGTGCGGCCCGGGGCCCCGGGATCACGACGGACGCGGGGGACGGCGGCACCGGAGGCGCGGACCGTTCCGGCCGCGCGGCGCCCCCCGCGTCCAGCCGGGCCAGCTCCTCCAGGAGCGCCGCGGCCGCCTCCCGGCGCGCGTCCCCCTTCAGCCGCGCCGTGCCCGTGGCCCGGACCGTCGTGCCCGTCGCCACGTGCCGGCACGTGTACGCGCAGACCACGCTCCTGGGCCTGGAGGTGACGGTCGGCTCCGGCTTCGTGATCACCTCCAGCTGGGTGTACTTGTTCAGGTACTTCACCGGATCCCCGCCCCGGGGCACCGGCTGGATCCGGGGCGGGACCTTCCGCCGCTTCTCCTCGACCAGGTCACGCGGCTCGGGCAGCCCGCACAGCAGGGCCAGGAGGGCGACCGCGGCGCCGTGCAGGGACGTGCGCCGGTCGCCGGAGACCCGCTCGGGGCCCGTCCGCACCCGGCCGTCGGCCTCCTCCCAGCTCCACGCCGAGGCGAACCCCCCGGGGCGCTCCACCGTCGTGTGGCGCAGTCCGGCGCTGCACGCCTCGGCCCGCCACTGCAGCAGGGTCGCCGCCGACGGAGGCATCCGCGCCGTCTGGTCGAGGGCGAGCAGCCGGACCTCCCGCCACCCGGGGGCCGTCGTGCCGAAGAGCAGCCGCAGGGCGTCGCGGTGCCGCAGGCGCGAGGCGGCCGCCCGCCGCACGAGCTCGGCGTGGAGCTCCTCGCCCGGATGCGCCGCGCTCTCCAGCCGCGTGCCCAGCAGCGTGTCGAACAGCTCCGCCGTCATCCCCGGAAGCCGCAGCCGCTCCGTCCCGACGCCGGCCAGCGCCCGGAGCACGGCGTCGGCCGCCGCCCGGCGGGCCCGCTCCGCCGAAGGGCCCGTCCGGACGGGGCCGTTCACGACCGCGTCGGCCGGGCCGATCCGGAGCTCCGCCCGGTGGAGGGTCCCCCCGTCCGGCTGCGGCGCCGAGGACTCCGCGTACGCCGGGGGCGCCCAGGCCTCCTTCTGCGCGTGCAGGGCCAGCACCTGCTGCGGCACCTCCGGGCGGTCGCCCAGGGCCGCGACCGCGCACCTCCGGGCGGGAAGCCACCCGGGGTGGTCGTCCGTCACGAGGAGCAGGATCCTCAGGTCCCGCGGGCTCAGCCCGCCCGCGAGCGCCAGCTCCTCCGCCTCGGCCGCGAGGCGCGGATCGAACCCGCCGAACGCGACGACGTCCCGCGCCCGCTCGTGCCACGGCCCTCCGGAATCGCCCGGCGGGGGCGGGGGCGAACTGATACCGGCCGTCCGGGACTGCGTACCCAACAAGAGACTCCCTGCACAGTGCGTGACACGACGAACACGTAAAGGATACGAACCGTCGTCCCCCGCCCGCCCCGATACGGCACCCGAAAAGCGCCAACCCTTGGCGCATGTCAAGCCCTTGGGCGCGCGTCGCCCCTTCCGGCGGCCGGCCGGGCCGCCCGTACGCGGCCCGTCGGCGCGCCCCCGCACCGGGCCGTGGGGATCACAGGTCGGCCAGGACCTCGCGGGCCGTGCGGGTGCCGGAGGCCAGGGCGCCCTGGACCGAGCCCGTCGCCCGGTGGTCGCCGCACACGTAACGGCCGGGGGAGACGCGGCCGGTACGGGAGAGCGGGAGGGGCGGCGGCATGGCCGGGAGGGCGTCCCGCACCACGACGCGGTGCACCGGCTCCCAGGAGCGGGCGTCCGTGCCGTAGACCTCGGAGAGGGCGGTGAGGACCGCCTCCTCCCGCTCCGGATCCGGCTCCCCGAGCACGGAGGTCGACACCAGCGCCCGGCCGTCCGTCGCGAAGCCGCGGTGCACCTCGGTCAGCACGCAGGTGTTGAGGAAGCGGCGCCGCGCGTCGACCACCAGGATCGGCTCGGACAGCGGGGAGCGTTCCGCCGCGTGGTACAGGGTGGTGACGACGCGTCCGTCCGGCACGTCCAGGCCGGGGAGCAGCCGGGCGGCGGCGCGCGGACCGGTGGCGACCACGACCGCGCGGGCGGACACCTCGCCGCCCCCGGCCAGGGCCACGCCCCGGTCGGTGAGCGACGCGACCGGCTCCCCGGTGCGCAGCACACCGCCGGGCAGCCCGGACGCGAGCTGCGCGGGCACGGCCCCGATGCCGTCGGCCGGCAGGCACAGGGTGCCGCGCAGCATGGTGCGCCAGACGAAGTGGAAGAAGCGGGCGGAGGTCTCCAGTTCGTCCTCCAGGAAGACCCCCGACAGGAACGGCCGGAAGAAGGTCTCCACCAGGTCCGCCGAGATTCCGGCGTCGGCCAGGGCGGTGAGGGTGGTGGCGTCGGGCCGGGTCCGCAGGTAGCGGGCCGGTGCCAGCACGTCCCTGGCCGACAGCACGCCCAGGGCGGCCAGGTCGCGGGCCGAGGCGAGCCGGCCGGGCAGCAGGTCCCGGCCCTCGCGGGGCCGGCGGGTCGGATCGACGAAGCGCCGGAACCCGTCGTCGGTGTGCACGAGCACGCCCGGCGTGAACGGCCTCAGCCGCAGGGCCCGCAGGTCCAGCCGCCTCTTCACCTGCGGGTAGGAGGTGTTGAACACCTGGAAGCCGCGGTCGACGGTGAAGCCCGCGACCCGGTCGGTGCGCATCCGGCCGCCCACGGCGTCGGAGGCTTCGAGCAACTCCACCCGCAGCCCGCCGGCGACCAGGTCGGCCGCACAGGCCAGACCGGCGGCCCCCGCTCCGACGACCACCACGTCGACCCCGTCGTCCCTCTGCCCCATGAACGTCGTCACTCCTCACCGGACCGCCTGACTCCGGGCCGCCACGTTACGGCGGACACCCCCTGCGCGAGGGGAGGGCGCGCCGCTCTTCCGGCTACCCGGCCCGGCGGCGCCGTACCGCCGTGGCCCCGGCTTCTCCTCCACCGGATTTCCCGGCGCGGCACGGGGATGCCCCGGCGTTCCCGGGGCACGCGTACTCCCGTGCCCGAGCGCGGGCGGGGCCCACGGCCCGGAGCCGTACGGCGGCCGGGGCCGGCGCGTACCGGCGGGCGGGCGGCGGAAGACGGCAACGGAACGCAGGGAGCGTCGATGATGGTCCGTCCATGGTCGGTCCGACCGGATCTCCGGCTCACGGCCCACGCGGTCGCCGGGCGGTACCGGCTGGACGGCCTGCTGGGGCGCGGGGGCGCCGCCGACGTGTACGAGGCGCTGGACCTGCGGCTGCGGCGGCCGGTGGCGGTCAAGCTCTTCCGGCCGGGCGGCGAAGCCTGGACGGAGGAGCGCTTCGACGACGAGGGCCGCCTGTTGGCCCAGATGCAGCATCCCGGCCTGGTCACCCTGTACGACTCCGGACGGGAGGAGGGGCGGCCCTACCTGGTGATGCAGCTCGTCAGGGGGACGACCCTGCGCCGGCGCATCGCCGCGACCCCCCTCACGCCCCGCGAGACCGCCCGGACCGGCGCCGCGCTCGCCTCCGCCCTCGCCCACGTGCACGCGGTCGGCGTCGTGCACCGCGACGTGAAGCCGTCGAACGTCCTCCTGGACGGGGCGGACGCCCCGTACCTGACCGACTTCGGCATATCCCGCCTGCTCGACGCCACGAGCCGCGTCGAGACCGGCCCCCTCGTGGGAACCGCCGCCTACATGGCGCCGGAGCAGGCCCTGGGCAGAGGAGCCGGGCCGGCGGCGGACGTCTACAGCCTCGGTCTGGTGCTCCTGGAGGCCCTGAAGGGCGAACTGGAGTACGCGGGCGCCCCGTTGGAGTCCGCGCTCGCGCGGCTGCACCGGCCCCCCGTGATCCCGCCGGGCCTCCCGCCGGCGCTCGCCGAGCTCGTGGAGGCCATGACGGACCCGAACGAGGCCGGCCGGCCCGACGCCGACACCTGCTTCCGCGTCCTGACGGCCGTGCCGGGCGAGGCACCCCCGCCGGCGCCGCCCGCCGAACCCCCGCTTCCCCCCGCCCGCCGCCCGGATCCGGTCTCCCGCCGCTCCGTCCGCGCCCTCACCGCCTGCGCGGCGCTGACCGTGCTCGGAGCGACCCTGACCGGTTCGATCGGCACTCCGACCGCGAGCGGGGAGGCGTCGTCCCGGGCGCCGCACCGGACCGCGACCGCGTCACCGCCGCTCCGCACGGACCGCGTCGCGGATCTCCCGCCCGGCCGCGCGGACCGCCCGGGACCGTCCTCCCCGTCGGCGGCGCCGGTCTCCGTACCCCGCCCCCGTACGGTGTCCTCCTCCGGGAAGCCCGCCGCGTCGACCGGGCCCGGGAACTGACGCCGTCCGTCACCCGGGCCCGGTCGACGCGGCGGTCCCCCGCCCGCGCGGCGGCCCGTCGTGCCGCCCCGGTGGGAGGGTGGGCGGAGGAGGGCGCATCGCCCAGCGGATCCCCCCGGTCGCCAGCCGTCCGCCCGTCCGCGCCGCCGCCCGCACGGGCCGGGGGAGCGACGGGAGCCCCAGCTCCCCGAGGGCCCACGGCGGCAGCAGCTCCACCGCCCCCGCCGTGAGCAGGGCGTACGGCACGCGGGCCGGGCGGGGGAGCGGCGGGTCCCGCAGCAGGAAACGGGCGGTCTCCCGGGCTTCGGGGGTGCCGCCGAGTTCGTTCCGGTACGACTCCATCCGCCGCGCCAGTTCGGCCAGGCTCCGGGGCGGTTCCTCCACTCCCAGCTCCTCGGCGATCCGGGCCGTGTCCGCCACGTAGCCGTCGTAGCCCGCGCGGGTGAGCGGCGACGCCCCGTAGCGCAGGTGCGCCCGCAGGAAGCCGTGGACCTCGGCCACGTGCACCCAGCCCAGGAGGTGGGGGTCGGAGGCCCGGTAGGGCCGGCCTCCGGGCGTCGTGCCCCGCACTTGCTCGTGGACCGCCCGGACGCGATCCACCGCGTGCCGCGCGTCCTCGGCCGTGCCGAACGTCGTGACCGCGAGGAACGTGCTGGTCCGCTGCAGCCGTCCCCACGGATCGCCCCGGAACCCCGAATGGGCCGCCACGGCCGCCATGGCCGACGGGTGCAGCGACTGGAGCAGCAGCGCCGTCAGGCCCCCGACGAACATCGACGCGTCGCCGTGGACCGTGCGGATCGGCCGGTCCGGGCCGAACCAGCGGGGCCCCGGCGTTCCGTGGACGCGGGCGCGCGTCTCCTCGCCCGAGGGTCCGGCGACGCGCCGGAAGAGCTCGCTCCCGAGCCGTTCCCTCAGGTCGTCCACGAAGGGCGGCGGCCATTCCACAGGGACAGTATGCGCCCGTCGTGGTGAAGGCCCCCGGCGCCGCGGGCCGCCGCCCCGGGGCGGACCGGGGTCAGTCGGCGAGGACGTCGAGGAGCGGCCGCCAGTCGATGTGGTCGCTCTCGCTCCCGGCGGGCACGACGGTGTACGTCGTGTTCAGCCAGCGCAGCGCGGGTCCGCGGCCGAGGCCGATCAGGGCGGCGCGGGAGGGTTCGCCCAGGCGCAGGACGACCTGGTCGTAGGGGGCGGGGCGGATGTGCACCTCGCCGATGCCGACCGGCTCCTCGGTGCCGGCGAGGAACATGTCGCGGTCCAGGTGCCACACCGTGTCGCCCGTCGGGGTGTGGAGGGTGAGCTCGATGACGAAGGGGGAGCGGGACCGGTAGCGGACGGTGGCCCCGAGCGGGACGCGGCAGGAGTCGGCGATCAGGAAGGCGGTCGTCTTCCACTTGATCTCGCGGCAGACCGGCGGGACGGCAGAACTGGAACGGGACACGGAGGCTCCAACCTCGGACGCCACCCGGGGCGGTGACGCTTCACAACGCGGTTACCCCGTGAGCCGAGATCACTCCCCGGAAGTGTGTGACTACGGAGGGGAGTGTGTCGAGGACTTGTGAGGAGCGTCAACCTCCTACGCCGGATGTCCCCCTCAGGAGTTGCCTCGGGTCTCCCGCGGCCGGAGCGGGGGACGGGCGGCGGTCGCGCGCGAAGTGGCCGACACCTTCCGGTCCGGCGGGTTCCGGACTGTCGTCAACCGGCCGTCCGGAGCGCGTCGCGATGGCCGGAGGGACCACTTTTTCCGGCTGGAGGTTGCCTCTCGGGTGGGGCGCATGCCCGGCGCATGGGAGCGCGCCGCGCTCCCGAAGGGCGTACCGGGGAACCGGAGGGTGCGTCGGGCGGCCAGCCGGAATGGTGTGGGTGATAAGAGGTCAAGTGGCGATGAAATGGACTTCGCATGGCTGGATATCCGATCGGGAGCGGCTATTGGCATATGACTCTCGCCCTTCCCGAGCTTTCCACTTGATGAATTACCCGGAAGTAACATCGCGGCTCGCATCCTTGGCCGAGGAGGATCCTTTAATGTGACCGGAGTGAGTTCGGTTTTAGGGGGAAGTCTTGGCCGGGGGTGCTCGTATCCCCGATCCGGAGCGGAGCGGATCGCCCGCCTCCGCGGTCGTGCCGGGCTCCCCTCGAAGGAGCGGCGTACGCGTCGCGCCGGATCGGGTAAATCCCGCTCCGGTCGCCCGGTGGAGCCGGGTGGACCGCACGTGAAAAAAGACTGGAACAAGATATCGAGAACGGGTGGGAACGTGAGCAATCCCTTCGATGACGAGTCGGGTCGCTTCGTCGTGCTGGTGAACCGCGAAGCCCAGTACTCCCTCTGGCCCGCGCACCTCGACGTCCCCGGCGGCTGGGACCGCGAGGGCGTCGAGGGGTCGCGCCAGGAGTGTCTGGAGCGGATCGAGAGCGTCTGGACCGACATGCGCCCCGCCGGCCTGGTGGCGGCGATGGAGGCCGAAGCGCGTTGACGGGCCGAAGGGCCATCGGGAGGCGCCGCGCAGGTCAGGCGGCCCTCCCGATGGCCCGGGTGTCAACTTCGTTCGCGTAATGAGCAGTTCTGCTCAAAAATAATCTCCTGTCGGTCATGTGCGGTCGACAGGTGTCAGTGGCGCCCTGCAAGCCCCTCCAGAAGCCGGCGGCGGGGCGCCTCGCGACCTCCCTCTCCTCCTGTGCGGACCGTGCGGACCACGCCGCCCGCACGGGGCGGGCGCGTTCCCGCGCGAGAACTCCACAGCACCCGCGGCGAAAGCCGCGCGGTGTCTCCCCCTGTGTGTCGCCCCACGGGAAAGGGCCTTCCCCGATCCCGTCGCGCCGAATGCCCGCCCTCCGCTCGACCGTCCCCTGTGAAACCTCACCGAAGGTGTCGTCGGCATGCCTGAATACCCCTCCTTTCCGTCGGAAGAATCCGCCCCCGAATACCTCGAACTGACTACGGCCCAGCAGGGTGTGTGGTACGGGCAACTGGTCGATCCGGGCAGCCCGAAATACAACATCGGGGAATGCCTGGAGATTCGCGGGGGGCTCGACGAGAGATTATTCGCCGCTGCTCTCAACCGGGCGGCCCACCTCTGCGACAGCCTCAACGTCACGTTCGTCACCGACGACGGGTCCGTCCGGCAGCGCGTCGTCCGCCCGGCGGCCGAAACCGACCGGCTGCACCGGGTCGACCTCACGGGAGCCGACGACCCCGTCGCGGCGGCGGAACGGTACATGGCCGACGACATGGCCGCCGTCGACCACCTCGAAGCGCCGTCCCACCACTTCGCCCTGCTGCGGCTCGGCCCGCGCCTCCACCACTGGTACGTCCGCTACCACCACGTCGCCGTCGACGGCCTCGGCGGAGCGCTCTTCGCCCGCACCGTGGCCGACTTCTACGCGCGTGCGGCGCGCGGCGAGGACCTCGCGGAGCTGGAGCCGCCCACCGGCCCCCTGCGCGCCCTCGTGGCCGACGAGGCCGCCTACCGCGCCTCCGACCGGCTGGAGGCGGACCGCGCCTACTGGACCGGAAGGTTCGCCGACCGGGACGCGGACGGCCCCGGCCCCGAGGGCGGCGACACGGGCGGGAGTCCCCTCCTCAGGAGGCGCACGGACCGGCCGGGGGACGGGAACCCGCCCGCGACCGCCGGTCGGCCGGGAAGCGACGGCCCGCCCGGACCCGTCGACCGGTCCGCGCCCGCCGACCTGCCCGCTCCCGCCGACCGTTCCGAGCCCGTCGCCGACCTGCACACGGGCGAGACCCTCCCCCCGTCCGTGTTCGACGGCCTCCGGCGCCTCGCGGCCGGCAACCGCACCACCTGGAGCGCCGTCCTCGTCGCGGCCGTCGCCGCCTACACGGCACGGGTCACCGGACGCCGGGAGGTCTGCGTGGGCCTCGCCTCCCACGGCCGCCACGGCGCCCTCCGGCACGTGGTCGGCATGACCTCCACCGTCCTGCCCCTGAGACTGGCCGTCGACCCCGGCACGACGGTCGGGGACCTCGTCCGGAGCGTCGCCGCCGAGATGCGCGGAGCCCTGCGCCACCGCCGCTTCTCGCGCGAACAGCTCGCCCGCGAACTGAACCTGACCGACGGGGCGGCCCGCCTGACCGACCTCGTCGTGAACGTCATGGGGTACGACTACGACCTCGACTTCGGCGGCAGCCCCGCCACCTCCCGCCTGCTGTCCATCGGCCCCGTCGACGACGTGTCCCTGTTCGTCTCCGAACGGGCCGAGGGCACCGGCCCGCTCATCGGCTTCGACACCAACCCGGAGCTCTACCACCCCGACGACGTCCGACTGCACCAGCAGGCCGTCGTCGGCTTCCTCGCCGCGCTCGCCGGCGCGGACTCCGACATGCCCGTGCGCGACCTCCCGCTGCTCGACGCGGAGGCCGCCGGGACGCTCCTCGACCACGGGCGCGGCGCGGCGCTGCCGGCCGGGACCACGGCCACGAGCCTGCCCGAGGCGTTCGCCGCACGCGTCCGCACGGCTCCCGACGCCCCCGCCGTCGTGGACGGCGCCACCACCCTCTCCTACGGGGAACTGGCTGAACGGGCCACGGCCCTGGCCCGCGCCCTCACCGGCTGGGACCTCCGCGCCGAGGACGGGGTCGGCGTCCTCGCCGGCCGTTCGGCCGCCGTCGTGACCGCCTCCCTCGGCGCGGTGCGGGCGGGGACCGCCTACGTGCCGATGGACGCCGACTGGCCGGCCGAACGCCTCGACCGCGTCGCCGGGACCGCCCGGGTCCGGGCCCTGGTCGTCGACGAGGAGGCCGCCGGACGCGACTGGGTGAAGGTGGCCGCCACCCGGCTGCCCGTCCTCGTGGTCGACGGCACGGGCACCGTCCTCCGGGGCGGCCCGGACCGGCCCGGCCCGCTGCCGGGCCCCGTCCGCGGCGACCGGCTCGCCTACGTCATGTTCACCTCCGGCTCCACCGGCCTGCCCAAGGGCGTCGGCGTCCACCACGCCGACATCCTGGCCCTGGCCGCCGACTCCGCCTGGACCGGCGGCGCCTGCGACGCGGTCCTCATGCACTCGGCGTACGTCTTCGACGCGTCCACGTTCGAGATCTGGGTGCCGCTCCTCAACGGCGGCCGGGTCGTCGTCGCCCCCGCCGGACTCCTGGACGCGCGCGGGCTCAAGGAGACGACCGCCCGCGACGGCGTCACCGCCGTCTTCCTGACCACGGCGCTCTGCAACGTCGTCGCCGAGACCGACCCGACGGCCTTCGACGGCCTGCGCCTGGTCGCCGCGGGCGGCGAGGCCGCCGCCCCCGACCTGATGGGACGCATGGCCGCGGCGGCGCCCGGAACCCGCGTCCTCCACGTCTACGGACCCACCGAGACCACCACGTTCGCCTCCCGCCACCGGGTCCCGGCCGGCGCCCCCGGCGTCCCGCCCATCGGCCGGGCCCTCGACGGAACGCGCCTGTACGTGCTCGACGACTCCCTCCGCCCCGTGCCGCCCGGCGTCGTGGGCGAGCTGTACGTGAGCGGCGCCGGCGTCGCCCGCGGCTACCTGGGCCGGCCCGGCCTCACGGCCACCCGGTTCGTCCCCGACCCGTACGACGCGGACGGCGGCCGGATGTACCGCACCGGCGACCTGGCCCGCTGGACGGCGCACGGGGACGTCGAGTACGCGGGGCGGACCGACGGACAGATCAAGCTCCGCGGGTTCCGGATCGAACCGGCCGAGATCGAGAACGCCCTGCTCGCCCGCCCCGGCGTCCGCCACGCGTGCGTCCTGGTCCGCGAGGACGCGCCGGGCGACCGCCGGCTCGTCGCCTACGTCGTACCGGCCCCCGGACCACAGCGGCCGGACGGCCCGGAACTCGCCCACGCCCTCGCCCGCGTCCTGCCCGCGTACATGGTGCCCGCCGCGTTCGTCCTCCTCGACGCGCTGCCCCTGAACGCCAACGGCAAGGTCGACCGGCGGGCCCTGCCCGCGCCCCAGGCCCCCGCCGTCCGGGGGACCGCCCCGCGCACCCCGCAGGAGGAGGTGCTCGCGGGCCTGTTCGCCGACGTCCTCGGCGTGCCCGCCGTGGGCGTCGACGACAACTTCTTCTCCCTGGGCGGCCACTCCCTGCTCGCCACCCGGCTCGTCGCACGGGTGCGGGCCGCGACGGGCGCCGACACCGAACTGCGCCACCTCTTCGAGCACCCCACCGTGGCCGCCCTCGCCGCCACCCTCGGAACGACCGGGGAGGCCCGGCCCGCCCTCGTCCCCACGGACCGGCCCGACCCGCTCCCGCCGTCCTTCGCACAGCAGCGGCTGTGGTTCCTCAACCGCGCCGAGGACGCGGGGGACACCTACAACGTGCCGCTCGTCCTCGACCTCGAAGGACCCCTGGACACCGGGGCGCTGCGCGGCGCCCTCGCCGACGTGGTCGCCCGGCACGAGAGCCTGCGGACCGTGCTCGCCGAGCACGACGGCACCGCCCGCCAGGTCGTGACCGACGCCCGGACCGCCGCCTCCCTCGTCCCCCTCGCCGTCGAGACGCCCCCGGCGGACGAACCGGCCGGCGACTGGGCCGAACGGGCGGTGCGCCGACTGACCTCGGCGCCCTTCGACCTCACCACCGACCTCCCCGTACGCGCCCGGCTGCTCGCGACCGGCCCCGACCGGCACGTCCTGGTGCTCGTGCTCCACCACGTCGCCGCCGACGGCTGGTCGCTGGCCCCGCTCTGCCGGGACCTCGGCGCCGCCTACCGCGCCCGCACCACCGGCACCGCGCCCGACTGGCCGGAACTGCGCGTCCAGTACGCCGACTACACCCTCTGGCAGCGGCAACTGCTCGGCGACGACGGCGACCCCGGGAGCCCGGTGGCGCGCCGCCTCGACTTCTGGCGCGACGCCCTGCGCGGCGCCCCCGACCTCCTCGAACTGCCCCTGGACCGGCCCCGCCCGACGGTCCCGGACCACCGGGGCGACGCGGTGCCGTTCGACCTGCCCGCCGACGCCTACGCGCGGCTCGGCGCCCTCGCCCGCGACGCGGGCTGCACCCCCTTCATGGTCCTCCAGGCGGCGCTCGCCGTGACGCTCCGCGCGCACGGCGCGGGCACCGACATCCCCCTGGGCACCGCGGTGGCCGGACGGACCGACGAGGCCCTGGACGAACTGGTGGGCTTCTTCGTCAACACCGTCGTGCTGCGCACCGACCTCTCGGGGAACCCGACCTTCCGCGAACTGCTGCGCCGGGTCGCCGCGTTCGACCTCGCGGCCTTCGACCGGGCCGACCTGCCGTTCGAGCGGCTGGTCGAGGAGCTCAACCCGGACCGGTCCGGCGGCCACCACCCGCTCTTCCAGACCATGCTGGTCCTCCAGAACCAGCGGGGGGCCGAACTCGACCTGCCCGGCGTCACCGTACGGGACCGGTCCCGACACACCGGCATCAGCAAGTTCGACCTGACCTTCTCCCTCGTGGAGGTCCCGGAGACCCCCGGGACCGTCCGGCTCGGCGGCCACCTCGAATACGCCACGGACCTCTTCGAGGACGCCACCGCCCGCGCGCTCGCCGACCGGTTCGCCCGCGTCCTCGCCCACGCCGTGGCCGAACCCGACCGCGCCGTCGACGACTTCGACCCGCTCACCCCGGACGAGCGCGCGGACCTCCTGGAGCGGGGACGCGGCGAACGCCGCCCGCTGCCGGCCCTCACCGTGCCCGAGGCCGTGGGGGAGTGGGCCGCCCGCACCCCGGACGCGCCCGCCGTGCGCGACCCGCGCACCACCCTCACGTACGCCGCCCTGCACGCGCGGGCCGACGCCCTCGCCCGCGTGCTGCGCGAGCGCGGCGCCCGCCGCGGCACCCTGGTGGCGCTCGCGGTCCCGGCGTCGGCCGACACCGTCGTCGCCATGCTGGCCGTGCTGCGGGCCGGAGCCGCCTACGTGCCCGTCGACCCCGAGTACCCCCCCGCCCGCATCCGCCAGATCCTGGACGACGCGCGCCCCGTACTGCTCCTCACCGGGACGGACGTCCCCGCCGGCATACCGACGGGCGGCATACCCCGGCTCTCCCTCGACGACCCGTCCGTACGGGCCGAGGACCCGTCCGTACGGGCCGAGGACCCGTCCGTACGGGCCGAGGACCCGTCCGTACGGGCCGCCGCCCCGCCGCCCGGCGCCACGGAACCCGCCGCCCTCCACCCGGCGGACGCCGCCTACGTCATCCACACCTCCGGATCGACCGGCCGCCCCAAGGGCGTCGTCGTCCCCCACGCGGCCCTCGCCAACCACATGGCCTGGATGGCCCGCCACCTGGACCTCACCCCGGACGACCGGGTCCTCGCCCGCACCTCCACCAGCTTCGACGCCTCCGTCTGGGAGCTGTGGCTGCCGCTCGCGCACGGCGCCGAGGTCTGCGTGGCACCCCCCGGCGCCAACCGCGAACCGCGCGAACTCCTCTCCTGGATGCGCCGCTTCGACGTCACCGTGGCCCAGTTCGTCCCCTCCCACCTCGAACTCGTCCTCGCCGAGGAGACCGGGGCGCCGCCACCCGCCCTGCGGGCCGTCCTGTGCGGCGGCGAACCCCTCCCGCGCGCCCTCGCCGACGCCGTCGCCGCCCGCTGGCACGCCGAGCCGCACAACCTGTACGGGCCGACCGAGGCGACCATCGACGCCACCGCGCACCGGGTGGACCCGGCGGAGCCCGTCCGCGCGACGCCCGGCGGATCCGTGCCCATCGGGCGGCCCGTCGACGGGATGCGCGCCTACGTCCTCGACGAGCGGCTGCGCCCCGTGCCCCGGGGCGTCACCGGAGAGCTGTACCTGTCGGGCCCCAACCTCGCCCGCGGCTACCTCGACCGCCCGGGACTCACCGCCGCCGGTTTCGTGGCCGACCCGTTCGACGCCTCCGGCGCCCGCATGTACCGGACCGGCGACCTGGTCCGCTGGAACCACGACGGACTCCTCGACCACGTGGCCCGCGCCGACGACCAGACCAAGCTCCGCGGCTTCCGCGTCGAACCGGGCGAGGTGGCCGCGACTCTCCTCGGCCTGCCCGGCGTCACGGCCGCCTGCGCGGTGGTCCGCGAGGACGCCCCGGGGCGGCGCCGGCTCGTCGCCTACGCCGTCACCGCCGACCCGGCGCCGGGAGCCACCGCCCTGCGCGACGCGCTCGCCGGGACGCTGCCCCACCACCTGGTGCCCGAGGCGGTCGTCGTCCTCGACGCGCTGCCGCTGCTGCCCAACGGCAAGGTGGACCGCGCCGCCCTGCCCGCGCCCGGCGAGGACCCGGCGCGGACGGCCACCGGCCCGCGCACCCTCCGCGAGGACCTGATCGCGGGGATCTTCGCCGACGTCCTGGAACGCCCGGCGGTCGGACCGCACGACGGCTTCTTCGACATCGGCGGACACTCCCTCCTCGCGATGCGCGTCGTCAGCCGGATCCGCTCCGTGCTCGGCGCCGACCTCGCCGTACGGACCCTCTTCGAGCATCCGACGGCCGCCGCCCTCGCCCGGGCCCTGGACCCCACGGGACCGGCCCGGCCCGCGGTGACCGCCGTCCCGCTGCGCCCCGACCCCCTGCCGCTGTCCTTCGCGCAGAGCCGGCTGTGGTTCCTCAACCGCTTCGAGGGACCCAGCTCCACCTACAACGTCCCCCTCGTCCTGGAACTGCGCGGCACCCTGGACGCCGACGCCCTGCGCGCCGCCCTGGCCGACGTCGTGGAGCGCCACGAGTCGCTGCGCACGGTCTTCCCCGAGCGGGACGGGGTGCCCCACCAGACGGTGCTGCCCGCCGCGACCGCCGCGCCCCGGCCGCCCGTCGAGAGCACGGCCCCCGCGGACCTGGAGGCCGCCGTCCTCGCCGCCGTCCGCGAACCGTTCGACGTGCTCACCGACCCGCCGCTGCGCGCCCGGCTGCTGCGCGCCGCCCCCGAACACCACGTCCTGGTCCTGGTCCTCCACCACATCGCGGGCGACGGCTGGTCCCTGGGGCCGCTGACCCGGGACCTGGGCGACGCCTACCGGGCCCGGCTCGCTGGCCGGACGCCCGAACCCGCGACCGGCACCCCGCTCCAGTACGCCGACTACGCCCTCTGGCAGCACGGCCTCCTCCAGGAGGACGGCGACGTCCTCGAACGGCAGCTCGACCACTGGCGGGGCGCGCTCGCGGACCTTCCCGAACTGGTCGAACTGCCTCTCGACCGGCCCCGCCCCGCCGTCGCGGACCCCCGGGGGGCCGTGGTCGCCTTCGACGTGCCGCCCGCCCTGCACGCCGACCTCCTCGACCTGGCCCGCGCCTCCGGCAGCACCCTCTTCATGGTGCTCCGGGCGGCCGTGGCCGCACTGCTGCGCCGGCACGGCGCGGGCGACGACATCCCGATCGGCTCACCGGTCGCCGGCCGCACCGACGAGGCCCTGGAGGACCTGGTCGGCTTCTTCGTCAACACGCTCGTCCTGCGCACCGACCTGTCCGGCGACCCGACCTTCCGCGAACTGCTCGGACGCGTCAGGGAGTTCGACCTCGCGGCCTACGCCCACCAGGACGTCCCCTTCGAACGGCTCGTCGAGAGCCTCAACCCCGTCCGCGCCCGCGACCACCACCCGCTCTTCCAGACCATGCTGGTCCTGCAGAACCAGCGGCCCGTCCGCCCCGACCTGCCCGGCCTCACCGTCGAACACCGCCTCGTCCACAACGGACTGAGCAAGTTCGACCTCACCTTCGCCTTCGGCGAGGACGAGGAGGGCGGCGGCCTGTCCGCGGGCATCGAGTACGCCACCGCGCTGTTCGACCGCGCCACCGTCGAGGCGCTCGCGGCCCGGCTCGTCCGGCTGCTCGCCCAGGTGGTCGCCGCACCGGACCGGCGCCTGTCCGGACACGACCCGCTCACCCCGGAGGAGCGCCTCCGCGTCACCCGCTGGAGCACCGGCCGCGCCCTCCCCGCCGGAGCCGGATCCGACGCCGTGCCCGAAGGCGGCCACGAGACCGCCGACGCCACGCTGCCCGCGCTCTTCGCGCGGTGGGTGCGCCGCACCCCCGGCGCGCCGGCCGTCACGGACGGCGCCACCGTCCTCTCCTACGCCGAACTCGACCGGATCTCCGCCGGTCTGGCCGCCGCCCTCGCCGGCCTCGGCATCGGACCCGAGGACTCCGTCGGCGTGCTCCTGGGCCGGTCGCCCGCCGTGGTCGCGGTCTCCCTCGGCACCGTCCGCGCGGCCGCCGCCTACGTGCCGCTGGACGCCCGCTGGCCCGCCGAACGGCTCGACCGGGTCGCCGCCGTGGCGCAGCCCCGGGTCCTGGTCGTCGACGAGGAGAACGCCGCCTCCGCCTGGGTGACCGCACGCGCCGACGGCCTGCCGGTCCTCGTCGTGGACCGGCTCGGACGGGTGCTGCGCGGCGCGCCGGACCGGCCCGGCACCCCGGCGCCCGTACCCGCCCCGGACGCCCTCGCCTACACCATGTTCACCTCCGGCTCCACCGGCCTGCCCAAGGGCGTCGGCGTCGGCCACGCGGACGTCGTCGCCCTCGCGCACGACGCGGCCTGGGCGGACGGCGCCGCCGACGCCGTCCTGATGCACTCCGCGTACGTCTTCGACGCCTCCACCTTCGAGATCTGGACCCCCCTCCTCAACGGCGGCCGGGTCGTCGTGGCGCCGGAAGGACTCCTGGAGGCCCGGACCCTCGACGCCGCCGTCCACGAACACGGGGTGACGGCCGTCTTCCTGACGACCGCCCTGTTCAACGTCATGGCCGAGACCGACCCCGGAGTCTTCGCCGGACTCCGGACGGTCTGCGCGGGCGGCGAACTCGCCTCCCCCGACGCCATGCAGCGGGTCGCCTCGCTCGCCCCGGACACCCGGGTCCTGCACGTCTACGGACCCACCGAGACCACCACCTTCGCCACCCGGTACGCCGTCCCCGCCGACCTCCCGGCCGGACCGCCGCCCATCGGCCGCCCCCTGGACGGCATGCGGCTGTACGTCCTGGACGACGCGCTCCGCCCGGTCCCGCCGGGCGTGGTGGGCGAGCTCTACCTCGCCGGGCGCGGCGTGGCGCGCGGCTACACCGGACGCCCCGGCCCGACCGCCACCCGGTTCGTCGCCGACCCCTTCGCGGCCGACGGCGGCCGCATGTACCGCACCGGCGACCTCGTGCGCTGGACCCCGGACGGGCACGTCGCCTACGTCGCCCGCGCCGACGGCCAGGTCAAGCTGCGCGGCCACCGCGTCGAACCCGGCGAGATCGAGGGCGTCCTCGCCGGACGCCCCGAGGTCGCCGACGCGTTCGTCCTGGTCCGCGAGGACGTGCCGGGCGACCGCCGGCTCGTCGCCTACGTCGTCCCGGCCGCCGGCGCCCGCCCCGACCCCGGCGAACTGGCCCGCGAGGTCGGCCGCGCCCTGCCCGCCTACATGGTGCCCGCCGCGATCGTCCCCCTGGACGCGCTCCCGCTCACCCCCAACGGCAAGGTGGACCGCGCCGCCCTCCCGGCACCCGCCCACGACGCCCCGGCCCACGGCCGGGCCCCGCGCACCGCCCGCGAGGAGATCGTCTGCGGCCTCTTCGCCGACCTGCTCGGCCTGCGGACGGCGGGCGCCGACGACGACTTCTTCGCCCTCGGCGGCCACTCCCTGCTCGCCACCCGCCTCGCCGCCCGGCTGCGCACCGTCCTCGACGTGGAGATCGAGGTCAGGACCGTCTTCGAGCACCCGACGCCCGCGGCGCTCGCGGCCGTCCTCGACGGCGCGGAAGCGGCCAGGGCACGGCTCGAACGCGTCGCGCGCCGCCCCGACCCGATGCCGCTGTCCTTCGCGCAGCAGCGCCTGTGGTTCCTCCACCGCTTCGAGGGCCCGAGCCCCACGTACAACGTGCCGCTCGTCCTGCGCCTGGACGGCCCGCTCGACACGGACGCCCTGACCCGCGCCCTCACGGACGTGGTCGAACGGCACGAGAGCCTGCGCACCGTCTTCCCCGACACCGGGGGAGTGCCCGGCCAGCGGGTGCTCGACGCCGCCGGCGCCGACATCGACCTGACGCCCCGCGACGTCGAACCGGACCTGCTCGACGCGGTCCTGGGCGCCGAGACCGCGTACGCCTTCGACGTGAGCGCCGAACGGCCCGTACGGGCCCGGATGCTCCGCCTCGGGGACGACTCCCACGTCCTGGTGCTCCTCGTCCACCACATCGCGGGCGACGGCTGGTCCCTCGCCCCCCTCGCCCGCGACCTCGGCACGGCCTACCGCGCCCGCGCCGCGGGACAGGACCCGGCCTGGGCCGCGCTGCCCGTCCAGTACGCGGACTACACGCTGTGGCAGCGGACGCTCCTCGGCGACGAGGAGGACCCGTCCGGCACGGCCGCCCGCCAGCTGGAGTTCTGGCGGACCGCGCTCGCCGGACTGCCCGACCTCCTCGACCTGCCGCTCGACCGGCCGCGCCCGGCCGTCGCCACGCACCGGGGCGACGCGTTCGCCTTCCCGGTCGACGCGGCGACGCACCGCGCCCTCGCCGACCTCGCCCGGTCCCGGGGATGCAGCCTCTTCATGGTGCTCCAGGCCGCGCTCGCGGTGCTGCTCCGCGCGCACGGCGCCGGCGAGGACGTCCCGCTGGGCACGCCCGTCGCGGGACGCACCGACGAGGCGCTCGACGACCTGGTCGGCTTCTTCGTCAACACCCTGGTCCTGCGCACCGACCTGAGCGGCGACCCCACGTTCGAACAGGTCCTCGACCGGGTGCGGGAGTTCGACCTCGCGGCCTACGCCCACCAGGACGTGCCCTTCGAACGCCTCGTGGACGCACTGGACCCCGAGCGGGCCCAGAACCGCCACCCGCTGTTCCAGACCATGCTCGTGCTCCAGAACCACGCCGGGGCGAGCGTGGACCTGCCGGGCCTCACGGTGACGGAGCAGCCGGTCCGCACCGGCATCAGCAAGTTCGACCTCACGTTCACGTTCACCGAGCGCCGGGACGAGGAGGGCCGCCCCGCCGGCCTCGACGGGCACCTGGAGTTCGCCACCGACCTCTTCGCCCACCCCACCGCGCACGCCCTCGCCGCCCGTCTGACCCGGCTCCTCGGCGCGCTCGCCGCCGCCCCGGACCGGCGCGTCCGCACGGTGGAGGTGCTGACGGCGGACGAGCGGACCGCGCTCGTCCGGAGCGGCCACGGCCCCGCCCGTACGGTACCGGCCCGGACCGTGCCCGAAGCGTTCCGCGCCCAGCGCGACCGCACCCCCGGGGCGGTCGCCGTGCGGGACGGCGCACGGAACACCACCTTCGCCGAACTCGACGCGCTCTCCGACGCCCTGGCGCGCCTGCTGCGCGGGCGCGGGATCGGCCGCGGAGACGTGGTGGCACTCGCGATGCCCGGCACCACCCACCAGGTGGTGGCCATGCTCGCGGTCGCCAAGGCCGGCGCCGCGTGGCTGCCGGTCGACCCGGAGTACCCCGCCGCCCGGCTCGGCTTCGTGATCGACGACGCCCGGCCCGTCCTCCTCGTGACCACGACGGCGACCCTGGGGACGCTGCCGGACCTGCCGGTGCCCGTCCTCGCGGTCGACGGCCCGCGGGCCGCGGCGGAGACCGTGGCGGAACCCGCGCAGGAAGCCGTACCGCAGGTCGTGCCGGACCCGGGGGACGCCGTCTACGTCATCCACACCTCGGGCTCGACCGGCCGCCCCAAGGGCGTCGTCGTCACCCACGCCGCCCTCACCAACCACATGGCCTGGATGGCCGGCCACCTGTCCCTCACCGACGCCGACCGCGTCCTGGCCCGGACCTCGCCGAGCTTCGACGCCTCGGTGTGGGAGACCTGGCTGCCGCTGCTGCACGGCGGCGCCACCTGCCCGGTGCCGCCGTCCCTCAACCACGACCCGGCCGGACTCCTCGCCCGGATGCGCCGGGAGGGGGTGACCGTCGCCCAGTTCGTGCCCTCGCTCCTGTCCCTCGTCCTCGGCGAGACCGAGCGCGAGGAACCGCCGGCCTCCCTCCGGGCCGTCCTGTGCGGCGGCGAGCCGCTGACCGCGTCCCTGGCCGAACGCGCCGGACGGGCCTGGGGCGCCGAGACGCACAACCTGTACGGACCGACCGAGGCGACCGTCGACGCCACCGCCCACCACCACCGGCCCGTCGGCGCGACGGCGCCCGGCGCGACGGTGCCCCTCGGCCGGCCGATCGACAACACCCGCGCGCACGTCCTCGACGACGCCCTCGCCCCGGTCCCGCCGGGCGTCGTGGGCGAGCTGTACCTGGCGGGCGAGGGCCTGGCGCGCGGCTACCTCGGCCGTCCCGGCCTGACCGCCGAACGGTTCGTCGCCGACCCGTTCGGGCCGCCGGGGACGCGGATGTACCGCACGGGCGACCTCGTCCGCCGCGCCGCGGACGGCCTCCTCTCCTACGTGTCCCGCGCCGACGACCAGGTCAAGCTGCACGGCCTGCGCATCGAACCGGGCGAGATCGAGGCCGCCCTCACCGCGCTCGACGGCGTCGCCGCCGCCACCGTGCTCGTCCGCGAGGACCGGCCCGGCGAGCACCGCCTCGTCGCCTACGCGGTCCCCGCACCCGGCGGCCCCGGCCTCCCGGACGCCCGCGAACTGCGCGAACGGCTGGCCGAGTCCCTCCCGCCGTACATGGTCCCCGCCGACTTCGTCCCCCTGGACGCGCTGCCGCTGCTGCCCAACGGCAAGACGGACCGGCGCGCCCTCCCGGCCCCCGCCCGCCCCGCCGCCGAGGCCGGGCGCACGGACGGAGGGAAGCCGCGCACCGCGCGGGAACGGATCCTGTGCGACGTCTTCGCCACCGTGCTGCGCGTGCCCGAGGTGCGCACCGACGACGACTTCTTCGCCCTCGGCGGCGACAGCATCCTGTCCATCCAACTGGTCAGCCGGGTCCGCGAGAACCGGCTCGGCATCACCCCCCGGGACGTCTTCCTGCACCGCACGCCCGAGGCCCTCGCGGCGACCGCCGAGGAACTCGACGGGCGGACCCCGGCCCCGGCCGACGACGGGGTGGGCACCATGCCGCTCACCCCCATCGCGGCCTGGTTCCTGGACCGGCCGGGACCCACGGACGGCTACAACCAGTCCGCGGTGCTGCGGACCCCCGAGGGCGCCGACGAGGAGCGCCTGGCCGCCGCGCTCCAGCTCCTCGTCGACCACCACGACATGCTGCGGGTGCGGGTCACCCGCACCGCCGGGGGCGAACCGGCCCTGGAGACCCTGCCCCGGGGGACCGTACGGGTCCGTCCCCGCCTCACCCGGATCGACGTCACGGGGCGGGACGAGGACGGGATCCGCGCCGCCCTCGCCGAGGCGGGCGAGCGGGCCAGGGAACGGCTGCGGCCCGCGCACGGCGAGGTGTTCGAGGCGGTGTGGTGCGACGCCGGCCCCCGGGCCCGTGGACGCCTGCTGCTCGTCGTCCACCACCTGGCGGTCGACGCGGTGTCCTGGCGCGTGCTCGCCGAGGACCTGGTGACGGCCTGGCGCGCGGTGTCCGACACCACCGGCGCCCCGTCCCCCGCCATCACCGGCCCCGCACCGCAAGCCCCCGCCCCCGTACCCGTCCTGCCCCCCGTCACCACCTCCTACCGGTCCTGGGCGCGGCTCCTCGCCGCCCAGGCCCGGGAGGGCACGCGGACGTCCGAACTCCCGCTCTGGGAGACCGCGGCCCGCGCGTCCGACCCGCCGCTGGCCGGGCGGCCCCTCGACCCCGCACGGGACACGGCGGGCCGCACCCGGACCCTCATCACCCACCCGGCGGCCTCCCGCACCGAGGCCCTGCTCACCACCGCCCCCACCGCCTTCCACGCGGGCGTGGACGACGTCCTGCTCACGGCCCTCGCCCTCGCCGTCCGCTCCTGGCGCGCGGAGCGCGCCGACCGGACCGGGGCACCGCGCCCGGAGGGCGGCGGCGTCCTGATCGACCTGGAGAGCCACGGCCGCGAGCAGATCGCCGCGCACCTCGACCTGTCCCGTACGGTCGGCTGGTTCACCAGCCTCTACCCGGTCCTGCTCGACCCCGGCCCCCTCGACCCGCGCGACCCCGGCCGCTTCGACGCCGGCCTCGTGGACCGGGCCGTCAAACGCGTCAAGGAACAGCTGCGGGCCGTGCCGGACCACGGCATCGGCCACGGCGTGCTGCGCCGCCTCGACCCCGGCGCACGCGTCCGCCTCGAAGGGGCGGCCGAACCCCAGATCGGCTTCAACTACCTCGGCCGGTACGCGGCCGGGGACCCGGCGGGCGACGGGGAGGCCGACTGGCAGGTGGTCCTCGACGGCGGCGGCCCGGCCGCCCAGGACCGGGACATGCCGGTCCACCACGTCCTGGACATCAACGCCCACACCGAGGACCGGCTCGGCGGGCCGCGCCTGGTGACGCGCTGGACCTGGCCCGCCGGACTGCTCGACGAGCCGGACGTGACGGCCCTGGCCGACGCCTTCGACCGGGCCCTGGGCGCGATCGCCGAACACGCCGGGCGGCCCGACACGGGCGGCTGGACGCCGTCCGACCTTCCCCTGGTCTCCCTCGACCAGAACCAGATCGACCGACTGAAGAACAAGTGGGGTGGACGCAAGTGACCGGGTTCCAGCTCGAAGACGTACTGCCGCTGACGCCGTTGCAGGCGGGCATGCTCTTCCACGCGCTGTACGACTCCGACGCCGTCGACGTCTACACCGCGCAGTTCGTCTTCACCCTCGAAGGGCCCGTCGACGCGACCGCGCTGCACGCCGCCGTCGGCACGCTCCTGCGCCGGCACGCCAACCTCCGCGTGGGCTTCCTCCACGAGGACCTCGACGAACCGGTGCAGGCCGTGGCCGCCGAGGTGCCGGTGCCCCTGGAGCGGCACGACCTCACCGCACCGGACGACGGGCGGACGGTCGAGGAGCGGGTCCGCGCCTTCCTCACCGCCGACCGCACCCGGCGCTTCGACCTCACCACCCCGCCGCTGATGCGGTTCTCCCTGCTGCGCACCGGCCCCGACCGCCACCGCCTGGTGATGACGAGCCACCACATCCTGCTCGACGGCTGGTCGATGCCGCTCCTCGTGCGCGAACTGTTCGAGCTGTACGCGCACCGGGGCGACGACCTCACCCTGCCGCGCGTCACCCCCTACCGCACCTACCTCGCCTGGCTGGCCGGGCAGGACGGGCCCGCCGCCCTCGACGCCTGGCGCACCGCGCTGGCGGGCGTCGAGGCGCCGACGCTGCTCGCCGGGCGCGGCGCGGCGCGGGCGGCGCGCCCGGACGAACTGCCCGAGACCCTGGTCCTCGAACTCGACGCGGTGACCAGCGAGCGGTTACGGGCCACCGCCCGCGCCCACCGCCTCACCCTCAACACCCTCGTCCAGGGCGCCTGGGGCCTGCTGCTCTCCCGGCTCACCGGCCGCCCGGACGTCCTGTTCGGCACGACCGTCTCCGGCCGCCCGCCGGAGCTGCCCGGCGTCGAGTCGATGATCGGCCTCTTCATCAACACCGTGCCGGTACGGCTCGCCCCCCGCCCCGGCGAGACCCTCGCCGCGCTCCTCACCCGGCTCCAGGACGAACAGGGCCGGCTGCTCGGCAGCCAGCACGTGGGACTGACCGAGATACGCGCGACGACCGGCCTCGACGCCCTCTTCGACACCCTCGCCGTCTTCGAGAACTACCCGCTCGACGAGGAGACCCTGCGCACCGCCCGGCAGGGCCTGCCCGGTCTGGCCGTCACCGGGTTCGAGGGCACGGACGCCGCGCACTACCCCCTCACCCTCACCATCGCCCCCGGCACCGCCCTGCGCATCACCTTCGGCTTCCGCCCCACCGCCCTGGACCGCGAGGAGACGGCCCGCACGGTCGCCCGGATGCGCCGGCTCCTGACGACGCTGGCCGACGGCCTCGACCGCCGGGCCGACACCGTGTCCGTCCTGCTCGACGGCGAGCACGAGACGCTCCTCGCCCGCGGCGACGGCGCCCCGCTGCCGGCCGCCGCGCTCGCCACGGGCGTCCCGGACGCCGTCGCCCGGCACGCCGCCGCCCACCCGGACGCGGTCGCGGTCACCGGGGCCGGCGAACGGCTCACGTACGGGGAGCTGTGCGCCCTCGCCGACGACCTGGCCGGCACCCTGACGGGCCTCGGCGCGACCGCCGAGGAAGGCGTCGGCATCCTCCTCGGCCGCTCGGCCGCCCAGGTCACCGCGCCGCTCGGAGTCCTGCGCGCGGGCGCCTCCTACGTGCCCCTGGACCCGCGCTGGCCCGACGAGCGGCTCTCCCGGGTGACCGGGGCCGCCGCGCCCCGCCTCCTGGTCGTCGACGAGGCGACCCGGACCCACCCCTGGGTGCGGGCGCTCGGCCCCGGGACGCGGATCGTGACCGTGGACGCCGCCGGCCGCGTACGGGACGGCCGCCCCGCCGCCCCCGGACCGCTGCCCGCCGCCGTCGGCGGCGCCCGGCTCGCGTACACCATGTTCACCTCCGGCTCCACCGGCCTGCCCAAGGCCGTCGGCGTCACCCACGCCGACATCGCCGCGCTCGCGGCCGACCGGACCTGGGGCGACGGCGCGGCCGACGCGGTCCTGATGCACTCGGCCTACGTCTTCGACGCCGCCACCTTCGAGATCTGGGTGCCGCTGCTGTGCGGCGGCCGGATCGTGGTGGCACCGGACGGCGTGCTCCAGCCCGAGCGGCTCAGGGAACTCGTCGCCCGGGACGGCGTCACCGCCGCGTTCCTCACCACCGCCCTCTTCAACGTCTTCGCCGAGACCGACCCCGGCGCCCTCGGCCTGCTCCGCCTCGCCGCCGCCGGAGGGGAGGCCGCCGCCCCCGGAGTGCTCCAGCGGCTCGCCGCCGCCCACCCCGGCACCCGCGTCCTCAACGCCTACGGTCCCACCGAGGCCACCACCTTCGCCCTGCTGCACCGGGTCACCGCCGACGAGGACCCGGACGGCACGCCGCCCGTCGGACGGCCGCTCGACGGAGTGCGCGCCCTCGTCCTCGACGCCTCGCTGCGCCCCGTGCCGGACGGCGCCGAGGGCGAGCTGTACCTGGCGGGCCCGGGAGTGGCGCGCGGCTACCTCGGACAGCCGGGCCCGACCGCCGCCCGGTTCGTCGCCGACCCCTCGGACCCGGCCGGCGGCCGCATGTACCGCACCGGCGACCTCGTGCGGCGCACCCCCGAAGGAGACGTCGTCTACGCGGGCCGCGCCGACCAGCAGGTCAAGCTGCGCGGCCACCGCATCGAGCCCGGCGAGATCGAGGCCGCCCTGCGCGCCCACCCGTCGGTGCGCGCCGCGTGCGTCGTCGTCCGCGAGGACCTGCCCGGCGACCGCGTCCTGACCGCCTACGTCGTCCCCGCGCCCGGCCGCACGCCCGACCCGGCCGCCCTCGCCGCGCACGTGGGCAGCCGCCTGCCCGCGTACATGGTGCCCTCGGCCGTGCGGACCCTGGACGCGCTGCCGCTGACCGCCAACGGCAAGCTCGACCGGGCGGCCCTGCCGGCGCCCGACGCCGCGCCCGCCACCGCCGGCCGGGCCCCGCGCGGCGCCCGCGAGGAGATCCTCGCCGGGCTGTTCGCCGACGTGCTCGGCCTGCCGCGGGTCGCCGCCGACGACAACTTCTTCGCGCTCGGCGGCCACTCGCTGCTCGCCACCCTGCTCGTGGGCCGGATCCGCACCGCGCTCGACGCCGAGACCGAGATCCGCACGCTCTTCGAACACCCCACCGTCGCCTCGCTCGCCACCGCCCTGGAGGACGCCGGCCGCCCGGCCCGCCCGCCCCTGACCGCGCGGCCGCGGCCCGACGCGCTCCCCCTGTCGTACGCCCAGCGGCGGCTGTGGTTCCTCCACCGCCTCGACGGCCCCTCGGCCACGTACAACATCCCCTTCGCCGTGCGCCTCGACGGCCCGCTCGACACGGACGCCCTGCGCCTCGCCCTCCACGACGTCGTCGCCCGCCACGCCCCCCTGCGCACCGTCTTCCCCGAGCGGGGAGGGCACCCGGTGCAGCACGTCCTCGCACCCGAGGACGCCCGGCCGGTGCTCCCCGTCGACTCCGTCGACGAGGACAAGGGCGCCGACCGGATCGCCGAGGCCGTGGCCGAACCCATCGACATCGAACGCGAACTCCCCCTGCGGGCCACCCTGCTGCGGCTCGCGGACGACTCCCACGTCCTCGTCCTCGTGATCCACCACATCGCCGCCGACGGCTCGTCCCTGGCCCCCCTCGTCCGTGACCTGGGCGCCGCCTACCGCGCCCGCCTCGGGGGAGCGGCCCCGGCGTGGACCCCGCCGCCCGTCGACTACGCCGACTACACGCTGTGGCAGCGGGAACTCCTCGGCGACGAGACGGACCCCGACAGCCAGGTCTCGCGGCAGCTCGCCTTCTGGCAGGGCGCCCTGGCCGGACTGCCCGCCTGCGTCGAGCTGCCCCGGGACCGCCCGCGTCCCCCCGTGCCCCGGCACGCGGGCGCCACCCACCCCTTCGCCGTCGACGACGCCACGGCCCGGCGGATCGCCGGACTCGCCCGCGCGCACGGGTGCAGCGTCTTCATGGTGCTCCAGGCGGCCCTGGCGCTCCTGCTCTCCCGGCACGGCGCCGGCGAGGACGTCCCCCTGGGCACGGCCGTCGCCGGACGCACCGACGAGGCCGCCTCCGACCTGGTCGGCTTCTTCGTGAACACGCTCGTCCTGCGCACCGACCTGAGCGGCGACCCGACCTTCCGCGAACTCCTCGACCGCGTCAAGGAGTTCGACCTGGCCGCCTACGCCCACCAGGACGTCCCCTTCGAACGGCTCGTGGAACTGCTCAATCCGGCCCGCGCGCACCACCACCCGCTGTTCCAGACGATGCTGGTGCTCCAGAACCACGCCCCCGCCGACCCCGTCGACCTCCCCGGCCTCACCTCCCGCGGCGTGCCGGTCGACCTCGGCGTCAGCAAGTTCGACCTGGCGTTCACCTTCGTGGAGACGCCCGGCGACGACGGCGCCCCCGGCGGCCTGCGGGCCTCCGTCGACTACGCGACCGAACTCTTCGACCCGGACACGGTACGGGGACTGGCCGACCGGCTCGTCCACCTGCTCGGCGCCGTCACCGAGGACCCGGGCCTGCCCCTGCACGCCTACGACGCGCTCGGCGACGCCGACCACGCCCGGCTCGCACGCTGGGGGACCGGCCCGCGCGCGGACCTGCCGGCGGAGACCTTCCCCGCCCTCTTCGCCCACCGGGTGCGCAGCACCCCGGACGCCCCGGCCGTCCGCGACGCGCGCACGACCCTGACCTACCGCGAACTCGACGCGCGCGCCGACGCCCTCGCCCGGCGGCTCGCCGCACGCGGCATCGGCCCGGAGGACCGGGTGGCCGTCGCACTGCCCCGCGACACCGGCCTGGTGGTCGCCCTGCTCGGTGTGCTCAGGGCCGGAGCGGCCTACCTGCCCCTCGACACCGACTACCCGGCCGCCCGCCTCGCGCACATGCTCGACGACGCGGCCCCCCGCCTGCTGCTCACCACCCCCGAACTGCACCGGCGCCTCCCGCCCACCGCGGTCGCGCACCTGTACCCCGGGGACGACGCCCCGGCCGCCGACCCGTCCGCCCCGCTGCCCGGCCCGGACCCGGCACACCCGGCGTACGTCATCTACACCTCGGGCTCCACCGGCCGCCCCAAGGGCGTGATCGTCACCCACCGGGGGGTCGGGGCGATGGCCGCGACCCAGCGGGAACGGCTGCGGCTCACCCCGGACAGCCGCGTCCTGCACCTGGCGTCGGTGAGCTTCGACGCCGCCTTCTGGGAGCTGTGCATGGGCCTGCTCTCCGGCGCCTGCCTGGAGATCGACGCGCGCGAGGCCCTGCTGCCCGGACCGGCCCTCGCCGCCCGGGTCCGCGACCACGGCGTCACCCATCTGACGCTCCCCCCGGCCGCCCTCGCGGTGATGCCGCCGGAGTCGCTCCCCGCCGGGACCACGATCGTCCTGGCCGGCGAGGCCTGCCCGCCCGCCCTCGCCCGGACCTGGGCGCGCGGACGCCACCTCGTCAACGCGTACGGCCCCACGGAGACCACCGTCTGCGCCACCATGAGCGGCTTCCAGCACGCGGACGGGCCGCTCGCCCCGGACCGCACGGTGCCGATCGGCGCGCCCGTCGACGGCACCCGGGTCCGGGTCCTCGACGACCGGCTCGCACCCGTACCGCCCGGCGTGGTGGGGGAGTTGTACGTCTCCGGCGAGGGCCTGGCCCGCGGCTACCACGACCGGCCGGGACTCACCGCCTCCCGCTTCGTGGCCGACCCGTTCGACCGGGCGGGCGGCCGCATGTACCGCACCGGCGACCTGGCCCGGTGGAACCCCCGGGGGCAGCTCGAATACGTCGGACGCGTGGACGACCAGGTCAAGCTACGCGGCTTCCGCATCGAACTCGGCGAGGTCGAGGCGGCACTCACCGCGCTGCCCGGCGTCGCCGCCGCCTGCGCCGTCGTACGGGAGGACCGGCCCGGCGACCGCCGCCTGGTCGCCTACACCGTGCCCGCCGAGGGGGCGACCGGCCCCGACGCGGCCGAGGTGCGGGCCCGTCTGGCGGACGTCCTGCCGGACCACATGGTCCCCTCCGCCCACGTGACCCTCGACGCGCTCCCCGTCACGCCCAACGGCAAGACCGACCGGAAGGCCCTGCCGGCGCCCGAGGAGCCGCGCACCGGCGGACGCGAGCCGCGCACGGACCGGGAACGGGCCCTGTGCGAGGCGTTCGCGGAGACGCTCGGGGTGCCCCGGATCGGCGTCACGGACGACTTCTTCGACCACGGCGGGCACTCCCTGCTCGCCGTGACGCTGGCCCAGCGGATCGAGGAGCGGTGCGGCCGTCGCCCGTCGCTGCGCGCCCTGTTCGCCGCCCCGACGGTCGAGGGCGTCGCCCGGCTCCTGGACGACGCGGACGACTCCGCCGCCCCGCCGGACGGGCCAGGACCGGTGGACTGGACGGCGGAGGTCCGCCTGGCCGGGGACATCACCGGCGCCGGACGGACCCCCGCACCGGCCGACCCTGGCGGGCGGCGCCCCTCCCGCCCCTCACCCAGGCCCTTCCTCACGGGCGCCTCCGGCTTCCTCGGCGCGTTCCTGCTGCGCGACCTGATCGAGACGACCGGCGGCCCGGTCGACTGCCTGGTGCGGGCCCGGGACGAGGAGGACGGCGCGCACCGCCTGCGGGAGAACCTGCGGCGCTACGGCCTGTGGCGCGACCGCTACCGGGACCTGGTCCGCGCCGTGCCCGGCGACCTCGCCGCCCCGGGCCTCGGCCTCGCCCCCGAGACCCGCGCCGCGATCGTCCGCGGGCTCGGCCTCGTGCTGCACAACGGCGCACGGGTCAACTTCGCGGCCGGCTACGGCGACCTGCGCGCCGCGAACGTCGCCGGGACCGAGGAACTGCTGCGGCTGCTCGCCGACTCCGACTCGCCCGGCATGCACTACGTGTCCACGACGAGCGTCCACGCCCCGGCGGCCGGCCCCGTGACGGTCACGGAGACGACGCCGACCGGCCCGGCCGAAGACCTGCCCGACGGCTACGCGCGGAGCAAGTGGGTCGCGGAGGGCCTGATCGGCCTGGCGCGCGAACGCGGCCTCCCCGTCACCGTCCACCGCCCGGGCCGCATCAGCGGCGACACCTCCACCGGGGCCTGCCAGGACCGCGACCTGCTGTGGCACCTCATCAAGGGCTGCCTCCAGGCGAAGGCGGTCCCCGACCTGCCGCACGGATCGACGGGCTGGGTGCCCGTCGACTACGTCAGCGCGGCGGTGGTCGCCCTCGCGACGGCCGGACGCGGCGACACGGAGACCTTCCACCTCACCCATCCGGACGCACCGGACCTCGAACGGGTCTTCGCCACCGCCCGGGCCCTCGGCCACGAGCTGCGCAGGGTCCCCGCCGAGGAGTGGCGGGCCCTCGTCGCGGCCCGCCCCGACAACGCCGCCCAGCTGTTCCTCGGCGAGGGCGGGAACGCCGGGGGAGCGGTCGACGGGCGCCGCTTCGACTCCCGCCGCACGGCCGCCGCGGCGGCGGAACTCGGCGTACGGCCACCGGCCCTGACGGAGGAGGTCCTCGTCCGCTACCTGGCCTACTTCCGGGGGACGGGCTTCCTGCCGGCCCCGGACGCGCCCCAGGGTGTCAGCGGCTCCACCGTACGGGTGACCGAGTCGTAGCTCCGGGCGGACGTCCACGTCCCGGCCGACGGGGAGGACACCCCGTCGGCCGGGACGTCCCAGGAGACGTCGCGCCCTCGGCCGAGCGTGACGTGGGGAACCCAACGGGCCGGATCGAGGAGGGGGTTCGGCCTTCCGCCCTCCGGCGCCTCGCGCAGGGTCCGCCACACCGCCTCGTGCAGCCGGAGCAGGGCGTCGTCGGGCCGCACGGCCCACGCCAGGACGCGGACCCGGCCGGAGAACCGCACGAGTCCGTCGAGCCGCAGGGGAACCGGCAGGGCCTCCGCGAACACGCGGAGCAACCGGGCGCGCGTCTCCGCCGACAGGCCGTCGGCCGAGGCGAGGGTGAGATGGGGCCGGTTGGTCGGATGGCGGTGCCCGGCCAGGCTGGGCAGACCGGCGTCCGCCAGACGCCGCCACGCGTCCCGGACGGCCCGCTCGGTCGACGGGTCGGGAAGCAGTTCCACACTGTGCACACGGGCAGCCTAGGGGCCGTGCGCGCCGCGTGCGGGGGCACGGCGGCGGTGTGACGATGGTGGTCCCGGACGGCGGTGACCGGCAGGTGGAGAGGTCGTCGCTCCGCCGGTTCCCCTATCGAGGAGTGGGTGCGTCGCATGGACAGGTCCGCACTGATCGAGGCGGTCACGCGCAAGGTGGCGGACGGGGACGATCCGTCGTCCGAACAGATCGGCCGGGTCGTCGACGCCGTGTTCGGCACCGTCGAGGAGGCGGGGGCGATCGCCGAGGCGCTCAAGGAGGGCGGGACGGTCACCCTCCTCGGGTTCGGCAGCTTCCACGACGAGGACGGCGAGGTGGGCCTGCGGCCGGGCAAGGCCCTCGAAGAGTTCGTCCACGGCCGGGTCGGCTGAGGGCCGAGCGGACCGATGGCGGTCATGACGCTGCGGGCCGCGGGCCCGGCCCCCGTCGGGGACGTCTGGACGCGTTACGCCGTACTCGCCCTCTGGCCCACGTGGTCGCCGCAGATCAGGGCGGTGCGCGCGGACGGCGTGCGGATCGCGCCCGGCGTGCGGGGCGAGGTCGTCTCGTTCCTCGGTGTCTCCGCGAGGTTCGTCGTGGAGTCCGTCGACGAGGAACGGCGGCGGTGGACGTGGCGGGTCGCACTGGGGCCGGTGCGCCTGAGACTGCGCCACGAGGTCCTCGCCCGGCCGGCCGGATCGGCCACGACCCTGCGGGTCGAGGGACCGGCCGTCGCCCTCGCGGCCTACGCCGGCCCGGCCCGGTGGGCCCTGGGCCGCCTGGTCGCCGGACGGGGCGGAGATCCCGTCCGGCCCGATCGGTCTTGAGGGGTGTGGAGACCATGTCCGACGCGCACGACGACGACCCTCCTCCCCCCGGCGACTCCGCGGACGGCGGCGCGGGCCGGGAGCGCGAGCGGGCCGCGGCGCCGCACGGCGCCCACGGCCGGCCGCCGAGCCGCTCCGAGCGCTGGACGGTCTTCACCCGTTCGCCCTTCTTCCCGGCGACCGTGCTGGTCCTGATCCTGGCCGCGGCCGCCGCCCTGTTCGCCGGCTCGTACACGTACACGATGGCGAACCCGACCCCCCGTCACATCCCGACGGCCGTCATCGGGGCGGCGGACTCGCCGACCGGCAGGACGTTCACCGGGGGGATGGAGCGGGCGCTGGACTCCTCGCTCGAACTGCGGCCCTACCGGACGCGTGCCGGGGCGCTGGACGCGGTGAACGAGCAGAAGGTCTTCGCCGTCATGACCCTGCGGGACGACCGCGTGGCCTTCGACGTCGCCGGAGCCTCGGGCGCCTCGGTGGCCCAGCTCCTCACGGAGTCGGCGGTGGAGGTGGGCCGGGCTACGGGAGTGCCGGTCACGGTGGCGGACGTCAAACCGCTGCAGAAGGGCGACCCGCGCGGGCTCGCGCTGTTCTACATCTCGCTCGCCGCCGTGATCATCGGATTCGTCGGGGCCATCCAGCTCAGCGTGCACGCGAGACCGCTGAACCCCGCCGAACGGATCGCCTTCACCGCGCTCTACGCCCTGCTGGGCGGGTTCGCCATCGCCGCGACCGTGGACTGGCTGCTCGGCGCGCTCGACCTGCCGTTCGTCGAGTCGTGGCTGATCCTCGCGCTGACCATGTTCGCCTCCGGCATGGTCTTCTCCATGTTCAACACCCTGATCGGGCGCTGGGCGATGCTTCCCACCTGGGGGCTGATGGTGCTCCTCGGCAACCCCTCCTCGGGCGGCGCGGTGTCCTGGCCGCTGCTGCCGTCGCCGCTCGGGCACATCGGCCAGTGGCTCCCGCCGGGCGCCTCGGTGAACGCGCAGCACACGGCCGTGTACTTCGGCGGCCACCAGCACCTCTTCCCCTTCGTGGTACTGGCCGGGTGGGCGCTGGTGTCCTCGGCGGTGTTCTGGGTCTGGCGGCACCGGCATCCGGGCGGCCGGGAGCGGGGTGGGGCGCACGCGGCCCTGTGAGGCCCCGTGCCGTACGGGGCACGGCGCACGCCCGTGCCCGGCGCGGACCCCACGCGCGCGGGGGCCGGCCCTCCGCGCCGAGCGCGGCCGACCGGCCCCCGGATCACCGGTGGCGGCTCACTGACCAGGAGCGGAAGTGGTCAGGAGCCGGTTGAAGAACGAGCGGTACTCGCGCAGCGCCACGCGGAGGGCCTCCGTGTCGGCGTCCCGGCCCTCGCCCCACTGCCCTTCGAGGGTGTGTTTGTGGTCGGCGAAGGCGGCGGCCAGCGTCTTCATCACGTCGGCGACCAGCTCGTCGGCCGAGTGGACCGCCTCGCGCGGGTCGTCGACGAACCGGCCCTGGATCTCGCGCCAGCGCTTGCGGTACGCGTCGCCGTCCGCCTGCCCGAGCAGGTCCGGGACGTGCTCGTCCTCCCCACGTCCGGCGACGCCCGACAGCGGGCCGGGACGGGCCTCCGGTTCCCCGGACGCCGGAACCGGGCCGTTGTCGGCCGTGCCGGCGAGCGTCTTCCGCGGACCGGCGCCCGCGACGGACGCGTCCGGTTCGGTGGCACCGGCGTCCTGGCCGGGACGGCCGGGAGGGGTGGGGTCCCCTACGGACGTCGTGCTCCGCTCGGCGGGGACGGCGGACCGGTCCATCGTCTCGCGCTGCTCCGCCGTTCCGTGACGGTCCGCCGTTCCGGGCAGGTCCGTGGTCTGGTGGCGGTCCGCCGTTCCGGGCCGGTCCGTCGTTTCGCGCTGCTCCGTGGTCCGGTGACGGTCCGCCGCTTCGCGCTGTTCCGTCGTTCCGCGCTGTTCCGTCGCTCTGTTCCGGTCCGCCGCGGCGGACCGGTCCGTCGTTCCGTAGGGGGCGGCCGACGTCTCCCGTTCGGCCGTTTCGTGGTCACGCATGTGTTCCGCCTCCGCGTCAGGACCGGCCGGAGCCGGTCGTCTTGCCGTCGGTGAGCAGCTCGCCGAAGAGGGCGCGGTAGTGCACCATCGCCTCCCGCAGCTGTTCGGTGGTGGCCGACCGGGAGGAACTCAGGGCGTGCACCTCCTGGGCGGCCCTGTAGTGCTCCAGCGTGCGGCCGTGCCGCACGGACAGGTCGCGCATCCGCTGCTCGTACCCCTCGGTGGGATAGCCGCGTTCGTGCATCAGGGCCGTCACCAGCCGGTCGGCCTCGTGCACCGCGCCCTCGGGGGCGTCGACGAACTCCTCCTGGAGTTCCTTCCACCGCTGTGCGTACTGCTCCTTGGTGCCGCTCGGCAACGGCTTGATGTCCAGTTCCTGATGGCGCCGCTCCCGGGCGTCGAGGTCCTGCTCGGCGGCCCGCCTGCTGCCCGTCTCCTCGACGGCCCGGTCGTACTCGGGTCCGAACCGGTCGCGCAGACGCGCCCGTCGCCGGTGGTTCACCGCGGCGACGGTGACGAGCGCGACCACCACGACGGCGGCAACGACGATGGCCAGGACGATTCCGGTCGACATCGACTCGCACCTCTCGCTGTGTCTTGTCCGTAGGACCTCGGGTGCCCTGCGCCCCGTACTCCAAACGGACGCCGCGTCACGTCCCCCGCGCGGCGCCTGCGCCGAAGGTGCGGCGGTAGGCGGCGGGGGAGACGCCGAACGCCGTACGCATGTGCGCGCGCAGGGAGTTCCCGGAGCCCAGGCCGGCGCGGTGGGCGACGAGGTCGATCGGGAGGTCGGTCGTCTCCAGGAGCTGCTTGGCGAGCTCCAGGCGCTGGGCCGTGAGCCACTGGACCGGGGTCGTGCCGACCTCGTCGCGGAACCGGCGGGTGAAGGACCGCAGGCTCATCCGGGCGTGCTCGGCGAGCCGTGCGAGGGTGAGCGGTTCCGCGAGGTGTTCGAGGGCCCAGGCGCGGGTGGCGGTGGTGCCGGCCAGGGCGGGCTCCGGGACGGGCCGGTCGATGAACTGGGCCTGTCCGCCGTCCCGCCAGGGAGGCACCACGCAGATGCGGGCGGCCCGGTTGGCGGTCGCGGCCCCGTGGTCGCGGCGGATCATGTGCAGGCACAGGTCGACGCCCGCCGCCACGCCCGCGGAGGTCAGGACGTCGCCGTCGTCGACGAAGAGCACGTCCTCGTCGACCTTGACCTTCGGATAGACCCGGCGGAACTCCGGCGCCAGGTTCCAGTGGGTGGTGGCCGGACGGCCGTCGAGGAGCCCGGCGGCCGCGAGCACGTAGGAACCGGTGCAGATGGACACCAGACGGGTGCCGGGCCGGATGCCGGCGATCGCCGAGGCGACCTCGGGCGGCAGCGGGCCGCCGTGACCCAGCTCGGGCATGGCGTGCGTGGGCGGGACGATCACGGTGTCGGCGCGCGCGAGGGCCTCGGGGCCGGCGGCGGGCTGCACGGTGAAACCGGCGTCGCTGGGCACCGGGGCGCCGTCGGCCGTGCAGACCGTGACCTCGTAGAGGAGCCGGCCGTCGGCCTCCATGGCGCTGCCGAAGACCCGGGAGGGGATGCCGAGCTCGAACGGGGGCACGCCGGGAAGCGCGAGCACGGCGATCCGGTGCGGCGCCGCCCGCGCCCCTTCCCGTTCGTTCCGCACCGTCCGGCCGTGTGTCGTTCCCATGGCCAGATCCTGTCAGATAGTGGCCGTACGGCCAACACCGCGGGAGGGCGTCGCGGCGGATCGTGGATCCGTCGCCGCCGGAGGGGTTCCGGGGCGCACCGAACGAGACGAAATGAGGCGGACTGCATGCGTGCGATGGTCGTGGAGCGGTGGGGCGGTCCCGAGAACATGGTCGAGCGGGAGGTGGAGCGCCCCGAGCCCGGCCTGAACGAGGTCCTGGTGCGGGTCCACGCGGCCGGGGTGAACCCCGCGGACTGGAAGACCCGCGCGAGCGGGGCGCTGATCGACTGGGGCGCCGTCCCGGTGGTCGGCTGGGACGTGTCCGGCACGGTGGAGGCCGTCGGCCCCGGAGTGGGCGTCCTCCGTCCCGGGGACGAGGTCTACGGCATGCCGCTCTTCCCCCGCCAGGCGGGCGGATACGCCGAGTACGTGGTGTCCCCGGCCCGGCACCTGGCCCCCAAGCCCGCCTCCCTGACCCACGTGGAGGCCGCGGCGCTGCCGCTGGCCGGGCTCACCGCCTGGCAGGCCCTCGTGGACGCGGCGGACGTCCGGCCGGGGGAGCGCGTCCTCGTGCACGCGGCGGCCGGCGGGGTGGGGCACCTCGCCGTGCAGATCGCCAAGGCCCGCGGGGCGTACGTCATCGGCACGGCGAGCGCGGCCAAGCACGACCTGGTGCGGGAGCTGGGCGCGGACGAGGTGGTCGACTACCGCGAGGCCCGCTTCGAGGACGTCCTCCCGGGGGTGGACGTCGTGCTGGACGGCATCGGCGGGGAGACGGGCGCGCGCTCCCTGAAGCTGCTCCGCCCCGGGGGCAGGCTGATCACCCTGCCGGCCCCGGACGACGTCCCCGCCGCCCCGGAGGGCGTGTACGCGGCATGGGTCCTGGTCGAACCCGACCACCTCGGCCTGCGCGAGCTCACGGCCCTGGTGGAGCGCGGTGAGCTGAGGCCGGTGATCGACACGGTGCTTCCGCTCGCGGAGGCGGCGAAGGCCCACACGATCGGGGAACAGGGCCGCACCACGGGGAAGATCGTCCTGACGGTCGCCTGACCCGGAGCCTCGCGGTCCTCCGCCCCAGGGCCTCGCGGTCTCCTGACTCGCGGCCCCACGACCCCCCCCATGGCTTCACGGCCCGCGTGCGGTCCACCGGCATCCGGTACCGCACGCGGGCCGCCGCCGGGGCCGGCGTGCAGAATGCCGGACGGTACGTCCCCGACCGGAAGGCATCCGCATGAACCTGCCCGCAACAGGCCGCCGCGTCCTCGTCAGCGGCGCCTCCCGGGGCCTCGGCAGGGAGGTCGCCCGGGCGTTCGCGGCCAACGGCGACCGGGTCGCCGTCCACTTCGCCACGCGCGCCGAGGAGGCCCGGGCGACCCTGGACTCCCTCGAAGGAACGGGGCACGCCCTGGTCGGGGGCGACCTCGCGGACCCGGGGACGGCCGCGGCCGTGGCCGACGCGGCGGCCGAGGCGCTCGGCGGGATCGACGTGCTGGTCAACAACGCGGCGGTGAACCTCCGCCACCCCCTCGCCGAGACCCCGTACGAGGAGTGGGTGGAGATCTGGCGGCGGCACGTGTCGGTGAACCTGCTCGCGACCGCGCACCTGAGCCATCTCGCGGCCCGGCGGATGATCGACCAGGGCTCGGGCGGCCGGATCGTCAACATCGGCTCCCGGGGCGCCTTCCGGGGCGAGCCCGACCATCCGGCCTACGGCGCGACCAAGGCGGCCGTCCACGCGCTCGGCCAGTCGCTCGCGGTCTCCCTCGCCCCCCACGGGATCGCCGTCGCCTCGGTCGCGCCCGGCTTCTTCGCCACCGAACGGGTCTCACCGCGCCTGGAGGGACCCGAGGGGGCCGCGATCCGCGCCCAGAGCCCCTTCGGCCGGGTGGCCGCCCCCGCCGAGATCGCGGCGGCGGTCCTGTGGCTCGCCTCTCCCGACGCGCAATGGGCGTCCGGTTCGATCCTCGACCTCAACGGGGCTTCCCACCTGAGGAGCTGACCCCCCGGGGCTCCCGGAGCCCGTGCCGCGGGCCCCCACCCGGTCGCGTGCTTCGCGCGCGCCGCTTCCCGGGATCCCTTCGGGGCGACCGCGCTCACGCGCCGTACAGCCGGAGGGGACCCGGCACGACCGAGCAGACCGCCCCCGGCACCGCCCGGCCCGACGGGGCCGGGAGGAGGGAAGAGGAGGGGATCCGCGCCGGCCCGGCGCCTCGCGGCGAACGGGGCCACCGTGCTCGAACCGGGCGTGTCGGGCCTCGCGCCACGCCCTGCGGGACGCGACCGGGGCATTCGAGGGGAGTCCGGCCCGGGTCGACGTGCCGACGCTCGTGATCCGCGGCGCCGGTGACACCATCGCCTCCCACGCCTGGATCCGGCACGTGGCCCGGCTGGTCCCCGGCGGGCGCGCGGTCGACGTCCGGGGCGCCGCGCACGCGGCGCACTACAGCGTGCCGGAGGCCGTGGCCGGACTGATCGAGGAATTCGCGAGGGAAGAGACGGAAGAGACGGAAACGACGGAAGAAGCCGAAGAGACGAAACGAGCAGAGGAAGCAGGAGAGAACGCGTGACGCCCTCGCACACACCGCGCCCGCCGGACCGCCCGCCGCCCACGCGCACGGCCCGCCGCTCGCCGTGGCTGCGCCTCCTGCCCGGCATCTCCTCCGAGCGTCGCGGCTTCGTCCTGGCGTGGTGGGGCTTCGCCCTCACCTTCGGCGGAATGCGCCTGCTCACCTGGCTGATCCACATCGACGTGGCCGGCATCGGCGACGTGCAGGCCGGCGGCGTGCACATCCACCACTACGTGTGGGGGATCCTGCTGCTCGCCGTGGTGGGCGCGGCGGGCCTCGCGGAGCGCTCGGCACGCGCGCGTGCCTGGATGGGGCTCGCCTACGGCGTCGGCACGGCCCTGATCGTCGACGAGGCGGCGCTGCTGATCAGCCTGGAGGACGTCTACTGGGACACCGAGGGCTGGGTGAGCATCGCCCTGGCCCTCGCGGTGATCGCCGTCGCGGGAGGAGTGCTGGCGTCGACGCGGGGGAGGCGGTCCCCGGAGCGGGACCGGGACGACGGCTGAAACGGCCCGACCGGGCCGCGTACCCTTCCTACGGCCCGCACCCCGCCCGGTACGGCCCGTACGGCCTGCCCGGCGGGTCCGCGGAACGGGGGATGCCGCGGACCGCCCGGCAACGAGCGGTCCCCTGCGCTCTCCGCCCCGTCCGCCCCCGAACGGCGTTCCCGCACGCGCCTCTTGCCGGCCGTCCGCCGAACCGGTCCCTCGAACCGTTCCGGCGCCGGCCTACCCTCCGCCCGTGGAGCGCATGCGGTCGCGGTAGCGCGAGGGCGGGACGCCGTAGTGGTCCGTGAAGGCCTTGCGGAGGGACTCCGGCGTGCCGAAGCCGCAGCGGACGGCCACCGAGGCCAGGGGGAGCGCGGTGGACACCAGGAGCCGCGCGGCCGCCTCGGTGCGGACGGCGCGGACGTACCGGCCGGGCGGCTGCCCCAGGTGCTCCGTGAACAGCCGGGTGAGGTGACGGGGCGTCATCCCCGCCCGGGCGGCCAGCGCCGGTGTGCCCAGGTCGTCGTGGGGGCGGGCGGCGATGTGCGCCACGAGGGCGCGGACCGTGTCGTCCCGGGGCGGCGGCGCCGCCGTGAACAGGCTCATCTGGGTCTGGTTGCCGGGCCGCTGCATGTAGACGACGAGGTGCCGGGCCACCCGGCGCGCCAGCTCGGATCCGTGGTCCTCCTCGACGAACGCCAGGGTCAGGTCGAGGGCGCTGGTGACGCCCGCCGAGGTGTACACGTTCCCGTCGCGGATCCACAGCGGCGCCGGGTCGACCGAGACGTCCGGGTACCGTGCGGCCAGCCGGGGGGCGAACTGCCAGTGCGTGGTGGCCCGCCGGCCGTCGAGGAGCCCCGCCGCGGCCAGGACGCCCGCGCCCGTGCACACGGAGGCCACCCGGCGGCTCTCCCGGGCGAGGCGCCGGACGTGCCCGACGAGACGGGCGTCCGCGGCGAACCGCTCGACCCCCAGACCGCCCGAGACGACGAGCGTGTCCAGCGGCCCCCGCGTACGCTCCAGGGACTCGTCGCTGCCCAGGGCGAGTCCGGTGCCGCAGCGGATGGCGCCCCCGCCGGGTCCGACCACCCGCACCCGGTACGGCACGTCGGGGTCCCCGAGCCCGTTCGCCATGGCGAGGCCCGTCGTCACACAGGCGATGTCGAGCAGTTCGGCCGCCTCGAAACCGACGACCGCCACCAGGCGTTCGGCGCGTCCCCCCATGCGAACGACCCTATCCCGCACGGACGTCCATCCCAAGGAGACGGACGTACGGGGCCGGGACCCGCCCCGCACCACCCTCCGCGCCGGACAGTGGACACCATGACGATCCGCTTCCTCGCCCACCGTTGGCCGACCCTGCTCGCCCTCGCCCTGACCCTCGTCACCTTCGTCGACGGCGCCCCGCCGACCGGCTTCCTCGCCGCGCTGCTCGTGGTCATGCCCCTGTGCTACCTGGGCTTCGGCGCGGCCCGGGGCGAGCTCCGCGACCGGCGGACGCTCGCCGTCCAGCTCGCCGGCCTCGTCGCCTTCTGCGCGGCGGCCGTGCTCGTCCTCTCCCTGGACGGCCGGCCCGCCCCGTACGTCCTGGCCGCCGGCTGGCTGGCCCACGCCCTGTGGGACCTCGTCCACCACCGCTCGGACCGTGTCGTCCCCCGGGCCTGGTCGGAGTGGTGCGGCGTCGTCGACGCCTCGGGCGCCCTCGCGATCCTCCTGCTGGCCCGGACGGCCGGGTGAGGAGGCGGAGTCACCGCGTCCCGGGCCGGACCGCCGGTTCCGGTTCGTCCGTCGTGATCTCGGGCTCCAGGCCCTCGGCGGGCGTGGTGCGGGGGCGGCCGACGTCGCCGCGCCACGCCTCGAAGGCGAGCGTGGTCGCGGTGACCACCGCGATGCCGAGCAGCCAGCCCCCGAGCACGTCGCTCACCCAGTGCACGCCGAGCGCGACCCGCGTGTAGCCCACCCCGACCACCGCCACCGCGGCCAGGACCCACGGCAGCGGACGCCACGCGCGCGGGACCAGCGGCAGCAGGACGAGCAGCAGGACGGCGCAGGAGGTCACGGCCGTCATGGAGTGCCCGGAGGGGAAGGAGAAGCCGGGCGCGTGGGCGACCGGATCCGGCAGGTGCGGCCGGGCGCGCTCGACCACGTTCTTCACCAGCAGGCCCACGAGTCCGCCGGCGATCGCCGTGACGGCCGCCCAGGCGGCCAGCCGGAAGGCCCGCCGCCACAGGAGCCACACGACCACCCCGGCCACCAGGATCCGCATGGTCGCCGGCCCCCACGCGACGTGCGTGAGGAGGTCGAGCACCCGCACCCAGGCGGGATGGTCGAGCGCGGAGCGGTGCAGCCGCTCGGCCACGCCCTGGTCGAGCCGGTGCAGCGGGGCCCAGTGCGACTCCACCAGGACCAGCGCGAGGGAGAACGGTACGGCCGCCAGGGCGGTGAGGGCCGCGCCCACCACCAGTCGCGCGCCGAACCGCGCGTCGGGCCCGCCGTGCCCGGTCACGAGCCTCCCGAGGAGGCGCCGGGTGCGGGAGGAACGCTCTGTCATGGTCGGTACGGTTCCTTTCCTTGGTACGCGGAGGGGGGGGCGAGGAGCGGTTCAGACCCCGGGGTCCTTGCTGATCGGGGTGTCCACCCCCGCCCGTACGGCCTCCAGCTGGGCCGCGAAGGACAGGCCCAGGAAGAGCGAGAGCGACGTGAGGTACGACCACAGCAGCAGCGCCACGAACGCGCTCAGCGGGCCGTACACGGTGGTGAAGGAGCCGCCGGAGCCGACGTACAGGCTCAGGCCCCACGTCGCGCCCAGCCACAGCGCCAGGTGCACGGTGGCGCCGAAGGCCAGCCAGGTGTGACCCGGCTGGGGGCGCCGGGGCGAGCGGCGGAAGACGACGCTGGTGGCCAGCACGGCCAGCAGGATCCCGACGGGCCAGCGCAGCAGGTCCCACGCGAGGCGGGTGCCCGGGCCGAGGTGGTAGACCTCGATGAGGGCGTGGCTCAGGTCGGACCCCAGGACGGTGACGCAGAAGCTCAGCCCGAGGGGCAGTCCGGCCAGCACCGACATCACGAGCCCGCGGACGTACTTGTGGAGGAACGGGCGGTCGCGCTCGACGCCGTAGATGCGGTTCGCGCCGCGCTCCACCTGGCACATGCCGGTGGTGACGTTGGAGATCGAGAACAGCAGGCCGAACCAGAGGGCCAGCTCGCCGCCGTCCCCGGCGTGCCGCCGGCTCGCCCGCAGGGCGTCGTCCACGACGTCCTGGCTGGGGCCGCTGATCCGGCGTATCAGCAGCTCGGCAATCCGTCCGACGTCCTCGGTGTGCAGCACGCCCGACAGCCCTATGACCGCGATGGCGAAGGGGAGGATCGCCAGGACGGTCTGCAGGGCGAGGGCCCGGGAGTGGCTGAACCCGTCGGCGTAGCGGAACCGCACGAAGGAGTCCCGTACGAGCGCCCAGCCCCCGTAGCGGCGGAGCGTGGCCCAGGCGTCCTCCCCGGACAGGGTCTCGCCCTGGAGGCGCAGCTCGGCCTCCACGGCCCTGACCTCACTGAGCCGCGGTACGCGCGTCGCGGTGCCCATGCTCCGCCACCTCCTTCCCGGTCCGGTCCTCCGGCACGCCGATCCGCGTCGGCGCGGGCAGGCGCACCCGCAGCGCCCCCGGCTCGACCTCCGCCGTCAGCCGGGTGCCCGCCGCGAGGACGTCGCCGTCGAGCTCGCGCGGCTGGGGACGGGCGAAGCGGAGGTCGACGCGGGCCGCGCCGAAGTACTCCAGCGCGCCGTGCGCGGCGGTCCGCTCCCGCGTGCCGGAGGCTTGGGAGGCCCGTCCGCCCGGCAGGTGGGAGACCAGGTACCCGGCGGCGGCGAGCCAGCCGGTCACCCCGCGCGGGTCGAGCAGGACGACCTCCAGGCGGCCGCTGTCGGGCCGGGCCCCCGGCAGCAGCGGCAGCCCGCCCTGGAGGGCGCCGACGTTGCCGATGACGACCATGCGGGCCCGCCGCTCCAGCGGGGCGCCCCCGTCGAGCCGGATCGAAAGCCGCATCCGGGGGTCCCGCAGGTGCCGTGCGGCCGAGAGGACGTACGCGGCCCAGCCCAGGCGCTCCTTGAGCCGCGGCGAGGCGTCCCGGACCATGGCGGCGTCGAACCCGGCGCCCGCCATGACCGCGAACCGGGTCGGCGCGAGCCCGTCGCCCTCTACGCGCCCCACGTCGAGCCCGACGGCCCGCCCGGACAGGGCCTCCCGCAGGGCGGCCACCGGTTCGACCGGCAGGTCGAGGTTGCGGGCGAGGAGGTTCCCGGTGCCGCAGGGGACGATCGCCAGGGGGGTCCCGCTCCCGGCCAGCACGTCGGCGCAGGCGCGCACGGTGCCGTCCCCGCCGCAGACGACGACCAGGTCGACCTCTTCGTTCGGATCCGCGTCCGTCCCGTTCAGGTGCGCGGCCAGGGCGCCGGAGGGGTCCTCGGGCGTCGTATCGGTCCACCGCTGCTCCGCGTACCCGTGCCGGCGCAGTACGGCCCGCACCCGGGCGGTGGTCTCGTCGCCGCACGCGTGCGGGTGGCGCACCACGACGGCCCGCAGGGTGCCGAGGACGGCGGGCTCCGGCTCCGGGTCCGTCCCGTCCTTCCCCTTCCGGGCGTTCGGCAGCAGCGCGACCCCCACGAGCAGCAGCGTGCAGGCGCCGTTCAGGAGTCCCACCACCACGTCGGAGGGGTGGTGCATGCCCCGGTACAGCCGTGAGAACGCCACGGCCGGGGGGATCAGCACGAGGAGCCCCACGACGAGGTTCCGCCAGACGCCCCGCAGGTGCCGGGCCGCGAGCACGGCCAGGCCTCCGTAGAGCGCCATGGAGGCCCCGACGTGACCGGAGGGGAAGCTGGACGTCGGCGGCGCCCCGTCGAGGCGGGGCACGTCGGGACGGTCGCGGTTCACGACGAGGGTGACGAGCAGGAAGATCGCGGACTGCGCGGCCACGGACACGGCCAGGAACCCGGCCTCCCACCACCGGGGCGCCGGGGGTACGAGGAGGAGGCCCAGCACGCAGAGCAGCGTCAGGGCGATCACGCTCTGGGTGTCCGCCACCAGGGACATCATGTCGGTGAGCGTGGTCGCGAAGGGTGCGCGGTGGTCGGCCAGCGCGCGGTTGACGCCGTCCTCGGCCGACAGCGGCCAGTGGTTCGCCGGGGGGCCGGTGACCAGCAGCCCCAGCACGGCCACCAGGGCCGTCTGCACGGGCAGCAGCAGAAGGGCGCGGCCCGGTCTGGCTCCCACGTCGTGTGCGTTCGTCATTGACGCCGTGTTACCCGCCGGGGGCGGGTCATGCGCGGGCCTTCGCGGGACCGGCCGCCGGGGCGTCCGCGAGTGCCGCGGCCCGCGCCCCCGGGGGAGACGCGGGCCGCGCGCGGGTCAGATGCCGCAGCTGGAGGCGGACCAGAAGCGGCTGGGCCGGTGGTCGACGTGGGCGTGGTCGTCGTGTCCCGGGTAGCCGGGCCCGAGGATGCCGTTGAAGCCGTGGTTGCGGGCCTGCTGGGCGAGCCGGCACAGCGAGTGGGGTCCGGCGCCGAGGTCGGCCGCGTCACCGTACAGATGACGGCTGGAGGAGGCGCCGCCGACCGCGCTGTTGCAGGCCTGGCTCCGGAAGCCGCTGGTGACGCGGAGGGGCTGGTCGCCGAGGGCGTGCCGCAGGGCCTCCAGCTTCCACATGGTGCGCAGGGCGTTGGACTTGGCGGTGGCCGCGCTCACCGCGCCCCCGGCCCAGGTGCTGTTGCAGTTGTTCAGCTCCGCGTACGAGAAGTGGACGGGCGTGCAGTCGTCGTCCTGGAGCGCGTAGATCCTGCTGAACGTCGCGGGGCCCGCGACGCCGTCGGCGGCCAGTCCGTAGGCGGCCTGGAAGCGTTTGACGGCGGCGGTGGTCGCCGGTCCGTAGGAGCCGTCGACGCCGAGCACCGCGCCGTTGCCCGGGTAGCCGGCCACGCGGATCTGCAGGGCCGTGACGTCGGCGCCGGAGGCCCCCTGGGAGAGGGTGCGCGACCAGGTGTAGCAGCCGTCGGCCTGCGCGGTGCCCGCGGTGGCCACCACCCCGGCCAACGAAGCGGACAGGAGCATGACAAGAGAAAGAACCAAGCGCAGGGGCAGGGAACGTGCGGTGCGTCCGGCCATCGGGCCTCCAGTGCCTCACGGATCGGATGTGGTCCCAGGTGCGGGCACTCAGAGACTGGCGGGCCGCGTGACGCGCGTCAACCCGCCGTGGCCGCCGCCATTTGTCGGCCCAATGACGGCGGCGGAACGGCCTCCCCGGCTCACCCCGCCGGACCCCCCGCCCCCGGGTCCGCGTCTCCGGCC
>NZ_LGEG01000172.1 GCF_001280125.1 Streptomyces sp. NRRL F-6492
GGCCCCACCGCCGTGACGAAGCCGAAGGGCGGCCGCGCCGCCAGCAGCCACGGCTCCGCGCGCTAGACCTCCAGGCCCGCGGCCGTCACCGGGGCGTCCAGCAGCCCGTTGGTGCCGTCCGGGGCCAGGGCGGGGGCGGCCCCGCCGCCGAGGTCCCGCAGCCACGGGATGAGTTCGGGGACACTGGCGGCGCCACAGCCGCGGTGGCCGAGAGCGGCCCGCGTCGAGGGCCGCTTCCCGCGGGCCTCCTCCTGGCAGGCTGGTTCCGGTTGCGGGACGCGGACCAGCGCCTCCCGCGCGCCCTTGCCG
>NZ_LGEG01000173.1 GCF_001280125.1 Streptomyces sp. NRRL F-6492
GTTCCTGTTCACCGGACAGGGCGCCCAGCGGATCGGCATGGGCATGGAACTCTACGAAGCGTTCCCCGTGTTCGCCGAAGCCTTCGACGAAACCTGCGCAGCCCTCGACCCCCACCTCAACCAGCCGATCACGCACACCATCCGTACCGGAAACAATCTCGACCAGACCGCTCATACCCAACCGGCCCTGTTCGCCGTAGAAGTCGCCCTCTACCGCCTGGTCGAATCCTTCGGACTGCGCCCCGACTACGTCGCCGGACACTCCATCGGAGAGATCACCGCCGCCCACATCGCCGGCGTCTTC
>NZ_LGEG01000174.1 GCF_001280125.1 Streptomyces sp. NRRL F-6492
CCAAGGAGGACCAGCCCTACATGGGGGAGAAGGACCCCGCCTCCGGCCGCTACTCCGGCTTCGACATCGAGATCGCCAAGATGATGGCGGCCTCCCTCGCCTTCGACCCGGCCCGCGTCTAGTTCCGCCCGATCGCCTCGGCCAACCGCGAGACCGCCCTGCAGAACGGCCAGATCGACTACTACGTCGGCACGTACACCATCAACGAAACCCGCAAGCAGCTCGTGGGGTTCGCGGGGCCGTACTACCTGGCCGGACAGTCCCTCCTCGTCCGCAGCGACGAGCACGACATCGACGGAACCC
>NZ_LGEG01000175.1 GCF_001280125.1 Streptomyces sp. NRRL F-6492
GTTCGCGCTGCTCGACTACATCGAGAACTACACGGACGGGTTCCGGATCCTAGTGCGGGATTCGCCGGTGGCGCAGCCGACGGGCACGTTCGCTTCGCGGATCAGCGACATCCCCACGCCGGTGGAGGACCTCCTGGGTCTTGAGTTTAAAGCGCGGGCGTTGGATCCGAAGCTGCCGCCGGTGTAGGAGCAGGCGCCGGTGGACGCCCATAAGAACCACGCCACCCCCTTCCCCCCCCCTGGCCTGACCCCAACCACTTGGGAACCCCAACCCCTCACCCCCGCTCCCCCCCCCTCCCTCC
>NZ_LGEG01000176.1 GCF_001280125.1 Streptomyces sp. NRRL F-6492
CAGCTCAAGTCGATCACCACTGTCGGCACCACCCGGGCCCTGACCCACGCGGGTACCGACAACACCGAACGCACCGCGCTCGCCGACACCACGTTCCACCACACCGCGCTCGGCCTGACCGGCACCACCACCGCCGGAGCCGACACCGGATTCATCCGCGAACCCGCGGGCACACTCAACTCCGTGCGCAACGGCGGCAAGTCCTTCTACTACCTCACCGACGCCACCGGCAACGTCCTGGGCCTGGTCGACGAGGCGGGCAAGCGCACCCACACCTACGCCTACA
>NZ_LGEG01000177.1 GCF_001280125.1 Streptomyces sp. NRRL F-6492
CCACACACATCACACGTCACAGCCGGATCCTGTCATGCAACTCCACACCCGCCGTCGGCAGCGGAGTCTTCGACCAAACCGCATTTTGTTAGGAGTTCTTACACCTACAAGTACGGCACCGGCGGCACGACCGACGGCACCAGGATCCGCACCCGCAAGGACAACACCACCCAGGTCACCACCACCTACGGCTACGACAGCCAGGGCCGCCTGACCCGCGTCGAACCCCAGAAGACGGGGGAACCCTCCGTCGCCTCGAACTACTCCTACGACAAGGCCGGC
>NZ_LGEG01000178.1 GCF_001280125.1 Streptomyces sp. NRRL F-6492
GGATCACCGGCCGCTCGAACTCCCCCGCCACCTCACGGAAGATGTGCACCGCCTCGGACTCCAGCGAGTCCAGGTGCGACAGCGCGAACGAACCCTCGGTCGTCTCGTGGACGTGGGCGACAGTGGTCACAGCAGACCCTTCTCGGTGAGCAGCGCGTGGAGCTGCGCCGCGGACTCCTGCACGGTCTGGTTCTGGGACTCGATCCGCAGGTCGGGCGCCCCGGGGGCCTCGTAGGGGTCGTCGACCCCGGTGAGCCCGCTGATCTCGCCCGCCGCCT
>NZ_LGEG01000179.1 GCF_001280125.1 Streptomyces sp. NRRL F-6492
CTGCCCAGGGTAAGTCGGGACCTAAGGCGAGGCCGACAGGCGTAGTCGATGGACAACCGGTTGATATTCCGGTACCCGCTTTGAAACGCCCAATATCGAATCAGGCGATGCTAAGTCCGTGAAGCCGCCCCGGAGCCTTCGGGCAAAGGGGAGTGGTGGAGCCGACGAACCAGACTTGTAGTAGGTAAGCGATGGGGTGACGCAGGAAGGTAGTCCAGCCCGGGCGGTGGTAGTCCCGGGGTAAGGGTGTAGGACGTCACGTAGGCAAATCCGCGT
>NZ_LGEG01000180.1 GCF_001280125.1 Streptomyces sp. NRRL F-6492
CTGCCCAGGGTAAGTCGGGACCTAAGGCGAGGCCGACAGGCGTAGTCGATGGACAACCGGTTGATATTCCGGTACCCGCTTTGAAACGCCCAATATCGAGCCCATTAATGCTAAGGCCGTGAAGCCGCCCCGGAGCCTTCGGGCAAAGGGGAGTGGTGGAGCCGCCGGCCCAAGGTGGTAGTAGGTAAGCGATGGGGTGACGCAGGAAGGTAGTCCAGCCCGGGCGGTGGTAGTCCCGGGGTAAGGGTGTAGGACGTCACGTAGGCAAATCCGCGT
>NZ_LGEG01000181.1 GCF_001280125.1 Streptomyces sp. NRRL F-6492
AACGAGACACGACCCCCATCGCGGCCGTCACTTCAAACCACAGCGTCTGCACGCCGACAAAGCCTACGACATACCTGAGCTGCGGAAATGGCTCCGCGGGAAACGCATCGGCGTCCGCATCGCGCGTAAGGGCATCGAATCCTCCGAACGACTCGGCCGCCGCAGGCGGGTGATCGAGCGGACCATGTCCTGGCTGACCGGCTACCGCCGGCTCAACCACCGCTACGAGCGCCATCCCCGCAACTACCCGGCCTTCCTCGGTCTCG
>NZ_LGEG01000182.1 GCF_001280125.1 Streptomyces sp. NRRL F-6492
GTGCCCCGCCTCGCCACCGGACCCGTCACCGCCCCAGCCGCCGCCCCCGCCACCGGACCCACCACCCCCGCCGTCGCGGTGACCCGGCGGCCCGCCGAGGGGTCGCTGCACTCCTGGGACCTGTCCACCGGAGTCGACGGGCCCGGCACCCGCTTCGTCGCCTTCCTCTCCGGCTGCCCCCTCACCTGTCTCTACTGCCACAACCCCGACACCTGGCGGATGCGGGCCGGCCGGCGCACCTCCGCCGACGACGTGATCGCCGAGGCCGCCCGGTACGTCCGCTTCATCTCCGCCTCCGGCGGCGGCGCCACCGTCTCCGGCGGCGAGCCCCTCCTCCAGCCGGTCTTCACGGGCGAACTCCTGCACCGCCTGAAGCACGAGCTCGGCCTCCCCACGGCCCTCGACACCTCGGGCTTCCTCGGCACCCGCGCCACCGACGCCCTGCTGCGCGACACCGACCTGGTGCTCCTCGACATCAAGGCCTGGAACCCCGCCACGTACCGGAAGGTCACCGGACGCCCGCTGGGACCCACCCTGGACTTCGCCCGGCGCCTCGCCGACCTCGGCCGGGAGGTCCACGTCCGCTTCGTCCTCGTCCCGGGCCTCACCGACGACCCCGCCGAGGTCGAGGGGATCGCCGCCTTCGCCGCGGGTCTCGGCAACGTCTCCCGCGTGGACGTCCTGCCCTTCCACAAGCTGGGCGAAGTGAAGTGGCGGGCACTCGCCATGCCGTTCACCCTGCACGGCACGCCGTCCCCGACCTCCGGTCAGGTCGCCGGGGTCCGTGAGGTCTTCCGCTCCCACGGTCTGAACGCCGTCTGAGCGACGCCCACACCACGCCGCCCCGCAAAAGGGGCGAAAGGGGCCATCCGGCCTTAACGTGGCCGCGTGACCGAGCCACCGCAGACCGCCGAGCCGACCCCTCCGACGGGCGGGCCCGCCCCCGCCTCCGGCGCCACCGACGCGGCCGCGGCGGACCCCCCGACCCAGAGCCCCGGCGCCGTGCGGCGCCGTGCCTCCCTGGTCGGCGCGGTCGTCTCCGCCCTGCTGATCGTCGCGATCGTCCTCGGCAGCCGTCTGCTCCGCGACTTCGACTCGGCCCTCCTGCCCTACGCCGTCGCCACCGTCTTCCTCGCCTTCGGCGTCGCCTACCGCTACACCGTCTGGATCTCCGCCCCCGGCGCCCGCCGCCTCTTCCGCAAGGGCTGGGGCTCCTTCTTCTCCGTCGCGAACTTCCGCCGGGCACCCACCGCGCTGCCCCGGATGATCGCCACCTACCTCGGCTTCCAGAAGTTCCTCGGCGCCCGCTCCCACGCCCGCTGGGCCGCCCACCAGCTCATCTTCTGGGGCTGTCTGCTCGCCGCCGCGATCACCTTCCCACTCACCTGGGGCTGGTTCACCTTCACCTCCTCCACCGGCGCCGGCCCCGGCTACGAGATGCGGATCTGGGGCTTCAAGGTCCTCGGCTTCGACTCGCTCGGCATCCTCGGCTGGCTCATGTTCCACGGCCTCGACATCGCCGCCGTCCTCGTCATCCCCGGCGCCGGCTACTTCCTCTGGCGCCGCATGAAGGACCGGGGCGCCATCACCGGCCAGCGCTTCGCCTACGACCTGGTCCCCCTGCTCGCCCTCATCGTCATCTCCGTGACCGGGCTGCTGCTGACCTTCTCGTCGATCTTCCTGCACGGCGGCGGCTACGAGTTCCTCGCCGTCCTCCACATGGTGTCCGTCGTCTTCACCCTGATCTACATCCCCTTCGGGAAGTTCTTCCACATCGTGCAGCGGCCCGCCGCCGTCGGCATGCAGCTCTTCAAATACACCTCCCGCCGCAAGGACGAGGGGGGCGAGGTCTTCACCTGCCGCCGCTGCGGACAGGCCATCGACACCGCGCCGTACGTGGAGAACCTCCAGGGCACCATGCGCGACCTCGACCTCGGCTTCGAGGACTGGGCCGAGTACTGCCCCCGCTGCAAGCGCGTCCTGCGCGGCACCGCCTACCTCGACCACGTGAAGAAGGGCTTCAAGTGAGCGCCACCGACCCCGCGGCCGCCCCCGGTGCCGTCCCCGGGCGGACCCTGCCGCTCGACCCCTCCCTCGCCCCGCCCGGCTCCCGCAACTTCCGCGACGCCGGAGGCATCCCCGCCGACCGCTGGCACGCCGACCAGAACGGGGAGACCCTCGTCCCCACCCACTGCTGCTTCTGCGGCGTCCAGTGCGGCATGTACCTGCGCGTCGACCGCCACGGCAAGGTCTTCGGCGTCGAACCCCGCAACCACGACATCAACCGGATGCGGCTCTGCCCCAAGGGCATCAACGCCTACCAGCAGGTCAACCACCCCGACCGGCTCACCGCCCCCCTCATGCGCCTGCGCCGCGACGAGGAGTTCCGCGAGGTCAGCTGGGAGGAGGCCCTCGACCACACCGTCGCCGAGATCCGCCGCATCCAGGCCGAGTACGGCGACGACGCCTTCGGCCTCCTCGGCGGCGCCAGCCTCTTCTCCGAGAAGACCTACCTCGTCGGCAAGTTCGCCCGGGTCGCCCTGAAGACCAAGCACGTCGACTACAACGGACGCCTCTGCATGGTCTCCGCCGCCGGCGCCAACAAGCTCGCCTTCGGCATCGACCGCGCCGGCAACCCCTTCTCCGACATCCTCCTCAGCGACTGCCTCCTCATCGCCGGATCCAACGTCGGCGAGTGCTTCCCCGTCATGACCCAGTACGTGTGGGGAGCCCGCGACCGGGGCGCCGCCCTGATCGTGATCGACCCCCGCGAGACCGCGATCGCCCGCACCGCCGACATCCACGTCGCCCTCAAGCCCGGCACCGACTCCGCCTTCTTCAACGCCGTCCTGAACGTCGTCGTCGCCGAGGGCCTCACCGACGAGGCCTACCTCGCCGCCCACGCCACCGGCTGGGACGAGGTCAGGCGGACCGTCGCCGAGTACCCGCCGTCCCGCGCGGCGCGGATCTGCGGCGTCCCCGAGGAGCAGATCGTCCAGGTCGCCCGGGTGTTCGCCGGCGCCGACCGGGCCATGGCCTGGCACGCCCGGGGCATCGAGCACCACTCCCAGGGCGTCGAGAACTGCCTCACCGTCATCAACCTCTGCGTCGCCACCGGCAACATCGGCAAACCCGGCGCCGGATACGGCACCATCACCGGCCAGGGCAACGGCCAGGGCGGCCGCGAACACGGCCAGAAGTCCGACCTCCTGCCCGGCGGCCGCTCCATCACCAACCCCGAGCACCGCCGCCAGATCTGCGAGATCTGGGGCATCGACGAGACCGAACTCCCCTCCGCCGGCACCTCCATGATGGAGATGGTCTGGCAGATGCAGCGCGAGGAGATCCGCGGCCTCATCGGCGTCTGCAACAACCCCTTCGTCTCCCTCCCGAACTACGCCACCGTCAAGAACGGCTACGACACCCTCCAGTTCCACGCCCAGTTCGACTTCTTCCTCTCCGAGACCGCCGCCAACGCCCACGTCGTCTTCCCCGTCACCGTCTGGGCCGAGGACGAGGGCGTCATGGCCAACGCCGAGGCCCGCGTCGTCAAGCACAACAAGGCCCAGGAGCCCCCCGCCGGCGTCCGCACCGACACCTGGGTCATGTGCGAGCTCGCCCGCCGGCTCGGCGCCGGCGACAAGTTCGACTTCCCCGACTCCCGCTCCGTCTTCGAGGAGCTCCGCGTCGCCTCCGCCGGGACCGTCAACGACTACTACGGCATCACCTACGAGCGGCTGGAGGAGACCGGCGGCATCGCCTGGCCCTGCCCCACCACCGACCACCCCGGCACCCCCCGGCTCTTCGAGGACGGCCGCTCCTACCACCCCGACGGGAAGATCCACCTCCAGGTCGTCGAGTGGCACCCGCCCATGGACCCGTACAGCGAGGAGTTCCCCCTCTCGCTCACCACCGGCCGCACCGTCGCCCACTTCCTCTCCGGCAACCAGACCCGCCGCCTCGCGGGCCTCGTCGAACAGACCCCCCGCCCCTGGGTCGAGGTCCACCCCTCCCACGGCTTCCGCAACGGCGACCCCGTCCGCGTCGTCACCCGCCGCGGCAGCGAGGTCTTCCCCGCCCTCGTCACCGACGCCATCCGCCCCGACACCGTCTTCGTGCCCTACCACTGGCCCGTCCCCACCGCGGCCAACGCCCTCACCATCGACGCCCTCGACCCCCGCTCCAAGATCCCCGAGTACAAGGTGTGCGCCGCCCGCGTCGAGGCCGCCGAACGCATCGACGAGGTCCCCGCCCCGCCCACGCCCCCCGGACAGCCGGCCTACCCCGAGGCCCAGGTCTCCCGCACCGACCCGCTGCCCCCCACCTCCCCCCAGGGCCGCGGCACCGCCGAGAGGAGCTGACCCGCACATGATGGGCCGCACGATCTTCATCGACCCCGGCCGCTGCATCGGCTGCCAGGCCTGCGTCTCCGCCTGCCGCGAATGCGACTCCCACCGCGGCAAGTCGATGATCCACCTCGACTACCCCGACGAGGGCCACTCCGTCGCCTCCCTCCCCACCGTCTGCATGCACTGCGAGGACCCCGTCGCCCCCTGCGCCGAGGTCTGCCCCGCCGACGCGATCCTCGTCACCCCCGACGGCGTCGTGCAGCAGGCCGACACCACCCGCTGCATCGGCTGCGCCAACTGCGTCAACGCCTGCCCCTTCGGCGTGCCCAAGATCGACCTCCAGGCCAAGCTCCAGCTGAAGTGCAACCTCTGCTACGACCGCACCGCCTACGGCCTCGCCCCCATGTGCGCCACCGTCTGCCCCACCGGCGCCCTCTTCTACGGCACCGTCGAGGAGCTGCGGGCCGAACGCCCCGGCGTCCAGGTGGCCGACTCCTTCACCTTCGGCACCACCACCGTCTCCACCGGGGTCGCGATGGTCGTCCCCGCCGACAAGGTCCAGTGGCCGGTGCCCGGCGGGCTCCCCGTCGTGGAGATCAACGGAAGGGACGTCCGTTGAGCGTCACCGATCCCCAGCCCCCCGCGCCGGACCCCCGCACCGACGCGGCCCAGGACGCGCTCCACGACCGGATCGCCGCCGACTCCCTCACCACCCGCCGCGACTACCTGCGGATCGTCGCCACCGTCTCCGGCGGCCTCGCCGTCGGCGGGATCGGCGTCGCCTCCGGCATCCTGCACCGGCACGGCGACGGCGAAGGCGCCCCCGAGCCGAAGCGGATCGCCGACCGGATCCTGCCCGGCGACTCCCTCGCCTTCCGCTACCCCGGCGCCGACGACCGCGCGGTCGCCGTCCGCCTGGAGGACGGCACCCTCGCCGGCTACTCCGCCGTCTGCACCCACCTCGCCTGCGCCGTCCTCTGGCGCAGGGACCGGGGGAGCGAGGGCGAGCTGTACTGCCCCTGCCACGAGGGCGTCTTCAACGCGCGTACGGGAGAGGTCACCGCCGGCCCGCCGCCCCGGGGACTCCCGAAGGTGCTCCTGGTGGAGGAGGCCGACGGCAGCGTCTGGGCGGTCGGCACCGCCCGCTCGGGCGAGAGCGCCCGCGAGGGCCTCTGCCGCGAACTCGGCCCGGACCGCCCGGACCTCGCCGCCCGCCTGGGCTGCCCCGGAGCCTCCGCCGAAGGCGCGGGCGCGGGGACGGGATCGGGCGCGGGGACGGGATCGGGTACGGGTACGGGCGCGGGATCAGGTGCGGGTACGGGCGCGGGATCAGGTGCGGGCGCTGGCGCCGGCACGGGCGCGCGGGTGCCGGAGAGGAGCGAGCGGACATGAGCGAGAGCGCCTTCCCCCGCGATCCGGAGGTCCCGGGACCGGCGGAGCCGCCCCGGCCCCCCGCCTACACCCCGGGCAGCGTCCAGCCGCGCCTGAACCGGCCCCTGCACGAGCGCTACCCGCAGATCCGGCCCACCAGCGGCTACGGCGACCCCCGGATCCGGCACACCGGACCGGGGCCGGGAGCCGGCGCGGAGCAGGAGCCCGAGCGCTCCTCGAAGCTGAACGCCCGTCTCGCCCTGGCGCTCTCGGTCGTCGTCGGCCAACTCTGGGGCCTGACGATCGTGGTGAACGAGTGGATGTCGGGCGACACCGGCACCGCCTGGTGGGGTGCGGGCTTCCTCGTCCTGTCGTTCCTCGTGGTGCTCGGCCTCTGGCTGCTCGACCCGAAGGACCGCTGAGGCCGGGCGGAGGACCGGGTGGAGGACCGGATGGGGCGGGGCCCCGGATCTGACGGGCGCGGAGCGGGGCGGCGGGCGTACCCTGAAAGGATGAGCACCGCCCCCGCCCACGGCCCGCGAGACACGGAGCGACCCGGCACGCCCGCCCGCCCCCAGGGCAGGCCCCGGCCGGCCATCGTCTTCGACGATCCGCTGGACCGCCAGTCCGCGGACGACACGGACCGCGGGTGGGGCGAGCGGCCTCCCAACGGCGGCGACAGCGCCGCCGACCTCGCGCGCTTCCTCGACGAGAAGCCGCCGCACCACCTCTGAACCCGGCGCACGACGCCGGTCAGGAGGTGGGGTGTGTCCCCGTGCCGCCACCGGAGCCCGAGCCGGGACCCGTTCCCGCGCCCGTCCCCGTCGAGGGGCCGCGCTGGGCGACCAGGTGGTCGCGGATCTCCTTGAGCACCTCCAGCTCGCTGACCTCCAGGGTCTCCTGCACGCCCTCCTTCGCCCTGTCGTGCGCGGCGCGCTTCGCGAGGATCTTCGCCATCGGCAGGACCATCAGGAAGTAGACGACGGCCGCGGTGATCAGGAAGCTCAACACCGCGCTGAGCACCAGGCCCCACTGGAGCTGGATGCCCTGCACCTCGCCGTCGACCACCTCGCAGGTGCCCTTGATGCAGGACGAGTAGCTCTCCAGGTCCTTCGTGCCGAAGGCGCCCACGATCGGGTTGATGATGCCCTTGACCACCGAGTTCACGATGTTCGTGAACGCGGCGCCGATGACGACCGCCACCGCCAGATCGATCACGTTGCCGCGCATGAGGAAGGCCTTGAAGCCTCCCAGCACACTTTCCTTCTTCTCGGCCACCGAAGTGCCTTTCGTCTCCGTCACTCGTGCTGCGTGCCGTGCCATTACGCCGTGCCCGGCGCGAGGGCGTCCAATCCGTACACACGGGACGGTTACTCGGCAGGCTGTCCGTGCGAATCAGCACACCGTCACCGCCAGCCGGGACGTGACCCCGGCGCCCGCCAGCGTCGCCGCCGTCGCCCGGGGCACGGAGAGGACGACGAGCGCCCCTCCGTCCGGACCGTCCCCGTCCGCCCGCGGGACCTCGGCGACCCGGGCGCCCGACGCGACCACCCGGGCCCCGCCGTCCCCGCCGGGCGGCGCGTGGGGCGCGGCGATCACGTCGACCCGGTCCCCGGGCCGCAGCAGCCGTACGGTCGCGGCGTCGGCGATCCGTACCGGAGCGGACACCAGGGGAGCGGCCGGCACGGGGCGTGCGGGGGAGACGGCGGTGGCCCTCGTGCCCCCGGGGGACGGCCCGCCGCCCGGGACGGCCGCCGCCACGGCGAGCGCCGCCGCCATCAGCGCCAGGAGCACCACCGGCATCCGTCGCCCCCGGCGCAGCGCCCCGCGCAGTCGCGGCCGGGCGCCCCGTACCCGTACGGGCTCGAAGGGCGGCACCGCGCACGGCGCCGGCACGGAGACGGGGGAGGCGGGAAAGGGGAGGAGGGAGCTGTTCGTGGTCGTCACGGGACACCGCCTGTCCGGAGTGGGAAGGAAGGAGGGGAAGCGGCTCCCACTCTCCCCGCCCCGCTCCCACCCCGCTCCGGCCTGGGGATCACCCGGCCCCTGTGGAAAACTCCCTCACTCCCCCGAGGGAACTCCGGACCTGCCTGAGGCGACTCCGGACATACCTGAGGGGACTCCGGACACGCCTGAGGGCCCCGTCGCATGCGACGGGGCCCTCAGGAGGAACAGAGATCAGGCGGCCGAGCTTCCGGTGCTCGACGAGGACGCCGAGGAGGAGGAAGAGGACGACGACGCGGTCGAAGCGGCGGGCTTCGCGTCCGACGACGAGCCGGACGAGCCCGAAGAGGCCGTCGTGGACGTCGAGGGCTTCGACGAGGCCGGCGAGCTGCTGGACGAGGAGCCGCGGCTGTCGTTCCGGTAGAAGCCGGATCCCTTGAAGACGATGCCGACGGCCGAGAACACCTTCTTCAGGCGGCCCTTGCAGCTGGGGCACTCGGTCAGCGCGTCATCGGTGAACTTCTGCACCGCCTCGAGGCCTTCGCCGCACTCGGTGCACTGGTACTGGTAGGTCGGCACTTGACTTCCTCCTGGCACTCACACTCATCGAGTGCTAACGACGATCCATAGTGACGCATTCCGTGGCCTCAGTCCACCGCCACCGGCACGCGGTGACCGATACCACGCGCCGCGACCCGGCCCGACTCGCGCGGCTTCAGCCGCGACCGCAGCAGCACCAGCGTGGTCAGGGCCAGGGCCGTGCCCGCCATCGGCACCAGGAATCCGGTGCTCGCGCCGTGGGCGTCGGCGAGGCGTCCGGCGACCGTGACGGCCGCCGCCTGGCCCAGCGCGACGGCGCCGGTAAGCCAGGTGAAGGCCTCCGTGCGGGCCGAGGCCGGGATCAGGGTCTCGACGATGGTGTAGCCGGTGATCAGGGCGGGGGCGATGCACAGGCCCACGACCAGGCCCAGGGCGCCGAGGAGCAGCACCGAGTGCGCGGACCACAGCAGGGACGCGGCGACGGTGAGGCCCGCGTAGCCCAGGATCAGACGGCGGCGGGGGCCGGTCTTCCAGGCGACGGCGCCCATGGCGAGGCCCGCGAGCATGTTGCCGGCGGCGAAGACCCCGTACAGCAGGCCGTTGGCGCCGGGGTTGCCGATCTCCTCGCTGAAGGCGGTGAGGGAGACCTGCATGCCGCCGAAGACGGAGCCGATGCCGAGGAAGGCGACGATCAGGACGCGGACGCCGGGCACGGAGAGCGCCGAGCGGTGGGGCCCGGCGGCGTGGGCCGCGGCCAGGCCGTACGCGGGCTGGGTGGCGCGCTGCGCGGCGAAGAACAGGCCGCCGACGAGGGTGAGGCCGGCCTCGGCGATCAGACCGGCGGCCGGGTGGACGCCGGTGCACAGCGCGGTCGCGAGGACCGGGCCGACGACGAAGGTGAACTCGTCCGTGACGGACTCGAAGGCCGCGGCCGTCGGCATCAGCGGGGTGCCGTCGAGCTTGGCCGCCCAGCGGGCCCGGACCATCGGTCCGACCTGCGGCACGGAGGCGCCGGCGGGCACGGCGGCCAGGAACAGCGCCCAGAGCGGGGCGCCGGCCAGGGCGAGGGCCACGAGCAGCGAGACGGACGCGGTGTGGACGAGGACGCCGGGGACCAGGACGGCGCGCTGGCCGAAGCGGTCGGCGAGCTTGCCGCTCTGCGGCGCGAAGAGCGCCATGGAGACGCCGGTGACGGCGGCGACCGCGCCGGCGCTGCCGAAGGAGCCGGTGGTGTGCTGGACGAGCAGGACGATGCCGATGGTCAGCATCGCGAAGGGCTGCCGGGCGGCGAAGCCGGGGAGCAGGAAGGACAGCGCACCGGGGGTGCGCAGCAGCTGCCCGTAACCGGGTCGCTCGTCCGTGCCGGGCCGCTCGTCCGCGCGGGTCTTCTCCGCGTCGACCGTGCCCGTGTTGACCGTGGACACCACGGTCCTTGCCTTTCCGCCGCCTGGTAGCGCGCCCCGTGCACGGTGGTGCGGGTGTCGCCGAGAGCTGTCCTCATGCGCGGAACTGCGGTAGATACCGGGCCGGCCCCACTGCGGAGGGGCGCCACGGCCGCCATACGGTCGCGCCAGCTCTGCGTCAGGCAGAGTTGGTTCGATCAGGTGTGCCTTCATGGTACAGGGAGGGAACGCCTCCCGCCTGGGAAACGCTCCCTCCCCCGAATCGATTCCTGCGATCGCAGGGCTCGTGTGCGCCATGTCTCAGTCGTCAGCCGGTCGGCTTCTTCTGGCGCTGACCGGACCCGGCCCGCTGACCCGACCCGGCCCTCTGACCGGTCCCGCCCCGCTGACCCGACCCGCCCCGCTGACCGGACCCGCCCCGCTGCCCCGCCCGGTGGAAGCGCGTCTCCGTGCCCGGTGGCGGCCCGAGCGCCGTCGAGCCGCCCCCCGTGCCGAGCCAGCCGGCGAGCTTGCCGCCCTGGCCGACCGCCCGCAGGCGCCGTTCCGTGGCGTCCCGTACGGGATCGGTGGCGACGACCAGCAGTTCGTCGCCGTGCCGCAGGACGGTCGCGGGCCCCGGTACGAAGCTCTTCTCCTCCCGTACGACGAGGGTGACCGCCGCTCCCGCCGGGAGGCGCAGTTCGGCGACCTCCACGCCGTGCATCCGGGAGCCGTCCGGGATGGCGACGGAGAGCAGGTGGCCGCGCAGCCGCTCCAGGGGGGCGGACTCGACGCCGAGGTCGGAGGCGTCCGAGGAGGCGCCGAGCCTGAGCGCCTTCGCCAGCCAGGGCAGCGTCGGGCCCTGGATGAGGGTGTAGACGACGACCAGGACGAAGACGATGTTGAAGATCCGTTCGCTGCCCTCGACCTTGGCCACCATCGGGATGGTGGCGAGGATGATGGGGACGGCTCCGCGCAGGCCGGCCCAGGACATGAGGGCCTGCTCCTGCCAGGGGATCCGGAACGGCAGCAGGCTGACCAGGACCTCCAGGGGCCGCGCGACCATCGTCAGGATCAGGCCGATGACGACGGCGGGCCAGAAGTCGTTGACCAGGTCGTGCGGGGTGACGAGCAGGCCGAGCAGGACGAACATGCCGATCTGCGCGATCCAGCCGAGGCCCTCGGCGAAGCCGCGGTTCGCGGGCGCGTGCGGCAGCTTGGCGTTGCCGAGGATCATCGAGGCCAGATAGACCGCGAGGAAGCCGGAGCCGTGGGCCATGGCTCCCGCGGCGTACGCGACGACGGCGATGGCCATGACGGCGATCGGGTAGAGGCCGGAGGCGGGCAGGGCGACGTGCCGCAGCCCGTAGGCGCCGAGGAAGCCGACCGCGATGCCGACGGCCGCGCCGATGGCGAGTTCCAGGGCGATCTCGCCGAGGAGCACGTACCAGTGGTCGATCGGTCCGGCGGTGGAGAAGGCGACCACGAGGATGACGACGGGGGCGTCGTTGAAGCCGGACTCGGCCTCCAGGGTGCCGGTGACCCGTGAGGGCAGGGGCACCTTGCGCAGTACGGAGAAGACCGCGGCGGCGTCGGTGGAGGAGACGACGGCGCCGATGATCAGGGCCTGCCGCCAGTCCAGGCCCACGAGGTAGTGGGCGCCGGCGGCGGTGACGCCGACACTGACCGCGACGCCGACGGTGGAGAGGACGGCCGCGGCCGGAAGGGCCGGCCTGACCTCCTTCCACTTCGTGCCGAGGCCGCCCTCGGCGAGGATCACGACGAGGGCCGCGTAGCCGATGACCTGCGTCAGCTCGGCGTTGTCGAAGGCGATGTTGCCGATGCCGTCCTGCCCGATGGCGACGCCGATCCCCAGGTACAGCAGGAGGCTGGGGAGGCCGCTCCGGGACGAGATCCGCACGGCCGCGACGGCGATCAGCAGCACGAGCGAGCTGACGAGCAGGAGTTCGTTGAGCTGGTGGACAGTCAGTGGCCGATCCTTCCCCTCACATGCAGCTGGATCGTTCCTCCAGCGGACGACACTTCGTTACCTTACCTAATCTTTAACGTTTTCTTGACGGCTTCCGTGTGGCCCGTCCGCTCACCAGTACGGTTCTCTTCCTGACACCGCGTCCGAGCCGTCCGGACGCTGCGCCTAAGGTGGCACCCGTACTCCAGGACCACCCTGCCCCTCGAAGGACAGCGATGCCCTCCAACACGTCCGCGCCCCCCGCCAAGAAGAAAGGGCGGCGTGCCCGCCTGCTCCTCGTCCTCCTGGTCCTCGTGCTGGTCGCGGGCGTCGGGGCCGGCGGCTACTGGGGTGTCAGCACCGTCCGGGGCTCGTTCCCGCAGGCGACCGGCGAGATCCGCCTCGACAGCCTCTCCGGTCAGGTGGAGGTGAAGCGGGACGCCCAGGGGATCCCGCAGATCTACGCCGACAACGAGACGGACCTCTTCCGCGCCCAGGGCTACGTCCAGGCGCAGGACCGGTTCTACGAGATGGACGTCCGCCGCCACGTGACCGCGGGCCGGCTCTCCGAGATGTTCGGCGAGGGCCAGGTCGAGACGGACTCCTTCCTGCGCACCCTCGGCTGGCGCCGGGTCGCGCAGGAGGAGTACGACAAGGTCCTGTCGGCGGAGACCAAGAAGTACCTCCAGGCGTACGCGGAGGGCGTCAACGCCTACCTGAAGGACCGGGAGCCGGGCGACGTCTCCGTGGAGTACGCGGCCCTGGCCCTCACCAACGACTACGCGATCGAGCCGTGGACGCCGGTCGACTCGGTGGCCTGGCTGAAGGCGATGGCCTGGGACCTGCGCGGCAACATGCAGGACGAGATCGACCGCTCGCTGCTCACCAGCCGGCTGACCCCGGCGCAGATCAAGCAGCTCTACCCGGAGTACCCGTACGCGCTCCACCAGCCGATCGTGGACGGCGGGAAGGTCGACGGGTCCACCGGCAAGTTCGACCCCGCGGGCGGGGGCGACGGCGACGACCCGGGCACGGGCGAGACCCCGGGCACCGACCCGGCCGGCTCCGGCGACTCCTCGCAGGGGATGTCGTCCCAGCTCGCCGCCCTCTCCGAGGTCCTCGACGGCGTCCCGGCCCTGCTCGGCCCCAACGGCAACGGCATCGGCTCGAACTCCTGGGTCGTCGCCGGGAAGTACACGACCTCCGGCAAGCCGCTGCTCGCCAACGACCCGCACCTCGCGCCGCAGCTGCCGTCCCTCTGGTACCAGATGGGCCTGCACTGCCGCTCGGTCTCGGCCACCTGCCGCTACGACGTCTCCGGCTACACCTTCTCCGGCATGCCCGGTGTGATCATCGGACACAACGACAAGATCGCCTGGGGCCTCACCAACCTCGGCGCCGACGTCACCGACCTCTACCTGGAGAAGATCGGCCCCGACGGCTACCTCGTCGACGGCAAGGTCAAGCCCTTCACCGTCCGCGAGGAGACCATCAAGGTCGCCGGCGGCGCCGACCGCAAGATCACCGTCCGCTCCACCGAGCACGGCCCGCTGGTCTCCGACCGCTCCACCGAACTGGAGACGGTCGGCCAGAAGGCCCCCGTCGGCAACGCCGCCCCCGACCGCGGCACCGGCTACGGCGTCTCCCTCCAGTGGACCGCCCTCCAGCCCGGGAAGTCGATGGACGCGATCTTCGCCATCGACCGCGCCAAGGACTTCGACACCTTCCGGGCCGCCGCCAGGAACTTCGAGGTCCCCTCGCAGAACCTGATCTACGCCGACACCGAGGGCCACATCGGCTACCAGTCGCCGGGCAAGATCCCGCAGCGCACCAAGGGCGACGGCACCCTGCCCGCGCCCGGCTGGGACTCCTCGTACAGGTGGAAGGGCTACATCCCCTTCGAGAAGCTGCCCTACGAGCTCGACCCGGAGCGCGGCTACATCGTCACCGCCAACCAGGCCGTGATCGACCCGAAGAAGTACCCCGACCTGCTCACCAAGGACTGGGGCTACGGCTCGCGCAGCCAGCGGATCAACGACCTGATCGAGTCGAAGACCAAGGACGGCGGGAAGATCTCGCCGGACGACATGCGGACCATGCAGACGGACAACCGCAGCGAGATCGCGACCCTGCTCAACCCGCTCCTGCTCAAGATCGACATCGCCGACCCGCACGTCCGCGAGGCCCAGAAGCTCCTGGAGGGCTGGGACTACACCCAGGAGCCCGACTCGGCCGCCGCCGCCTACTTCAACGCGGTCTGGCGCAACGTCCTCAAGCTCTCCTTCGGCAACAAGCTGCCCAAGGAGGTGCGCGCCGAGGGCGACTGCGTCAACGTGCGCCCGGCCGACGCCACCGGCCCGGTCGACGAGCAGAACAAGCTCGTCCGCGAGTGCGGCCAGCGCGACCCCGACTCGGCGCAGCCGGACGGCGGCGACCGCTGGTACGAGGTCGTCCGCCCGCTCCTCAAGCAGGAGAAGAGCGAGTGGTGGGCCACCCCGGGCAGCCGCACCGACCAGGCCACCGAGACCCGTGACCAGCTGCTCGCCCGCGCCATGAAGGACGCGCGCTGGGAGCTGACCGCCAAGCTCGGCAAGGACGTCTCCACCTGGAGCTGGGGCCGGCTGCACCAGCTGACCCTGAAGAACCAGACCCTCGGCACCGCCGGGCCCGGCGTCGTGCAGCAGCTCCTCAACCGCGGCCCGTGGAACCTGGGCGGCGGCGAGGCGGCCGTCGACGCCACCGGCTGGAACGCGGCCGGCGGCTACGAGGTCATCTGGGTGCCGTCGATGCGGATGGTCGTCAACGTCGGCGACTGGGACAAGTCCCGGTGGATCAACCTGACCGGGGCCTCCGGCCACGCCTTCCACTCGCACTACACCGACCAGACGGACGCGTGGGCGAAGGGCGAGCTGTACGACTGGGCCCACGGCAGGGCCGCGGTCGACGCGGCGACGAAGGACACGCTGGTCCTCAAGCCGTAGCCGCGGGGGCGGCCCGGAAGCGGATCACCGCCTCCGGGGTCACCACCGCGTGCACGGGGTGGTCGTGCGGTTCCTCCGGGACCCGCCCGACCACCTCGTCCGCGTAGAGGAGGACCACCAGGGCGGGATCCCGCCCGGCCCGTACGAGCCGGGCGAGGACCCGGTCGTACGAGCCGCCGCCCCGCCCGAGCCGCATCCCGCGCGCGTCCACCGCGAGCCCCGGCAGCAGCACGGCGTCCGCCGCGCACACCGCCTCCGGGCCGAGCCGGGGACCGACCGGTTCGAGGAGCCCCCGGCCCGCCCGCGCGAGCCGGTCCGGCCCCTCGTACGCGGCCCAGTCCAGGTCGTTGTCGGGGAGCAGCACCGGGAGCAGGACCCGCACCCCGCGCGCGTGGAGCGCGTCGAGCAGCGCGCGCGTGCCCGGCTCGCGGCCCACGGACACGTACGCGGCGACGGTGGACGCCCCGGCGAGCTCGGCCAGTTCCACCCCCTGGCGGGCGAAGGCGCCGGCCGACTCCACGAGGAATTCGGGGAGCAGCGCGGCGCGGGCGCCCAGAAGTCGGCTGCGCAGCAAGCTCTTTTCGGACGTTTCCGATGTCATGGCGGTCCTCCGTGAAGGGGCGAAGCTCATGTAACTGCCTTTATGTGGAGGAAGTTAACCGGAGCCACATCTTTCTCTCATTCCGAACCGTTAGGGTGCACCGCATGAATCAGTCGCTCCCCAGGCTCGGCCGGATCAGCAAGGCTGTCATCCCGGCCGCCGGCCTCGGCACCCGCTTCCTCCCGGCGACCAAGGCGACGCCGAAGGAGATGCTGCCGGTCGTCGACAAGCCGGCCATCCAGTACGTCGTCGAGGAGGCCGTCGCGGCCGGCCTCTCCGACGTGCTGATGATCACCGGACGGAACAAGCGTCCCCTGGAGGACCACTTCGACCGGAACTACGAGCTGGAGGAGGCCCTGAGCCGGAAGGGCGACGCGGAGCGCCTCTCCAAGGTCCAGGAGCCCAGCGACCTCGCCACCATGCACTACGTCCGCCAGGGCGCCCCGCGCGGCCTCGGCCACGCCGTCCTGTGCGCCGCCCCGCACGTCGGCGACCAGCCCTTCGCGGTGCTCCTCGGCGACGACCTGATCGACCCGCGCGACCCGCTGCTCGCGCGGATGGTGGAGGTCCAGGAGCGGGAGGGCGGCAGCGTGATCGCCCTGATGGAGGTCGAGCCCTCGCAGATCCACCAGTACGGCTGCGCGGCGGTCGGGGCCACCGCCGACGCGGACGTCGTCAAGGTGACGGACCTGGTGGAGAAGCCCGAACCGGGCGAGGCGCCCAGCAATTACGCGATCATCGGCCGCTACGTCCTGGACCCGGCCGTCTTCGGCACGCTGCGGGAGACCGAGCCGGGCCGCGGCGGCGAGATCCAGCTGACCGACGCCCTGCAGAAGCTCGCCTCGGACGAGAAGATCGGCGGCCCGGTGCACGGCGTCGTGTTCAAGGGGCGCCGCTATGACACCGGCGACCGCGGCGACTATCTGCGTGCCATTGTCAGACTCGCGTGCGAACGTGAAGATCTGGGACCGGACTTCCGGGCCTGGCTCCGGAGATACGTCAGCGAGGAGATGTAGGCCTTGAGCAGCAGCACGGCACCGTCGCCGTCCCACGACGACCACGACGAGGACCGGGAGGAGGGCGCGCCCGACCCCTGCGCGGGCCCGGCCCGCGACCTGTGGACGGTCGACGAGCACCTGGCCGACGTCCTCGCGTCCGTGACCCCGCTCGAACCCATCGAGCTGCAACTCCTCGACGCCCAGGGCTGCGTCCTCGTCGAGGACGTGACGGTGCCGGCCGCGCTGCCCCCCTTCGACAACAGCTCCATGGACGGGTACGCGGTCCGGGTCGCCGACGTCGCCGGGGCCACCGAGGAGTTCCCCGCCGTCCTCACGGTGATCGGCGACGTCGCGGCCGGCGCGGACGGCCTGCCCGAGGTCGGACCCGGCCAGGCCGCCCGGATCATGACCGGCGCCCCGCTGCCGCCCGGCGCCGAGGCCGTCGTCCCCGTCGAGTGGACCGACGGCGGTACGGGCGGGGGCGCGGCCACCGGCATGAGCGCCGCGAGCACCGCCCCCGAGGGCGCGGCCGGCGAGGTCCGGGTGCACCGCGCCGCCGAGGCCCGCGCCCATGTCCGCGCGCAGGGCAGCGACGTGCGCGCGGGAGAGCTCGCCCTCGCCGCCGGCACCGTCCTCGGGCCGCCGCAGATCGGGCTCCTCGCCGCGATCGGGCGCGGCACGGTCCGGGTGCGGCCCCGCCCCCGGGTCGTCGTCATCTCCACCGGCAGCGAGCTGGTCCAGCCGGGCGAGCCGCTGGGCCCGGGGCAGATCCACGACTCCAACAGCTTCGCGCTGGCCGCCGCCGCCCGGGACGCCGGAGCCCTCGCCTACCGGGTGGGGGCCGTCGCCGACGACGCGGAGTCGCTGCGCTCCGCCATCGAGGACCAGCTCATCCGGGCGGACCTGATCGTCACCACGGGCGGGGTGAGCGTCGGCGCGTACGACGTGGTGAAGGAGGCGCTGACCGCCGACGGCGAGGTCGACTTCCGCAAGCTGGCTATGCAGCCGGGCAAGCCGCAGGGCTTCGGCGCGATCGGCGCCGACCGGATCCCGCTGCTCGCCCTCCCGGGCAACCCGGTCTCCTCGTACGTCTCCTTCGAGCTGTTCGTCCGCCCCGCGATCCGCGCCCTGAGGGGCGTGGAGGACCTGCACCGGCCCCGGGTGCGGGCGGTCCTGGACGCGGACGGCCCCCTGCGGTCCCCGGCGGGCCGCCGCCAGTTCCTGCGCGGGCTGTACGACCGGGAGACCGGCGCCGTCACCCCCGTGGGCGGTGCCGGCTCCCACCTGATCGCGGCCCTCGCGCACGCGGACTGCCTGCTCGTGGTCCCGGAGGAGACGGAGGAGGTGGCTCCGGGCGCCGAGCTGGAAGTGGTCCTCCTCGGCTGAGGGGGCGAGTGTGGGGGTACGGTGTCTCGTCCCACACAGCGACCGGGAGTGTCACGGCCATGAGCACGCAGCAAGGTCTCACCCACATCGACGAGGCGGGGGCGGCCCGCATGGTCGACGTCTCCGCGAAGGACGTCACGGCCCGCACGGCGCGTGCCAGCGGACGGGTCCTCGTCTCGCCGCGCGTGATCGAGCTGCTGCGCGGCGAGGGCGTCCCGAAGGGCGACGCCCTCGCGACCGCGCGGATCGCCGGGATCATGGGCGCGAAGAGGACCCCCGACCTCATCCCGCTCTGCCACCCGCTGGCCGTCTCGGGCGTGACGCTCGACCTGTCGGTCGCGGACGACGCGGTCGAGATCCTGGCGACCGTGAGGACCACGGACCGCACGGGCGTCGAGATGGAGGCCCTGACGGCGGTCTCGGTGGCGGCCCTGACGGTCGTCGACATGGTGAAGGCGGTCGACAAGGGCGCGGTCATCTCCGACGTGCGGGTGGAGGAGAAGACGGGCGGCAAGTCGGGCCGCTGGGCGCGGGGCGAGTCGTGACGGGCGCCGGCCGGGCGGCGGGGACGCCCGGGCACCCGGAGCCCGCCGCACCGGGGGAGACCCCGGCGGACGTCTACTCGGCCCTGGTCGTCACCGCCTCCAACCGGGCGTCGGCCGGGGTGTACGAGGACCGGGGCGGTCCGCTGATCGCCGAGGCCCTGGCCGCGCTGCGGTTCGCGGTCGAGGGGCCGCAGGTCGTCCCGGACGGCGAGCCCGTCGAGGCGGCGCTGCGGGCGGCCGTGGACGCCGGGTACGACCTGGTCGTCACCACCGGCGGCACGGGCGTCTCGCCCACCGACCTGACCCCCGAGGTGACCCGCCGGGTCCTGGAGCGGGAGATCCCGGGCATCCCGGAGGCCATCCGCGCGTACGGCCGGGAGAAGGTGCCGACGGCGGCGCTCTCCCGGGGCCTCGCCGGGGTCGCGGGCCGCACCCTGATCGTGAACCTGCCCGGCTCGACCGGCGGGGTGCGGGACGGCCTGGCCGTCCTGGAGCCGCTCCTGAGGCACGCCGTCGACCAGATCCGCGGCGGCGACCATCCGAGACCGTCGTGATCCCGTCCTGGCCCGCGGTCCTCGTCGACGGCGACGTCGTCCTGCGGCCGATAAGGATGCGGGACCACGCGGCCTGGCGCGAGGTGAACCGGCGCAACCGCGAGTGGCTGCGCCCGTGGGAGGCGACGGTCCCGCCGACGTCCCCGGGCGGCCCGGTCGCCCAGCGCCCCACGTACCGTCAGATGGTGCGCCACCTGCGGTCGGAGGCGAACGCGGGCCGGATGCTGCCGTTCGTGATCGAGTACCAGGGTCGGCTCGTCGGTCAGTTGACGGTGGCCGGGATCACCTGGGGCTCGATGTGCTCGGGGCACGTGGGGTACTGGGTGGACAGCGCGGTGGCCGGGCGCGGGGTGATGCCGACGGCGGTCGCGCTCGCCGTCGACCACTGCTTCCGCACGGTCGGCCTGCACCGCGTCGAGGTGTGCATCCGCCCGGAGAACGGGCCCTCGCGCCGGGTCGTGGAGAAGCTGGGCTTCCGCGAGGAGGGGCTGCGGCCGCGCTATCTCCACATCGACGGGGCGTGGCGGGACCATCTGGTGTTCGCGCTCACGGCGGAAGAGGTGCCGGAAGGGCTTTTCCGACGCTGGCGCCAGACGAGAATGAAATAAGTGTTCGAATTCGATCGGTAGTTGACGGCCAATCGATCTGAACAATCACAAAAAAGTTCAGTGATATCAGCCAGATCGTGCGACACACCGGGCCAATTGGCCTATGCCCTCCCGCGAACCCCTCTACCGTGTGAAGCGTGAGCAGCAGCGGCCTCATCTACGCAGTCATCGTCGGGGCCTGGGCCGCCTACTTGGTACCGATGTGGCTCCGCAGGCAGGACGAGCTGAACGAAGCCCGTCCGACGGAACGCTTCAGCACCGCCATCCGGCTGCTTTCCGGACGGGCGGGCATGGAACGCCGTTACGCCAAGGAGCTCAAGGAGCGGGACCGTACGGCACAGGGCCCGACGCCCGACGTGGACCCGGACGCGGCGACCGAGCACCTCAGCTCGGTCGACGTCCGGGCCTTCTCCGCGCCCGCGGCCAGGACGGAGGCGCGCCTGGAACTCCCGGACCGCGACCGCGACCGCGACCGTACGCAGGACCGCGCGCCGGACCACGAACCGGACCGCGAACCGGAACCCGCGTCCGCCCCGGCCCGCCCCGCCCCGGGCGCCGCCGAGCGCGCCCGCCGCGGCAAGGCACTCGCCCGCCGCCGCCGCACCACGATCGTCCTCTTCCTGGCCTTCACGCTCGGCGCGGTCGTCGCGGCCGTCGGCGGCGTCCCCTTCCTGTGGGCGCCGGCCGTCCCCGCCCTGCTCCTCAGCGCGTACATCGTCCACCTGCGGGTCCAGGAACGGCGCCGCTTCGTGTACGTGATGGACCGGCGCCGCGCCGAGGCGGCGGCCGCCCGGCTGCGCGAGAGCCGCCGTCCCGCCCCGACGCCCGAACCGGAGGCCGACCAGGCGCCCGCGACGGCCCCGGCGGTCTCCCCGCAGGAGGCGGACCGGCGCGCCCTGGTCGAACAGACCGATCACGCCGAATGGGTGGACCAGCAGCGCGAGCGCCGCCCGGCCCGGGGCGACAGCTGGGACCCGGTCCCGGTCCCGCTCCCCACCTACGTCACCGCCCCGGTCGCCCCGCGCGCGTCGAGCGGCGTCGACGTCACGGACCCGGAGACCTGGAGCGCGGCCCGCTCCTCCACGGCGGCCGACCCGGCCCCCGCCCCGGCCCCCCGCCGCCGCCCCGCCGCCCCGACCCGCGACCACGGCCGCACCCCGCTCTTCGACCAGTACGCGGACGACGACCGCCCCCGGGCCGCCAACGAGTGACCCCGGCGGGCGGACCTCCCCGGGCTCCGCCCGCGGTCGCCCTGTCCGGCGACGAGGACGCGGCGGTCCTGGAGTCCGCCCTGCACGCCGTCTGCACGGCGGGCACGCGCTACGCGCTCCCCCTCCCGCCGGTGAAGCCGCTCGCCGACGCGGCGGACCGCTTCGAGCGCCCGCTCCTCCGGGTGGTCCCACCAGCCGCTCACCGGGCCGCCGCCGTGTTCGTCGCGCGGCGAGGGCGCCCGGGGCCGGGCGGCCCCCGACCCCCTCGGCTGACCTGCGGCGGAAGCGATTTTTGTTCTCGTCGGTCGGAGTGCTAATGTTTCACACGTCGCAAGGGCCTGTGGCGCAGTCTGGTAGCGCACCTCGTTCGCATCGAGGGGGTCTGGGGTTCAAATCCCCACAGGTCCACAGACGACGGGAATCCCGTCCGATCGGAAGATCGGGCGGGATTCCTGCTTTTCCGGCGAGGCGGCACGGTGCCGCGCACCGGCCCGGGGCACCATGCGGAGCGTGACCCACAGCTCGAAGAACCGGTGGAACGAGCTCGCGCTGTTCCTGGTGGTGACGGGTGTCAGCGTCTTCGCTCTGTCCTCGCTGGTGGCGTTCCTGATCGACGATCAGGGGGTGAGCGTCGACGGGGTCCTCGTCGTCCTCCCCAGCGTCCTCATCGGACTCGGCACCGCCCGGGCCTACCGTCGCCGCCGCACCGCCGGCGAGGGCGGCGGCTGACGGGCCCCGGTGCGGGTGCCGGCGCGTCAGGCCAGGGGCTTCGCGTAGCAGCGGCTCTCCGGGTGGTTCCGGTAGTGGCCGAACTTGGTGCACGGGGCGTAGCCGCTGGAGGCGTAGAGGGCGATGGCCTCCGGCTGGGCGGTGCCCGTCTCCAGGACCATGCGGGTGCGGCCGGCGGCGCGGGCGTCGGCTTCGAGGGCCGCCAGGATGCGGCGGGCCAGGCCCAGGCCGCGGGCCTCGGGGACCACGTACATGCGCTTCAGCTCGGCGTCGCCGTCCGCGTACCCCTGGTCGTTCGCGTCCTGGGTGCGCCAGCCGCCGGTGGCGAGGGGCTGCCCCTCGGGGTGGTAGGCGAGCAGGTAGAGACCGCGGGGCGGGACGAACATCCCGGCGTCCAGCGGTGTGACGTCGCCCTCGTCGCCGTAGCGGACGGCGTACTCCGCCTGGACCGCGTCGTTGAGTTTGACGGCGTCGGGGTGGTCATAGGGGGTGGGACGGATGTTCATGCGTTTCATCGTACGTGCGTGCGGATGACGGGTGTCGGTATTCTCCCGGGATGCTCACTGTCACGTCCGTGAATGTCAATGGTCTCCGTGCAGCCGCCAAGAAGGGCTTCGTCGAGTGGCTGGCCGGGACCTCCGCCGACGTCCTCTGCCTCCAGGAGGTGCGCGCCGAGGAGGCCCAGCTGCCCCCGGAGGTGCGGGCGCCCGAGGGCTGGTTCGCCGTGCACGCCCCCGCCGTCGCCAAGGGGCGCGCCGGCGTCTCCCTCTACACCCGGCGCGAGCCCGACGCGGTGCGGGTCGGCTTCGGGTGCGCCGAGTTCGCCACCGGCGGCCGGTACGTCGAGGCCGACCTGCCCGGCGTGACCGTCGCCAGCCTCTACCTGCCCTCCGGCGAGGTCGGCACCGAGCGCCAGGACGAGAAGTACCGCTTCATGGACGCGTTCCTGCCGTACCTGAAGGAGCTCCGGATCCGGGCCGCCGCCGACGGGCGCGAGGTCGTCGTCTGCGGCGACTGGAACATCGCCCACCGCCGGGCCGACCTGAAGAACTGGAAGCTCAACCAGAAGAAGGCCGGCTTCCTGCCCGACGAGCGGGAGTGGCTGAGCCGGGTCCTCGCCGGGGAGGACGGCGGGTACGTGGACGTCGTGCGCGAGCTCCACCCCGACCAGGAGGGGCCCTACTCCTGGTGGTCCTACCGCGGGCGCGCCTTCGACAACGACAGCGGCTGGCGCATCGACTACCAGATCGCCACGCCGGGGATCGCAGCCAAGGCCGTGAAGGCGTACGTCGAGCGGGCCGCCACCCACGACGAGCGGTGGAGCGACCACGCGCCCGTCACCGCCGTCTACGACCTGTAGGACCCGGCCCCCTCAGGGGCTGTCGCGCAGGCGGCGGTCCAGGGCCATCGACAGCTCCGCCTCCACCACGCTCTTCGCGAGCGGGCGCAGCCGCCACAGGTCCTCCTCGGCCGCGTGGGCGCGGAGCAGGTCGGTGAAGAGCTCCGCGAGCGCGTCCGCGTGCTCGCGGACGCGGGCGCCCGCCTTCAGGACCTCCGCGAGCGGCACGCCCTCGCGGACGAGCGCGGCGGAGACGTCGAGCAGCCGGCGGCTGATGTGGACGATCTCCTCGCCGTCGGTGACGAGGTAGCCGAGGTCGAGGGCGGCGGCCAGGTTCTCGGGCGTGACCTCGCCCGCGAAGTGGTCGGCCAGCTCCTCGGGGGTGAGGCGGACCGGCTCCTCCTCGCTGGGGACGTCTATGGCGAGGACCTCGCGGACGTTCCGGCCGCTCTCGAAGGCGGTGGTGAGGTCGGCGATGCCGTTGAGGGTGTGGCCGCGCTCCAGGAGGGCGGCGATGGTCCGCAGCCGGGCCAGGTGCTGCTCGTCGTACCAGGCGATCCGGCCCTCGCGGCGGGGCGGCGGGATCAGCCCGCGCTCGCGGTAGAAGCGCAGGGTGCGCACGGTGATGCCGGCGGCGGCCGCCAGCTCCTCCACGCGGTACTCGCGGAGGCCTTCCGGGGCGGGGGCGGTGGCGTGCGTGCCCGGTGCGCCCGCCGGTCCGCTCGTGCCCGCTCCCGTACCCGCCGCGTCGTCCGTACCCGCGCCCGTCACGTCGCCGCTCGCCCCCGTATCCGCGCCCGTCGCGCCGCCCGCGCCCGTCCCGGGACTCGATCCTTCTGCCACGCCCGCCAGCCTATGTTGTACCGCCGGTAACTTTCCCTCGTCGTACCCCTACCGCTCGGTAGGGAGCTGCTCTACAGTCCCCACCATGCCAGTGATTGCTGGCGGAATCAGCCGGGCGCACGGGAGGCGGCATGGCGAAGCACGAGCACGTACGGGTGGCGGTGATCGGATCGGGATTCGGCGGCCTGGGGGCCGCCGTCCGGCTGCGCCGCGAGGGCATCACCGACTTCGTGGTCCTGGAGCGGGCCGACTCCGTGGGCGGCACCTGGCGCGACAACAGCTACCCCGGGTGCGCCTGCGACGTCCCCTCCCACCTCTACTCCTTCTCCTTCGCGCCCAACCCGGACTGGCCCCGCACCTTCTCCGGGCAGCGGCACATCCGCGCGTACCTGGAGCACGTCACCGACACCTTCGGGATCCGGCCCCACCTGCGGCTGAACCACGAGGTGCTGCGGATGGAGTGGGACGCCGACGCCTTGAGGTGGGAGATCGAGACCTCTTCCGGCTCCTTCAGCGCCGAGGTCGTCGTCTCCGCCACCGGCCCGCTCTCCGACCCCAGGATTCCCGACGTCCCGGGGCTCGACGGCTTCCCCGGCAAGGTCTTCCACTCGGCCCGCTGGGACCACGACTACGACCTCACCGGCAAGCGCGTCGCCATGATCGGCACCGGCGCCTCCGCCATCCAGATCGTGCCCGCGATCCAGCCGCAGGTCCGCAGGCTCACGCTCTTCCAGCGCACGCCCCCGTGGGTCATGCCCCGCATGGACCGGAACATCACCGGCGCCGAGCGCCGGCTGCACCGCGCCCTGCCCGCCACCGCCACCCTGCGCCGCGGCCTGCTCTGGGGCATCCGCGAACTCCAGGTCGGCGCCTTCACCAAGCACCCCGGCGAGCTGGGCCTCGTCGAGAAGCTCGCCAAGGCCAACATCGCCAGGGCCGTCAAGGACCCGGCGCTGCGGGCCAAGCTGACCCCCTCGTACCGCATCGGCTGCAAGCGGATCCTGCTGTCGAACGCGTACTACCCGGCGGTCGCGCGGCCCAACGTCGACGTCGTCGCCTCCGGCCTGCGCGAGGTCCGCGGCTCGACCCTGGTCGGTGCCGACGGCACCGAGACCGAGGTCGACGCGATCGTCTTCGGCACCGGCTTCCGCGTCACCGACATGCCGATCGCCGACCGCGTCTTCGGGGCCGACGGGCTCTCGCTCGCCGACGCCTGGAAGGACGGCATGGAGTCGCTGCGCGGCGCCACCGCCGCCGGCTTCCCCAACTGGATGACGATCATCGGCCCCAACACCGGCCTCGGGAACTCCTCGATGATCCTGATGATCGAGTCCCAGCTGAACTACATGGCCGACTACCTGCGCCAGCTCAACGTCCTCGGCGGCCGCGCCGCCCTCGCCGTCCGGCCCTCCGCCGTGCACGCCTGGAACCGCAAGGTGCAGGCCCGGATGGAGCGGACCGTCTGGAAGGCCGGCGGCTGCGACAGCTGGTACCTCGACGCCAACGGGCGCAACACCACCCTCTGGCCGGGCACCACCCGCGAGTTCCGGCGCGAGACCCGGCAGGTCGACCTCTCCGAGTACGAGGTGATCCGCGCGCCCAGGACCGCTCCCGCCGTCACGTCCCGCTCCTCCCGCACGAAGGAGACCACCCAGTGAGCCGGCACCTGACCCCGCTCCCCGCGGCCCGTGAACTCACCGTCACCTCCGCCGACGGTTCCCGCGTCCACGTCGAGGTGTACGGCCCCGAGGGCGCCCCCGCCGTCGTCCTGGCCCACGGCTGGACCTGCTCGATCGCCTTCTGGGCCGAGCAGATCCGGGCGCTCGCCGCCGACCACCGGGTCATCGCCTACGACCAGCGCGGCCACGGCCGTTCGCCCGACCCCGGGCCCGGCGGCTACTCGACGACGGCGCTCGCCGACGACCTGGAGGCGGTGCTCTCCGCCACCCTCGCCACCGGCGAGCGGGCCGTGCTCGCCGGCCACTCCATGGGCGGCATGACGATCATGGCCGCCGCCGAGCGCCACGGGCTGCGCGACCACGCCGCCGCCGTCCTGCTCTGCTCCACCGGCCCCTCCCGGCTGACCGCCGAGGCCACCGTCGTGCCGCTGCGGCCCGGCGGCCTGCGCACCCGGCTCACCGCGGCCGTCCTCGGCTCCAGGGCGCCGCTCGGACCGGTCAACGCCGTCTCGAAGAAGGTCCTCAAGTACGCGACCATGGGACCCGGTTCGGCCCCCGACCGGGTCGACGCCTGCGCCCGGATCGTGCACGCCTGCCCGCGCGGCCCGCGCCACGGCTGGTCGCAGGTCCTGGCCGGACTCGACCTCGAACACGGCGTGCGGGCGCTGCGGCTGCCGGTCGCCGTGCTCGTCGGCACCGCCGACCGGCTCACCCCGGCCGCCCACTCCCGCGCCCTCGCGGAGGCGCTGCCGCACTGCGCGGGCTTCGTCGAGCTGCCCGGCATGGGCCACATGACCCCGGTGGAGGCCCCGGAGGCCGTCACCGCGCAGATCCGCGAACTGACCCTCACGTACCTGGGCGTGAAGGACACCGCCACCGTGAACGCCAAGGAGGACGCATGAGCAGGGTCAGTCTCGAAGGACAGGTCGCGGTCGTCACCGGAGGGGCCCGCGGCGTCGGCGAACTCCTCGCCCGCAAGCTCTCCGCGCGCGGCGCGAAGATCGCGCTCGTCGGCCTGGAGCCGGAGCAGCTCAAGGAGGTCGCGGGCCGGCTCCACACGGAGGCCGACTGGTGGCACGCCGACGTCACCGACCACGAGGCGATGTCCCGGGTCGCGGCCGAGGTGAAGGAGCGGTTCGGGAAGGTCGACATCGTCGTCGCCAACGCCGGTGTCGCGTCCGGCGGTCCGTTCGTCGGCTCCGACCCGGTCGCCTGGCGGCGGGTCATCGAGGTCAACCTGATCGGCGGCGCCGTGACCGGCCGGGCGTTCCTGCCCGTCCTCATGGAGTCCCGCGGCTACTTCCTCCAGATCGCCTCGCTCGCCGCGATCACCCCGGCCCCGATGATGACGGCGTACTGCGCCTCCAAGTCGGGCGTCGAGGCCTTCGCGCACAGCCTGCGCGCCGAGGTCGCGTACAAGGGCGTGAAGGTCGGCGTCGGCTACCTCTCCTGGACCGACACGGACATGGTGCGGGGCGCCGACGAGGACGACGTCATGCGGGAGCTGCGCCAGCGGCTGCCGTGGCCGTCGAACCGCACGTACCCCCTCGGCCCGGCCGTCGACCGGATCGTCGAGGGCATCGAGCGGCGCTCGCCGCACGTCTACGCCCAGTGGTGGCTGCGCGGGATGCAGTCGATCCGCGGCTACCTGCCCGGCGTGATCGCGACCGTGGGGCAGCGCGAGATGAGGCGCTTCGGGCCGCGCCTCGACACGGTCTCCAAGGGTCTCGTGGGGGCGGGCGGCGCGGCCGACGAGCAGGAGCGCACGGAGCGGGTCTGACCCCCCGGCCCCGCGTCCGACCTCCGGTTCTCACCGTCCGTAACTGATCGAAATGCGCGGAATGTTCACTCGTGCGAGGCTGATCGAGGTCGGGGACACCACGTCCCCCACCTCCCCCCCACATCTCTCACAGGAGTGAACTTCCATGGGCGTGCAGGACCAGTTCAAGGACAAGGCCGAACAGCTCAAGCACCAGGCCAAGGAGGCCATGGGCAAGGCGAAGGACGAGGCGTCCGAGCGCGCCTCCCAGGGCCGTGAGCGCCCCCAGGACGCGCAGGACCGCGCCCAGCAGGAGGTCCAGGACCGCCGCAACCAGGGCCGCCAGGCCTGACGTTCCGCCGGTTCACGCCGGAGGCGCACCCGCGACACCGGGTGCGCCTTCGCGCGTTTTCGGCCACCGCCCGCAACTCCCGTGCGTCCGCCGCCGGATCTTCGTACGGTGGCGCCCATGGCCGTACTCGAACGACTGCGCTCCGACCACGCCCCCGCCCTGCTCGTGTTCGAGCGGGAGAACCGGGCCTACTTCGCCGCGTCCGTGCCCGACCGGGGCGACGCGTACTTCAGCGGGTTCGCGGAGCGGCACCGGGCGCTGCTCGACGAGCAGGAGACCGGGACGATCCACTTCCACGTGCTCGTGGGGGAGGGCGGGGAGGTCCTCGGGCGGTTCAACCTGGTCGACGTCGCCGACGGGGCCGCCGAGCTGGGCTACCGGGTCGCCGAGCGCGCCGCCGGGCGCGGGGTGGCGACGGCCGGGGTGCGGGAGGTGTGCCGGCTGGCCCGCGAGGAGTACGGGCTGAGCCGGCTGACCGCCGCCACGACCCTCGACAACACGGGATCGAGGGCCGTCCTCGGACGGATCGGGTTCGGCGCGGTCGGGAGCGTGGTCCTGGACGGCCGGCCGGGCACCTCGTACGAACTCGACCTGGTGTACGGGGTGACGGAGGCGGACTCCAGGACGCGCCCGGCGGAGGATCCCGGGCCGGTGCGTGGCTCCGGGGGATGAGAGGGGCGCCGCGAGCGCCGACAGGGCGGCCGACAGGCCGGAGGCCGAAGAACGGCAGCAGGCCCGGGGGACGGACTCCACCGCCGAGTACGTGCCGACCGCGGACGAGGGGTCCCTCCTCGTCACCGCCATGCCCGAGAACGTCTTCCGAGAGGGGCTGACCCGGACGGTCGCGCGACCGCCGGCCGTCCAGTTCCCGCTGTCGTCCGAGGGGCCGGGGCCTTGAGCCCCGGCCCCTCGGATCCGGCCTATCCCTCCGGCCTCGGCGGCAGCTTCGGGCGGGAGCGGTCCGGCAGTTCCTCGTACGCCGGGGGGCTCGCCGCCGGGGTCTTCTCCAGGAGCGCGAGGGCGACGTGGACGGCGTCGTCCAGCTGGGCGTGGCGGCCCTCCGCCCAGTCCAGGGGGGTGCGCAGGACCGCGAGGTCGGGCTCGACGCCGTGGTTCTCCAGGGACCAGCCGTACTCGGGGAACCAGGCCGCGTTCATCGGCACCGTGATCTGGGTGCCGTCCCCGAGCCGGTGGCGGCCGGTCATGCCGACCACCCCGCCCCAGGTGCGCTGGCCGACGACCGGACCGAGGCCCAGGAGCTTGAAGGCGGCGGTGATCATGTCGCCGTCGGAGGAGGTGGCCTCGTCGGCGAGGGCGACGACGGGGCCGCGCGGCGCGTTGGAGGCGTAGCTGACGGGCTGGGCGTTGCGCGTGAGGTCCCAGCCGAGGATCCGCCGGGTCAGCTTCTCGATGACGAGCTCGCTGATGTTGCCGCCCGCGTTGCCGCGCACGTCCACGATGAGGGCCGGCCGGGAGACCTCCATGCGCAGGTCGCGGTTGAACTGCGCCCAGCCCGAGCCGCCCATGTCGGGGATGTGGAGGTAGCCGCAGCGCCCGCCGCTGAGCTCGCGGACCACGGTCCGGCGCTTGGCGACCCAGTCCTGGTAGCGCAGCGGGCGCTCGTCGACGAGCGGGACGACGGCGACCCGGCGGGCGCGCCCCTCGCCCTCGGCGGGGGTGAAGGTCAGCTCGACGGTGGTGCCGCCGGTGCCGGAGAGCAGCGGGTACGGCCCGGTGACCGGGTCCACCGGACGCCCGTCGACGTGGGTGAGGACGGCGCCCTCGCGGATGCCCGTACCGGCCAGCGGGGAGCGGGCCTTGGAGTCGGAGGACTCGCCGGGCAGGATCCGCTTCACCGTCCAGCCGGCCTCGCGGAGCACGAGGTTGGCGCCGAGCAGGCCCATGGGCCGCTGGTAGTGCGGCGGGCCCTCGTTGCGGCGGGCCGGGGTGACGTACGCGTGCGAGGTGCCCAGCTCGCCCATCACCTCGCGCAGCAGGTCGGCGAACTCGTCGGGGGAGGAGACCCGTTCGACCAGCGGCCGGTACTGGTCGAGGACCGCCGTCCAGTCCACCCCGCCCATGCCGGGCTCCCAGAAGTAGGCGCGGACGATCCGCCCGGCCTCGTCGAAGGCCTGCCGCCACTCGGCGCCCGGGTCGACCTCGTGCAGGATGCGCCGCAGGTCCAGGTAGACGGTCGAGTCGCCGTCGCCGGCCTCGGTGGCGGGCACCGCCCGCAGCTCGCCCTCGTCCGCGACGACGAGCCGGGTGCCGTCGCCGCTGACCGCGAACCAGTCCAGGTCGGAGGCGAGTTCGCTCTTGCGGGCCTTGGTGATGGAGAAGTGCTCCAGGGTGGGCCGGCCCGAGGTGTCGGCCGGGTTGGCGAAGGTCTCGCCGAGCGCGCCCGAGATGGGCCAGCGCAGCCAGACCAGGCCGCCGCCGCTGACCGGGTGCAGCGCGGAGTACTTGGAGGCGGAGACCGGGAACGGCGTGACCCGCTCGGCGAGCCCCTCGATCTCCACCGTCACCGTGCCCTCGGCCGGGGCCGTGTCGTCGTCGGCCGGGTCGAGGCCGCCGGCCGCCGGGCGCCCGTCCGGGAGCAGCGCGAAGGGGGACGGGGTCGCGGAGGAGAGCGGGACGAGGTAGGGGCGGCAGCCCAGCGGGAACGACAGGTCGCCGGTGTGCACGTCGTACACCGGGTCGAAGCCGCGCCAGGAGAGGAAGGCGAGGTAGCGCCCGTCCCGGGTGAAGACCGGGTTCTCGTCCTCGAAGCGCCCGTTGGTGACGTCCACGACCGTGCGGGCGCCGGGGCCCGAGATGCGGGCCATCTTGATGGAGCGCAGGGAGCGGCCGATGCCGGGGTGGGACCAGGTCAGCCAGTCGCCGTCGGGGGAGAAGGCGAGGTCGCGGACGGGTCCGTTGACGGACCTGATCAGCTCGGTGACCCGGCCGTTCGGCTTCCCGTCCGGTTCTCCGTCCGGTTCTCCGCCCGGCTCCCCGTCCGACTCCTCGCTCGCGTCGAGGAGCAGGAGCCGGCCGTCGTGGGAGGCGAGGGCGAGCCGCTCGCCGTCCGGGTCGGCGACCAGTTCCTCGACCCGCCCGAGGCCCCCCGTGGCGAGCCGGCGCGGCGGCCGGTCGCCGCTGGCGCGCGGCAGGTGGGCCACCTCCACGGCGTCCTCGCCGTCGGCGTCGGTGACGTACGCGACCTGGCCGCCGCTGCCGAGCATCTCGGGCAGCCGGACCCGGACGCCGGGGGAGTCGATGATCGTGCGGGCCGGGCCGTCGCGGTGCGTCAGCCAGTACAGGCTGCCCCGGACGGAGACGGCGCTGGCCCGGCCGGTCTCGTCGACGGAGAGGGAGTCGATGTGGTGGGCGGCGGGCACCTGGTAGCTCCGCCGGCCGACGCGCTGGCCGCCGAGCCGCACTTCGAGCCTGCGGGGGCGGGAGTCGGGGGTGAGGGCGTCCACGGTCCACAGCTCGCCCGCGCACTGGTAGACGACCCGCCGGCCGTCGCTGGAGGCGTGCCGGGCGTAGAACTCGGCGTGGTCGGTGTGGCGGCGCAGGTCGGTGCCGTCGGGCCGGCAGGAGTACAGGTTGCCGACGCCCTCGTGGTCGGAGAGGAACGCGATCCGGCCCCCCACGGCCATCGGGCAGTCCAGGTGCCCGCCGATGTCGGGCAGCAGCCGCTCGCCGTGCAGCCAGAGCCGGCCGGTGGCGCCGCCCCGGTACCGCTTCCAGGCGGCGGGCTCGTGCGGCGGCTTCCCGGTGAGCAGCAGCGTGCACCGCTCGGTCTCGTTGCCGGGGGCGGTGATCCCGTCCGTGACCGTGATGTCGGAGACCGGACCCCAGGGCAGCCGGCGGCCCGGGGTGCCGTCGGTGGGGACGGTGTAGGCCCAGGAGTAGTACGAGAAGGGCTGCCCGTGCGAGGAGACGGCGAGGATCTCGGAGCGGCCGTCCTTGTCGGGGGGCGTCCAGCCGCAGACCCGGGTGTCGGTGGAGCCCCAGTGGGTGAGCCGCCGGGCGGCCCCGCCGTCGACCGGGACGAGGTGGATCTCGGGGTCCAGGCTGCGCCAGTTCGTGTACGCGATGTGGCGCCCGTCCGGCGAGAAGCGCGGGTGCCCGACCCGGGTCCGGTCGACGGTGAGCCGCCAGGCCCGGCCGGGGCGCTCCCCCTCGAAGGCGAGCGGGGCGACCCAGAGGTCGTCCTCGGCGACGAAGCACAGCAGGTCGTCGTGGAGGTGCGGAAAACGGAGATACGCGACGTCGTCACTCACCTCCCCATGCTTTCGGGGCGGAGGGGGCGTGGCAACTCGTACGTGTATGCGGGCGCGTCCCGGGGGTCCCGCCGGTGTGGGCCAGAACACGTACGAAACGGTTTCGTTTCGCTGGAGGGCGGGAGTATCTTCTTACTGTACGAAACCGTTTCGTTCGCTCCCCGTCGGTCCACCGGAGCGGAAGCGGGAGCGGAAGAAGAAGCAGGAGGCACGGCATGGCACGCAGCAGGCTCACTCCCGAGCGGGAGTCCGAGCTGTACGCGGCCGTGCTCGACCTCCTGCGCGAGGTCGGCTACGACGCCCTCACCATGGACGCCGTCGCCGCCCGCACCCACTCCAGCAAGGCCACCCTCTACCGCCAGTGGGGGAGCAAGCCCGAGCTGGTCGCCCGGGCGCTGCGCGCCAACAAGCCGGCCGACCTCTCCGAGATCGACACCGGTTCGCTGCGCGGCGACTTCCGGGCCATGCTCGAACGGACCGACGACTGCCAGATGGAGAAGGACTCCGCGCTGATGCGGGGTCTGGCCCATGCCGTCCACGACAACCCCGACCTGCACCGGGCGCTGCGCGAACTGATCGTCGAACCCGAGATGAACAGCTTCGAGGAAGTGCTGCGCCGGGCGGTCCGCAGGGGCGAGGTCGACGCCGGCAATCCGGCGCTGAAGCTCGTCCCGCACATGCTGATCGGCGCGTTCGTCGCCCGCCCGCTGATCGAGGATCAGCCGGTCGACCACGCGTTCCTCAGTGCCTACGTCGACGCCGTCGTGCTCCCCTCACTCGGCGTCTGAGCCCCACGGGACCTCCCCGGAGGACCCCGCACCACCTCTCCACCTGACGTCGCGCCGCTCACGCCGTCGGGCCGGCTCCCCATGCCCTTGTCCCTCAACACCGGGAGTACGCCCCCGTGGCCACGTTCCTGTACAAACTGGGTCGCTCCGCCTTCCGGCGCCGACGGCTCGTCGCCCTCCTCTGGGTGGCGCTCCTCGCGCTCGCCGGCGTCGGCGCCGCGACCGCGCCCGCCGCCACCTCCAGCTCCTTCTCGATCCCCGGCACCGAGGCCCAGCGCGCCTTCGACCTGCTCGAAGAGCGCTTCCCGGGCGCCGGAGCCGACGGGGCCACCGCCCGCGTCGTCTTCAAGGCCCCCGAGGGCCAGAAGGTGACCGACCCGGCGCACAAGGCCGTCGTCGAGGAGACCGTCGCCGCGCTCAAGTCCGGCTCGGACCAGATCGTCTCGGTCGCCGACCCGTACACCGCGCGGGCCGTCTCGCAGAACGGCTCCACCGCCTACGTCTCCGTCGCGTACAAGGTCAACGCCATGGAGCTGACCGACGAGACGCGCGAGGCCCTGAAGCAGGCCGGGCACCAGGCGCAGGGCAAGGGCCTGACGGTCGAGGTCGGCGGCGACGCCCTCCAGACCATGCCCGAGACCGGCGCGGGCGAGATCGTCGGCGTGGTCATCGCCGGCATCGTGCTCGTCGTCACCTTCGGCTCGCTCGTCGCCGCCGGACTCCCGCTGCTCACCGCGATCATCGGCGTCGGCATCGGCGTCTCCTCGATCGCGGCGCTCGCGAACGTCCTCGACCTCGGCTCCACCACCTCCACCCTCGCGATGATGATCGGCCTCGCGGTCGGCATCGACTACGCCCTCTTCATCGTCTCCCGCTACCGCGCGGAGCTCGCCGAGGGCCGCGACAAGGAGGAGGCCGCGGGCCGCGCGACCGGCACGGCCGGCTCCGCCGTCGTCTTCGCCGGGCTCACCGTCGTCATCGCCCTCGTCGGCCTGGCCGTCGTCAACATCCCGATGCTGACGAAGATGGGCTTCGCCGCCGCCGGCACGGTCGTCATCGCCGTCCTCATCGCGCTCACCCTGATCCCGGCCCTGCTCGGCTTCGCCGGCGACAAGGTCGTGGGCCGCAAGCAGCGCAAGGGCGCGGAGTCCGGGACCGGCGAGGACGGCGAGGGCGGCAAGGGCGTCAAGGAGGAGAAGCCGAACGGCGGCACCCGCTGGGCCCGGTTCGTCATCCGCCGCCCCGTGATGGTGCTCCTCGTCGGCGTCCTCGGCCTCGGCGCGATCGCGGTGCCCGCCGCCTCCCTGGAGATGGGCCTGCCGGACGACGGCGTGAAGCCGGTCTCCACCACCGAGCGCCGCGCGTACGACGCCCTGTCCGACGGCTTCGGCCCCGGCTTCAACGGCCCGCTGCTCGTCGTCGTCGACGGCGACAGGGCCACCGCCGACAGGACGGTCTCCACGATCAAGAAGCTCGACGGCTGGGCCGCCGTCACCCCGGCGACCCCGAACAAGGCCGGCGACGCCGCGATGATCACGGTCGTCCCGAAGGACCGCCCGTCCTCCGGCGCCACCGAGAACCTCGTCCACGACATCCGCGGCGCCACCGGCGACGACGTCCTCGTCACCGGCGCCACCGCGATGAACATCGACTTCTCGCAGAAGATGAACGACGCCCTGGTGCCCTACCTGGCCCTCGTCGTCGGCCTCGCCTTCCTGCTCCTGACCCTGGTCTTCCGCTCGGTCCTCGTCCCCCTGAAGGCGGCCCTCGGCTTCCTGCTCTCGGTGGTCGCGGCCCTCGGCGCGGTCGTCGCGGTCTTCCAGTGGGGCTGGCTCGGCAGCCTCTTCGGGGTCGAGCAGACCGGCCCGATCATGTCGATGATGCCGATCTTCATGGTGGGCGTCGTCTTCGGCCTCGCGATGGACTACGAGGTGTTCCTCGTCACCCGGATGCGGGAGGCGTACGTCCACGGCGAGCGTCCCGGCGAGGCGATCGTGACCGGCTTCCGGCACAGCGCCCGGGTGGTCACCGCCGCCGCGGTGATCATGATCGCGGTCTTCTCCGGCTTCATCGGGATGACCGACCAGATGATCAAGATGATCGGCTTCGGCCTGGCCGTCGCGGTCCTCTTCGACGCCTTCGTGGTCCGCATGGCGATCGTCCCGGCCGTCCTGGCCCTGCTCGGCCACAAGGCCTGGTGGCTGCCGAAGTGGCTGGACCGGGCCCTGCCGAACGTGGACGTGGAGGGCGAGGGCCTCGCCGAGCACGTCGACGGGACCGGCTCGCAGGAGAAGCCGGACCTCGTGAAGGTCTGATCCGGTGAAGCCTTCACCTCGTGAAGGTCTGACCTCGTGAAGCCCTGACCTCGTGAAGGCCTGATCTCGCGCAGGTGCGAGTACCGGCCGGGTCCAGCCCCGACGCCGTCGGCGTGTCGTCAGTCAGCGACGCGCCGACGGCGTCCGCGTACCCGAAGCGGTGGAGGGGCCGGAGGAGTACGTGTGGCGGAGGAAGCGGACCAGGGCGGCGGTGTCGAACTGGACGACCTCCACCCCCTCCTCCGTGTGGAACTCGACCACCGTCTGCACCCGGCCGCAGGGCCAGACGCCGATGTCGCCGCGCCGGGTCGGGGTGCGCAGGCCCGTCTCCAGGAGGGCGCGCGGAAAGGACCACTCGACGGCGCCGGGGAAGACGAAGCGGACGGTCGCGGGGGAGTAGCCGGGGTCGTAGCGGAGGGCCACCGGGACGGGTCGGGTGAGCGGGGCGTCGCTGACGATCCGGCCCTTGGCACGGTCGTCGACTGCGGGGGCGGGTGCGGCGGCCATCGGTGGCTCCTGACGTTTCGTCCTCTTATAAGCCAATGTGGCACTTCTTCCCCGTGATCGCACGCCTCATGCGGGCACAGCTGCGGCCATGATGTGACCCATGCGCTCTTGCAAGCCCTTCGCAGGAGCGCCCATCATTCCGACGTGCATGTACCTGACGGATTCATCAACGCCCCCGTATCGGCCGTCGCCGGTGTCGTCGCCGCCGGCGCCGTCGCCGTCAGCCTGCGCGGAGCCCGCCGCGAGCTGGATGAGAGGACCGCGCCGCTCGCCGGCCTCGTCGCGGCCTTCGTCTTCGCCGTCCAGATGCTGAACTTCCCGGTCGCCGCCGGGACCAGCGGACACCTCCTCGGCGGCGCGCTCGCCGCGATACTCGTCGGCCCCTGGACCGGCGTCCTGTGCATAGCGGTCGTCCTGCTCATGCAGGGCGTCCTCTTCGCGGACGGCGGCCTCACCGCGCTCGGCGTGAACATCGACGTCATGGGCGTCGTCACCGTCGTCGTGGCCTACGCGCTCTTCCGGGGCCTCGTCCTGGTCCTGCCGCGCACCCGCCGCTCGGTGACCGCGGCCTCCTTCGTCGCCGCGCTCGTCTCCGTACCGGCCGCGGCCGCCGCCTTCACGCTGGTCTACGCGGTCGGCGGCACCACCGACGTCCCCCTCGGCAAGGTCCTCACCGCGATGGTCGGCGTGCACGTCCTCATCGGCATCGGCGAGGCCGTCATCACCATGCTGACCGTCGGCGCGGTCCTCGCCGTCCGCCCCGACCTGGTGTACGGCGCGCGCGGCCTGACCGCCCCGCTCAAGCTCCGGGTGGACGGCGAGCTGGTCGACGCCGCGCCCGCCGCCCCGGCCGCTCCCGCCCAGGGCTCTCCCAGGAAGCTGTGGACCGCCGGCGTCGTCACCGCCCTCGTCCTCGCCGGCTTCGTCTCCTTCTACGCCTCCGCCAGCCCCGACGGCCTGGAGAAGGTCGCCGCCGACCAGGGCATCGACGCCAAGGCCGACGCGTACGAGCACGCCACCGCGGACTCCCCGCTCGCCGACTACGGCGTCAAGGACGTCGGCGACGCGCGCCTCTCCGGCGGCCTGGCCGGCGTCATCGGCGTGGGCACGACCCTGGCCGTCGGCACCGGCGTCTTCCTGGTCGTCCGCCGCCGCCGCCGCGACGCCGTACCGGAAAGCGTCTGACGTGGGCGCGGGACACGCCCACAAGCTCTACCGGCACGGACACTCGCCGGTCCACGGGCTGCCCGCGCACACCAAGCTCGTCGCCGTCCTCGGCTTCGTCCTGGTCGTCGTCTCGACGCCCCGCGAGGCCGTCTGGGCCTTCGCCCTCCACGCCGCGCTCCTCGCGGCCGTGGCGGCGAAGGCCCGGATCCCGGCCGGCTTCCTGCTCAGGCGGCTGCTCGTCGAGGTGCCGTTCGTCGCGTTCGCGCTGCTCATGCCGTTCGTCGTGCCCGGCGAGCGGACCGAGGTGCTCGGGATCTCCCTGAGCGTCCCCGGCCTGTGGGGCGCCTGGAACGTCCTCGCCAAGGGCACCCTCGGCGTCGCCGCCTCCGTGCTCCTCGCCGCCACGACCGAGCTGCGCTCCCTGCTCCTCGGCCTCCAGCGGCTGAGGCTGCCGCCGCTGCTCGTCCAGATCGCCTCCTTCATGATCCGGTACGGCGACGTCATCACCGACGAGATGCGCCGCATGTCCGTCGCCCGCCGCTCGCGCGGCTTCGAGGCGCGGGGCGTGCGCCACTGGGGCGTCCTCGCCAAATCCGCGGGCGCGCTCTTCATCCGCTCGTACGAGCGCGGGGAACGGGTCCACCTGGCCATGGTCAGCCGTGGCTACACCGGCACCATCCCCGTGCTCGACGAGGTGGCCGCCACCCGCGCCCAGTGGGCGTACGCCGCGGCGCTGCCCCTCACCGCCCTCCTGATCTGCCTCCTGGGACGGACCCTGTGACCACTCCCCCCTCCCTCGAAGTCCGCGGCCTCGCGTACGCCTATCCCGACGGCCACCAGGCCCTCTTCGGGGTGGACCTGACCGTCGGGCGCGGCGAGCGGGTCGCCCTGCTCGGCCCCAACGGCGCCGGCAAGACCACCCTCGTCCTCCACCTCAACGGCATCCTCACCGGCGGCGCGGGCACCGTCGCCGTCGCCGGGCTCCCGGTCGGCAGGAAGCACATGGCCGAGATCCGCCGCAAGGTCGGCATCGTCTTCCAGGACCCCGACGACCAGCTGTTCATGCCGACCGTCCGCGAGGACGTGGCCTTCGGCCCGGCCGCCGCCGGACTGCGCGGCGCCGAGCTCGACGCCGTGGTGCGGCGGGCCCTGGAGCGGGTCGGGATGGCGGAGTACGCGGACCGGCCGCCGCACCACCTCTCCTTCGGGCAGCGCCGCCGGGTCGCGGTGGCGACCGTCCTCGCCATGGAGCCGGAGATCCTCGTCCTCGACGAACCGTCCTCCAACCTGGACCCGGCCTCGCGCCGCGAGCTCGCGGACGTCCTGCGCTCCCTGGACGTCACCGTCCTGATGGTCACCCACGACCTGCCGTACGCCCTGGAGCTCTGCCCGCGCGCGGTGGTCCTCAGCGAGGGCGTCGTCGCCGCCGACGGGCGGACCGGCGAACTCCTCGCGGACGCGGAGCTGATGGCCCGGCACCGCCTGGAGCTGCCGTTCGGCTTCGTCCCGCAGTCGGTGGCCTGAGGGCCCGCCCCCGACGGCCCGAGGGCCCCGGAATCGGCCCTCCGCCCGCCGCGTTGCACCATGGGGGGTCGGAGCACAGGAGAGACGAGGAGCGGGAACGTGGACGTCCGGGGCACGGTGGCGGCGGGCTGGGAGCCCGTCGGGGACGCGTTCCTGCGCGCCTTCGGGCAGCGCGGCGAGCGCGGGGCGGCCGTCGCCGTCCACCGGGACGGCGTGAAGGTCGTCGACCTGTGGGCGGGCACCAGGGACGTCGACGGGGCGGAGCCCTGGACCGAGGACACCGCCCAGGTCGTCCGCTCGGCCACCAAGGGCGTCGCCGCCGCCGTCCCCCTGCTCCTGCACCAGCGCGGCCTGCTCGACCTGGACGCCCCCGTCGCCACGTACTGGCCCGAGTTCAAGGCGGCCGGCAAGGACCGCGCGACCGTGCGGGACCTCCTCGCGCACCGGGCCGGCGTCCCCGTCCTCGACCGGCCGCTCACCCTCGCCGAGGCCGCCGACCTGCCGACGGCGACCGCCGCCGTGGCCGCCCAGGCCCCCGTCTGGGAGCCCGGCACCGCCCACGGCTACCACGCCCACACCTTCGGCTGGCTGCTCTCCGGCCTGGTCCACCGGGTCACCGGCCGGACGATCGGCCGCTGGGTGGCCGAGGAGATCGCCGGCCCGCTCGGCCTCGACCTGTGGATCGGGCTGCCGGACGCGGAGGCCCACCGGGTCGGCCGCATCGGCCCCGTCGAGGAGGTCGAACCGGCCGGGAGCGGCGCGCTCAGGCTCCGCCCCAAGCGCGCGGTCACCGAGGCGTACCGGGACCCGGACTCCCTCACCCGCCGCGCCTTCGGCGTCATCGACCCCCGGCCCGACGAGAACGACCCCGTCTACCGGGCCGCCGAACTCCCCGGCTCGGCCGGCGTCGCCACCGCCCGCGCCCTCTCCCGCTTCTACGCCGCCACCCTCGGCCCGGTCGACGGCGCCGAGCGCCTCTTCGCCCCGGCGACGCTCGCCCTCGCCCGTACCGAGGAGTCCGCGGGCACGGACCGCGTCCTGCTCGTCGGCACCCGCTTCGGCCTCGGGCACATGCTGCACGGCCCGGCCTCGCCGCTCCTCGGCCCGTCGTCCTTCGGCCACCCGGGCCGGGGCGGCTCCCTGGGCTTCGCGGACCCCGACTCCGGGATCGCCTTCGGGTACGTCACCAACGGCATGCGGAAGACGGTCACGGCGGACCCGCGCGCCCAGGCGCTCGTACGGGCGGTCCGCGCGGTGACGGCCTGACGGGCTGACGGGCTGGCGCCTGACGGGCCGGTCGTCGCGGATCAGGCCGCCGACGGCGTCAGCGCGAGCACCACCCCGAGGCCGACGAGCACGGTGCCGATGGCCTTGTTGAGCACGGTCTGCCGCCGCAGCAGCCGGTCCCGCAGCGCCTGCTGGGAGAAGAGCAGCGCGGCGAGCGCGAACCACACCAGGTGCGCGAACGACATGAACAGGCCGTAGCCGATCTGCTGGGGGACGGGGGTGTCGGCGCTGACGACCTGGGTGTAGGTGCTCAGGACGAACAGCATCGTCTTCGGGTTGAGCGCGTTCGTCAGGAAGCCGGTGCGCAGGGCGCCCGCCTTCGACAGGCCCTCGCCGTCCGACAGGTCGACGTCCACCCGGGCCTTGGTGACGAAGGTCCGGTAGCCGATGTACACCAGGTACGCGGCGCCGACCAGCTTCATCGCCGTGAAGAGGGCCGGGCTCCGGGACACCAGGAGCCCGACGCCCAGCATGGTGTACGTGACGTGGACGAGGACGCCGAGCGCGATGCCGACGGCGGCGAGGACCCCGGCGGTCCGCCCGTACAGATAGCTGTTGCGGACGGTCATCGCGAAGTCCGCGCCGGGGCTGATGACGGCCAGGACGGTGATGACCGCCACGGCGATGAGCTGACCCATGTTCCCGTCGTTCCCGTCTTCTCGTGCGGGCCGGGACGGGATGCGGATCCGCGCCGGGCGCCAGGGCTTGCGACAGTAGGTGATCACCGGCGCGCCGCGCGAGGCGTTTTCCCGCCACGCGCCCGCGCCGCCGGGGGGCCTGGTGCGGACGGCGGCCCCGGTGCTGTGATCACCCCATGGAGCACACGGAGCACACGGAGCACACGGAGCACACGGAGCACACGGAGCACACGGAGCACACGGAGCACACGGAACGCACGGAACGCGCGGAGCACGTGGAACGCGTGGATCTCGGGGAACGGCTCGACGGGTACGGGGTACTGATCACGGGCGCGGCGCGCGGCATCGGCGCGGCGACCGCGCGGCGCCTCGCGGCGGAGGGCGCGCGGGTCCTCGTCACGGACGTGGACGAGGAGGAGGCGCGGGCGACGGCGGCCGGGCTGCCGGGGGCGGAGTCCGTACGCTGCGACGTGTCCGACCAGGGTTCGGTAGACGCGGCCGTGGCGTACGCGGTGGAGGCCTTCGGCGGTCTCGACGTCCTCGTGAACAACGCGCTCGGGCCCGTGGCGCCCGACCGGGACCGCTTCGAGGACGAGCCGGACGAGGTCTGGGCCGTCCAGCACGACGTCACGTTCATGGGGGCGGTGCGCTGCTCGCGGGCGGCGCTGCCGCACCTGGCGGCGGGCGGGCGCGGGGCGATCGTCACCATCGGGTCGGTCAACGCGGAGGCGGACTTCGGCAACCACGCGTACAGCGCGGCCAAGGCCGGGCTCGCCTCCTTCACCCGCACCCTGGCGGGGGACGCGGCGGCGCGCGGGGTCCGGGTCAACCAGATCAACCCGGGGACGATCGCGACCAGGGCGTGGGCGGGCAGGGAGGAGGGGCTCGCCGCCCTGGCCGAGCGGGTCTATCCGCTGGGCCGCGTCGGCACCCCCGAGGACATCGCCGCCGCCGTCGCCTTCCTCGCCTCCCGGGACGCCTCCTGGGTCACCGGCACGGTCCTGCGCGTCGACGGCGGGCTCCTCGCGGTGAACAGGCACTTCGCGGAGGTGCTGGGCGACTGAGCGGGAGCGGCGCACGGCCGCCGAGTGGGCCGCCGGTCGCGGGGTACACGGGCCGCGTGTGAGAACGCTCCCGCCGAGCAGACGCGGAGGAGGGGAGTCGGGCAACGGAGGAAGTGAGGATGCGATGAGCACGATCCAACGGCCGGTCCACGGCAGTGCCGCCGACGCGTCGGTGGGCGACCTCGTCTCGCGGGCGTCGCAGCAGATCTCGGACCTGGTCCGCGACGAGATGCGGCTGGCGCGGGCGGAGATGACCCAGAAGGGCAAGCGGTACGGCGTGGGCGGCGGCCTGTTCGGCGGCGCCGGCCTGGTCGGCGTCCTGGCCGCGCAGGCCCTCGTGGTGGCCGTGATCGCGGCCCTCGCCCTGGTCCTCCCGGTCTGGGCCTCGGCCCTGATCGTCACCGTCCTGCTGGCGGCGGGCGCGGCGGGCATGGCCCTGGCCGGGAAGAAGCAGATCGACGAGGCGGGCGCGCCGGCCCCCGAGCAGACCATCGACAACGTCAGGGCCGACATGGCCGAGATCAAGGAGAGGGCCCACCGATGAACCACCAGCCGCAGCGCGACAAGACCGCGAACGACCTCGGCGAGCTGCGCGAGCAGGCCGAGCACACCCGCGACGAACTCGGCCGCACGGTCGAGGCGTTGGCGGCCAAGGCGGACGTCAAGGCGCAGGCCAAGGAGAAGGCGGCGGAGCTGCGGGAGCAGGCGGCCGGCCTCCAGGAGAAGGCCGCCGAGAAGACGGCGGTCGCCACCGGCCTGGTCAAGGAGAAGGCGGCGCAGTCGGCCGTCCTGGTCAAGGAGAAGGCGGCGCAGGCCGCCGGCCTGGTGCAGGAGAAGACCCCCGACCCGGTCCTGGAGAGGGCCGAGGTGGTCGCGGACAAGGCGAAGGCCAACCGCACCCCGCTGCTCGCCGCGGCCGCCGCCCTGGCCGCCTTCCTGCTGCTGCGCCGGGTCCGCCGCGGCCGCCGCTGAGGACACCGCGGGGTCCGGACGTCGCCGCCCCGGGGGTATACCTCCCGGGGCGCGGGGCACACGGAGTCCATGCACGGACACCATGCGCGCCCCAGCAGCAGCACTCTGTTCGGCTCGACCCCCGCCCCGGCGTCCGACCGGGCGACGGGCAGGCACTCGCGACCGGGCAGGATCGCCACCCGTCTCCGCCGCCGGATCATGGTCTACGGGGCGGTCGAGTTCCTGTCCACGCACATCCCGGACGCCCCGGGCCCGGGCGAGGAGTGCCTGCTCCTGGTCCACGACCGCCAGGTCGTCGGCGAGGTCCACTACCGCACGTGCGCCCCGTGCGCCCGGGGCGTCATCACCGACGTCACCCTCGACGAGCGCTTCCACGGCAGCGGCCTGGGCACCCGGGCCCTCTCCCACCTGCGCGCCCGCCACCCGGGAACCGCCTGGCGCAGCACCCTGACCCTCCGCGCCACCCGCGACCTCCTGCGCCGGATGCGCATCCCGACGACGGACTCGGGACCGCTCTGCGCCCACGCGGGGTGACGGCCGGCGCCGTCACCCGGGGACGAGCCGCCCGGTGAACCCCGCGTCCCGGAGCCGCTCGTAGGCCGCGACCACGTCCTCGGGGACCTCCTGCTCGATCATGAACCCCCGGGCCGGATAGACGATCAACCGCTGTACGGCCCCCACGAGCATGTCGAGGACGAGCCGGGCGTCCCCGAGGGACGCGACGTACGCGCCGAGCGCCAGGGGAGCGGACGCGCTGACGACCTCCACCTCCGGCCAGAGCCGCCGGGCGGTGGCGTACGCCCGCCGCTCCTCGTACGGCTTGCTGACGAGCAGCACGGACGACACGTCCACGCCCCGCTCCGCGAGCAGCTCCCGGGAGAACCGGACGTTCTCCCCGGTGTTCCGCGCCCGCGTCTCCACGAGCACGACCTCCTCGGGCACCCCGCTCCCCACCGCCCGCTCCCGGTAGTGCACGGCCTCACCGCGCGGCATCCGGTCCCGGGTGGTCGGACTGGTGGCCCCGGTGAACACGATCAACGGCGCCATGCCCCGCCGGTACAGCTCCACCGTCACGTCGGCCACCCCGAGATCGTGACTCCCGAGCCCGACGGCGACGGAGCAGGGGCGGGGCTCGTGGCCCATCCGCTGGAAGTCCCAGAGGAGTCGGGCGTCGGCCATGACCACGCTGTCGTCCTCCGGCGCTTCGGAATCGTCGTCGTACTCGGCCCGTGCCATGCGCTCAGCCTTCCATGGGCAGGCCGGCAAACACGCCCGGAGCGGTCGCCGTGCGGGCCGGAACCCCGTCCACGCCCCACGAGAGAACAGGCGCGCAGACGGGGCGGTTCACACGTCAGCCCGTCGCGGGGACGGGCCGGTCCGGGGCGTCCAGCCACGGAGTCTCGTCCGTCGCCGTCACGGTCAGCCCGAACCGTTCGGGGCCGGGGCGGTCGTGCGACGTCCACCACGCGTACGCGGCCTCCGTCTCGTCCCAGAGGCGCCGTGGCCCGTGCTGCCAGACCGCGAACCGGTCGTCCGACCCCCCGTCCCAGTCCACGGCCGCCCACGACGTCGCGTCGGTCGTCGCGACCCAGAGCCGGGACGCCACTCCTTCCACGTCGGGGTCGTCGTGCCACGTCCACCACACGTCACGGAGCAGCAGCCCCATGGCGAACTGCGCGGCGAGGTCGTCGCCCGCCACCCGCCACGGCGGGAGGCCGGTGCTCGACTCGGCGGGCCGATGGGCGTCGCTCACCACGTCCCGGAAGATCCGCAGGTCGGTGCGCTGCGCCCGCATGAGCATGAACGCGGAGTGCGGCGAGAAACGACCCGACGCGGTGCCGGCGTCGTCCACGGTCATGCGGAGCAGCCCGTAACAGATCCAGGGGCTTTCCCACGGGGTCAGGACGACGCCCCCGGGCCTGACCTGTGCGAGCCACGGGCGGGGGACGGAGCGCACGGAACACGTGGCCACGAGCCGGTCGTACGGGGCGCTCCCCGCGTGGCCCAGGGCGCCGTCCCCGGCGACCACCTCCGCCCTGAGGCCCTCCTTCCACAGTCGGTCCTTGGCCGAGGCGGCCAGCACGGGGTCCACTTCGACGGTCGTCACGTTCTCCGGGCCGACCACGTGGGACAGGAGTCCCGCGTTCCAGCCCGTGCCGGTGCCGATCTCCAGGACCCTGTGTCCTTCGCCCACGTCTGCCATGCGCAGCATGCGGAACACGATGCCCGGCGCGCTCGCGGACGACGACGCCCACCGTTCGCCGTCCTCCCCGGGATCCCGGCCGTCGTTGACCTGCGTCACCACGGAGTCGTCGGCGTACACCGCCCGCAACCACGTCTCCGGGTCACCGGCACGGTCGCACGGCTCCAAGTCGTCACCCAGGTAGATGCGTCCGGGTACGTACGCGGAGCGGGGCACGGCCCGTGCGGCACGCTCCCACTCGGGCGACAGGAGCCCTTCCCGCTTCAGCGTGCCGAGCAGGGCGCGGAGCGCGGCCCGCTCGGCCGTCGCGAAGTCCTCCGGCATCGTCACCTTTCCTTCTTGTGCTTCGGCGGGTCCTTCGGCTTGGCCGTGTCGGAGGACGGCTTGGACGTCCCCGGGTCCTTACCGCCGGAGTGCTGCCCGGTACCGCCGCTTCCGCCCTTGCCCGTTCCCCATCCCATGCTGCTTTCCTCTCTCGGTCGTGAACCCTCTGTGGTGAAACCCGCCCCGGGCGTCGCTGTCCTTCCGCGCCCGGGGCGGGGCGTGCCCCGTTCCTACCGGAGGCCCGAACGGTCGCGTCCGGCAGGAACGGGAGCCTCGGCGCGGCGGACCCGCCGCGAGTGGCGCGCCAGCGCTTCGAGCTGTCGGCGCTGGTACGGCGTGGCGGGACGAAGCCGCGAAGCGGCTGCCTGCCACCGGTAGCCGGAGGGCCGTTGGAGGGACACGAGCGCTCCCTTCACGGACCGCACCACACCCACCATCTCCGCGCCCGGATCGAACACGGGGGAGCCGTTCACCAGGAACGCGGGGGGTGATCCCTGCTCCGGCGGTTCAGCTCGCGCACCTGCGGGGACATCGCGTCGGTCCGTACGGGTGCCCCGGGCGATCTCCCCGGGCTCCCAGTGGCGCGGGTGCCCCCGGTTCTCGCCCGCGAGCCGCTTGAGCCCCGCGTGCACCTGTTCGATCAGGGCCCTCGTCGGCTCCGCGTACTCGCGCGGTACGGACTCCGGAACGAGCCGCCAGAACGCCCCCGCGCCTATCTGCGCGTCGAGCTCCGTCACGCTGTTCTGCTCGGGGGCGGTGGCTCTCTCGTCCATGGTTCGGTCCCTCGCGGTGACGTCGTTCCGTGCGGTGATCCCTGCTCGCTCTAGGCAACCGCGTGGCTACCGACAGCGGTACTGTTGTGAAGGGGGTGGGGGCTTAAGAGCTTTAAGTTCGTGCACGTCATGGGGAGTTGAGGGCTTGTGGCCGACCCGAAGCCGAACGAAGGACTCGTGCGCCTCTACCGGGAGACCGGCTGGACGCTGCGGCAGTTCGCCCGGGAGATCAACCGGCTGGGCACGGAGAGGGGCACGCCCCTCCGGTACCGGGAGCCGTCGGTCCACCAGTGGCTCAAGGGGCACCTGCCGAAGGAAGCGGTCCGGCCGCTGGTCCTGGAGGCGCTCGCCCGCAGGCTGCGTCGTCCCGTGACACGCGGCGAAGCGGGATTTCCGGTGGCTTCCGCGGATCGGCTGCCCGAACACCCCAGTACGGTGGAGGGGTTGCTGGACCTGGGGAGGCAAGACATGGATCCGTCCCGCCGCAGCGTTCTCGGGGTCGGCCTCTTCTCCGTCGCGCTGACCATTCCCCACTGGCCGGACGTCATCGGTCGAATGGAAGCGGCGCAGAAGGGTCACGTGCGGCGCATAGGGATGGCGGACGTCCAGGCCGTGGCCGCCATGACCGAGCGGATCTCCGACCTCGACGACCAGTTCGGCGGACGGACCGCCCGCCCCCTGGCCGCGGCGTTCCTCGTGAACACGGCGGCCCCGTACTTGCGCGCGGAAGCCCCTGACGACGTGCGCAAGGCGATGATGGGCGCCGTCTCGGACCTCTGCTACCTCACGGGGTACATGGCGGTGGACGAGGGGCTGCACGGGTTGGCGCAGCGGTATTACCTCAAGGCGCTCGAACTCGCGGGCGCCGCCGAGGACCACTTGACGTTCTGCACCACCCTGCGGGGCATGAGCGTCCAGGCCGTCGACCTGGGGCACGGCGCGGAGGCGATGCGGCTCGCGGACGCCGCTGCCGCCGCCTCGCCGAAGGCGGGCCCCCGGATGCGGGCCTTCCTCGCCGGCCAGCAGGCCCACGCGGCGGCGCAGACGGGGGCGCGAGCCGCGGCGCGGACTTACCTCGGGGAAGCCGAAGTGGCCATGGAAAAGGCCGAGTCGCAGTCCAAGGCCTTCGGCTCCTACGACCCTTCCTCGCTCCTCTACCACACCAGCCAAGTACGTTTCGAACTGGGCGACGTCGCCGGATCGATCGCGGCCATGCGGGAATCGGACAAGGTCCGCCAGAGCGTCTATCGGCGCGCTCGCGTCCGGCACCGCTGCACCCTGGCAGAGAGGCAGCTCGACCTGGGGCACCTCGAAGCGGCGTGCGCCACATGGGCCCTCGCGCTGGAGGATTACCCGAGCCTCCAATCCGGGCGGGCGGACGAGCGCATCAAGGTCATGCACAGCCGCATCAAGCCGTACCTCAAGAACCCCGTGGCGCGGGACCTCTTCGAGCGGGCGCGAGGAGTGACGCCGCCCGGCCTCCTCCCCCGGTGAGGGGAGGCGGGCCCCCGGCCCCGTCGGCGTGACGCCCCGTCACCCCGCGTGCAGCATCAGCCCGATCCCCACCGCCATCAGTGCCGCCGCCGCGACGCGCGGGCCGCCGAAGCGTTCCTTGAAGAGGAGGGCGCCGATGGCCGCGCCCACGATGATCGAGGACTCGCGGAGGGCGGCGATCGGGGCGAGGGGGGCCTTCGTCTGGGCCCAGAGGACCAGGCCGTACGCGGCGACCGAGAGGGCCGCGCCGAGGAGGCCGCGGGCGGCGTACGGGCGGAGCTGGGGGAGGAGGGCGGCGCGGCGGCGCCACAGGGCGTACGCCGGGATCGCCAGGCCCTCCAGGACCATCAGCCACGCGATGTAGCCGAGCGGGGTGCCGGAGGCGCGGACGCCGACGCCGTCGACGACCGTGTACAGGGCGATCGAGACGCCCGTCGCGCCCGCCGCCAGGAGGGCCGGGCCGTGCGGCCGCGCCCCCTTGCCCCGGACGCCCCACAGGGCGAGTCCGGTCAGGCCCGCGCAGGCCACCGCGACCCCCAGCAGCTGCCACCCGTCCGGGACCTCGTGGACGAAGACGGCCGCGAGGAGGGTCACGATCAGCGGGGCCGTACCGCGCGCGATCGGGTACATCTGCCCGAAGTCGCCCAGCGTGAACGAGCGCATCAGGAGCACGTAGTAGCCCACGTGCAGGAGCGCGGACACGGCCAGGTACGGCCACGCCCCCGCCGCCGGGAGCGGCACGAAGGGGACGAGGGCCAGGCCGATCAGCGCCCCGCCGCCCGCGATCAGGGTGAAGGAGAGCAGCTGGTCCTCGATGTGGTGCGCGAGGGCGTTCCAGCCGGCGTGCGTGACGGCCGCGACCAGGACCGCGAGCGTGACGAGCGGAGTCACGCCGAGGGCTCGCGGACGTCCACCAGGGTCCCGCCCGCGTGCGCGACCAGCGACTTCGGGTCGATCGCGAAGACGGTGTGCGGGGTGCCCGCCGCCGCCCACACCACCTCGTGGTCGAGGATCCCCCGGTCCGCGAGGACCCGGGTCCGGGTGCGGTGGCCGAACGGCGGGACGCCCCCGATCGCGTACCCCGTCGTCTCCCGGACGGCCTTCGCGTCGGCCCGGGTCACCTCCGCCGCGCCCAGCGCCTCCCGCACCCGCTCGACGTCCACCCGTGACGCGCCGTCCATCAGGACGAGCACCGGCACCCCGTCCGCCGCGAAGACCAGCGACTTCACGATCTCCGCGACCTCGCAGCCGATCGCGTCGGCGGCCTGCCGCGCGGTGCGGGTCTCGTCCGGGAAGCGGCGTACCTCGACGTCGAGCCCCAGCTCTTCGAGCGCGGCGGCGAACAGGGGGTGGGCGGTGCTGTGGGTCGTCATGGGCGCACGCTAGCGGTCCGTGTACGGGCCACGCGACCCGTTTCGGCCCTCGGGAACCTCCGGCGGATCAGCCCGCCCTCAGGACCTTCGCCACCACCTTGCCCGCCGAGTCGCCCCCGTGCCCGCCCGACTGGACCACGGCCCCCGCCGCGAGGTCGCCGGAGTAGCCGGTGAACCAACTGTTCGACTCGCCCTGGTTGTCGACCTCCGCCGAACCCGTCTTCGCGCCCTTCGGGGACGGCACGCCCGCCATCGCCGGGGTCGCGGTGCCGTCCGACGCGGTCGCCGCCGCGTTCATCATCGTGCGCAGGCCCGAGGCGATCCCGTGCGGCAGCGGCTCGGCCGTGACGAACGTCCGGTCGCCGTACTTCTTCGGCACCAGGTACGGCTGGAGGAAGCCGCTGTTCTTCACGGTCGCGGAGAGCGAGGCGACGTTCAGGGCGTTCATCGTGATCCTCCCCTGGCCGATGTACGAGGCGGCCGTCTCGGGTCCGTCCGACGCGGGGACGCTGCCGTCCGTCGGCGTCGTCGGGACGCCGACGTCCCAGACGGCGCCGATGCCGAAGTAGCGGCGGGCGGTCTCGCCGAGGGCGGTGTCCGCGACGCCCTTCTCGTTGAGGGGGGCGATCGCCTTGATGAAGGCGGTGTTGCAGGAGCGGCGGAACGCCTCGGTGAGGGTGCCGTTCTTGATCTCGAAGCGGTCCAGGTTCTGGAAGGTCCTGCCGAGCCACTGCACGGTGGGCGGGCACTCCACCCGGCTGCCGGGACCGGCGATCCCGTGCTGCATCATCATCGCCGCCGTCACGATCTTCATCGTGGAGCCGGGTGCCTGCTGGCCCTGGAAAGCCGCGTTGAAGCCCTCCGCCGGGCTGTTGGCGACCGCCCGTATCGCGCCCGTGGACGGCTCGACCGCCGCCACGGAGGCCTGGCCGTACGCCTTGACCGCCTTCTCGGCCGCCGCCTGCACCCCCGCGTCGAGGGTGGTCTCTATCGTGCCCGGCTTCCCCTTCCGCAGGACGAGGAGGGGGGTGTCGGGGACGGTCCCGCCGTCCGACTCGATCCAGGTCTCGACCCCGGTCGTGCCGCCCGCCTGCGCCCCGTACCGCTGCCGCAGGGTGTCGATGACCACGCCGAGCGAGGGGTACTTCTCCTTGGTCAGCTCCACCCCGTTCCGGTCGACGGCCCGGACGGAGGCGACCTTCGCGGTGCCGGTGCGCAGGGTCGCGCCGGCGGTCAGCTTCGGGTGGAGGACGGCCGGCCGCCACCGCACCAGCGGCCGGCCCGTGGTCTGCCCCCGGACCACGGTCAGCTCGGAGGCGTACGACAGGTCCTTGGACACGCCCTCGTACGAGACCGTCGCCTTCACGGTGAACGGCACCTTCGTGCCGACCGGCGCCCCCGGGGTGATGACCGCCCCCGAGACCTTCGCGCCCTCCTTGTAGGCGAGCAGCGCGGACCCCGCCGCGACCGGGTCGTTCGTGAGCTGGGCGGCCCGGTCGGACTCACCGGCCGCCCAGGCCGCCAGGAAGTCCTTCGCGGTGGCCGTCGTCTCCTCGGGGGTGACGGGCCCCGATCTCTTCTCCGGCGCGGCCCCGCTCCGGGTGTTCACGGTCGAGTCGCCGCCCGTGACCCCGTTCCACAGGTTGTAGCCCCCGTAACCGACCCCGCCCGCGACGACCGCGAAGACCCCTCCGACGATCGCGACCTTGGCTCCACTGCGCATGGCTGCGTTTCCCCTCCCCCAGACGACCGTCCAGTCAAGCAGCGCCCCTTGCGTGTGTCGAGCAACTTCCGTCATGTCCGTCAGGCCGCCGGGCCTCCCGCCGCATTCCCCGACCGGTCGTACAACCTTTCGACTCCTGAGGATGTCGAAGGGGTGAACGGCGCGGGTGACGGTCCGTCACCCGCGCCTCCCGACGTACACGCGGCATGTGTTCGAGGCATGCCGAAACAGGGGGATCCCATGGCACGCGTACGCAAGGCCGTCGTGATCGCGACGACACTGGTGGCCGGTCTCGGGCCGGTGGCGCTGGGCGGGGCCTCCGCCTTCGCCGCACCGGCTCCCGTTCCGGCGACCGCACCGGCAGCTGTGGCCGAGGTGGGGACGGTCGAGCAGGAGGGGGGCCGGCTGACCGTTCCCGCCGGCGAGGAGGGGCCGGTCACGCTGTGGCTGAAGGCCTCGCTCCCGGCCGGGGTCACGGGTCCCGTGAAGGCCCGGGTGGAACTGCCCATCACCAACTGGCCGCCCGGTGGCTGGACCGACCACCGGACGGCGGCCCAGATCGACTCCACCTGCGCGGTCGACGGGGGCGTGCCCGAGCGGTGCAACTGGGTCGGGACGAGCTTCACCGGCGAGCCCGGCCCCTACCGGGTGCTCCTCGACCTGCCGGCCACCGGGGCCGCCACCACCCTCACCTACGCCGTGACGATCGACCTGCCGGAGACACTCGGGTGGATCGGCTCCCTCGACGCGCCCGTCACGCTGAAGGACGCCGCCGGCACCGTGGTCGCCGAGGGCAAGGCCGGACTCGACGTCGTCCCGGGCCGCCCGGCCTCCTGGAACCGGGGCGCCGTGCACGCCCGTGACAAGGCCGGCGTCCTCTGGCGTCACGAGGGCACCGCCGACCCCGCCAAGCCGCTGGCGGAGCCCAAGAGGGTCGGCGGCGGCTGGGGCGTCTACAGCACCGTCGTCCCGGTCGACACCACCCGCGCGAGCGGGCACGGCGACCTCGTCGCCCGGGACAAGGCCGGGGTCCTCTGGTACTACAAGGGCACCGGCGACCCCGACGCCCCCTTCGCGCCCCGCGTCCGCGTGGGTGCCGGCTGGAACGCCTACACCGCCCTCGTGGGCCGCTCCGGCGACCTCGTCGCCCGGGACGAGGCCGGAGTCCTCTGGCTCTACCGGGCCACCGGCAAGGTCACCGCCCCCTTCGCGCCCCCCGTCCGGGTGGGCGCCGGCTGGAACGCGTACGACCGGCTCACCTCCCTGGGCCTGGACGGCGCCCTGGCCCGGGACACGGCCGGCGTGCTGTGGAAGTACGACCCGAGGGCCCTCGTGGGCTCCTCCGACAACCAGCCCTACAAGCCGCGGTTCCGGGTGGGCGGCGGCTGGAACGCCTACACCGCCGTCGTCGGCACGACCGACCTCGGCCGCGACCGGACCCCCGACCTGGTGGCCCGTGACAAGGAGGGGAAGCTCTGGCTCTACCAGGGCGTCGCCGGTGAGAGCGTCGTCCCCGGCCCCGCCCGCACCCTCGTCGGGAACGGCTGGAACGCGTACGACCTCCTCTTCTGAGCCGTACGGATCCTGAGCCGTACCGATCCTGATCCGCACGGATTCCGAGCCGTACGCCCCCTCGTGCGAAAGGCCGCGGGCCCCGGGAGATCCCCGGGGCCCGCGGCCCTGCCGTGTCCGGTCTCACACCGCTCTCACACCGCTCTCACACCCACGTGTCCAGCCACATCCGCCCCCGCCAGTCCTCCGGCGGGATCGGCGTGCCCGTGTAGATGGGCCAGAAGTAGACGAAGCCTCGTGACTCTCGGCCCGTACGGCCCTGACCAGTGACTCCTTCGGCGTCTGGGGCCGCCGTGCCGAGGCCGGGCCGTCCCTGGGCCGTGACGGTCGCAAGCGGGGCGACCTCGGCGACCTTCGTCCGGTAGCTGTTTCGTCGGCGGGCAGATGGTTTTCGTCCTGGTACGACAGCGGACTTTGCCGGGTGTGGGAAGGGCCCCCGCGCGGAAGCGGAGGCCCTTGCGAGGGTCAGAAGGCGCCGTTCAGGTCCTGCCAGTCGCCGCCGCCGAGCCAGTCGCCGGCTCCGAGGCCGCCCCTGCCTGTACCCGCGTACCGGTACAGCATGCCGTCGGCGGCCTTCGTCGCGATGAGGTCCGGGCGGCCGTCGCCCGACCAGTCGCCGTTGGCGATGATCGTCGGCATGCCGTTCCAGCCGCCGCTGCCGACCAGCACCCGCGCACCGAGCGCGCCGGCCTTGCCCGGGTAGAGCCAGAGCTTGCCGGTCGACGCCTCGCGGGCGTACAAGTCGGCCCGGCCGTCGCTGTTCATGTCGCCGACGCCCGCCAGGGCGTTCATGCCGTTCCAGCCTCCGGTGCCGATCAGCTTGCGCGCGCCCAGGGTGCCCGTGGAGGTGCCCGGGTACAGCCACAGCTTCCCGGTGGACTTCTCCACCGCGAGCAGGTCGGAGCGCGCGTCGCCGGTCAGGTCGCCGAACGCGGCGATCCGGCTCATGGCGTTCCAACCGCCGGTGCCGATCAGCTTGCGCGTGCCGAGGCCGCCGGTCCCGGTGCCGGGGTAGAGCCACAGCTTGCCGGTGGCCGCCTCGCGGACGATCACGTCCTCGCGGTTGTCCCGGCTGAAGTCGCCATGCCGGACCATGGCGTTGAAGGCGTTCCAGCCGCCCGTGCCGACGAGTCGGGCGCTGCCGTCGACGCCGGGCAGGAACCACAGGCGTCCGACCAGGTCGCGGACGAGGACGTCCGCCCTCCGGTCGCCGTTCATGTCGCCGAATCCGGCAGCCTTGGGCGAGGTCTCCGAGATCCAGTGGGGGTACGCCGGCCCCTCGCACTCCCGGATCGTGCGGACGATTTTCACCGAGCTGACGGACCTGCTGGCGATGTTGGTGGTGTAACCGTCGTTCCCGTACCGTCCGGCGCCGTCCTCGTAGTTCGGCTCGTCAAACGTGCAGGCGAAGCCCGGCGTGCGGTTGATGATCAGGCGGAACTTGTTGTCCCACGTGCCCAGCGTGGCTTTACTCGACTGCGTCTTGAACATCGACCCCGTGCTGTCGGTGTTCGCCCACGCACAGAAGTACCCCGTGGGGCAGTCGCTCACCGCAGCCTGCGCGGGCGCGGCGCCCGCGCCGAGCAGGCCGAGCGAAGTGAGTCCCAGCGCGGCGGCCGTGGCGGCCAGACGTCGGAACAGGGGTGTACGCATGAATTCCCTCCCTGATGTGACGCGTGCATGATTCAACGCGCCACAGCGAGGACCGTATCCGCAGGCTTCCGCCCGCTGCTACACGGGTTCATCACCCCATCGGCCCTCACTGGCGGGTACGACAGCAGAAGGCCCGCATACACGACCTTACGTGACCGGGGTCGTCCCGGCCGGGAGGGTCAGCTCCACGGCAAGGGCACGGCCCTCGGCGCCGACTCGGCGGACGGCCTGGAGCGGGATCCGCTCCTCCTTGCGCCGCCGGCTCAGGACGCGGACGTCGTCCTGAGCCTGGAGGGTGGTACCAGCGCGGCCCCGGAGTATGGGTATCGGAGGCAGGGGAACGTCGCGGACCTTGCCGCCCTTCGGGGGAGCGAAGACGAACTTCCCTCGGATGCGCTTGAGTTGGTGGCTCACGGAGAGCCATCCGCCCTCGTGGTCCACCTCGTCCTCGGAGAGCCCGAACACCTCCCCCTGGCGTAGCCCGCACCCGCCGGCCACGTCGACCGACGTTCGCGGGAACTCCGGCAGAGCCGCCCGGACGGCGAACACCTGGTCCACGGTCCAGGGAGCGATCCGGGTGGGGGCCCCCTTCGGAACCTGGACCGACCGCGCCTTGCACGGACCTGCTTCGTTCCAGGAGACCCGTGGGGCTGTCCAGGGCACGCCGCCGGCGGCGGCTTCGTCGTTGGCGATCGCTGCTCCTGCCTGCGCGGTAGCGGAACCGGTGGGCCGGCTCCCGGGCCGTCTGTGGGCCGTCCGAGAGCCGCCGGCAGCCACCGTGAACCACCAGTAACAACCAAGAGGGCGCGACCACCGGTCGCGCCCTCTCCTCACGTTCTCCCAGTTAGACCCACGTCTCCAGCCACATCCGCCCCCGCCAGTCCTCCAGCGGGATCGGCGTGCCCGTGTAGATCGGCCAGAAGTAGATGAAGTTCCAGACGACGAGCAGGACGAGGCAGCCCGCCGCCACCGCGCCGAAGGTGCGGCGCCTCTCCGAGGAGCCCCGGGGGCCGACGAGCGCGCCCAGCATCATGGCGACCGCCAGACAGAGGAACGGCACGAAGACGACCGCGTAGAAGAGGAAGATGGTGCGCTCCTGGTAGAGGAACCAGGGGAGCCAGCCGGCCGCGATGCCGCAGGCGATCGCGCCCGCGCGCCAGTCGCGGCGGAAGGCCCAGCGCCACAGGACGTACAGGATCGCGAAGCAGGCGGCCCACCACAGGAGCGGGGTGCCGAGGGCCAGGACCTCCTGGGCGCACTTCTCCTTGGCGTCGGCCGGGCAGCCCCGCGTGCCGGGCGCCGGGGACTCGTAGAAGTACGAGACGGGGCGGCCGAGGACGATCCAGGACCAGGGGTTCGACTCGTACGTGTGCGGCGAGGTCAGGCCCACGTGGAAGGAGTAGACCTCGGTCTCGTAGTGCCAGAGGCTGCGCAGCCAGTCCGGCAGCCAGCTCCAGGTCCCGCCGCCGTTCAGCTTGTCCTGGTCGGCGGCCCAGGAGCGGAAGTAGCCCTTGTCGCCGACGATCCAGCCGGTCCAGGTCACCAGGTACGTCACGATCGCGACCGGCACCACCGACACGAACGCCGGGACCAGGTCCTTCCTGATCACCGAGAAGTGCGGGCGGACCGCGCCGGCCGTGCGCCGCCCGGCCACGTCCCACAGCACCGTCATCAGGCCGAAGGCCACCATGACGTACAGGCCGTTCCACTTGGTCGCCGCCGCGAGCCCCAGCATCACGCCGGCCGCGATCCGCCACGGCCGCCACCCGAGGCGCAGCGTCTCCGCGATCTCCGCGTCCGGCCGCAGCACCCCCTCCTCGTCCTCCGGGAGCGCCGCCGCCAGCCGTTTCCTGACCCGGTCGCGGTCCAGGACGAGACAGCCGAAGGAGGCCAGCACGAAGAACATCAGCACCTGGTCGAGGAGCGCGGTGCGGCTCATCACGAAGTGCAGCCCGTCGACCGCGAGCAGCAGGCCCGCCAGACAGCCCAGGAGCGTCGAGCGGAACAGGCGCCGCCCGATCCGGCACAGCATCAGGACCGACAGGGTGCCGAGCAGGGCCACCATGAAGCGCCAGCCGAACGGCTCGAAGCCGAACAGCTTCTCGCCCGCGCCGATCACCCATTTGCCCATCGGCGGGTGGACGACGTAGCCCGGGTCGGTCGGCACGAGGACCGATCCCGGGTCCTTCAGGACCGTCTTGTCGATGTCCTTCGGCCAGGCCCCCTCGTACCCCTGGTTGATCAGGGCCCAGGAGTCCTTGGCGTAGTACGTCTCGTCGAATATCACCGCGTGCAACTTGCCCAGGTCCCAGAACCGGAGCAGCCCCGCGACCGCCGTGACCAGGAGCGGGCCGCCCCAGGCCAGCAGCCGCCACAGCCGCTCGGCCGGGCCGGGGCCGACGCCGAGGAGCGACCACACGCGTGCGGAGGGCCGGGTGTACGGGGGGTCGAGCCGCTCCCGCAGCCCGATGGGGGCGGCACTTCCGGCGGGGGGCGCGTAGCCGAAGCGCCGGAGCCGCTGCTGCCACGAAGAGGGCTCTGCCACGGACTGCCGGCCCTCCAGGGTCTCGGGTGCGGTACTGGTCACCGCGCCATCGTAGGGAACGCGCCTGTGCGCGTCGCCCGTCCGGGCTGGGAGGATGGCACCCGTGACAGGAACGCTGGTACTCGCAGGGACCCCCATCGGCGACATCGCGGACGCCCCGCCCCGGCTCGCCACCGAGCTGCAGAACGCGGACATCGTGGCCGCCGAGGACACCCGCAGGCTGCGCGGCCTGACCCGGGCCCTCGGCATCCACACCTCCGGGCGCGTCGTCTCGTACTTCGAGGGCAACGAGTCCGCCCGTACGCCCGAGCTGGTCGAGGCGCTGGTCGGCGGGGCGCGGGTGCTGCTCGTGACCGACGCGGGCATGCCGTCCGTGTCGGACCCCGGCTACCGGCTCGTCGCCGCCGCCGTCGAGCGGGACGTCAAGGTCACGGCCGTCCCCGGGCCGTCCGCCGTCCTCACCGCCCTCGCCCTCTCCGGCCTCCCCGTCGACCGCTTCTGCTTCGAGGGCTTCCTGCCGAGGAAGGCGGGCGAGCGCCTCGGGCGGCTGCGCGAGGTCGCGGACGAGCGGCGGACCCTCGTCTACTTCGAGGCCCCGCACCGGCTCGACGACACCCTCGCCGCGATGGCCGAGGTCTTCGGCGCCGACCGGCGGGCCGCCGTCTGCCGCGAACTGACCAAGACGTACGAGGAGGTCAAGCGGGGCCCGCTGGCCGAGCTCGCGGCCTGGGCGGCCGAGGGCGTACGGGGCGAGATCACCGTCGTCGTCGAGGGCGCCCCGGAGACCGGGCCCGCCGAGCTCGACGCGGAGGAGCTGGTGCGCAGGGTGCGGGTGCGCGAGGAGGCGGGGGAGCGGCGCAAGGAGGCGATCGCGGCGGTCGCCGCCGAGGCGGGTCTGCCCAAGCGCGAGGTGTTCGACGCGGTGGTCGCGGCGAAGAACGCGGAGGCGGCGGGGCCGGGGGGCACGGCGAAGAACGCGGAGGCGGCGGGGCCGGGGGACACGGCGAAGAACGCGGAGGCGGCGGGGCCGGGGGACACAGCGAAGGGCTGAGGCGGGGCCGTACGGCGGAGGGTCGGGTTGAATCGAACTTTTGGCCGGTTGACTTGTACAACCCCCCGACCCGATCACGAGTCTCAACGGGCACGGCACTCCCCGTGTCCGTTCTTCTCGTGGGGGTTCACCTTGCAGTTCCGCTCCACCCGCCTCGCCCTGGCCGTCACCGCCGTCCTCACCGTCACGGCCCTCGGCGCCGGCACGCTGGCGACCGCCCCGGCCGCCCTCGCCGCCGGGCCGGGTCCGGTCGCGGCCCCGGCCCAGCAGGCCGCCGGCCTCCCCGTCTACCCGGAGGGCACCGACCCCGGGGGCGTGGGGGCCTCCGGCTTCCTGACGTACTTCTTCGCCGACGACACCTCCCGGAAGCTGCTCTGGACGCCGTACGGCGGTGGCCCCAGGACCCTGCTCCAGGCGCCGGAGGGCGGCGGCTGGACCGTGGGCGCCGGCGACGTGGTCGTCCTCGGCGACGACAACTGGGTCTTCGAGATGCGGTCGCTCACCCTGCGGAACATGGCCACCCCGTCCGCCCCCGCCGTCGGCATCGACCTCCGCCCGCTGAACGGGACGTTCGTGGCCGTCCTGAGCCCGACCAGCGTCCTCGCGCAGCTGACGAAGGCGGACGGCACGGCGGAGCTGCACGTGGTGACCAAGGACGGCGCCGCGACGAACACCCGCAAGATCGCGGGGCTGCCCGCGGACGCCACCGAGTTCTTCGGCTCGGAGGTCCGGGACGGCGTCGTCCTCGCCGGGTACGAGACGGGCCCGGCGAACGCCCGCACCGGCGGCCGCGCCCTGGTCGACACGGCGGCCGGCACGGTCACCGAGACGTACGCCTCCGCCGAGGCCGGGCGCGGCTTCGGCGGCCTGCAGTTCTCCGGCTCGCACGTCGCCTGGTACGAGTACGAGTCCGGCACCGGGGGGATCATCCGGTCCGTCGACCGCAGGACGCGCGAGGTGAAGCGGACCGTCCTCGGCCGCCACGACGCCGGGTGGTACACCTCGCTCGTGGGCGACCGGCTGGTCTACGGCAACCCCGCCACGCCGGTCCGGGCCGTCTCCCTGGCCACGGGCGAGGTCCAGGACCTCCTGGACTCCGGCTCCGCGGCGCTGACCGCGCCGGACGGCACCGCGCTGGTGCGCGGCGCGCGGGCCGCCGACGGCAAGGGCCTGTTCCGGGTCGAGGCCGGGCAGGACGGTGCCCTGAAGGTCACCAAGGCGGCGGACGAGGCCCCGCTGCCCGAGCTCGCGGTCGACCAGGTCCACGTCCCCGACACGGTGGACCTCGACCGGACCGGCGGCAAGGTGACGCTGGGATGGACGCTGTCGCGCCCCGACGCCCGCCTGGACGTCACGCTCACCCACATCGCCACGGGCCAGGAGTTCCACACGCGCGTGGACGCCCCCGCCGAGGGCACCCGCTTCTCCTTCACCTGGGACGGCACCGTCGACGGCGTGAACGCGCCGAACGGCTCGTACGGGGTGGAGGCCGAGGCGACGGCGCTCGACGGCACCGGCGAGCCCGCCCACCAGGGCTGGCTCATGAACGTCACCCGCGCGCACAACCCGCACGACTACACGAACAACGGCTCCACCGACGTCCTCGCCCGCGACAAGGACGGCGTGCTGTGGAACGACGACCTGCGGGACCGGCCGGCGGCCGGCGCGGAGGGGAGCGCCCGGCGCACCAAGGCGGGCTGGGGCTGGCAGATCTACCGGCAGCTGGAGGCCGTCGGCAGCATCGCGGGCAACGAGGTCGGCGACCTGGTCGCCGTCGACGGCTCCGGCGTGCTCTGGCACTACCTCGGCAAGGGCGACGGCACCTTCGCGTCCCGCGTGAAGGTCGGCGCCGGCTGGCAGGTCTACGACCGGATCACGGGCGGCAGCGACCTCGACGGCGACGGCCGCGCCGACGTCGTCGCCACCGACAAGGCGGGCGACCTCTACGTCTACAAGGGCACCGGCAACGCCTCGGCGCCCTTCGCCGCCCGCCAGAAGACCGGCTTCGGCTGGGGCGTCTACAACCAGATCACGGCCGTCGGCGACATCGCCGGATCGGCGGCCGGAGACCTCGTCGCCCGCGACAAGGACGGCGTCCTCTGGCTGTACCTCGGCAAGGGCGACGGCACGTTCGCGCCCCGCGTGAAGGTCGGCGCCGGCTGGAACGCCTTCACCCAGCTCGTCGGCGCCGGTGACGTCGACGACGACGGGCGCCCGGACCTGATCGCGTACGGGGCGGGCGGCACGTACGTCTACCGCTCGACGGGCTCCTCCACCGCCCCCTTCACCCGCCGCACGACGACGCTGTACGCGGGCGAGGGCACCGCGTTCGACAACGTCCTCTAGGGCGTGTCCGCGGGTCCGCCGGCCCTTGGCCGCCGGCGGACCCGCGCGGTCCGCTCCGCCGCCTTACGCTGGAAGGTAAAGCCGAACCCGGCGCCGGGACATTTTCCCCGGGCCCTCGGCAAGGGAAGGGCCAAGAGCCTTCCATGGTTCCTCCCCCGCTGATGCGCTCCGGCCCGAAAAGGCGTCCACTGATCGGTGGAGAGGAGCTGGCATGAGCGAGATCACCGGCACCGGCACGTCCGTCGCCCACGAGGCGTACGCCTTCGCCTGCATGCGCTGCGGATACGGCTGGGAGCAGGCGTACGACATCGAGCACCACGTCGACGCGGCCGGCCAGGAATTCGTCGTCTACAAGGCCGGGGGAGAGCGGGTCCCGTCCCCGCTGTCCAGCCCCACCTGCATGAACTGCGGCGGCCACGTCGTCCGGATCATGCGCGCGGGGCAGGTGTCCTCGGTGCTCGACCTGATCGCCGCGACCGAGAAGCACGGCCACGGGGCCAGGGAGACCAAGCCGATCGGGCCCGCCGGCCCCATCGGACAGGAGCTGACCGAGGGGCCCGACGTCCCGCCCGTGCCGCACCACTGGCACCTGTCGGACCTCCTGCACCCCTTCCGGAAGCGCGGGTAGCGCGGGCGGCCGGAAAAGGGGCGGGCGTCGGCACGCGTGGCCCTCGTACGATCGGGGCCATGAGTGCCAAGGACGCCCCGCCCCCGCTGCCCGAACCCCTCCTCGTGGAGGTCGCGGACTCCCACACCCATCTGGACATGCAGTCCGGGACGGTCGAGGAGGCCCTGGTGAAGGCCGCCGCCGTCGGCGTCACCACGGTCGTGCAGGTCGGCTGCGACGTGAAGGGCTCCCGATGGGCCGCCGAGACGGCCGCCGCCCACGAGAACGTGCACGCGGCCGTCGCCCTCCACCCCAACGAAGCCCCGAGGATCGTCCTGGGCGACCCCGACGGATGGTCCCGGCAGGGGGCGCGCGAGGGCGGCGGGGACGCGGCCCTCGACGACGCGCTCACCGAGATCGACCGGCTCGCCGCCCTGCCGCACGTGCGCGGGGTCGGCGAGACCGGCCTCGACTTCTTCCGCACGGGACCGGAGGGCGTCGCCGCGCAGGAGCGCTCCTTCCGCGCCCACATCGAGATCGCCAAGCGGCACGGCAAGGCGCTCGTCATCCACGACCGCGAGGCCCACGCCGACGTGCTGCGCGTCCTGGACGAGGAGGGCGCCCCCGAGCGGACCGTCTTCCACTGCTACTCCGGCGACGCGGAGATGGCGGAGATCTGCGCCGCCAAGGGCTACTACATGTCCTTCGCGGGCAACGTCACCTTCAAGAACGCCCAGCCGCTCCGGGACGCCCTCGCGGTCGCCCCCCTGGAGCTGGTCCTCGTCGAGACCGACGCCCCCTTCCTCACCCCGGCGCCCTTCCGGGGCCGCCCCAACGCCCCGTACCTGATCCCGGTCACCGTCCGGGCCATGGCGCAGGTGCGCGGCATCGGGGAGAACGAGCTGGCGGAGGCGATCGCGGTGAACACGGCCCGCGCGTTCGACTACTGAGCGCGAGGAGCCCGCACCGACTGTCACCGATCCATAACGGTTACGGGAAGTGGTCGGGTCGTCATGGAGGGTGACCGGGGCCGGGGCTAGGGTCCCGGCCTCGTGAGCACTTCCCAGGGCAGTCACCGGGCCGGACGCCGGGGCACGGCCCCCGCCGCCCTCCCCCTCCACGAGCAGCCGACGCAGGCGGCACCGCTGGCCGTGCCCGGCCCCGCGCCCGCCTCCTGGGGAGCCCCCGACGCCGCTCCCGGCACCGTCCCCGGCCAGGGCACCCGCGCCGGGGCCCGCCGCGCCGCCCGCCGCCGCCGGGCCGCCGGGCCCTCCCCGGCGGCCTCCAGGGCCCTCGGGGCCGCCGGGGAGGGCCTGCGGCGGCTCGTCCCGCAGGCCCTCGTCGTCGCCTTCCTCGCCGGCGGCACCACCGCCTTCGTCGCCGACGACAAGGCCGTCCGGCTCTCCGTCGACGGCGTCCCGCGCACCCTGCACACCTTCGCCGACGACGTCGGCGAGCTCCTCGCCGACGAGGGCCTGGCCGTCGACGCGCACGACATCGTCGCCCCCGCCCCCGGCGAGGCCCTCACCGACGGCGACGAGGTCGTGGTCCGCTACGGACGCCCGATCACCCTCACCCTCGACGGCCGGCGCCACCGGGTGTGGACGACCGCCCGGAGCGTCGAGGAGGCGCTGCGCCAGTTCGGGGTCCGCGCGGAGGGCGCGTACCTCTCGGTCTCCCGCTCGGCCGCCATCTCCCGGCACGGCCTCGCCCTCGACGTGCGCACCGAGCGGGCCGTCACCTTCCTCGCCGACGGGCGCGAGCGGACCGTCCGCACCAACGCCGCCACCGTCGGGGAGGCGCTCGCCGAGACCGGGATCACCCTCTCCGGGCGGGACGCCCTCTCCGTGGACCCCGGCTCCTTCCCCCGCGACGGCCAGACGGTCACCGTGCTGCGGATCACCGACAGCAGGCGGGTGCGCGAGGAGACCGTCCCGTACGCCGTCGAGCGGGTCCGCGACCCGGAGCTCTTCGCCGGGACCGAGGTCGTCGAACGGCAGGGCGCCCACGGCGTCCGCCGCGTCACGTACGCCCTGCGCTCGGTCAACGGCGTCCAGGGGCGGCCCCGCAGGCTCGGCGAGGAGATCGTCCGCGAGCCCGTCAGCCGCAAGGTGCGGATCGGCACCCGCCGCCCGCCCGCCACCGCGACCGGCGCCGACGGCCTCGACTGGGGCGCGCTCGCCGCCTGCGAGTCCGGCGGCCGGCCGGACGCCGTCGACCCCTCGGGGACGTACGGCGGGCTCTACCAGTTCGACCCCGCCACCTGGCACGCGCTCGGCGGCGCCGGCACCGCCCAGGACGCGCCCGCCGCCGAGCAGACCCTCCGCGCGAAGAAGCTGTACGTGCAGCGGGGGGCGAGCCCGTGGCCCCACTGCGGACGCCGGCTGCGCGGGTGAGCGGCGGGCCGTGCGACGGGCAAGGCCTAGTCTGTACCGGTGAGCGACACCACCGGTCCCGAAACCCCCGACGCCCTCCTCGGCCCCGCCGACATCCGTGAGCTGGCCGCCGTCCTCGGCGTGCGCCCCACGAAGCAGAAGGGCCAGAACTTCGTCATCGACGCCAACACCGTCCGGCGGATCGTCCGCACGGCCGGGGTGCGCCCCGACGACGTGGTCGTGGAGGTGGGGCCCGGCCTCGGCTCCCTCACCCTGGCCCTCCTGGAGGCGGCGGACCGGGTGACCGCCGTCGAGATCGACGACGTGCTCGCCGCCGCGCTGCCCGCCACGATCGGGGCCCGCATGCCCGCCCGCGCCGACCGCTTCGCGCTCGTGCACTCCGACGCCATGCTCGTCGAGGAGCTGCCGGGCCCGGCCCCGACCGCGCTCGTCGCGAACCTGCCGTACAACGTGGCCGTGCCGGTCCTGCTGCACATGCTGGAGCGCTTCCCGACCATCGAGCGGACCCTCGTCATGGTCCAGGCCGAGGTCGCCGACCGCCTCGCCGCCGGCCCGGGGAACAAGGTGTACGGCGTGCCGTCGGTGAAGGCCAACTGGTACGCCGAGGTGAAGCGGGCCGGCGCCATCGGCCGCAACGTCTTCTGGCCCGCGCCGAACGTCGACTCCGGTCTCGTCTCCCTGGTCCGCCGCGCCGAGCCGCTCGCGACCACCGCCACCCGCAAGGAGGTCTTCGCGGTCGTCGACGCGGCCTTCGCCCAGCGCCGCAAGACCCTCCGCGCGGCCCTCGCGGGCTGGGCGGGCTCCCCGGCGGCGGCGGAGGAGGCCCTGGTGAAGGCCGGGATCTCGCCGCAGGCGCGCGGCGAGTCCCTGACGGTGGAGGAGTTCGCGCGGATCGCGGAGGCCAGGGCATGAGCGGCACGCGTGCGCGAGGGCCCGTCACCGTCCGCGTCCCCGCCAAGGTCAACGTCGGGCTCGCGGTCGGCGCGGCCCGGCCCGACGGCTTCCACGACCTGGCCAGCGTCTTCCTCGCCGTCTCCCTGTACGACGAGGTGACCGCCACCCCCGCCGGGGGGCTCACGGTCACCTGCGAGGGCCCGGACGCCGACAAGGTGCCGCTCGACCGCACCAACCTCGCCGCGCGCGCCGCCGAACTCCTCGCCGCCCGGCACGGCCTCTCCCCGGACGTGCACCTGCACATCGCCAAGGACATCCCGGTCGCCGGCGGCATGGCCGGCGGCAGCGCGGACGGCGCGGGCGCGCTCCTCGCCTGCGACGCGCTCTGGGGGCTGAACACCCCCCGCGCCGAACTCCTCGACATCTGCGCCGAGCTGGGCTCCGACGTGCCGTTCAGCCTCGTCGGCGGGGCGGCCCTCGGCACCGGGCGCGGCGAGAAGCTGGGGGAACTGCCGGTCGGCGGCACCTTCCACTGGGTCTTCGCACTCGCGGACGGCGGGCTCTCGACCCCGGTCGTCTTCCGTGAGTTCGACCGGCTCACCGAGGGCACGGCGGTCCCCACCCCGAGCGCCTCCGCGGTCCTCCTGGACGCCCTGCGCACCGGCGACACCACCGCCCTCGCGGGCGCCCTCGCCAACGACCTCCAGGCCCCGGCGCTCTCCCTGCGCCCCTCGCTCGCCGCGACCCTGGCGGCCGGCACGGACGCGGGCGCGCTCGCCGCGCTGGTCTCGGGCTCGGGCCCGACGACCGCGTTCCTGGTGAAGGACGCGGAGACGGCGAAGACGGTCGCCGCCGCCCTGACCGCCTCCGGCACCTGCCGCACGGCCCGCACGGCGACGTCACCGGCGGCGGGCGCGACGGTGCTGCCCGGCTGACGCCGTCCCTCCGACGCCGTCCCTCCGCCCGCGCCCGGCGGGCGGAGGGCCGGGCCGACCGAGCGCCGCCGGCCCTGTCGGTCCCACCGTCTACCCTGGACGTCGATCGATCACCCCGTCAGGAGTCAACGTGGCCGTCAACCTGGTCAATGTCGAGAACGTCAGCAAGGTGTACGGCACCCGTGCCCTGCTCGACGGCGTCTCGCTCGGCGTCTCCGAAGGGGACCGGATCGGGGTCGTGGGCCGCAACGGCGACGGCAAGACCACCCTCATCCGGATGCTCGCCCGCCTGGAGGAGGCCGACACCGGGCGCGTCACCCACAGCGGCGGCCTGAGCCTGGGCGTCCTCACCCAGCACGACTCGCTCGACCCGAAGGCCACCGTCCGGCACGAGGTGATCGGCGTCATGGCCGACCACGAGTGGGCCGGCAGCGCCAAGATCCGCGACGTGCTCACCGGCCTCTTCGGCGGGCTCGACCTGCCCGGCTTCGAGAACGGCCTGGACACCGTCATCGGCCCGCTCTCCGGCGGCGAGCGGCGCCGGATCGCGCTGGCCAAGCTCCTCATCGAGGACCAGGACCTCATCGTCCTCGACGAGCCCACCAACCACCTGGACGTCGAGGGCATCGCCTGGCTCGCCCAGCACCTCCAGAACCGGCGCTCGGCGCTCGTCTGCGTCACCCACGACCGCTGGTTCCTCGACCAGGTCTGCACCCGCATGTGGGACGTGCAGCGCGGAACCGTGCACGAGTACGAGGGCGGCTACTCCGACTACGTCTTCGCCCGCGCCGAGCGCGAGCGGATCGCGGCCACGGAGGAGGTCAAGCGGCAGAACCTGATGCGCAAGGAGCTGGCCTGGCTGCGGCGCGGCGCCCCCGCCCGCACCTCCAAGCCGCGCTACCGCATCGAGGCCGCCAACGAGCTGATCGCCGACGTGCCGCCGCCGCGCGACACCAGCGAGCTGATGAAGTTCGCCAACGCGCGCCTGGGCAGGACGGTCTTCGACCTGGAGGACGTGACCGTCACCGCCGGGCCCAAGGAGCTGCTCAGGCACCTCACCTGGCAGCTCGGCCCCGGCGACCGCATCGGCCTGGTCGGCGTCAACGGCGCGGGCAAGACCTCCCTCCTGCGCGCCCTCGCGGACGCGGCCCGCACCGGCGGCGAGGAGCAGCCCGCCGCCGGCCGGATCACCGTCGGCAAGACCGTCCGGCTCGCCTACCTCTCCCAGGACGTCACCGAACTCCCCGGCACCCTGCGCGTCCTGGAGGCCGTGCAGCAGATCCGCGACCGGGTCGACCTCGGCAAGGGCCGCGAGATGACGGCCGGGCAGCTCTGCGAGCAGTTCGGCTTCTCCAAGGAGAAGCAGTGGACGCCGGTCGCGGACCTCTCCGGCGGCGAGCGCCGCCGGCTCCAGCTGCTGCGCCTGCTCATGGACGAGCCGAACGTCCTCTTCCTCGACGAGCCCACCAACGACCTCGACATCGAGACCCTCACCCAGCTGGAGGACCTCCTCGACGGCTGGCCGGGCTCCATGGTCGTCATCTCCCACGACCGGTTCTTCATCGAGCGCACCACGGACCGCACGCTCGCCCTCCTCGGCGACAAGACGCTGCGGATGCTGCCGCGCGGCATCGACGAGTACCTGGAGCGCCGCCGCAGGGCCGTCGAGGCGTCCGTCCCGACGCCCGCCGCCGCCCCGGCCAAGGAGAGGCCGGGCGTCTCGGCGGCCGACGCCCGCGCCGCCAAGAAGGAGCTGCAGAAGGTCGAGCGGCAGCTCGACAAGGTCTCCGAGAAGGAGGCGAAGCTACACGCGCGGATCGCGGACGACGCCACCGACTTCGAGAAGGTGGCGAAGCTCGACGCGGAGCTGCGGGAACTCGTCGCGGAGCGCGAGGAGCTGGAGATGCGCTGGCTGGAACTGGCCGAGGACGCATAACGAGGGCATCACAGGCCGGTCCTCCCTTGGGAACAAGGGGCGGACCGGTCGCTTTTGCGCCATCGCGTGAGTGGTAGAAAGAAAACCCGTTCACGCCTAGGGGGAACCAGCCGATGACACAGCCGCCCAGCAACCAGCCGCCGGGGGGCTTCGGAGCCCCTCAGGACCCGAACCGGCCCTCGGACCACTCCCCGCAGCCGGGGCAGCCGCCCGTACCGCCGCTCCCGCCGCAGACGCCGCCGCCCCCGCAGGGCCCGCCGCCGGCCGCGCCCGGCCCCTACGGGCAGGCCCCGCAGCAGCCCGCGCCCGGGTACGGCTACCCGCAGCAGCCCGGCCAGCAGCCGGGCCAGCCCGGCCCCTACGGGCAGCCGGTGCCGCCGCCCTACGGGTACCCGCAGCAGGGCCAGCAGCCCGGCCCGTACGGCCAGCAGCCCAACCCCTACGGCGGTTACCCCACCCAGCCCGGATACCCCGGCGCCCCGACCCCGCCGCCGCCCGGCGGCGGCGGTCCCGCCAAGAACCGGACCGCCCTCGTCGCCGGTGTGGCCGCCGCGGCCGTCCTGGTCGCCGCCGTCACCACCTGGGCCGTCGTCGGCGGCGGTGACGAGAAGGACCCGGTGGCCGGGCCCACCGCCACGGCCACGTCCGGTCCGACCTCCGGCGCCCCCGAGCCCTCCGGCTCGGCCGACGGGGGCGACGGCTCCGGCGACGGGCGCAACGGCGAGGAGGACCTCAACGCGGGCCGCCAGGCCGGCGAGGCCAAGGTCGACTGGCTGACGAAGAACACCGTCGACCTGCCCCGCAACGGCGCCGACGTCAAGGGCCCCTGGATCGTCGGCGACACCGTCGTCAAGGCCATGTACAAGAGCGTCGAGGGCCACGACCTCACCACGGGCGCCGTGAAGTGGACCGTCCCCCTCCCGTTCGAGCTGTGCGCGGCCCCGACGGAGCCCTCCGCGAACGGGATCATGGTCTTCGGGTACGAGGAGAGCGCCAAGGACGGCGCCAAGTGCACCGAGCTCCAGCAGATCGACCTGAAGACCGGCAAGGCCGGCTGGAAGAAGGCCGTCCCGAAGGCCACCGGCCTCTTCGCCTTCTCCGACAACACCCTGACCATCAGCGGCGACACGGTCACCGCGGCCGGCACCAGCAGCGCGTACGGCTTCTCGCTCACCGACGGCCGCCAGCTCTTCAAGGGCGCCACCACCGGCTGCAAGCCCTTCGCCTACGCGGGCGGCAAGAAGCTGATCGCCGCCATGAGCTGCCCCTCGGGCAACGCGTCCAAGAAGATCGAGGCGGTCGGCGAGGTCGACCCCACCACCGGCAAGCCGAAGTTCACCTTCCAGCTGCAGGCGGACTGGACGGTGGACAAGATCTACTCGGTCGACCCGCTGGTCGTCTCGGCCACCCAGCGCGAGCAGAAGAAGTGGGGCGTCTTCGCCCTCCGCCCGGACGGCAGGCTCCGCTCGAACATCCAGGGCGGCAAGGACAAGTTCGCCCCCTCGTGCGGCGGCAGCTTCGTCATCTTCGGCAAGAACCTCCAGGGCTGCACGGGCGTCGCGGCCGACGCGAACACCTTCTACATGGCGACCGACACCGGCTACGGCAAGGCCAACGAGATCGTCGCCTTCGACCTGGACAACGGCAAGCCCAAGTGGCGCTCCAAGGCCCCCGGCGAGCAGAACATGACGCCGCTGCGCATGGAGGGCTCCGAGGTCCTGGCCTACGTGAAGCCCTCGTACGGCAAGGGCGGTGCCGTCGCCACCGTCGCGCCGTCCGGCGGCGCGCCGAAGATCCTGCTTCAGCACCCGGCCTCCACCGCCGAGATCGAGAACAGCTTCTACAGTGCCGGCTACGCCTACGGCAACGGCACCTTCGTCGTGGCGAGCGGACGTGTCTCCGCCACGAACGACAAGGAAGAGAAGCTCGTCAAGACGATGATGGCCTTCAGCAAGTGAGGTACACGGACCGATGACGCAGCCACCCCCGCCCCCGCCGAACCGGCCGCCGGACCCGCAGGGCGGCTTCGGGGCGCCGACGCCTCCGCCGCAGGAGCCCGGCTACGGCTATCCGCAGCAGCCCGGGCCCGGCTACGGGCAGCCGCAGCAGCCCCCGGCGGACCAGGGCTACGGCTATCCGCAGCAGCCCCCGGCCGACCAGGGCCACGGCTACCCGCAGCAGGCCCCGTACGGCTACCCCGGGCAGCCCGGGGCCGACCAGGGGTACGGCTACCCGACGCAGCCCCAGCAGCCGCAGCAGTCCCCGTACGGCTATCCGGCGCAGCCGCAGTACGGCGGCTACCAGCAGCCCGTCCCGCCGCCGGCGCCCGGCGGCGGGAAGAAGCTGTCGGCGCAGCTCCAGATCGTCATCGCGGCGGCCGTCGCGGTCGCCCTGATCGTCGGCTTCGGCATCTGGTACGCCACCTCCGGTGACGGCGGCGGCGAGGAGGCCAAGGGCACGGGGGGCACCACGCAGGGCTCCGCGGCCGGGGGCGGCGCAGGCACCGGCGGGGGCGGTGGCGGCGGCAAGGAGAAGGCGCCCGCCGACACGCGGGCGAAGGTGGCCTTCAAGGTCGCCCAGCCGAAGGTCCCGGACGTCACCGACGTCACCGGCTCCTGGATCACCGACAAGGCGTTCGTGAAGCCGGGCGTCAACTCGCTGGTCGCCTACGACCTGGACGAGGGCGGCGTCCTGTGGACGCTGCCGCTGACCGGCCAGGTCTGCGGCGCCTCGCGGCACGTCAGCGCCGACAACAAGCTGCCGGTCCTCTTCGAGGCCGCCAAGCGGGTCGCGCCGCGCTACTACCAGCAGTGCACCCAGGTCGGCGTGGTCGACCTGAACACCGGCAAGCTGGTGTGGTCCGAGTCGGTCTCCGCCGGCGACGACAAGGCGCGGTTCAGCGAGGTCACGCTCAGCGGGACGACCGTCGCGGCCGGCGGCACCGACGGCGGCGCGGCCTTCGACCTCGCCAGCGGCAACGCGCGCTGGAAGCCGAAGGCCGAGGACGACCGCTGCTACGACCTGGGCTACGGCGGCGGCGCGGGCCTCGTCGCGGTCCGCAAGTGCGGTACGTACGACAGCCCGAGCGTGCTGATCCAGAACCTCGACCCGATGACGGGCAAGCCGCTCTCGCAGTTCAAGATGCCGACCGGCGTCAAGTACGCCTCGGTCGTCTCCACCAGGCCGCTGGTCGTCGCGGCCGACGTCGGCGAGACCGCCGGCGACGGCAGCGGCATCTCGGACTTCTTCTCGATCGACGAGAAGACCGGGAAGCTGAAGACGAAGATCACGGCGGACGCGGACCAGTACGCGGCCCGCTGCCGCACCACCCAGGTCGAGTCCTGCGAGCGGGCGCTCGTCGGCAACGGCAGGCTGTACGTGCCGACCGAGGAGCACGAGGGCAGCACCGGCGAGTACGGCTCCGAGACCAACGAGGTCATCGCCTTCGACCTGGCCACCGGGCGCACGGTGCCGGAGAAGGCCGACGCGGGCGACAAGTACACCTACGTCCCGATGCGGATGGACGGCGCCGCCGTCATCGCCTACAAGGAGGCGCCGTACGACAAGGGCGGCCAGGTCGTCTCGATCGACGGGGTCACGATGAAGGAGACGCTGCTCCTGGAGAACCCGGCGGACAAGTCGGTCAACAACCTGGAGCGGAGCTTCAGCCTGACCGGTTCCGAACTCCGGTACGAGGGCGGCCGGCTCTTCGTCTCGGACCGGCTGATCAGCAAGCCCCGGGAGTCGGACACCGGCCCCGCGGAGTACCTGCTCGTCTCCTTCGCCGTCCCGCGCTGACGGCGGATCCGCACGGCCGCGGGCCCCTCCGGTGATCCGGAGGGGCCCGTCGTCCGTCTCCGGCGCCCCCGGTCCGCCGGCCCGTCGGTCCGGGGGGCCGTGTCCGGGATTGGCGCGATCCGGGGCGGGGGAGCGTGTAGCTTGCCGGACTCAGGCCCGGCCGGATCTCCGGCGGGCCCGGAGGAGGGGGAATGACCGGGATGGGCGTACGCCTCGTGGTGGTCGACGACCACCGGCTGCACGCGGAGGCGCTCGCCTCGGCCCTGAAGCTGCGCGGGCACCGGGTGCTCGCGGCGGCCGCGCCGGTGGCGGGCGCGGCGGAGCTGGTGGTGAGCCGGGCGCCGGAGGTCTGCCTCCTGGGCACGGCGGCGCCGGACGGGCCGGGGGTCTTCGACCCGGTCGTACGGATCAAGCGGGAGCGGCCGCAGGTGGCCGTGGTGGTGCTCGGTCCGGTGCCGTCGCCGCGCGGGATCGCGGCGGCGTTCGCGGCCGGGGCGTCCGGCTACGTCCGGCACGACGAGCGCATCGAGGGCGTCGAGCGGGCCCTGGTGAAGGCCAGGGCGGGGGAGACGGCGGTGGCGCCGCAGCTGCTCCAGGGCGCCTTCGCGGAGCTGCTGAACCCCTCGGAGCAGCCGGACGACGAGGGCCAGCGGCTGCTGCGGCTCCTGACGCGGCGGGAGGCGGAGGTCCTCGTGCGGGTCGCGGAGGGGGAGGACACCCGGCTGATCGCGGTGGGGATGGGGATCGCGCCGAGCACGGCGCGGACGCACGTGCAGCGGGTCCTGATGAAGCTGGGGGTCGGCTCCCGCCTGGAGGCGGCGGCCCTGGCGGCCCGCACCGGGCTCCTGGACCGGGCGGTCCCCCGCCCCCGGGGCGCCTCCTGAGAGCCGTCCCGTGAAGCCGTCCCCCGAAGCCGTCCCGTGAAGTCGTCCGACGCGTCGCGGCCGGGGCCGGGGCGGACTTCGCCATTGACGTCGATGTTTGAATGTGATTCTTTGTGCGTGGTTCTGTTTGATCGTGCTTGGTCCTGCCCGGAGGGCACCCCGTGAAGAAGACCGTCACCACGCTCGCCGACGGGCGCGAGCTCATCTACTACGACGCGCGCGAGGACACCGTCCGCACCGCCGCCGACACCCGTCCCCTCACCCCCGTCGTCTCCCGGTCCGAGATCCGGTACGACGAGCTGACCGGAGACCCGGTCACCGTCGCCTCCCACCGGCAGGACCGCACCTACCTCCCGCCGTCCGAGGCCTGCCCGCTCTGCCCCTCCCGGGACGGCCGCGAGAGCGAGATCCCCGAGAAGGGCTACGAGGTCGCGGTCTTCGAGAACCGCTTCCCCTCCCTCTCCGGCGGCGTCGGCCGCTGCGAGGTCGTCTGCTTCACCGACGACCACACGGACTCCTTCGCCGACCTCACCGAGGAGCGGGCCGCCCTCGTCCTCGACGCCTGGACCGACCGCACCGCCGCGCTCTCCGCCCTCCCCGGCGTCGAGCAGGTCTACTGCTTCGAGAACCGGGGCGCCGAGATCGGCGTCACCCTGCCCCACGCCCACGGCCAGATCTACGCCTTCCCCTACGTGACGCCCCGGACGGCCGCCATGCGGCGCCGGCTCGACGAGCACCGGGCCGCGACCGGACGGAACCTCTTCGACGACGTCGTCGCCCGGGAGCGGGCCGACGGCGAGCGGGTGGTCCTGGAGACCGACCACTGGATCGCCTTCGTGCCGTACGCCGCCCACTGGCCGTACGAGGTGCACCTCCACCCCAGGCGGCGGGTGCCCGACCTGCTCGCCCTCGACGGCGACGCCCGCACAGAGTGCGCACAGGTCCTTCTGGAACTCTTGAGGCGCTTCGACCGGATCTTCGGCCCGGACGCGCCGCCGACCCCCTACATCGCCGCCTGGCACCAGGCGCCGTTCACGGACCGGCGGCGCGAGGACTTCGGGCTCCACCTGGAGCTCTTCACCGTCCGGCGGGCCCCCGGCAGGCTCAAGTTCCTCGCGGGCACCGAATCCGGCATGGGCGCGTTCATGAACGACGTGCGGCCGGAGGACGCGGCCCGACGACTCCGAGAGGTGGCAGACGCATGACGCAGCGGTATCTGGTGACGGGCGGGGCGGGATACGTGGGCAGCGTCGTCGCCGCCCACCTCCTGGAGCGGGGCCACCGGGTCACCGTCCTCGACGACCTCTCCACCGGCTTCGCCGAAGCCGTCCCGGAGGGCGCCGAGTTCGTCGAGGGACGCGTCCAGGACGCCGCCCGGTGGCTCGACGGCTCCTACGACGCCGTCCTGCACTTCGCCGCCTCCTCCCAGGTCGGCGAGTCCGTCGAGAAGCCGGAGAAGTACTGGGAGAACAACGTCGGCGGCACCATGGCCCTGCTCGCCGCCCTGCGCGCGGCCGGGATCCGCCGGCTCGTCTTCTCCTCCACCGCCGCCACCTACGGCGAGCCGGAGACCGTGCCCGTCCGCGAGACCGCCCCCACCGCCCCCACCAGCCCCTACGGGGCGACCAAGCTCGCCGTGGACCACATGATCGGCGGCGAGTGCGCCGCCCACGGCCTGGCCGCCGTCTCGCTGCGGTACTTCAACGTGGCCGGGGCGTACGGGGCGTACGGCGAGCGCCACGAGCCCGAGTCGCACCTGATCCCGCTCGTCCTCCAGGTTGCCCTGGGCCGGCGCGCGGCGATCTCCGTGTACGGGGAGGACTATCCGACCCCGGACGGCACCTGCGTCCGCGACTACATCCACGTCGCCGACCTCGCCGAGGCCCACCTCCTCGCGCTCGACGCCATGACGGCCGGTGAGCACCTGATCTGCAACCTGGGCAACGGCAACGGCTTCTCCGTCCGCGAGGTCGTCGAGACCGTGCGCGAGGTCACCGGCCACCCGGTCCCCGAGGTCGTCGCCCCCCGCCGCCCCGGCGACCCGGCCGTCCTCGTCGCCTCCGCCGACAGCGCGCGCGAGCGGCTCGGCTGGACCCCCTCCCGCCCCGACCTGGCGGACGTCGTCACCGACGCCTGGGCCTTCGCCCGGAGCAGAGAAGGAGAGCGCCCGTGAGCGTCGCGGCCGGATTCGAGAGCCTCTACGGGACCGCCCCCGACGGCGTCTGGGCGGCCCCCGGGCGGGTCAACCTCATCGGGGAGTACACCGACTTCAACGACGGCTTCGTGCTGCCGCTCGCGCTGCCGCACACCGCCGTCGCCGCCGTCTCCCGCCGCGACGACGGCGTCCTGCGCCTGCACTCGGCCGACGTCGACGGCGGGATCGTCCAGCTCGACGCGGAGACCCTGGAGCCGCTGTCCGGCGGCGGCTGGGCGGCCTACCCGGCCGGGGTCGTCTGGGCGCTGCGGGAAGCCGGGCACCCGGTGACGGGCGCCGACGTGCACCTCGCCTCGACCGTGCCGACCGGCGCCGGGCTCTCCTCCTCGGCCGCCCTGGAGGTCGTCACCGCGCTCGCCCTGAACGACCTGTTCGGACTCGGCCTCTCCCGGCCGGAGCTCGCCCGGCTCGCCCAGCGCGCCGAGAACGCCTTCGTCGACGTGCCCTGCGGGGTCATGGACCAGATGGCCTCCGCCTGCGCGCAGGAGGGCCACGCCCTCCACCTGGACACCCGGGACCTGTCGTACCGTCAGGTCCCCTTCGACCCGGCCGCCGAGGGGCTGACGCTGCTCGTCGTCGACACCCGCGTGAAGCACGCGCTCGGGGACGGCGCGTACGCCGAGCGGCGCGCCGGGTGCGAGGCGGGCGCGCGGGCGCTCGGCGTGCGCACCCTGCGCGAGGTCGACGCCGCGCACCTGCCGGAGGCCCTGGCGCGGCTGGGCGACGAGACGGTCCGGCGGTACGTGCGGCACGTCGTCTCGGACAACGCGCGCGTGGCGCGGACGATCGCGCTGCTGGACGCCGGGGACCCCCGGGCGGTCGGCCCGGTCCTCACCGAGGGCCACGCCTCCCTCCGGGACGACCTGCGGGTCTCCTGCCCCGAACTGGACCTGGTGGTCGCGGCGGCGAACGCGGCCGGGGCGCTCGGCGCCCGGATGACCGGCGGCGGCTTCGGCGGCTCGGCCGTCGTCCTGGTCGGGACCGACCGGGTGGAGGAGGTCGCCGCCGCCGTCGGCGAGGCCTTCGCCCTGGCCGGGTACGCGGCCCCGGGCGTCTTCCCCGCCGTCCCGTCGGCGGGAGCCCGCCGCCTCTGAGGATCCCGCCGCCTCCGAGGAGCCCTTTCCGGCCGTCGGTCACCGGCGGTTCCGGTCTCCGTCCCCGACAGTTCCCCGATTCGGCCCCCGCCGTGGCGCCCCGCCCCTACCCTGAGGGGCGGCGTCGGCGGGGGCCGGCGCCGTTCGGGGGGCGAGACCCGCCGGGTACGGCGCCGTGAGCGGGGTATCCATCCCCGCACGGCGGCGGCCGTGTCCCACGACGGACCCGCCCCCGGCGCCGTGCCCGCGCCGGTCCGTTCCTCGACGCATGGGGGTGTCCGTGGCACGTATCCGGGTCCTGGTGGTGGACGACCACCGGATCTTCGCCGAGTCGCTGGCCGCCGCCCTCGCGGCGGAGCCGGACGTCGACGTCGCCGCGGCGGGCAGCGGCCCGGCCGCCCTGCGGTGTCTGGAGCGCGGCGCGGCGGAGGGGCGCAGGTTCGACGTGCTGCTCGTCGACGCCGAGCTGGGCGCGGGGCCGCCCGGGGCGCCCGCGGCCCGCGCGGTGCCCGACGACGGCGAGGGCGCGGTGGACGGGATCTCACTGGTGGCCGGGGTGCGCCGGGTCCAGCCGGCCGTCCGCACCGTCGTCCTCGCGGAGAAGGACGACCCGCACCGGGCCGCGCTCGCCCTCCAGTCCGGGGCGTCGGGCTGGGTCGCGAAGGACTGTTCGCTCCAGCGGCTGCTCGCGGTGGTGCGGGGGGTGCTGCGGGACGAGACGCACCTGCCGCCGGCCCTGCTCACGGGCGTCCTGCGGGAGCTGACGGCGGCCCGCAAGCACCGCACGGACAGCGAGCGCCTGGTGGAGTCGCTGACCCCGCGCGAGCGGGAGGTGCTGCGCTGCATGGTCGCGGGCCTGGGCCGCAAGGCGGTCGCCGAGCGCCTGTTCCTGTCCCCGCACACCGTCCGCACCCACATGCAGAACGTGCTGGGGAAGCTGGGCGTGCACTCGACCCTGGCGGCGGTGGCCCTGGCCCGCCGCGCGGGCGTCGGCCCGGCGGAGGCCGTGCCGGTGACGGTGCCGGCGCGGGTGCTAGCCGGGGACGTTGTCGAACGGGGCGGTCAGCCGGCGTAGTAGGGCGGCCAGTTCGGCGCGCTGGGCGCCGGAGAGCCGGGCCAGGATGGCGCGCTCCTGGGCGAGGAGTCCGGCGAGCGCCTCGTCGGCGCGGTCGCGGCCCTCGGGGGTGAGCCGGACGAGGACGCCGCGGCGGTCGCTGGGGTCGGGCAGCCGCTCGACGAGGCCCTTCTTGGTGAGCCGGTCGATGCGGTTGGTCATGGTCCCGGAGGTGACCAGGGTCTGGGTGAGGAGCTGGCCGGGGGAGAGCTGGTAGGGCGCTCCGGCGCGGCGGAGCGAGGTGAGCACGTCGAACTCCCAGGGCTCCAGCTGGTGCTCGGAGAAGGCGAGCCGCCGGGCGCGGTCGAGGTGCCGGGCGAGCCGCGAGACGCGGCTGAGCACCTCGAGCGGTTCCACGTCGAGGTCGGGGCGCTCGCGGCGCCATGCTGCGACCAGTCGGTCGACCTCGTCCTCCATGACGATCAGTGTAGAGGGTCTGTTGACATAAAGTCTCTTCAGGTCGAGTTTCTTTACCTAAAGATTCTTGCCATCAAGATATATTTCGCTGGACCATGGGGAAAGGACCCGGCCGGAACACCGTTCCGTTTCGGTCATTCGTTCCAGCAAGGGGGCTTCGAACATGCATTCCGTGGAATCCGCCGCACCCACATGGGATCCGCAGCAGTACCTCCGCCACTCCGGACACCGCGCCCGGCCCTTCGTCGACCTGCTCGCCCGAATACCGGGCCTGCCCGCCGAGGGCCGGCCCGCCCGCGTCGCCGACCTGGGCTGCGGCCCCGGCAACGTGACGGTCCTCCTCGCCGACCGGTGGCCCGGCGCGCACATCACCGGATTCGACCTCTCGCCCGAGATGCTGGAACGGGCCGACAAGGACTGGGCGGGGAGCACCCGGGGAGGCGGCCGGATCGACTTCCGGCTCGCCGACGCGGCCCACTGGACCCCGGACGAGCCCTACGACCTGATCGTCTCCAACGCGGCCCTCCAGTGGGTCCCCAACCACCCCGAGTCCTTCGCCCGCTGGATCGACGGGCTGCGCCCCGGCGGCACCTTCGCCTTCCAGGTCCCCGGCAACTTCGTCTCGCCCAGCCACGCCCTGCTCGGCGACCTCTGCGACAGCCCCGAGTGGCATGACCGCCTCGGCGAACAGGGCCGCCGCTTCGTCCACGTCCTCGACACCGCCGACTACCTCGACCGCCTCGTGGGCCTCGGCTGCGAGGCGGACGTCTGGGAGACCACGTACTGCCAGCTCCTCCAGGGCGAGGACCCCGTCCTCGACTGGGTCAAGGGCACCGCGCTGCGGCCCGTCCTCACCGCCCTCGGCGACGACCGGGAGGCGGTCGACGCCTTCCTCGGCCAGTACCGCGCCCTGCTGCGCGAGGCCTACCCGCCCGGCCCGCACGGGACCGTCTTCCCGTTCCGGCGGATCTTCGCCGTCGCCCGCAAGCAGGACTGAACGCGAGCCGGGCCGGACGCACGGGCGCCCCGCACCGGAGGTCCCGGTGCGGGGCGCCCGCGGCCCGGAGGCCGTCAGGACATGGTGTTGTAGATCCCGTAGCCGTTGCCGATCCTGGACCGCGCCGTGAACTTGCCCGGCGAGGTGTTCAGGTAGGCGTACAGGTCGCCGTTGGAGGCCACGCCGAGCAGGTCGCCCTTGCCGTCGGCGTTCAGGTCGCCCGGGGCGATCACCTTGGAGTAGGTGTTCCAGCCGGTGCCGATCTGCTGCCGCGCCTTGAACGGGGCCTTCGCGTCGCCGGTGCCCGCGTACAGGTACAGGACGCCGCCCGGGGTGCGGGCCACGACGTCGGCGCGCCCGTCGCCCGTGTAGTCGCCCGCGCCCACGATCCTGTCGTACGCGCTCCAGCCGGTGCCGACCTTGACGCGCGCCGCGAAGCCGGTGCCCGCGCCGTTGCCCCCGTACAGGTAGAGGACGCCGGACCTGTCCCGGGCCAGCAGGTCGCCCCTGCCGTCGCCGGTCAGGTCGCCCGGACCCGCGAGCGCGTTGTAGACGCCCCAGCCGGAGCCGATGAGGCGGCCCTCGACGTAGAGGCTGTTCTGGAGGAGCTGCGCGAGGTCGGACGAGCCGTCCGGGTTCAGCGTGGACAGGTAGGTGAAGTCGGCCCCCGCCCAGCCGCCCGTCTTGCCGTACTGGCTGCGCGCGGCGAGCCGGCCGGTGTTGGTGCTGTCGTACCAGAAGAGCGTGCCCGCCTTGTCCCGGGCCATGAGGCCGTCCTTCTCCCGGGTGACGGGGATGTTGCCCGCGCCGCCGAACTGCGTGACGCCGCTCCACGCGCCCGTCCCGCCGAGCTGCTGCCGCGGCGTGAAGGTGCCGTCGCCCCGCCCGGTGTAGTACCAGAAGGTGCCCTGCTGGTCGCGGGCGATCAGCTCGCCGTTGCCGTCGCCGGTGTCGTCGCCGACGGGGAACATCTGGTTGTAGGCGTTCCAGCCGCCGCCGATCCTGGCGCGCGCGGCGAACGGGCCGGACTTGTCGCCCCGGCCGGCGTAGAACCACAGGGTGCCGGCGGGGTCGCGGGCGATCAGGTCGGCCCAGCCGTCGCCGTTGTTGTCGCCGACGCCGACGATCTGGTCGTAGCCGTTCCAGCCGGGACCGACCTTCACGCGCGCGGAGAACGGCGCGCTGCGGTCGCCGGTGGCGTAGTACAGGTACAGGTCGCCGTTGTGCTCGCGGGCGAGCAGGTCCGCGCGCCCGTCGTCGTTCACGTCGCCGGGCGCGACGATCTTGTTGTAGATCTGCCAGCCCTTGCCCTGCCAGGCGTTCGACGCGGAGGAGGGCGAGGCGTTCCGGTACAGGGAGAGCACGCCGTGCGCCGAGAGCGTCAGGACCTCGGGGCCGCTGACGTCCCCGTCCTGGTTGCCGATCGGGACGACGTCCTTCACGGGCTGCGAGGTCTTGCCGAGGAAGAGCCCGCCCCCGCCCGCGGCCGTGGCGGTGTAGAGGTTGCCGTCCCAGGCGCGGTAGACCAGGTCGCCGATCCCGTCGCCGTCGAAGTCCGACAGCAGGGGCGAGGCGCCGACGCCCGCGGCGCCCGCGGCGTCCGCGCGGCCCGCGCCGGCCGCAGGGCGCTCCAGGGTCGGCGGGACGAAGCCGGACACCGGCTTCTCGGCGGCCGGACGCGGCGCCGGGGTGTCGGCGGAGGCGGTGCCCGTGAGGAGCATGCCGGCGGAGAGCACGAGCGCGGTGCAGGCGGCGACGCGGCGCGCACGCTCGGAGTTCGGGAAGAGCAAGAGATCCCCCCAGGGATCAGAGGTTCGACGGAACCACACGGACGGATCGCGCGGACGTGATCGCTGCGCGAACCGGATGGCGTGAACGGAAGGGCACGGACAGGAGCGGCACGGGGGCTCGTACGGGGCCGGACGGCATCGGCGCGCGCCCGCGCGCGGAGACGGCCTCGCCCGGCGGCCGGAACCCCCCTGGACGTCGGCCGCGAGTCTACGCGAGGCCCCCTCGCGGACCGGGGCCGGGCCGGGAGCCGGGCGGGGCCGCGCCCCGGAGCCGACCGCGCGGTCCGTTCTCCCCGGTGCCCCCGCCGCCCCCGGAACGTACGGGCGCCCCGCACCGGAACTCCGGTGCGGGGCGCCCGCCGTACGGCTAGTACAGGGTGTTGTAGGTCTGGTAGCCGTGACCGATGTCGGCGCGCGGCTTGAACGGGGCGCTCGCCTCGCCGGTGCCGCTGTAGCGGAACAGCCGGCCGGCGGAGTTCACCGCGAGCAGGTCGCCCTTGCCGTCGCCCGTGATGTCACCGGGCGCCGCCAGCTTGGTGTAGCCGTTCCAGCCGCCGCCGATGCGCTTGCGGGCCGCGAAGGGCACGGAGGCCCGGCCGGTGCCCTGGTACAGCCACAGCGTGCCGGACTTGTCCCGGGCCAGCAGGTCGTTCCGGCCGTCACCGGTGTAGTCGCCCGAACCGGCGATCGCGCTGTACGCGTTCCAGCCGCTGCCGACCTTGACGCGCGAGTACAGCGCCGTGCCGTCGCGGTTGCTCCGGTACAGCCACAGGGCGCCGGACCCGTCCCGGGCCACGAAGTCGCCGGAGCCGTCGCCGTTCAGGTCGCCCGGGCCCACGATCAGGTTGAACGAGCCCCAGCCGGCGCCGAGGTAGCCGTTCGCGTTGTAGAGGCCGCCCTGGAAGATCTGCAGGGTGTCGGAGATCGAGTCGCGGTCCAGCGAGTTGACCTCGAAGAGCGTGGCGCCGAGCGCCTCGCCGTACTCCCCGAGCTGGTCACGGGGGGACAGCCCGCCCGTGCCCAGGGTGTTGTACCAGTAGAGCGTGCCGGCCTTGTCGCGGGCCAGCAGCCCCTCCTTGCCGTGCGCCGGGACGTTGCCCGCGCCGCCGATCTGGTACGCGCCGCCCCAGTCCGAGCCGACCTTCTTGCGGGCCGTGAGGTTGCCGCCGCCGGTGCCGAAGTACTCCCACAGCGTGCCGTCGGAGCCGCGCGCGAGGAGGTCGGGGATCCCGTTGCCGTTGTCGTCGTCGATGCCGACGATCTGGTTGAACTCCTGCCAGCCGTGCCCGACCTGCTTGCGCGCCTTCACCGCGTACGGGCTGCCGGTGCTCCCGTAGTAGAAGAGCAGGCCGGAGGGGGTGCGGGCCAGGAAGTCGCCCCGGCCGTCGCCGTCGCTGTCGCCCAGGCCGATCAGGTGGTCGTAGGCGCCCCAGCCGTTGCCGACCTTCTGGCGGGCGCGGAACGGGGCGCCGTACGTGCCGGTGGAGACGTAGACCCACAGCTCGCCGGAGGGCGTACGGGCCAGCACGTCGGCGCGGCCGTCACCGCTGATGTCGCCGGGCGAGAAGACCTTGTTGTAGATCTGCCAGCCGGCACCGGACCAGCGCTGGTAGGCGTACGACGGGGACGCGTCCCCGTAGAGGGCCGCCGTGCCGAACTTCGACACGGTCAGGACCTCGGGGCCGCTGCCGTTCTTGTCCTGGTCGCCCAGCGGGATGATGTCCTGGGCGAACTCGTTGAACCCGGAGAACTCCGAGCCCTGGTCCGAGGTCGTCGAGGTGTAGACCGTACCGCCGACGCGGTAGATGAGGTCGCTCAGGCCGTCGCCGTCGAGGTCGGAGCGCGGCGCGACGCCGGCGTTCGCGACGCCGAGGGCCCGGGCGGTGCCCTCCGGCCGCGGCAGGACCCGCTTCGACGGCTGGGCCGTCGGGGCCGGCTTCTCGACGGCCGGACGCGGCGCCGGGGTGTCGGCGGACGCGGTGCCCGCGAGCAGCATGCCCGCGGAGAGGGCGAGGGCGGTGCAGGCGGCGACCCTACGGGCGCGCCGGGAACGCGTGAGGAGCAAGAGATCCCCCCCAGGGATCTAGAGGTTCGACAGAACCACACAGGGGGGTTCGCACAGGCGTCGAACGGCGTCAGCGCGCGCGGAGGCGCGCGGAGACGGCGTCGTTCGACGGTTCGAGACACCCCCCCGGATGTTGAACACGATTCTACTCATGTACGCGCCACAGGCCAGAGGTTTACGGCCTGGACCCGACGGTCCGGTCAGCTTCCGCGCCCGCCCCCCGGCCTGGCCCCGGCCTCCCCGCGCCCGCC
>NZ_LGEG01000183.1 GCF_001280125.1 Streptomyces sp. NRRL F-6492
CCCAGCAACCTCTCCGTCGGCGTGGACATCGTCCACACCTACAAGGGCGACCTGATCGTCGACCTCGTCGCCCCCGACGGCTCGGTCTACAACCTGCACAACCGCACCGGCGGCAGCGCCGACAACATCGTCCAGACCTACACCGTGAACGCCTCCTCGGAGGTCGCCAACGGCGCCTGGAAGCTCCGCGTCCAGGACAAGGCCTCGGCCGACACCGGCTACATCAACGCCTTCAAGCTGACCTTCCCGTAACCCTCACGGG
>NZ_LGEG01000184.1 GCF_001280125.1 Streptomyces sp. NRRL F-6492
GGTGCGGCTGGATCACCTCCTTTCTAAGGAGCACAGTACCGACTGCAGGCAAACGTCCTGCACGGTCAGCTCATGGGTGGAACGTTGATTAGTTGGCACGGTCACAAGGCTGTCTTCACCAGTACTGCTTCGGCGTGGAACGTGAGGAACAACCGAGGGATCGTGCCTGGCACGTTGTTGGGTGTCTGAGGGTACGGCCGTGATGGTCTGCCTTCGAGGATGCCGGCCCCAGTGAACTCACCGCGTGCGGTGGGGTGGTGG
>NZ_LGEG01000185.1 GCF_001280125.1 Streptomyces sp. NRRL F-6492
TTAAGCACGCCGCCAGCGTTCGTCCTGAGCCAGGATCAAACTCTCCGTGAATGTGTACCGGATATCCGGTGAAACACTCGCGTTGAGCGGGACAGTCAGGCCGGAATAAGGCCGACTGTCCACAGCGTCCTCGCTGTGTGTGCCACCCCCGCAGGGATGGACTTTTTTCAAAGGAACCTCGACCAACCGGAGATCCGGCCGGACGGGGTATCAACTAATCTGGCGTTGATTTTTGGCACGCTGTTGAGTTCTCAAGGAACG
>NZ_LGEG01000186.1 GCF_001280125.1 Streptomyces sp. NRRL F-6492
CCCACAGGGTCCCCCCTGCAGTACCATCGGCGCTGAAAGGCTTAGCTTCCGGGTTCGGAATGTAACCGGGCGTTTCCCTAACGCTATGACCACCGAAACCCTATTGGTTTCGAGCGAACAAGCACACTCTGTAGTTGTGTTCTAGCTCTAGAAACCAGCAACTGTTCGTTGCTTCAGAACTAACACAGTGGACGCGAGCAACTGAGGACAAGCCCTCGGCCTATTAGTACCGGTCAGCTCCACCCCTTGCGGGGCTTCCAC
>NZ_LGEG01000187.1 GCF_001280125.1 Streptomyces sp. NRRL F-6492
GGAGTGGGGTGAGTTGAGGGCGGCGATGGATGCTTTGTCGTGCAGGCCGTCGAGGTGGGGGAGGAGTTCTTCTTCGGTGGCCTGGATGGCGATCATGGTGCCGCCGGGTGTGGCGTTTTGCATGAGTCGGGCGCGGGTGGTGACGAGGTGGGCGGCGTCGTGGAGGTTGAAGACGCCGGCGATGTGGGCGGCGGTGATCTCTCCGATGGAGTGTCCGGCGACGTAGTCGGGGCGCAGTCCGAAGGATTCGACC
>NZ_LGEG01000188.1 GCF_001280125.1 Streptomyces sp. NRRL F-6492
GCGCCCACCAGGCGGCGGGGCGACACATTCGAGTCCCGATCCGCGGCCGGAAACTCAAGCGATGGCAGCGCCGCTACAACACCACCCACGCCAAGATCCACTGCGTCGGCGAACAGGCCGTCGCCACGCCGAAGGGCCGGCGAGTCCTCCGCAAGATCCGATGCAGCACCAACCGGATCACTCACCTTGTCCGAGCCGTCCTCACGCTTCATCTGGCCAGGTCAACGCCAAGATGAAATGGGCTCA
>NZ_LGEG01000189.1 GCF_001280125.1 Streptomyces sp. NRRL F-6492
GTGGTGAGGCCGGCGTCGGTGAGGGCTTGGCGGATGACGCGTTCTTGGGAGGGTCCGTTGGGTGCGGTGAGTCCGTTGCTGGCGCCGTCCTGGTTGACGGCGGAGCCGCGCAGGACGGCGAGGATCTGGTGTCCGTTGCGTCGGGCGTCGGAGAGGCGTTCGACCAGGAGGAGGCCGACGCCTTCGGACCAGGCGGTGCCGTCGGCGGCCGCCGCGAACGACTTGATGCGCCCGTCCGGCGCCA
>NZ_LGEG01000190.1 GCF_001280125.1 Streptomyces sp. NRRL F-6492
CGTCGGAGAGGCGTTCGACCAGGAGGAGGCCGACGCCTTCGGACCAGGCGGTGCCGTCGGCGGCCGCCGCGAACGACTTGATGCGCCCGTCCGGCGCCAGGCCCCGCAGACGGGAGAACTCGACGAAGGCCACCGGCGTCGACATCACGGTCGCGCCGCCGGCGAGGGCCAGGTCGCATTCGCCGCGGCGCAGGGCGTTGGCCGCGAGGTGCAGTGCCACGAGCGAGGACGAGCACGCGGTGT
>NZ_LGEG01000191.1 GCF_001280125.1 Streptomyces sp. NRRL F-6492
CGTCGGAGAGGCGTTCGACCAGGAGGAGGCCGACGCCTTCGGACCAGGCGGTGCCGTCGGCGGCCGCCGCGAACGACTTGATGCGCCCGTCCGGCGCCAAACCGCTCTGGCGCGAGAAGTCGACGAACCCGCCCGGGGTCGCGGTCACGGTCGCGCCGCCGGCGAGGGCCAGGTCGCATTCGCCGCGGCGCAGGGCGTTGGCCGCGAGGTGCAGTGCCACGAGCGAGGACGAGCACGCGGTGT
>NZ_LGEG01000192.1 GCF_001280125.1 Streptomyces sp. NRRL F-6492
ACTACGTCTACAACGACGCCTCCCAGCTCGTCTCCAGCAACGGCACGACCACCGGCTGGTCCTACGACAAGGCCGGCAACGAAACCGCCGCCGCACCCGCAGGCGGCACCGCCCGCACCGGCGAGACCTGGACCGACCACAGCCAGCTCAAGTCGATCACCACTGTCGGCACCACCCGGGCCCTGACCCACGCGGGTACCGACAACACCGAACGCACCGCGCTCGCCGACACCACGTTCCAC
>NZ_LGEG01000193.1 GCF_001280125.1 Streptomyces sp. NRRL F-6492
GGCGCGGCGACCGGCAGGGGCGCGGGGGTGGGCGAGGGTATGGAGGCGGACGCGGGCGGGTGCGCGGCGACCTGGGGGACCGTCGACACGGGTGGGCTCCTTGGTTCGGTGAGGTGGGTGGCCGGCGCGGCCCCCGGGGGCCGGGGGTCCGCGCCGCGCGGGCCGTCAGCGCAGGGTGGCGCCGCCGTCGACGTAGAGGTCCTGCATGGTGATGTGGCGCGCCCGGTCGGAGGCGAGGAAGACGACCGCCTCCGCGACGTCCTCCGGCTGGGCGATGCGGCGCAGCGGGATGCCGGTGCGGTGGGCGGCGAGGTCGCCGTCGAGGACGCTGTCCGGGACGGACTCGCCCTCCCACAGGGAGCGTTGCATCGGCGTGTCGGTGGAACCGGGACAGACGGCGTTGCAGCGCACGCCCCGGGCGGCCACCTCCAGGCCCAGACACTTGGTGAAGGCCACGGCGGCCGCCTTGGAGGCGGCGTACACGCTCATGTCCGCGCGGGGTATGCCGGCGGCGTTGGAGGCGACCGTCACCACGGAGCCGGAGCCCCGGGCGGCCATGCCGGCGACGACGGCGCGGGACAGGTGGAAGACCCCGGTCGTGTTGACCGCGAAGACGTCCGCCCAGTCGCGGTCCGTCGTCTCGACGGCCGGACCGGTCCGCAGCACCCCGGCGACGTTCACCAGGATGTCCACGGGGCCGAGTTCGCGCGAGACGCGCTCCACGGTCTCCGCCACGTCGTCCGGCGCGGTGACGTCGAGCCGGTACGGGACGACGGGCCCGGCGGCCGGGTCCGCGCCGGCGTCCTCGGACAGCCGGGCGACGCTCCGCTTGAGCTCCCGCTCCGAGCGGTCGGTCGCCGCGACGGTGGCTCCGCGCGCGGAGAGGGCGCGCACCACCGCCTCGCCGATGCCCTGGGCGGCGCCGGTGACCAGCGCCACACGACCCGCGAACTCACCGCGCGGGCCGGTACCGTTCGGCCCGGTGCCGACCGGGTCGGTGCCGGTCGACGTGTCGCCGCCCGGCGCCGTGCCGAAGGGCACCGCGCCGTCCGGCCCGTCCCCGCGCGGTCCGGGTCTGCCCGGTCCGTTGATATCCGTCACGATCTCTCCTCGTACTTAGGTAAGCCTAGCCTAAGTTTCATTGGTTGCCCATCGGTTCCCGGGGGCCGTTCAAAGGCGTCCGCGCTCCGGCGCCTGCCGAACAGCCCCCGCCCGCACGGGAACCGGGCGCCCCTCCGCGACGGCGCGCAGCGCCCCGTCCAGGACCGGACCGATCTCCGCCAGCGCCTCGGGAGCCATCAGCTCGTCGTGCCCCCGGTCCAGCACGTGCTCGGTGAGCGCCCCCGACACGTACGCCGGCCACACCGTGCCCGGCACGTCCTGCGGATCGGTCGTGCGCGAGGCCGTGAAGAACAGCACGTCGCCGTCGAAGTGACGGGTCGTGCTGTGCGAGAGCAGCCGCACGCAGTGCACGTTGGTGTCCACGATCGCCCGCAGCAGCTCCTCGTCGAACCCGGCGAGCAGGCCCCGGCTGTCCCGGATCGCCGCGACGGCCTCCTCCCGCGTCGGCTCCCCGCGCCCGGACTCCTCCGCGCCCAGGCCCGCCACCGAGAGCAGGAAGCCGTTCTCCTCCCGCTCCAGGCGCTCGCGCCAGTCCGGCGCGTCCAGGTACGACCAGTCGTCCCGCTCCGGCGGATAGGCGTCGAGCAGCGCCAGGAAGGCGACCTCCTCGCCCCGCTCCTGGAGCATCGAGGCCAGCGTGTGCGCCACCGTCCCGCCGAAGGAGTAGCCCGCGAAGTGGTACGGACCCTCCGGCTGCACCTCCCGGATCGCCGTCAGGTACAGCTCGGCCAGCTCCGCCACGTCGGCCGCCTCCGGCAGCTCCCCGGCCAGACCCGGCGACTGCACGCCGTACAGCGGCCGGTCCGCGTCCAGGTGGCGCAGCAGACCCGTGTACTGCCAACTGAACCCGGACGCCGGGTGGAAGCAGAACAGCGGCGCCTTCGTGCCCCGTTCGCGCAGCGGCAGCAGCACCCGCAGCGCGTCCCGGCGCGAGTCCGACCCGATCCGGGCCGCCACGTCCGCGACCGTCGGCGCCGACATCACCGTGCCCACCTGCACCGGCACGCCCAGCTCGTCGCGGATGCGCCCCACGAGCCGCATCGCGAGCAGCGAATGCCCGCCCAGCTCGAAGAAGTTGTCCTCCACGCCGACCCGCTCCAGACCGAGCACGTCCGCGAAGATCCCGCAGAGCAGCTCCTCGCGGGCGTCCTTCGGCGGCCGCCCGCCGCCCGCGTCCGCGAACACCGGGGCGGGCAGCGCGGCCCGGTCCACCTTGCCGTTCACCGTCAGCGGCAGCGCCGCCAGTTCGACGAACGCCGACGGCACCATGAACTCCGGCAGCGTCGCCGACAGCAGGGCGCGCAGCGCCGCCGCCTCCGCCTCCGGGTCGGTGCGGACCGCGTCCGAGGCGGGCACGGTGTACGCGACGAGCCGCTTCACGCCGTTCGCCCCGGTGTGCACGACCACCGCGGCGGCGGCCACCCCGGGAGCGGCGGCGAGCGCCGACTCGATCTCGCCCAGCTCGACGCGGAAGCCGCGGATCTTCACCTGGTGGTCGGCCCGGCCCAGGTAGTCGATCTGCCCGTCCTCGCGCCAGCGCACCAGGTCGCCCGTGCGGTACATCGGCGTGCCCGGCTCGCCGAACGGGTCGGCCACGAACCGCTCCGCCGTCAGCGCCGGCCGAGCGAAGTAGCCCCGGGCCAGGCCCGCGCCCGCCAGGTACAGCTCGCCCGGCACCCCGCGCGGCACCGGTCGCAGCGCGCTGTCGAGCACATAGGCCCGGGTGTTGAAGATCGGCCGGCCCACGCAGGACGAGACGCTCATCTCCACGTCGGCGCCCAGCGCGTTGATCGTGTACTCGGTGGGCCCGTACAGGTTGTAGCCCATCGTGCCCTCGGTCTCCTCCAGGAGCGACCAGAGGGAGTCCGGTACGGCCTCGCCGCCGAGCAGGACGAGCGCCGGACGGTGCCGGTCCGCGTCGAGCAGGCCCGCGTCGACCAACTGCTGCCCGTACGACGGGGTGACGTTGACGACGTCGATGCCGACCCGGTCGTAGTGCGCCGTCAGGGCCGCCGGGTCGAGCCGCAGCTCCTCGCCGATCACGTGCACCTCGTGCCCGTCGACCAGCCAGAAGAACTCCTCCCACGACATGTCGAACGCGAACGACACCGTGTGCGCGACCCGCATCCGGCGCCCGCCCGCCAGCTTCACCGCCGGGTCGAAGATCCGCTCCCGGTGGTTGAGCAGCATGTTGACCAGACCCGAGCCCGGCACCACCACGCCCTTGGGGCGGCCGGTCGAGCCCGAGGTGTAGATCAGGTACGCCGGGTGGCGGCCGTCGCGCGGCCCGGTCAGCTCCTCCTCCGCGACCGGACCGCCGGACAGCCCGGCCAGCTCCGCGACCGTCGCCGGGTCGTCCAGGGCGAGCGGCGGCACGCCGTCCACCACCGGGACCCGGCCCCGTACGGCGTCCACGGTGACCAGGCAGACCGGCACCGCGTCCTCGACCATCGCGGCCAGCCGGTCCACCGGGTGGTCCAGGTCGAGCGGCAGGTACGCCGCCCCCGCCTTCAGGACCGCGAACAGCGCGACCACGAAGTCCGCCGAGCGCGGCAGGCCCAGGGCCACCGTCCGCTCGGGACCGGCCCCGCGCGCGATCAGCACCCGGGCGAGCCGGTTGGCCCGCTCGTCGAGCTCCGCGTAGGTCAGCCGCTCGTCCTCGAAGACCAGGGCCGTGGCCTCCGGGGTCCGCGCCGCCTGCCGGGCGAACAGGTCCACCAGCGGCACGTCCGGCACCTCGTGCCCGGTGTCGTCGCCCAGGGCGAGCAGCGCGGCCCGCTCGGCGCTCTCCAGGGTCCGCAGCCGGCCCACCGGCGTCGCCCCGCCCGCCGCGAACTGCTCCACGAGCAGCCGCAGCCGGCCCGCGAGCCGCTCGGCGGTCTCCCGGTCGTACAGGTCCGGCCGGTACGCCAGGCTCAGTTCGAGCGAGCGCTCCGGCGTGACCGCCAGGGTCAGCGGGTAGTGCGTGCCGTCGACGCTGTGCGTCCAGCCGATCTGATGCCGCTCCACCGCCTCCTCGCGCGCCGCGTCGTCGAGCGGCGTGTTCCGGAACACGTACAGCGTGTCGAAGAGCTGCCCGATCCCCGTGCCCCGCTGGATCGGGCCGAGCCCCAGGTAGTGGTGGGGCAGCAGGTCGGCGTGTTCGCCCTGCATCCGCACGAGCAGGTCCCGCAGCGTCTCCGAGGGACGCAGCGTCACCCGGAACGGCAGCGTGTTCATGAACATGCCGATCATCTGGTCGACGCCCGGCACGTCCGCCGGACGGCCCGAGACCGTCGCGCCGAACACCACGTCGTCCCGCCCGGTCATCCCGGACAGGGACAGCGCCCAGGCCGCCGAGAGGACCGTGTTCAGGGTGACGCCGGAGCCCCGCGCGAACGACCGCAGCCGGTCGCTGACCTCCTCGCCGAGCGCGATGTCCACCACCTCGGCGGTCACCGGCTGCCGCGTCGGGTCGGCCGGCGCGACCAGCGTCGCCTGGTCCAGGCCCGACAGGTGGTCGCGCCAGGCGGCCCGCGCCGCGTCCCCGTCGGTGCCCGCGAGCCAGCGCAGGTACTCCCGGTAGGGCGTGACCGGCGGCAGGATCTCCTCGCGCCCGCCCGCCCCGTACAGCGCGAACAGCTCCTCGAAGAACAGCGACTCCGACCAGCCGTCCGTGAGGATGTGGTGCTGCGTCACGCACAGCATCCAGCGGTCCTCGGCGAACTTCAGCAGCGTCACGCGCATCAGCGGCGGCGCCGCCAGGTCGAACCGGGTCGCCGCGTCCGCCAGCGAGAACTCCCGCTGCGCCTCGTCCTGCGCGGCCCGGTCCAGCCCCGACAGGTCGCGGACCTCCCACGGCAGCTCCCACGCGGCGGGAACCACCTGCACCGGGCCCGGCAGGCCCTCGTGCCAGAACGCCGAGCGCAGGTTCGGGTGGCGGCGCAGCATCGCGTCGAACGCGGAACGCAGCGCGGCCGTGTCCACGGCGTGCCGCAGCTCCACGAAGTTCTGCATCAGGTAGACGTCGAGCGCCCGGTCGTCGTACTGGGCGTGGAAGTACAGGCCCTCCTGGAGCGGAGCCAGCGGCAGCACCTCCCCGGCGCCCGGGAAGACCTGCTCCAGGACCGCCCGGCCGGCCTCGTCGAGCTCCACCAGCGGGGCGTCCGCGTCCGGCGCCGCCGTGGCCGCCGCCTTCTCCTCCGGCGTCCGGGCCGCGAGCGCGAGCGCCGCGACCGTCCGCCGCTCGAACACGTCGCGCGGGAAGAGCACCAGGCCCTCCTTGCGGGCCCGGGTCACCAGCTGGATGGAGACGATGCTGTCGCCGCCCAGGGCGAAGAAGTCGTCGTCCACGCCCACGGAGGCGAGCCCCAGGACGTCGGTGAAGACCCGGCACAAGGCCTCCTCGCGCTCCCCGCTCGGCGCCCGCGACCCCTCGGAGCCGCCGAACACCGGCGCGGGCAGCGCGGCCCGGTCCAGCTTGCCGTTCACCGTGAACGGCAGCGCGTCCAGGACCACGACCGCCGCCGGAACCATGTGGTCCGGCAGGCTCGCGGCCAGCTCCTCGCGGACCGCCGCCGGGTCCGCCGTGCCCGTCACGTAGCCGACGAGCCGCTTCACCCCCGGCGTGTCCTCGCGCACCACCACGGCCGCCGCGCCGACGCCGCCGACCCCCGCGAGCGCGGACTCGACCTCGCCCGGCTCGATCCGGAAGCCCCGGATCTTCACCTGGTCGTCGGCCCGGCCCAGGTACTCCAGCTCCCCGTCCGCGCGCAGCCGCGCCAGGTCGCCCGTGCGGTACATCCGCGACCCCGGCGCGCCGTACGGGTCGGCCACGAACCGCTCGGCCGTCAGCGCGAACCGGCCCAGGTAGCCGCGCGCGATGCCGTGCCCCGCGAGGTACAGCTCGCCCGTCGCCCCGGCGGGCACCGGCCGCAGCGCCGAGTCGAGCAGGTACGCGCGCGTGTTGCCGATCGGGCGGCCCACCACCGGGGTGGCCGAGGCCGCCAGGTCCGCCGCGAGCGCGTCCACCGTGTACTCGGTCGGGCCGTACAGGTTCACCGACATGACACCGGTCGCCGCCCGCACCGCCGACCACAGCGCCTCCGGCACCGCCTCGCCGCCGAGCAGCAGCAGCGCCGGACGGTGCGCGGCCGGGTCCAGGAGGCCCTGGTCGAGCAGGCCGAGCGCGTACGTCGGGGTGACGTCCATCGTCTCGATCCGGTGCTCCCGCACGTACGACACGACGAACTCGGCGTCCCGCCGGCCCGTCTCGTCCAGGACGTGCAGCTCGTGCCCGGCGACCAGCCAGAACAGCTGCTCCCAGGAGGTGTCGAAGCTGAACGACGCCGTGTGCAGGGCGCGCAGGCGCCGGCCGCCGGTCGCCTCGACCACCGGGCCGAAGACGTCCGCGACGTGGTTGGCGTACAGGTTGGACAGACCGCCGTGGGTGAGGACGACGCCCTTGGGGCGCCCGGTGGAGCCGGACGTGTAGATGACGTACGCCGGGTGCCCGTCCGCGACGGCCGGGGAGGCGAACTCCGCCGGGGCCGCGGCCAGGGCGGCGGCCGTCTCCGGCGCGTCCAGGACGAGCCGCTCCGGCCCGTCACCGGCCGCCGGCAGCAGCTCCAGACCGCGCGCGGTGGTCACCACGCACACCGGACGCGCGTCGTCGACCATCAGACCGAGCCGCTCCGCCGGATAGTCCAGGTCGAGCGGCAGGTACGCGCCGCCGGACTTCAGGACGGCGAGGATCGCCACCACCGTCTCCGCCGAACGCGGCACGGCGAGCGCCACCACCGACTCGGGGCCCACGCCCCGCGCGGCGAGCAGCGACGCGAGCCGCGCGGCCCGCGCGTCGACCTCCGCGAAGGTGAGCGACTCCCCGCCGCACACCACCGCCACCTCGCCGGGGGTACGGGCGACCCGCTCCGCGAACACGTCCGCGACCGTGCCCGCCGGCACGTCCCGCACCGTCCCCGGCCAGCTCCCGCGCACCCGCGCCGACTCGCCCTCGGGCAGCAGGGGCAGCGCCCCGACCCGCGTGCCGGGCTCCTCCGCGATCCGGTCCAGGACGTGAGCGAGGCGGTCCGCGATCAGGCCCGCGCGACGGTCGTCGAAGACGTCCGGGCGGTACTCCAGGCGCAGCAGGGCCCGCTCGTCCAGGGAGACCGCGAGGGTCAGCGGGTAGTGGGTGGCGTCCTCCGCCTCGACCCCGGTCACCCGCACCCCGGCGGCGACGGTCTCGCGCGCCGCCGGGTCCACCGGGTAGTTCTCGATGACGACGAGGGTGTCGAACAGCTCGCCCGCGTCGCTCTGCTTCCGGATGAGCCGCAGCCCGAGGTGGTGGTGGGCCAGGAGGGAGTTCTGCTCGTCGCGGAAGCGGCGCAGCAGCCCCTCGACCGTCTCCTCGTCGCGGACCGAGAGCCGCACCGGCACGGTCGTGATGAACAGGCCGAGCATCGACTCGACACCGGGTATCTCGTCCGGACGGCCCGACACGGTCAGACCGAACAGCACGTCGCGACGGCCCGTCAGACCGCCCACGAGCAGACCCCAGGCGCACTGGATCAGGGTGCTCGGCGTGGTGCCCAGACGGCGGGCCGCCGCCGTCAGCCGGGCGGTGGCCTCCTCCGACAGCTCCAGGGAGCGCACGCCCGGCCGCACCGGGGTGCGCGCCGGGTCGGGCTCCGCGACCAGCGTCGCCTCCTCGACCCCGGCGAGCGCGTCGCGCCAGGCGGCCTCGGCGGCCGGCGCGTCCTGTTCCTTCAGCCACTTCAGATAGGCGCGGTACGGGCGTACCGGCGGCAGCCCCGAGGCGTCCCCGTCCGCCGCGTACAGGGCGAGCAGGTCGCCGACGAGCAGCGGCATCGACCAGCCGTCGACCAGGATGTGGTGGACCGTGATCACCAGGCGGTGGTCGTCCTCGCCCATCCGGGCGAGCACGAGCCGCAGCAGCGGCGGCCGGTGCAGCTGGAAGCGGCGGGCCAGCTCCGCCCGGCGCAGCCCGGCGAGCCGGTCCTCGGGCGTAGCACCCGAAGCACCCGAAACACCCGAAACGCCGGAGGCACCCGAGGCACCCGAAGTACCGGAAGTACCGGAAGTACCGGAAGCGCCCGACGCGCCCTTCGCGCCGCCCTCCGTCAGGTCGACCCGCTCCAGGCCGAAGACGACCTCCGACGGCACGAACTGCACCGGCTGCGGCACCCCCTCGTGCCAGAAGCCGGCCCGCAGGTTCGGGTGCCGGCGCAGCAGCGCCGCGGCCGCCCGCTCCAGGCGGTCGGCGTCGACCGGGCCCGAGAGCCCCACCGACACCTGCACGGTGTACACGTCGGCCGCCCCGTCGTCGTAGACGGAGTGGAACAGCATGCCCTGCTGAAGGGGGGACAGCGGCAGCATGTCCTCGATACGAGCCTGCGTCACTGCTGGGCCCTCCACATTTCTTCGAGCATGGTGATCTGGTTCTGGTCGAGGTCGAGCAGGTCGAGGTCGGACGGGGTGTGCCCGGCGGTGACCCCGCCCGCCGCCCAGGCCGCGAGCGCGTCGAGGGCGGCCGTCCAGCCGTCCGCGAGCGCCGCGACCGTGTCCTGGGAGAGGACGTCGCCCGCCCACAGGAAGGAGGCGGCCAGCTCGGGACCGTCCGGCCCGTGCTCGACCTCCGCGTCCACCTGGAGGGGGTACGCGAGCGGGGCGTCCGGCTCCGGGCCGACGGCGAGCGCGTCGGCCTCCTCGGCCGGTCCCCAGACGGACTGCCGGGCGGCGGTCTGCCGGCCCAGGTAGTTCCACAGGATCTCGGGGCGGTCCTCCGGGTCGAACAGACCGGCGGTGGCGGCGTTGGCGTACCGCAGCAGCCCGGCTCCGATCCCGCCGTCCGGGACCCCGCGGATCCGCTCCTTGATCTCCTTCAGGGCCGCCCCGGCGTCCTGCGTGCCGCCCACGACCGCACGCGCGTCGTAGGAGTCCGCGGTGAGCCGCAGCGGGTACACGCTGGTCAGCCAGCCGACCGTACGGGTCAGGTCGGCGCCCGGGACGAGGTCTTGCTCCCGGCCGTGGCCCTCCAGCTCCACGGTCAGGCCGTCCGCCGGCTTCCCGTGCCGGGCCGCCCAGTCGCCCACGGCGAGCGCGAGCGCGGTGAGCAGCGTGTCGTTGACCGTGCCGTGGAAGGCCTGCGGCACGGCGGTCAGGAGCGGCTCGGTGCGCTCGGCGGAGAGCCGCACGGTGAGCCGCCGCGCGGTCGCCACCGTGTCCCGCGCCGGGTCGAGCGCCCGCTCCGTCAGGAGCCGCCCGCCGGTCGCGGACTCGGCCAGCCACCGGTCGAGCTCGGCGGTCCGCCGGGCGCTCTGCGCCTCGGCGAGCAGCCCCGCCGTCCAGGTCCGCAGCGCCGTCGGCACGGCGTCGAGGGCGGGCGTCCGACCCTCCGCCGCCGCCTCGTACGCGGCCCGCAGGTCCGGCAGCAGGATCTGCCACGACACCTCGTCCACCACCAGGTGGTGGGCGACGAGCAGCAGCCTGCCCGGCTCGCCGGGGCCGGCGTCGAAGCGCACGGCCCGCACGGTCCGGCCGGACTCCGGGTCCAGCTCGCCCGCCGCCCGGTCCGACTCGCGGGAGACCAGCTCCCGCAGGGCCCCGGCGTCGAGCCCGGCGGCGTCCACCGTGCGCAGCGGCGAGACGGCCTCCGGCGGTCCGGCCGGGGCGACCTCGGCGCTCCACACGCCGGGCCGCGCCACGGTCAGCACCTGCCGCAGCCCGTCGTGCCGGTCCAGGACCGCCCGGAGCGCGGTCTCCAGGTCCGCGTGCCGCACCCCGGCGGGCAGCAGCACCAGACGGGCCTGGCAGAACCGGCGGTAGGCGCCGCCGCGCTCCGCGAACCAGTGCGCCACCGGCGGCAGGACCAGCGGGCCCGTGGCCTGCTCGGCCGGGCGCTCCGGGGCCCTGCCCGCCGGGGCGGCGGGCGCGGCGACGGCGGCCAGACCGGCCGGGGTCGGGTGCTGGAACACCTGGCGGGCCGTCACCGTGAACCCGGCCTTGCGGGCCTGGCTGACGTACCGGATGGAGACGATGCTGTCGCCGCCCAGCTCGAAGAAGTTGTCCTCCGGGCCGACCTCGGGCAGCCCGAGGACCTCGGCCATCAGCCGCGCGAGCAGCTCGGCCGGGGTCTCGGTGGCGGCCACCGGCGCGGCCGGTGCGGTCGTCGCCGTCGTCGTACGGCGGGGCTCCGGCGGCACGGGCAGGGCCCGCCGGTCCAGCTTGCCGTTGGGGGAGAGCGGCACGGACGGGATCTCCAGGATCACGGCCGGGACCATGTACTCCGGGAGGCGCGTCGCCGCGTGCGCCCGCAGCGCGTCCGCGTCCAGCGGTCCGTCGCCCGCCGGGACGGCGTAGGCGACGAGCCTGCGCACGCCCGGCCGGTCCTCGCGGACCACCGAGACGGCACGGGACACCCCGGGAGCCCCGGACAGCACCGCGTCGATCTCGCCCAGCTCGATGCGCAGACCGCGCAGCTTGACCTGGTCGTCGGTGCGGCCCAGGTACTGGAGCCGCCCGTCGTCGTGGCGGACGACCAGGTCGCCGGTCCGGTACATGCGGGAGCCGGCGGGCCCGTACGGGTCGGCCACGAACCGCTCGGCGGTCAGATCGGGGCGGCCGAGGTAGCCGCGGGCGAGCTGGACGCCCGCGAGGTACAGCTCGCCGGGGACACCGACCGGGACGGGCCGGAGCCTGTGGTCCAGGACGTGGACGCGGGTGTTCCAGACGGGGGAGCCGATGGAGGCGGAGGCCGTCGTGGCGCCCGGGAGGGCGGTGGCGGCGGTGACGTCCACCGCTGCCTCGGTGGGCCCGTAGAGGTTCTCCAGGGCGACCGCGCGGCCCCCGGCGGAGGCGTGGAAACGGTCCACGAGGTCCGTCGGCAGGGCCTCGCCGCTGCACACCACGAGCCGCAGGCCCGGGCAGTCCGCGATCTCCGCCCCCGCGACGAACGCGGCCAGCATCGACGGCACGAAGTGCAGCACGCTGACGCGCCGTTCGCGGATCAGCTCGGCCAGGTACTCCGGGTCCTTGTGGCCGTCCGGCCGGGCGACGACGAGCGGCACGCCCTGGGCGAGCGGCCAGAACAGCTCCCAGACGGACACGTCGAACGTCGTCGGCGTCTTCTGGAGGACCCGGTCGACGGGCGTGAGCCCGTACGCGCCCTGCATCCACTGGAGGCGGTTGACGATCGCCTCGTGCTCGACCACGACGCCCTTGGGGCGGCCGGTGGAGCCGGAGGTGAAGATGACGTACGCCGGGTGGCGCGGCAGCAGCGGCGCCCGCCGGTCCGCGTCCGTCACCGCGTGCGCGTCCGTGCCCGCCCACTCCGCCGCCACGGCGGCCGAGTCGAGCACGATCCGCTCCGCCGCGAGCCCCGCCGGAAGGTCCGGCGCCGAGACCGTGTCGGTGAGGACGGCGACGGGCCGGGCCGTCTCGCACATGTGGGTGAGGCGGTCGGCGGGCAGGGTGAGGTCGAGCGGCAGGTAGGCGCCGCCGGCCCGGACGACGGCGTGGATCGCTATCAGCAGGTCGAACGAGCGGGGCAGGGCCACGGCGACGACCGACTCCGGTCCCACGCCCCGGCCGACGAGCAGCCGGGCGAGGCGGTTGACCCGCGCGTCGAACCCGGTACGGGACAGCTCCTCGTCCTCAAAGACCAGCGCCGGGCCCTCGGCCTTCGCCGCGCCCGCCGCCACCAGGTCCGCGAGGGTGCGCGGACCGTCCACGACCCGCTCGGTCGCGTTCCACCCCTCCAGGGCGTGCCGCTCGTCCCCGTCCGTCAGGTCCAGGGAGGAGACCGGGGCGCCCGGGTCGGCCGCCACGGCGTCCAGGAGGCGGACGAGCCGCTCCACGAGCCGCTCGGCGCCCGGCCGTCCGAAGAGGTCGGTCGCGTAGCGCAGACCGCCCTCGATCCGCCCGTCGTCCTCGGAGCCGCCGAACGCGAACTCCAGGTCGACCTTCGACCCACCGATCTCCACCGGCAGTTCACGGGCCGCGACCCCGAAGAGCGAGGACACCTCGGTGGACACCGAGTGGTACGTCACCATCGCCTGGAACAGCGGGTTGCGGGTCTGGGAGCGGGCCGCGCCCACCGCCTCCGCCACCGCTTCGAGCGGCAGGTCGGCGTGGGCGAAGCCCGCGAGCCCGGCGTCCCGCACCCGGTCGACCAGGCCGGCGAACGTCGGCTCGCCCGACAGGTCCGCGCGCAGCACGAGCGTGTTCAGGAAGAAGCCCACGAGCCCGTCGAGCTGCTCGTCGCCGCGCCCGGAGACCGGGGCGCCCAGGGGGACGTCGTCCCCGGCGCCGAGCCGGTGGAGCAGGGCCGCGACGGCCGCGTGCACCACCATGAACATCGTGGCGCCGGAGTCGCGGGCGATCCGGGCGAGCCCGGCGCCCGTCGCGGCGGAGACGCCGAAGGGGACCACGTCGCCGCCGTGCGTCGGCGAGGCCGGGCGCGGCGTTTCGGTGAACAGGCCCAGCTCCTCGGGGATCCCGGCGAGCGCCTCCCGCCAGTACGCGGCCTGGCGCGCCGCCGTCGAACCCGACTCCTCGGTGTCCCCGAGGAGTCCGCGCTGCCAGAGGGCGTAGTCGGCGTACTGGACGGGGAGTTCGGGGAACTCCGGTGCCCGGCCGGCGGCGCGGGCCGCGTAGGCGGTGTCCAGGTCGGCCAGGAGCGGTCCGGTGGACCACTCGTCGGTCGCGATGTGGTGCAGGAGTACGACGAGCACGTGCGCGTGCTCCTCGTCGGACGCGCTGAGCAGCGTCACCCGCACCGGGATCTCCCGGGCCAGGTCGAAGACGTACCGGGAGGCGGCCTCCGCCTCGGCGGCCAGGACGTCGGCGCGGACGCGGCGCGCCGCGAACGGCACCCGCGCCTCGCCGGGCGTCAGGATCCGCTGGTACGGCTCGCCGTCCGCCTCCGCGAACACGGTCCGCAGCACCTCGTGCCGCGCCACCACGTCCTCCACGGCGGCGCGCACGGCCGCCGCGTCCACGGGCCCGTCGAGACGGACCGCGAAGGGCACGTTGTACGCGGTCCCCGGACCCCGCACGCTGTCGAAGAGCCACAGGCGCCGCTGGGCGTACGAGAGCGGCAGCCGCTCCGGCCGTGCGGCGGGGACGAGGGCGGGCCGCTCGGAGGCGGTCCGCTCCGCGAGCCGGGCCGCGAGGGCCGCGACCGTCCGCGCCTCGAACACGTCCCGCACCGAGCACTCCACGCCCAGCGCGGACCGCGTCCGGCTCGCCGCGCGGGCCGCGAGCAGGGAGTGGCCGCCGAGGTCGAAGAAGTCGTCCTCGACACCGGCCGTCTCCAGACCGAGCACGGCCGCGACGATCCCGAGCAGGATCTCCTCGCGCGCGTCCCTCGGCGCCCGCGAGGGCCCGGCGACGGCGTCCGGCGGCACGGGCAGGGCCCGACGGTCGAGCTTGCCGTTGGGGGAGAGGGGAACGGCCGGGATCTCCAGGAACACGCCCGGGACCATGTACTCCGGCAGGCGGGAGGCCGCGTGGGCGCGCACCGCGTCCACGGGGACCGGCCCGTCGCCGGTCCCGACGACGTACCCCACGAGCCGCTGCACGCCGGGCCGGTCCTCGCGGACCAGCGTCACCGCGTGCGCCACGCCGGGGGCGGACGCCACGACCGCGTCGATCTCGCCGAGTTCGATGCGCAGGCCGCGCAGCTTGACCTGGTCGTCGGTGCGGCCCAGGTACTGGATCCGGCCGTCCGCGTGACGGACGACGAGGTCGCCCGTGCGGTACATGCGGGAGCCGGCGGGCCCGTACGGGTCGGCGACGAATCGTTCCGCCGTCAGGTCAGGGCGGGAGAGGTAGCCGCGGGCGAGCTGGACGCCCGCGAGGTAGAACTCGCCGGGGACGCCGACGGGGACCGGCCGGAGGCGTCCGTCGAGGACGTGGACGCGGGTGTTCCAGACGGGGGAGCCGATGGAGGCGGAGGCCGTCGTGGCGCCCGGGAGGGCGGTGGCGGCGGTGACGTCCACGGCGGCCTCGGTGGGCCCGTAGAGGTTCTCCAGGGCGACCGCGCGGCCCCCGGCGGAGGCGTGGAAACGGTTCACCAGACCGGTGGGCAGGGCCTCGCCGCTGCACACGACCAGGCGCAGGCCCGGGCAGTCCGCCACGTCCACCGAGTCCAGGAAGGCCTGGAGCATCGACGGCACGAAGTGCAGCACGCTGACGCGCCGCTCGCGGATCAGCTCCGCGAGGTACTCCGGGTCCTTGTGGCCGTCCGGCCGGGCGACGACGAGCGGCACGCCCTGGGCGAGCGGCCAGAACAGCTCCCAGACGGAGACGTCGAAGGTCGTCGGGGTCTTCTGGAGGACCCGGTCGGACGGGGTCAGCCGGTACGTGCCCTCCATCCAGGCCAGGCGGTTGACGATGGCCTCGTGCTCGACCACGACGCCCTTGGGGCGGCCGGTGGAGCCGGAGGTGAAGAGGACGTACGCCGGGTGGCGCGGCAGCAGCGGCGCCGACCGGTCCGCGTCCGTGACCACCGTGTCGGCCAGGCCGTCCAGCTCCGCACGCACCTCGGGCGCGTCCAGGACCACGGGCTCGGCCTCCACGCCGGCCGGCAGCGCGCCGAGCGACGGGAGGTCGGTCAGGACGCACACCGGACGCGCGGTGTCCGTCATGTGGGTGAGGCGGTCGGCGGGCAGGGTGAGGTCGAGCGGCAGGTAGGCGCCACCGGCTCGTACGACGGCGTGGATCGCTATCAGCAGGTCGAACGAGCGGGGCAGGGCCACGGCGACGACCGACTCCGGTCCCACGCCCCGGCCGATGAGCAGCCGGGCGAGGCGGTTGACCCGCGCGTCGAACCCGGTACGGGACAGCTCCTCGCCCTCGAAGACCAGCGCCGGGCCCTCGGCCTTCGCCGCGCCCGCCGCCACCAGGTCCGCGAGGGTGCGCGGACCGTCCACGACACGGTCGGTCGCGTTCCACTCCTCCAGGACCCGTCGCCGCTCGTCCCCGTCCATCAGCGCGGCCGAGGACACGGGGGCGTCGGGCGCGGCCGCCACGGCCTCCAGGAGGCGGACGAGCCGCTCCGTCAGGCGCTCGGCGCCCGCGTGCTCGAACAGGTCGGTCGCGTAGCGCACGCCGCAGGTCATCCCGGCGCCGCCCGCGTCCTGAGTGCGCCGGAACAGGATCTCCAGGTCGAACTTGGCCGCGCCGCCCCGCACCGGGAACTCCCCGGCGTCCGTGCCGAGCAGCCGGGACAGGTCCGGGCCGCCGCCCTCGTACGCCACCATCGTCTGGAACAGCGGGTGGCGGGCGAGCGAGCGGACCGGCGCGACCGCCTCCACGACGGCGTCGAAGGGCAGGTCGGCGTGGTCGAGGACCGCGAGCCCCGCCGTACGGGCGCGGCCGAGCAGCTCCGTGAAGGACGGGTCGCCCGACAGGTCGGTGCGCAGGACGGCCGTGTTCACGAAGAAGCCCACGAGCCCGTCGAGGGCGCTGTCGCCGCGTCCCGCGACCGGGGTGCCGAGGGGGATGTCGTCCCCGGCGCCGAGCCGGTGGAGCAGGGCCGCGACCGCCGCGTGCACCACCATGAACATGGTCGAACCGGAGTCCGCCGCCAGCCGGTCGAGACGGGCCACGAGCCCGGCCGGAAGCTCGGCCGTGACGGTGTCGCCCCGGTGGGTCGGGACGGCCGGCCGGGGCCGGTCGGTGGGCAGCGCCAGCTCCTCCGGCAGCCCCGCCAGGGCGCCCCGCCAGAAGGCGGACTGCCGGGAGGCCAGGGAGGATTCGTCCGCCGCGTCGCCGAGGAGTTCGCGCTGCCAGAGGGCGTAGTCGGCGTACTGGACGGCGAGTTCGGGGAACTCGGGCGCCCGGCCCGCGAGACGGGCGGTGTAGGCGGTGTCCAGGTCGGCCAGGAGCGGGCCGGTGGACCACTCGTCGGTCGCGATGTGGTGCAGCAGCACGACGAGCACGTGCTCGTGCTCGCCGTCGGACGCGCCGAACAGCGTGACGCGCAGCGGGAGTTCGGACTCCAGGCCCAGGGGCTCGGCGACCGCCTCCTCCACCGCGTCCGCGAGCGCGTCGGGGGCCACCTCGCGGACCGCGAACGGCACCTCGGCCTCGCCGGGCGCCAGGATCCGCTGGTACGGCTCGCCGTCCGCCTCCGCGAACACGGTCCGCAGCACCTCGTGCCGCGCCACCAGGTCGCCGAACGCGGCGCGCAGCGCGTCGGAGTCGGGCCGCTCCCGCAGCCGCAGGGCCAGCGGAACGGTGTACGTGGAGCTCGCGCCGTCCATGTCGTACTGGAACCACAGGCGCCGCTGGGCGTACGAGAGCGGCAGCCGCTCCGGCCGTGCGGCGGGGACCAGGGCGGGCCGCTCGGAGGCGGTCCGCTCCGCGAGCCGGGCCGCGAGCGCCGCGACCGTCCGCGCCTCGAACACGTCCCGCACCGAGCAGGCGCGGCCCGCCGCCCGCACCCGGGCCACCAGGCGCGTCGCGAGCAGGGAGTGGCCGCCGAGCGCGAAGAAGTCGTCCTCGGCGCCGACCGACGCGAGGCCCAGGACCTCCGCGAACGCCTCCGCGAGCCGCTCCTCCGTCTCGCCGCGCGGGGCGCGGGACGGCGCGGCGGCCGTCACGGCGGGCGCGGGCAGGGCGGCGCGGTCCAGCTTGCCGTTGACGTTCACCGGCAGGACGTCGAGGGCGACGACCGCCGCCGGGACCATGTACTCGGGCAGGCGCCCGGCCACCTCGCGGCGCACCGCGTCGGGGTCGGCGCCGCCGGTCACGTACGCCACCAGGCGCGGCACGCCCGGTACGTCCTCGCGGACCAGGACGGCGGCCGAGGCCACGTCCTCACAGGCCGTCAGCCCGGCCTCGATCTCGCCGAGTTCGACCCGGAAGCCGCGGATCTTCACCTGGTCGTCGGCGCGGCCGAGGAACTCGATCAGGCCGTCGGCGCGGCGGCGCGCCAGGTCGCCGGTGCGGTACATGCGGGAGCCGGCCGGGCCGTACGGGTCGGCCGTGAACCGCTCGGAGGTGAGCACGGAACGGCCCAGATAGCCGCGGGCGTTCTGGACGCCCGCCAGGTACAGCTCGCCGGGCACGCCGGGCGGCACCGGCCGCAGCCGGGCGTCCAGGACGTGCGCCCGGGTGTTGTCGAGGGGACGGCCCACCACGGGGGTCTCGCAGTCGGTGACCCGGGCGACCAGGGCGTCCACCGTGAACTCGGTGGGACCGTAGTAGTTCACCGTCTCCACGTCGGGGACCGCGCGCAGCTCCGTCCACAGGGCGGGCGGCACGGCCTCGCCGCCGAGGAGGAACAGCGGAGGACGGTGGTCGCCGGTGAGCAGGCCCGCGTCGAGCAGGTGGCGGCCGTACGACGGGGTGACGTCGAGCGCGTCGATCCGCGCCTCCCGCACGTGGGCGACGACGGCGTCCGCGTCGCGGCGCCCGTACTCGTCGAGGACGTGCAGCTCGTGGCCCGCGATCAGCCACAGGAGCTGCTCCCACGAGGAGTCGAAGGAGAACGAGGCGGTGTGCAGGGCCCGCACGCGCCGCCCGAGCCGGTCCGCGACCGGGCGGTAGAGCTGCCGCTCGTGGTCCCGGTACAGGTTCGTCAGACCGGCGTGGTGCAGACCGACGCCCTTGGGGCGGCCGGTGGAGCCGGAGGTGTAGATGACGTACGCCAGGTCGTCCGGCCGTGGCGCGCGGGGCGCCGGGCCCTCGGCGGCGGCCAGCCGGTCCCGTACGGCCGGGTCGTCCAGGACGAGCCGGGCCGCGCCGTTCGCGTCCGGGACCCGGCCGTCCACGGCCCGGGTGGTGACGACGCAGACGGGCGCGGCGTCGTCCAGCATGTACGCCAGGCGCTCCGCCGGGTGGTCCAGGTCGAGCGGCAGATAGGCGCCGCCGGCCTTGAGGACGGCGAAGGCGGCGACGACGGACTCGGCCGAGCGGGGCACGGCGAGGGCCACGACGGCGTCCGGGCCGACGCCCTCCGCGGCGAGCAGCAGCGCGAGCCGGGTGACCCGGTCGTCGAGCTCGGCGAAGGTGAGGCGCAGGTCGCCGCAGACCAGGGCGGTCGCGTCCGGGGTCTGCCGGGCGCGCTCGGCCAGGATCTCCACGACCGTGGTGTCCGGGTGGGCCGCGGCGGTGTCGTTCCACCGCTCCAGGAGCGCCCGCTCGTCGTCGGAGCGCAGTTCGTACGCGGAGACCGGGGTCCGGGGGGCCGCGACGGCCTGCTCCAGGAGGAGCAGGAGGCGGGCGGCGAGCGCGTCGGCCGTGGCCCGGTCGAACAGGGCGGACGAGTAGAACACTTCGAGGTCGAGCTCGTCGCCGTGGGCGCTGTCGGAGAAGGTGACGTCCAGGTCGAACTTGGTGACGCCCGGGTCGGTGCGGTCCACGGCCGCGTCCAGGCCGAACAGGGCGCGCACGTCCTGGGTGACGGTGCTGTGCGACACCATGGCCTGGAAGAGGGGGTGCCGGGTGAGGGACCGCTCCGGGTTGACCGCCTCCACCACCGCGTCGAACGGCAGGTCGGCGTGGTCGAGCGCGGCCAGGTCGGTGCCGCGCACCCGCTCCAGGAGGGCGGCGAACGTCGGGTCGCCGGACAGGTCGGCGCGCAGCACCACCGTGTTCACGAAGAAGCCGACGAGACCGTCCAGGGCCGGGTCGGACCGGCCGGCGACCGGGCTGCCGAGGGGGATGTCGTCGCCCGCGCCGAGCCGGTGGAGCAGGGTGGCGACGGCCGCGTGCACGACCATGAAGACGCTGGTGCCGGACTCGCGGGCCAGGCGGCGGATGCCGGAGGCGAGCGCGGCGGGCACCTCGCGGTGCACCATGCCGCCCGCGTTGTCGGGCTCGGCGGGCCGGGGCCGGTCGGCGGGCGGGGTCGCCTCGGCCGGAAGTCCGGCGAGCGCCTCGCGCCAGTACGCGGCCTGCCGGGCGGCGGGGGATTCCGGGTCCGCCGGGTCGCCCAGGGCCTCGCGCTGCCAGAGCGCGAAGTCGGCGTACTGCACCGGCAGCGGGGCGAACTCGGGCGCCTCGCCCAGGAGTCGGGCCGCGTAGGCGCGTTCGAGGCCGTTCAGGAACGGCCCCATCGACCACTCGTCGCTCGCGATGTGGTGAAGGAGCACCACCAGGGCGTCCGCGCCGCGTTCGGTGTCGCGGACCAGGGTGACCCGCACCGGGGCCTCGGCCGACAGGTCGAAGAGGTGGCCGAGGGCCGTCTCCACCGCCGCGTCGACGCCGCCGCCGGCGGTCTCCCGCACGCGCAGCCGCACCCCGGCGTCGGCCGGGGGCAGGATCCGCTGGTACGGCTCGCCGTCCCGCTCGGCGAAGACCGTGCGCAGCGTCTCGTGCCGGGCCACCACGTCCCCGAGGGCCGCGTCCAGGGCGGCGGGGTCCAGGAGCGTGCCGAACCGGGCCACGAACGGGATGTTGTACGTGGCGCTGGGGCCCTCCAGCTGGTGCAGGAACCAGAGCCGGTGCTGCGCGTCGGACAGCGGGAGGGCCTCGGGCCGCTCCCCGGCGGTGAGCGCCGGGCGGGCGCCCGTCGCGGTGCGGGCGGCGAGCCGCTCGGCCAGGGCGGCGGGCGTACGGGCCTCGAACACGTCCCGTACGCCGCAGTCGGCGCCGAGCGCGGTCCGCAGCCGGGCGGCGACGCGGGCGGCGAGCAGCGAGTGGCCGCCGAGGTCGAAGAAGTCGTCGTCGGGGCCGGCCGAGGCCAGCTCCAGGACGTCCGCGTACACCCCGGCGACGATCTCCTCGCGGGCGTCGCGGGGGGTCCGGCCGACGGTCGCGGCGGATCCGGCCAGGTCGGGCGCGGGCAGCGAACGCCGGTCCACCTTGCCGTTGGCGGTGAGCGGGAAGGCGTCCAGGACGACCACGGCCGACGGCACCATGTGCGCGGGAAGGCGCTCGCCGACCGCCGCGCGCAGCCCGGCCGGATCCGGTGTGGAGCCGCCCGCGCCGGTCACGTAGCCGACCAGGAGCGGGGAGCCGGGGATGTCCTCGCGGACCACGACCACGGCCCTGTCCACCTCCGGACGGTCCGTCAGGGCGGTCTCGATCTCGCCGAGTTCGATGCGGAAGCCGCGCACCTTCACCTGGTCGTCGGCGCGGCCGAGGAAGTCGATGACGCCGTCGGGGCGGCGGCGCACCAGGTCGCCGGTGCGGTACATGCGGGAGCCGGCCGGGCCGTACGGGTCGGCCACGAACCGCTCGGAGGTGAGCGCCGGGCGGCCGAGGTAGCCGCGCGCCAGCTGGTCGCCCGACAGGTACAGCTCGCCGGGGCGGCCGTGCGGGACCGGGCGGAGCGCCGGGTCGAGGACGTGGGCGCGGGTGTTCCAGAACGGCAGGCCGATGTCCGGGGTGCCGGTGTGCTCGGGGGAGAGGACGGAGGAGGTGGCCCAGACGGTCACCTCGGTCGGCCCGTACACGTTGGTGACGGAGGCCGCCGTGCGGACGAGGCGCTCGGCGAGGGCGGCGGGCAGCGCCTCGCCGCCGACGAGGACCTTCGTGCGGGCGAGGGCGCGCGGGGCGCCCTCCTCCAGGAGGGCGTGCCACAGCGACGGCGTCGCCTGCATCACGGCCGGCCGGTGGGCCTCGACCAGGGCGGCGAGCGCCGCCGGGTCGCGGACGGTGTCGCGGCCCGCGAGGACGACCGCCGCGCCGCTGATCAGCGGGACGTGGATCTCCAGGGCGGCGATGTCGAAGGAGACCGTGGTGACGGCGACGAGCCCGTCGCCGGGCTCCATGGCCAGCTCGTGGGCCTGCATGCGCAGGAAGTTGGCGAGCGCGGAGTGCGGGACCACCACGCCCTTGGGGCGGCCGGTGGAGCCGGAGGTGTGGATGACGTACGCCGGGTGGTCGCCGTCCGGGGCCGGAAGGGCCGCGGCGGGCCCTTCGGCCAGGTCCGCCAGGGCGGACAGCGCGTCGGGGGAGTCCAGGACGAGGGTCTCGGTGCCGGGCACGTCGGGGGCGTCGGCCGCGGCCGCCAGGGTGGTGAGGACGCACACCGGGCGCGCGTCCTCGACCATGAACTCCAGGCGCTCGGCCGGGTATTCGAGGTCGAGCGGCAGATAGGCGCCGCCGGCCCTGAGCACGGCGAGCAGGGCCACGACGAGCTCGGCGCCGCGCGGCAGGGCGATGCCGACGAACCGCTCGGGGCCGACGCCCCGCGCGGCGAGCAGCCGGGCCAGCCGGTCGACCCGGGCGTCGAGTTCCGCGTACGTGAGCTCCTCGGCGCCCGCGACGAGCGCGACGGCCCCGGGGTGCTCCCGCACCCGGGCGGCGAAGGCCTCGACGACGGTGCCGGGCGCGATCGCGCGGGCGGTCGCGGCGGCCTGCCCGGCGAGGGCCTCCAGGAGGGCGCCGTCGAGGAGGCCGGGGCGGCCCACGGGGGTGTCGGGGCCGCTGGTCACGGCCTCGGTGAGGAAGCGGACGAACTCGGCGCAGCGGGCGTTCAGGCCCTCGGCGTCGTAGGCGCGCGGGTTGGCGTCGAGTTCGAAGGCGATCCGGCCGGCGGCCGTGTCGTGGCGGACGGCCAGGGTGAGGTCGTCGACCGGTCCTGCGGCCACGTTGTGCACGGTGCCGGGGGCGCCGGCGAAGTCGAGGGCGTTGTCGAAGGCCTTGACGTTGACCATCGGGCCGAGCGGGCCCCGGTCGCGGCCGACGAGGCCGAGGTCGCGGCGGATGTCCTCGGCGCGGTAGCGCTGGTGGCGGCGCAGGTCGCGGACGCCGGCGGCGACCTCGGCGACCAGCTCGGCCAGGGGGAGGTCCGGGCGGACCGCGACCCGCAGCGGCAGCACGTTGACCACCATCGCCGGGACGGCGAGGGAGGCCGAGCCCAGGCGGGCCATCGCGGGCAGCGAGAGCAGGACGTCCCGGTCGCCGGTCGAGCGGTGCAGGAAGGCGGCGAAGGCGGCCGTCACGGCGTCCGCCCAGGTGGCCTTCGCGGCCCGGGCGAGGGCGAGGACCCCGGCGGTGGCCTCGGCGTCGAGCGCGGCCGAGGCGCGCAGGAAGTCGGGGGCGGCCGGGAAGGAGGCGCCGGCCAGCGGCTCGTGGTCGCCCCGGTCCGCGAGCCGGTCCAGCCAGTACGCGCGGTCGGCGGCGTACCGCTCGTCGTCCCGGTAGGCGGCCTCCTCCTCGACGACGGCGGACAGCGGGCCGAACGGCGAGGGGGCGGGCTCCTCGCCGCGCGCGAGGGCCGTGTAGACCTCGGCGGTGCGGCGGGACAGGAGCGAGAAGCCGTAGGCGTCCAGCGCGATGTGGTGGACGCGCTGGTACCAGAGCGTGCGGTCCGGGGCGACCCGGTGCAGGGCGAAGCCGAAGAGCGGGGCGGTGGCCGGGTCGGCGGGCGCGGCCATGTCGGCGCGCATCGCGGCGAGCGCGGCGGCCTCCGGGTCCGGGGCGCCGAGGTGGTCCACGACCTCGACGACGGGGCCGCTCGGGGGCGCGTCGGCGAGGACCTGGGAGGGCCGGCCGTTCCCGTCCTCCTCGAAGCGGACGGTGAGGGCCTCGCACTCCCCGACGACCCGGCGCAGGGCCGCCGCGAAGAGCTCCGGGTCGAGCGCGCCGTCGACGGCGACGTACTGCCCGACGTTGTAGACCGGGGAGTCGGGGTCGAGCCGCTGGCCGTACCAGACTCCGGTCTGGGCCCCGGTCAGGGCGAGGCGTCGCAGAGCACGCTCGGTCATGGATCTTGCTCCAGGGGTCACCCGCGGCGGCTCGGGGCCGGCGGCGGGACGGGACGGAGAGGGGAGGAGGGAGAAGGAGGGAGGGGGCGGGGCGCCGGCCGGTGCCGGGCCGGTGGCACCGGCGGCGCCCCGCCCGGTCGGTGTCAGCCGCCGGCCGGAGGGAGGTCCTCGGCGGTGAGCGGCTTGCCGGTGGTGAGGCCCGTACCGGCGGGCGTCACCGCGACGAGGTCCCCGGCGGGCGGCTCGTCGTCCTCGGGCTCCTCCCGGGGGAGGGTCGCCTTGCGCAGCCCGGGGACGGTGAGGGCCACGACCACGGCGGCCGCCGCGCACACCACGCCGTTCACGACGGCGGCGCCGGCCGGGCTGAACCACTTGGCCACCAGGGCGACCTCGACGTCGCCGACGACGTCACCGGTGGTGCCCTGGGCGGTGAGGACGCTGACCATGCGGCCGCGCAGCCGGTCCGGGGTGTTGTGCTGGACGAGGGCGTACTCGAGGATCTCGTACACCGTGCCGGCGGCGCCGCCCACGGCCAGCGTCGCGAAGGCCACGACGACGCCGCCGCTGAGGCCGAAGCCGATGATGGCCAGGCCGCCGACGAAGGCGGCGGTGAGCAGCAGGCGTCCGGGGCGGGCGGCGCGGGTGATCCAGCCGCTGGTGGCGGAGACGAGGATCGCGCCGACGGCCGGGGCGGTGTAGAGCAGGCCGAGCATGACGTCGCCGCCGCCGAACCGCTTGTCGACCATCTCGGGGAAGAGGACGACCGGCATGTTGAACAGCGCGTTGATCCCGCCGAGGGCGAGCAGGCCGCCGACGACGCGGTTGCGCACCGCGAACCGGAAGGCCGCGAGCGGCGATCCGGAGTCCTCGGCGCCGTCCTCGTCGTCGTCCGCGACCGGCGGCAGCGGACGGAGCCTGAGCAGCAGCAGGGTGGTGACGCCGGTGGTGACGGCGGTGAAGGCGAAGACCGGTGCGGGGCCGGCCAGGGCGAGCAGCACGCCGCCGAGGAACGGGGCGGCGACCGAGCCGATCTCGCCGGTCAGGGAGATCAGGGCGCCGGCGGCGGGCAGCTGGTCGGGGCGGACCAGGGTGGGGGCGACGGCCATCAGGGCGGTGACGCTCACCCCGGTGGCGAGTCCGTCCCACGCGACGCACAGGTAGACCGCCCACAACTGCGGTTCGGGGGTGAAGGCGTTGACCGCGAGGCCGGCGAAGGCGAGGGCGGCGGAGGCGCGGGCCCACAGGATCAGCTTCCGCCGGTCCATGCGGTCGGCCGCCCAGCCGCCCCAGAGGGAGCCCAGCAGGACGGTGACGCTCATGATCATGCTGGAGACGGCGACGCCGAAGGTGGACCCGGTCAGGTCGTAGACCTGCTTGGACAGGGCCACGGTGGCCATGCCGAGACCGAAGAGGGACACGACCCGGGCGATGAAGATCGCCCGGAAGTCCCGGCTGGTCCGCAGCGGCCCGATGTCGACGAGGAGGTCACTGGCGCGCACGGGGCGCTCCCGACGTCTGCCCGAGCAGGGCGGCCCAGTCGCGGAGGGTGGGACGCTCGGCGAGTTCGACGAAACCGACCTCGGCGCCGTCGGCGCGCCACGTCTCCACCAGGCTCATCAGCCGGATCGAGTCGAGGCCCTGGTCGAGCAGGCTCTCGTCCGGGTCGACCTCCTCGGTCTCGACGTAGAGCACGTCGGCGACGTCGCGCACGAGCCGCTCCAGGGCGAAGGTCTGCTGTCCGGCCGTGTCGGCCATGGGTGGGTCCTCTTCTTCCCGTCCGATGGATCAAGCTTGATTAGGTAAGGCTTACCTAACTTATTATCGTGGAGTCAAACGGGTGCCGTGCCGTCACGGCGTCCCGTCGAGCCGTCAGCCACCAGAGAGCGAGAAGACGTTGAGCACTGCCCTGCCCTGTCCGGAACTCCCGTCGGTCCCCGCCGCCGCCGTCCGGACCGCCGGGGTCGAGGACGTCGGCGCGGTCCACCGGCTGTCCCGGCCGTTCGTGCGCGAAGGGGCCCTGCGCGACCGGACGCCCGCCGAACTGCACCGGCACGCGGCGGACTTCCTGGTCGTGGAGGCCGGGCGCGAGGGTCTGGCGGGCTGCGTGGGGCTCCGCACCCGTACCGACGCGCGGGGACGGGTGGCGGTCGTGCTCTACAACTTCTGCGTGGCGCCCGGGCATCAGGGACGGGGCGTCGGCTCCGCGCTGCTCGACGCCGCCCTCGGCGAGGCCGGCGCGCGGGGCGCCGCCCACGTGTTCACGGCGACCACCGGCAGCGGACTGCTGTTCCTGCGGTACGGGTTCGCCGTCGGCGGCGCGGAGGAGGCGCCGCCCGAGTGGCGGGCCTCGCTCGACCCCGCGCGCGGCTCCCGTGTCCTGGTCCGCGCCCTCGGGTGACGCGACCGGACCGCCCCCGGCCGGGGAACCGGCCGGGGGCGGCGGCGCCGGGAGCGGGGCCGCGTCAGGAACGGGCGGCGAGGCTGGCCGGACGCAGGTCCGTCCAGTGCTCCTCGGTGTAGGCGGCGCAGCCCTGCCGGGAGTCCTCGCCGTGCACCACGGTCCAGCCGTCCGGCACCTCGGCGAAGGCCGGCCACAGCGAGTGCTGGTTCTCGGCGTTGACGAGCACGTAGTAGCGGGCGTCGTCGTCCTCGAAGGGGTTGGTCGCGGTCATGGGTCTCTCCTCGCGCCGGCGCGGCCCCGCGCGCGCCCGCCCGGTGGGGGCGGGGTGCGGAAGGGCCGTCGGTTCGGATCGGTGGGGGCGCCCGGGAACCGGGCGTTTAGGTAAGGCTTACCTAAAATCACCTAGGGGGCGGTGGCTGTCAAGTCACTCCCCGGCGGCCGCCTCCCGTACGGAGGGGCCGCCCCGATCCGCCCCGATCCGGCTCGGTTCACCCCCCGGAACGCTCCGCGCACTCCTTGCTCCAGGCCCCTGGAGTGCGCCCGAAGTGCCGCCGGAACGCCAGTATGTAGCCGTTCGTGCTCGTGAATCCGACCATCACGGCGACCGCGCCGACCTGGTGGCCCCGGGCCAGCAGGTCGAGCGAGTGGTTGAGCCGCACCCGGGTCCGCCACTCGGAGAAGGCCAGCCCGGTCTCGGCCCGGAAGGCCCGCCGCAGGCTGGTCGAGCTGACGTAGAGGCTCTCGGCCCACTCCGTCGCGGTGCGCTGGTCGTCGGGCCTGCGCAGCAGGGTCCCGGCGACGGCGCGGGCCGCCTCGCTGGTCGGGCGGGGCAGCGGCAGCCTGACGTCGCGGCGGGTCCGGGTGCAGGTCAGTGCGGCGAACATCGCCGCGTCGTCGGCCTCCGCGCCCGCCTCCCGGGTCCGGGCGAGCAGCTGCCGGCGGACGGTGTCGTCGAGGCGGATCGCGGTGGTCCGGGTGAACGGCAGACGGTGCGCGGCGGGGTCGAACGGCTCGGCCAGGACCAGGGATTCGGGGTCGAACCGGGCGCTGTGCGGGGTGCCCGCCGGAAGCCACAGGGCCAGCGGCGAGGTGAGCTCGTGCTCGCCGTCCGGGGTGGTGACGGTGATCCGCCCCAGGGGGGCGTACAGGAGCTGGTGGAAGTCGTGCGCGTGCGTCGGGTGCCCGGTCGCCGTGATGAGCGCCTCGTCCGTCGTCCGCGTTCTGCCGTCGGCCATGGAGGCCACCCCCGGGGTCCGGAGCCGGTCCGACCCCGGCCCCTCGATGTGATCGGTCGGCCTCCGGGTTGTATCCCCGAAGGTTAGGCAAGGGTAACCTAAGTCGCCGTACGAGCCGTGAGAACAAGGACAACAGATGACACAACCGCCCACGTCGGTGGTGAAAGCCCCGCCACCGGAAGGGAATCGGGGCGTTCCACAGGTCCGCACCCGGGCCTCCCGGGGCACGGCCGTCGCCGTGCTCGCCGTCGTGGCGGTGCTCGTGACCCTCGTCGCGGGCATCGGGCTCGGAGCCCGGGACATCTCGCCCCTGGAAGTCGTCCGCATCCTTCTCCACCCCGGCGACCAGGCGTTCAACACCCACGTCCTGTGGACCGAACGCATTCCGCGGACCTTCCTCGGCCTCGCGGTGGGCGCGGCGCTCGGCGCCTCCGGTCTGGTCATGCAGGCACTCACCGCCAACCCCCTCGCCGACCCGGGCATCCTCGGCGTCGAACAGGGCGCCTCGATGTTCGTCGTCTTCGGCATCATGTTCCTCGGCGTCACCGACGCCGGCGGCTACTTCTGGCTCGCCCTCCTCGGCTCCTCCGTGGCCGCCACCCTCGTCTACCTCATCGGCACCCGCACCGACGCCGGAAGTTCGGCCGTCGGCCTCGTCCTCGCCGGCGTCGCCCTCGCCGCCGTGATGTCCTCCCTCATCACCCTCCTCGTCGTCCGCGACAAGGAGGCCTTCGCCCACCTCCGCTTCTGGTCGGTCGGCCAGCTCACCGGCCGCGCCGAGGTCCTGAGCCAGGTCATGCCCTTCGTGCTCGTCGGACTGCTCCTCGCCCTGCCGCTGGGCCGCACCCTCAACGTCCTCGGCCTCGGCGACGAGACGGCCCGCGCCCTCGGCGTCCGGGTCGAACGGGCCCGCCTCACCGCCGCGGCCGTCGCCGTCCTGCTCTGCGCCGCCGCCACCGCCGCCGTCGGCCCCGTCGCCTTCGTCGGACTGGTCGCCGCGCACTGCGCCCGGCTCCTCGTCGGACCGGACCACCGCTGGTCGCTGCCGGTCTCCATGGCCGTCGGCGCCGTCCTGCTCACCGGCGCCGACACGGCCGGCCGACTGGTCCTCGACCACGGCGAGGTCCAGGTGGGCCTCATGACGGCCGTCGTCGGCACCCCCTTCTTCGTCTGGCTGGCCCGCCGCCGCGACCTGGTGCGGATGTGATGACCGCTCTCGACACCCGGTCCCCCCGGCCGGACTCCCCGACCACGCCCGCCGTCGTCGCGCACCTGCGCTCCGACCGCCGCGCCCGCAACCGCCGCGCCGCCGTGACCGCCGCCGTGCTCACCGTCGCACTGCTCGCACTCACCGCCGCCTCCGTCCTCCTCGGCGGCATCGGCCGGCTCGACCCCGCCGACGTCCTCCCCGCCGCCTTCGGCCTGCGGGACGGCCTCGCCGACTACATGATCTTCCAGCTGCGCATGCCGAGGGCGCTCTCCGCGCTCCTCTCCGGAGCCCTCTTCGGCCTCGCCGGCTCGCTCTACCAGCGGCTGATCCGCAACCCGCTCGCCACCCCCGACATCGTCGGCATCTCCGCCGGAGCCGGCGCCGGAGCCGCGACCGCGCTGCTCTACGCGCCCGCCGCCTTCACCCTCGGCGTCCCGGTCGCCGCCGTCATCGGCTCCTTCGTCCTCGTCGCCGCCGTCCAGGCGCTCAGCTGGCGCGGCGGAGTCGACACGTACCGCCTGGTCCTCGTCGGCATCGGCCTCAGCGCGGTCTGCACCGCCTACACCAACTACCTCTTCACCGTGGCGGACCAGCAGAGCATCGCCATCGCCATGCGCTGGACGGTCGGCAGCACGAGCGCCGCCGACTGGGACGGCGTCACCACCCTCGCCGTCGGCTTCGGCGTCTGCGCGCTCGCCGCCCTCTTCGTCGGCCGCCCCCTCGCCACCCTCACCCTGGGCGACGACTTCGCCTCCGGCCTCGGCACCCGGGTGACCGCCTCCCGCGTCGGCGTCCTGCTCCTCGGCGCCGCCGCGGCGGCCCTCGCCACCAGCGTCGTCGGCCCCATCGGCTTCGTCTCCCTCATCAGCGGCCCCGTCGCCGTACGCCTGGTGGGCACCGAACGCTCCACCCTCCTCGCCCCGGCCATCGGCGCCGTCATCGTCATCGGCGCCGACGTCCTCGCCCAGCACGCACCCCTGATCAGCCCGGTGCCCACCGGCGTCCTCACCGCGCTGCTCGGCGCCCCCTACTTCGTCTGGCTGATCCTTCGACGCAGGCAGGGAGCCTCGTGACACACACCGTGACCCCGCAGACCGAGAGCCCGGAGGCCACCGCGCCCCACCAGCTCGAAGCCCGCGGCATCAGCGCCGGGTACGGGAAGACGCCCGTCATCGAGGACCTGTCCCTGCGGATCGAGAAGGGCCGGATCACCGCGCTCGTCGGCCCCAACGCCTGCGGCAAGTCCACCCTCCTCAAGTCCATCGCCCGGCTGCTGCCCCTCGCCGCCGGATCGGTCCTCCTCGAAGGCGCCGACATCCACCGGCTGCCCACCCGCGAGGTGGCGCGCAGGCTTGGCGTCCTGCCGCAGTCCCCGGTCGCCCCCGAGAGCATCACCGTCGGCGACCTGGTCTGGCGCGGCCGCCACCCGCACCGCCAGTTCGGCCGGCGCCGCGACGAGCGCGAGGACGTGATCATCGCCGAGGCCCTCAGGGCCACCGGCACCGCCGAACTAGTCGACCGCCCCGTCGACCAGCTCTCCGGCGGCCAGCGCCAGCGCGTGTGGATCGCCCTCGCCCTCGCCCAGGACACCCCCACCCTGCTGCTCGACGAACCCACCACCTACCTGGACGTCGCGCACCAGATCGAGGTCATGGACCTCCTCGCCGACCTCAACGAACAGACGGGCAAGACCATCGTGCTCGTCTCCCACGACCTCAACCAGGCTGCCCTGTACGCCTCGACGATCGTCGCCATGCGCGGCGGACGCGTCATCCGGCAGGGCACGCCCGAAGAGGTCCTCGACGAACGCACCGTGGCCGAGGTCTTCGGCCTCGCGTGCGTCGTCGTACCCCACCCCTACACCGCCAGGCCGCAGATCTTCCCGCTCGGCCGCCGTCACCACTCGCAGGAGAACTGACCATGAACCGCCTCGCCAGACCGCTCGCACGGCGCTCCACCGCCCGTACCCTGATCGCCGCCGTCGCGTGCGCCACCCTGCTCGCCGGCTGCGGCGGCAAGGACGCCGAGGGCGACAAGGCCGCCGAGAAGCCGTCCGGCGGCGCGAGCACCGGCGCCGCCGAGGCCGCCTTCCCGGTCACGCTCCCCAACGCCTGGGGCAAGACGGAGGTCGAGAAGAAGCCGCTCAAGGTCGCCACCGTCTCCGACGGCGACACCGACATCGCCCTCGCCCTCGGCCTCGTCCCGGTCATCACCCCGGACGCCGAGGACGGCGGCCCCGTCCCCGAGTACAAGCAGCGCGCCCTCACCAAGCTCGGCGCCGGCAAGCTGAAGAAGTACGACGACACCGACGGCACCGACTACGAGGCCATCGCGGCCGAGGCGCCGGACGTCATCCTCGGCATGAACACCTGGTCGATGGACACCGACTACGCCAAGCTCGCGCCGATCGCCCCGGTCGTCACCTTCACCGACAAGGCGCACTCCGACACCCTCACCTGGCAGGAGCGCCTGAAGACCGCCGCCAAGGCGCTCGGCCTGACCGCCGAGGCCGAGAAGGTCATCGCGGCCAACGAGAAGGCCACCGCCGACGCGGCCGCCGCGCACCCCGAGTTCAAGGGCAAGACGTACACCTACGCGGTCGTCCACCCCGAGCAGATCACCTTCATGTCCTACGCCGACCAGGACCCGGGCGTCTTCGAGCAGCTCGGCTTCGAGAAGACGGACAAGGCCAAGAGCTACAAGGCCGACAAGAACGCCGTCAGCCTGGAGAACCTGGACGAGCTGGAGGCCGACGTCCTCCTCATGACGTACCCCTTCGGTGACAACGGCCTGCTCAGCGCCAAGGAGCTGGAGAGCAACAAGCTGTTCCAGTCCCTCCAGGTCGTCAAGGGCAAGCACTACGCGGTCATCCCCTCGGAGAACACCCTCTCCTCCGCCGTCGCCTACCCGGACGCCCTCAGCGCCCCCTGGATCGTCGAGAAGCTGACGCCGATCCTCGCCGGCGCCGTCGCCGGCAAGTGACCCCCGCTCCCGGCAGGGAGCACCCTCACCCCCCGCACGGGCCGGGTGGGCCGGCGCACCGCGCCCCCGGCCCACCCGGCCCACCGGTCCGTCCGGACCACCGGCCCGGCCCTGCAAGGCACTTCCAGCGCCGCGTACGAAGGAGCAGTACCCATGCCCACCCGCAGCCCCCGCTCGGTCGTCACCTTCCCCATCGTGCTGCGCGAGCTGACCGTGCTGCGCGCCGAGAACGTCACCCCCGGGATGCGCCGCCTCACCCTCGGCGGCCCCCAGCTCGACGCCTTCGTCAAGGACGGCCTGGAGCTGCCCGCCCTGCGCACCGAGGGCTTCGACGACCACGTGAAGTTCTTCTTCGCCGACGAGACCGGGCGCCTGGTCCTGCCCCGGCAGCAGGTGAGCAGCCTCGACTGGTCGGACGGGCGGCCCGTCGCCAAGGACTACACCCCGGTCCGCCACGACCCCGAGAAGGGCGAGATCGACTTCGACTTCGTCCGCCACGAGGGCGGCGTCGCCTCCACCTGGGCCGAGAACGCCGTCCCGGGCGACAGCGCCTGGATCGCCGGACCGAAGATGTCCCACAGCCACCCCGAGGGCGCCGACTGGATCCTCGTCGTCGGCGACGAGACCGCCCTGCCCGCCATCGGCCGCTGGCTCGCCGAGATGCCCGAGGGCACCAAGGCCCGCGTCTTCGTCGAGGTCGGCGAGGACAGCCACCGCCAGGAGCTGCCCACCAAGGCCGACGCCGAGATCGTCTGGGTCTCCCGGAACGGCGCCCCGGCCGGCACCACCGACCTCCTGGAGCAGGCCGTCCGCGCCGCCGACTGGCTGCCCGGCACCGTCTTCGCCTGGGTCGCGGGCGAGGCCGTCGCCCTCAAGGGCATCCGCCGCCACCTGGCGACGGAGCGCGAGGTGCCGCGCGAGCAGACGCACATCACGGGCTACTGGCGCCGCACCGTGCCCGCCGTGCCCGCCGCCTCCGCCGCGGCCGAGGAACTGCCCGCCTCCGCCGCGGTGACGGAGGAGGACGAGGACGACGCGCACGAGCGCCTCCACGAACTCACCGACCTGGCGCCCCCGTACGCCATCCGGACCGCCGTCACCCTCGGCGTCTTCGACCTGGTCGACCGGGGCGTGCGGAACGCCGCCGAGCTGGCCCGGCGCGCCGAGGCGCACCCCGCCACCCTCAAGGCCCTCCTCGACTACCTGGTGGGGATCGAGCTGCTCGCCACCGACGGCGAGGGCGACTACAGCCTCACGCCGATCAGCGAGGAGCTGGTCGAGGACGACCACTCGGCGGAGGAGTACCACCTGGAGGGCGCCGAGGCCGCGTTCGACGCCTCCCTCTCCGGTCTGCTGCACACCGTCCGCACCGGAAGGGCCGGCTACCGCACCCTCGCCGGGCGCACCCTGACCGAGGAGATGGCCCGGGAGTCCCGGATCGCCGACACCGCCCGCGCCGCCGTCGAGGACGAGGCCCGCTGGATCGCACCCGGCGTGCTGCGCGCCCACGACTGGTCGGCCGTCGGCGAGCTGACCGCCACCGGCCACGGGGTCGCGACCGTGGTCGAGACCCTGGTCAAGGAGTTCCCGGAGCTGCGCGCGCGGATCGTCGCCATGCCCTCGGTGCTCCGGGTGCTGCGCGAGGCGATCATCGACGAGGAGCTGCTGCCCCGGATCGACCTGGTCGCCGGCTCCGGCACCGTACCGGCCGGTGCGCGCACCCTGCTGATGTCGCGTCAGCTGGAGTGGCAGGACGACGAGGACGCGGCGCACACCCTCTCCGAGGCCGCCGCCTCGCTCGCGGCGGACGGCACCCTGCTCCTGGTCGAGCAGGTCGCGACCGGTGACCCCGAGGACATGGAGGCGGTCCTGCACCACCTGCGCCTCAAGTGCGCCTTCGGCTCCGGGGTGCGCGACGCCGGGGAGATCGAGGCGCTCGCCGCGAGCGCGGGCCTCACCGTGCGCGCCCGCGCCGACGTCGGCTGGGACCACCGCCTGTGGACCCTGGAGCGCGCCGCCTCCTGACCCTCCGGGAAGCCCGGCGCGTCTCCCGGGGGAGACGCGCCGGGCGCGTCACGCGTCGCGCCGGTTCCGGCCGAGCAGCAGGCCGCGCAGCAGGTCGTCGGTCGTACGGACCACTCCGCTGCGCGCGGCCCAGCGCAGGGCCATCTCGTGCTCCTCGGCGGAGTAGTCGGCCACGGCGTCGGCGACGACGAAGGGCTGTATGTCGTTCATGAAGGCGTCGGCGGCGGTCAGCAGCACCCCGAGGTGGGCGTAGACCCCGCAGATGATCAGCTGGTCGCGTCCCTCCTCGCGCAGCAGCCGGCCGAGGTGGCTGCGCAGGAAGGCGTTCTGCCGGGCGTTGGGGAGCAGGTGCTCGCCGGGGCGCGGGGTGAGCTGCTCGATGATCGCGGTGTCCCCGGGACCGTCGCCGGTCTCCGGCCACCGGACGTCGGCGGCGAGCCCGCGCCGCACGGTCGGCTCGGCGCTGAACACCACGGGCAGGCCGAGGGCTCCGGCCAGTTCGCGCAGGGCCACGATGTTGCCGACGAGGTCCACGACGGGCGGCTGCTGGGCCGGGAAGCGTCCGACGAAGTGGTTCTGCATGTCGTGGACGAGCAGGGCGGCGCGCTCCGGGTCGATGTGCCAGGGGGCGCTGGAGCGGGGGAGGGCCGACCGGTCGGGCATGGCGTAGGAATCGATGGCCGGCAGTCCCATGCTGTTTCCCTCCCTGCCGCGGCGGCCGTGGGCCGGGCGCGTGAAATTCAGTTAGCTTAGCCTAACCTAACCATTTCTGTTTCCGGGTGGACGAGAACTCGAATTCCTTCCGGCCCTCGCCTGTTACCCGTGGGTACGCGATGATGGCGGCAACCAACCACACGCGGGGACTGGGGCAGCGGTGACGACTTTCGACGAACGGACCACGGTGCACGCCTTCCGGGACGACGCCCTGGGGGAACACGACGCGGTGGGGCTCGCCGCGGCGATCCGGCGGGGCGAGGTGAGCGCCGCCGAGGCGGCCCGGGACGCCGCCGAGCGGGTACGGGCCGTGGAGGGCCGGCTCCACGCGGTCCAGGCGCACGCCGAACACCCGCCGCCCGGACCGGGGACGGGCCTCCTCGCCGGAGTGCCGACCTTCGTCAAGGACAACACCGACTACCGGGGACTGCCCACCGGACACGGCAGCGCCGCCTTCACGCCGGGGCCCGCCCGCCGGCACGCGGCCTTCACCCGGCAGTTCCTCAGCAGCGGCGTCACCGTCCTCGGCAAGACCAGGCTCCCCGAGTTCGGCTTCAGCCCGTCCACGGAGTACGAAGGCGCCGAGCCCGTCCGCAACCCCTGGGACACCGGCCGTTCGGCGGGCGGCTCCTCGGGCGGCAGCGCGGCGCTCGTGGCCGCCGGAGCGGTGCCGATCGCGCACGCCAACGACGGCGGCGGCTCCATCCGGATCCCCGCCGCCTGCTGCGGGCTCGTCGGGCTCAAGCCGAGCCGGGGCCGGGTCGTGCCCAGCGCCCAGGGCCGCCAACTCCCGCTCGACATCGTCTCCGACGGCGTCGTCAGCCGCTCCGTACGGGACTCCGCCGCCTTCCTCGCGGCCGCCGAGCGGCACTGGCGCAACCCGAAGCTGCCGCCGCTCGGCCTGGTGGAGGGCCCCTCGGAGCGCCGGCTGCGCGTCGGCTTCCTCCTCGACTCGCCGACCGGCGTCACCTCCGACGCCGCCACCCGGGCCGCCGTCACGGAGACCGTGGCGAGGCTCGAACGGCTCGGCCACACCGTGGAACCGGTGGAGATCGCCGTCGACCCCCGCTTCACCGGCGACTTCCTCACCTACTGGGGCTTCCTGTCGTTCCTCCTCGGCACCACCGGCCGCACCCTCGGCGCCGACTTCGACCGCCGCCGCATGGACGGCCTCAGCCGGGGCCTGCGCGCGACGTACCTGGAGAACTGGCGGAGCACCCCGGGCGTCCTGCGGAGGCTGAAGCGCACGAAGGAGGCGTACGCGGCGGCGTTCCGCGGCCTCGACCTCGTCCTCTCTCCCGTCCTGGCCCATCCCGCGCCCCGGCTCGGCCACCTCGCCCCGGACGTCCCGTACCCGACGCTGATCGAGCGGATCCTCGCGTACGTCGCGTTCACGCCGATCGACAACGTGGTGGGCACGCCGTCGCTCTCCCTGCCCGTGGGCGCCACGGAGGACGGGCTGCCCGTCGGGGTCATGTTCGCGGGGCGTCCGGGCGCCGAACGGACCCTCCTGGAGCTCGCGTTCGAGCTGGAGGCGGACCGTCCCTTCCGGCGCGTCCAGGACCTCTGAGCCCGGGCCCTCGGGGTCCGGTCACCCCGCCACGGGGAGGCCGGCCGCGCGGGCGGCCTCCGCGAGCACCTCGCGCAGCATCTCCCGCGTGAGCCGGCCGGTGAACACGTTGCGCTGGCTCACGTGATAGCTGCCGAACACCGTGAGCGCCGGGTCCCCGGGAGCCGCCGGCGCCAGGACCGCCCGCACGCCGTGCCCGAACCTCGGGCGCGGCCGGGGCACGAGCCAGCCGGCCTCCGCCAGGGCGGGCAGCGCGGCCTGCCAGCCGAAGCCGCCCAGGACGACGACGGACCGCAGCGTCGGGCGCAGCAGCCGCGCCTCGCGGGCCAGCCAGGGGCGGCAGGCGTCCCGCTCGCCGGGCGTGGGGCGGTTGTCGGGCGGGGCGCAGTGCACCGGGGCCGTGACCCTGACCCCGTACAGTTCGAGCCCGTCGCCGGGGCCCGTGACCGTCTCCCGCGAGGCCAGGCCGAGTTCGTACAGCGTCGCGTACAGCAGGTCGCCGGCCCGGTCGCCGGTGAACATCCGGCCCGTCCGGTTCCCGCCGTGCGCCGCCGGTGCCAGGCCGCTGATCAGCAGGGAGGCGTCCGGGGGACCGAACCCCGGCACCGGGCGCCCCCAGTACTCCTGGCCCCGGAAGGCGGCGCGCCCCACGCGGGCGGTCTCCTCCCGCCACGCCACCAGGCGCGGGCAGGCCCGGCACCGCACGAGCCGCGCGTCGAGGCCGGCGGGGGTGCGCGCCCGGGCGGCGGACCGTACGGGATAGTCCTCGGCAGTGCACACGGTCGATCCGCTCCGTCCGGAAGGGGGAAGTCCTCTCCGACCCCCCTACCCGCCGTGCGCCGATGGCCGACGGATTGGCGAATTCTCCTCTTGCCCGCGCAGACGCAACCCCCCGTTTCGCCTAACACTTAGGTTAGGCTAACCTACGGCTGTGCGAGCTGGAGAAGAGAGATCCGCGGCCGGCGGTACCCGCGGCCATGAACTGGCGGCCACGGGAGTCACCGTGGCCTACGAGGGCGTCGACGTCGTCCACGACGCGGCGCTGACGCTGCGGCCCGGCGAGGTCACCGTCCTCGTCGGACCGAACGGCAGCGGCAAGTCGACGCTCCTGCGGACGATCTCGCGGCTCCAGCGGCCCCGGGCCGCCACGCTCGTCATCGACGGCGACACCGACGGCCTCGCGCTGTCCCCCCGCGACTTCTCGCGCCACGTCGCCCTCCTCACCCAGGGGCGCCCCACACCCGGCGGCCTGACCGTACGGGACGTGGTCGAGTTCGGCCGCTACCCCTACCGGGGCCGCTGGGGGAAGGCCGACCCGGACGGCCGCGCCGCCGTGGACCGCGCCCTCGCCCTGACCGGCGTCGCCGAGTTCGCCGACCGGGGCGCCGAGCACCTCTCCGGCGGACAGCTCCAGCGCGTCTGGCTCGCGGGCTGCCTCGCCCAGGAGACCGGCGTCCTGCTCCTGGACGAGCCCACCACCTACCTCGACCTGCGCTACCAGGTCGAACTCCTGGACCTCGTCCGCGACCTGGCGGACGACCACGGCATCGCCGTCGGAGCCGTCCTGCACGACCTCGACCAGGCGGCCGCCGTCGCCGACCGGGTCGTGCTCCTCAGCACCGGACGGGTCGTCGCCGACGGCTCCCCGCAGGACGTCCTGACGGCGGAGCGGCTGACCGACACGTACGGCATCCGCATCGAAGTCGACACCGACCCCCTGACCGGCCGGCTGCGCACCCGCGCCATCGGCCGGCACCACACGCGAAGCGAAAGGCTCACCACTCCCTCATGAGACGCCTCCTCCTCACCGCGGCCGGCGCCGCCGCCGCCGCCCTCGCCCTGACCGCCTGCGGCACCACCGAGCCCGCCGCGGACAAGAAGGCGGAGAAGACCGCCGAGCGCATCACCCTCACCGACTCCGCCGGCACGAAGGTCGTCCTCGACGGCCCGGCCAAGAAGGTCGTCGGCACCGAGTGGAACGTCGTCGAGAGCCTCGTCTCCCTCGGCGTCGACCCCGTCGGCGTCGCGGACGTCAAGGGCTACAAGGCCTGGGACTCCGCCGTCCCGCTGAAGAACGACGCCAAGGACATCGGCACCCGCGGCGAGCCGAGCGTGGAGACCGTCGCGGCCCTCTCGCCCGACCTCATCGTCGCCACCAGCGACCTGAAGCCGGCCGTCGTGAAGCAGCTGCGCAAGGTGGCGCCCGTCCTGGAGCTCACGTCCGCCGACGGGGCCGACCCGATCGGGCGGATGACGAAGAACCTCGACCTCATCGCGCAGGCCACCGGCACCACCGCCAAGGCCGACCAGCTCAAGAAGGACTTCGACGCCAAGGCCGAGGACGGCAGGAAGAAGCTCGCCGCCGCCGGTCTCACCGGCGCGAAGTACGCCTTCGCCGACGGCTACGTCAACGCCAACCAGGTCTCCCTCCGGGCGTACACCGGCGGCTCGCTCATCGGCGCCGTCAACGAGAAGCTCGGCCTGAAGAACGCCTGGACCGTCCAGGGCGACCCGGCCTACGGCCTCGGCGCCACCGACGTCGAGGGCCTCACCAAGATCGGCGACGTCCACTTCGCCTACATCGGCAACGACGAGGACCCCACCAGCAACCCCTTCACCGGCGTCCTCACCAAGGACAAGGTCTGGACCTCCCTGCCGTTCGTCAAGAAGGGCAACGTCCACCGCCTGCCCGACGGCATCTGGATGTTCGGCGGGCCGGAGTCGATGAACAAGTACATCGACTCCGTCGTCACGGAGCTGACGAAGTAACACCATGGCCGTCACCGCAACCACACCCTCCACCCGTCCGACGACGGTCGCGTCCCGGAGGGGCGCGGCCGCGGTGACGGCCGCACTGGTCCTCCTCGTCACGGGCCTCGCCCTCGTCGACATCACCCAGGGCACGGCCGCCGTCGGCGCCGCCGAGGTCTGGAAGGCCCTCACCGGCCGGGCCGACCCCGCCGACGCGTCCGTCGTCGCCGCCTCCCGGCTGCCCAGGGCGGTCGCGGGGCTCCTCGTCGGCGCCGCCCTCGGCATGGCGGGCTCCGCCCTCCAGGCCGTCAGCCGCAACGTCATCGCCTCGCCGGACACCCTCGCGGTCAACGCCGGCTCCTACCTGGCCCTCGGCCTCGCCGCCGTCACCGGCCTCTCGCTGCCGCTCTTCGCCGCCTCCGGGATCGCCTTCGCCGGCGGCCTGGCCGCGGCCGGCGTCGTCCTCGGCCTCTCCGGCCTCGGCGCCGGCACCGTCCGGCTCGTCCTCGCCGGCAGCGCCCTCACCCTCGGCCTCACCGCCGTCACCGACGGACTGCTCCTGCTCTTCCCGAGGGAGACGGAGGGCCTCTACCAGTGGAACCAGGGGAGCATCGCCCAGAGCGGCTTCGACGGCGTCCTGCAGATGGCGCCCTTCGTCCTCGCCGCCCTCGCCGGACTGCTCCTGCTCGCCCGCCGGGTCGACGCCCTGGCCCTCGGCGACGACGCGGCCCGCGGCCTCGGCGTCCCCGTCCGCTCCACCCGGGTCACGGCCGTCGTCCTCGCCGCGCTCCTCTCGGCGGCCGCGGTCACGCTCGCCGGGCCGATCGGCTTCGTCGGCCTGTGCGCCCCCGCGCTCGTCCGTGCCCTGGCGCGCCGGGCCCAGCGGCTCCACCGCTCCCGCGCGGGCCTGCCGGTCGCGGGCCTCACCGGCGCCGCCCTCGTCCTCGGCTCGGACGTGCTGCTGCGCGCCGTCGTCCCCGCGGACGTCGCCGTCGCCGTGCCGACCGGCGTCGTCACCAGCCTCGTCGGCGCCGTCTTCCTGATCGTCATGGCCACCCGGGTCAAGGACACCGCCGGCCCCGCGCCGGTCGACAGGCTGCGCATCAGGAGCCGCACCGCCTTCCTCGTCACCACCGGCGTGCTCGTCGCCCTGGTCGTCGGCGTGGTCGTCGCGGGCGTGCTGCTCGGCGACTCCAAGCTGCTCCTGGGCGACGTCGTGAACTGGGCCCAGGGCCGGGCGGGCCGGACCGTCTCCTTCGTGCTCGACACCCGGGTGCCCCGGGTCCTCTCGGCGCTCCTCGCGGGCGCGGCCCTCGCCCTGGCCGGCACGCTCGTCCAGGCCGTGACCCGCAACCCGCTCGCGGAGCCCGGCATCCTCGGCGTCTCGCACGGCGCCGCGCTCGGCGCCGTCCTCCTCGTCACCACGGTGCCGCTGGCCGGTTCGTGGAGCATGGCCGGCGCCGCGTTCGCGGGCGCCGCCGTCAGCTCCGTCCTGGTCTTCGGCCTCGCCGCGCGCGGCGGGTTCCAGCAGAACCGGCTCGTCCTCGTCGGCTTCGGCACGGCCACCGCGAGCGCCGCCCTGATCAGCCTGCTCATCGTCCTCACGGACCCGTTCAACGCCACGAAGGCGCTCACCTGGCTGTCGGGCTCCACCTACGGGCGGACCCTGCCCGACGCGGTGCCCCTCGCCCTGGTCCTGACGGCGGGTCTGGTGGTCGCGGTCCTGCGGCGCGCGGAGCTCGACCTGGTCTCGCTCGACGAGGACACCCCCCGGCTCCTCGGGCTCGACCTCGGCCGCGGGCGCCTGGGCTTCCTGGTGCTGAGCGTCCTGCTCAGCGCCACCGCCGTAGCCGCCGCCGGCACGATCGGCTTCGTCGGCCTCGTCGCCCCGCACGCCGCCCGCGCCCTGGTGGGCCGCCGGCACGTGCGCGTGGTCCCGGTGGCGGTGCTCCTGGGCGCGGCGCTCGTCTGCGCCGCGGACCTGGTGGGCCGGACGGTGATCGCGCCGGCCCAGCTCGGCGCCGGCCTGATGACGGCCGTCATCGGCACGCCGTACTTCCTCCACCTGCTCGTCCGCAGCCGCCGCTGAGGTCCCTCTCCGGTACGGACGGCCGCGCGCACCTGTCTCAGGGGCGCGCGGCCGTTCTCGCTCCCGTCTCCAGATGGGTGTGCACCCGGCGCAGCAGCGAGGAGAGGAGGCGGCGCTCCTCCGCGTCGAGGGGGGCGAGGACCTCGTCGTCCGCCGAGGCGATGTCCGCGCCGAGTTCGGCCAGGGCGGAGCCGCCCTCGGGGGTCAGGCGCACCACGATCCGGCGCCGGTCCTCCGGGTCCCGGGCGCAGTCCACGTACCCGGTCTTGACGAGGTCGTTGACGATCCGCACCAGGTCGCTGGCGTTCATGTCGAGCCGCGCGGCGAGGACGGTCTTCATCTGGGGGCCCAGGTCGGAGAGGAGCGCGAGCACGGTGAGGTGCCAGAGCCGTAATCCCCGTGCGGTCAGCCGGTCCTGGAGCCTGCGCCGCGCCGCCTTGCCGAGCGCGTACATCAGGTACGAGTTGAGGTCGAGCACGCTGGGCGGCGTCATGCTCAGGGAGGGCGGTCCGGCCGCCGCCGGGCGGTCCGCGGCCTCGACGGCGGCGGTGCCGGTGGCGGGCGGGACGGTGAGGAGCGTCAGGTCGGCGCCCGCGAGGCCCTTGAGGACCTGCGCCCAGTCGGTCGGCAAGTTCGATATGCCGACGACGGCGAACCGCGCGCCGTCCGGGTCGTGTGCGGTGCCGGAGAAGACCTGTTGCTCCATCGCTGTTCCTCGCTGTCCACGTGCCGTGCGCGGCGGTCCGGACTCCCGTACGGACCAACGCGGTTAGGTTAGGCTAACCTAATTTCACTTCAATGTGCCGGCCCGCCCCGGGACCGTCCGGGGCGGGCCGGTGTTCCGGGTGACCGGCCGTCAGGGACGGGCGGTCAGATAGCCGCCCATGGAGGTGAAGTACTCCGTGGCGGGCAGTTCCCGGCCGTCCTCGGTCCGGACGCGGGTGATCGCGAGGCCGTGGTTGCGGCCGGTGCGGGCGTCGGCGCCGGCGACGATCACCACGCCCTCGCCCTCCCGGTAGAAGATCCGTCCGGGGGTGCCGCCGTAGCGCTCCTCGGAGACGACGGCGGAGACCACTTCGAGGCGCTTGCCCCGGTGGAAGGTGAAGGCGCTGGGGTACGGCGCGGACTGGGCGCGGACCAGGCGCTCCAGCACCTCGGCCGGCCAGGTCCAGTCGATCCGGATGTCCTCCTCGGCCCGCTTGTGGAAGAAGGTGGCCAGCGACCGGTCCTGCGGGGTGAACTCCGTCCGCCCCGAGGCGATCAGGTCGAGCGCGCCGACGGTGACCGGGGCGATGAGGTCGACGGTCTTGTGGAAGAGGTCGGTGGCCGTGTCCTTCGGCCCGACCGCGACCGCCCGCTGGAGGACGATGTCGCCGGCGTCGAGCACCTCGTCCATCAGGTGGGCGGTGACGCCGACTTCGGGCTCGTCGTTGAGGAGGGCCCAGATCAGGGGGGAGAATCCGGCGTACTTGGGGAGGAGCGAGTCGTGGACGTTCAGCGTGCCGTGCCGGGGGAGCGTGTAGACGCGCGGCGGGATCCAGGTGCGCCAGTTGTTGGCGACGATGATGTCCGGGTCGGCCTCCTTGAGGAGCTGGAACAGCTCCTCGTCGTCGGGCCGGTTGCGGATGACCACGGGCACGCCGTGCGCCTCGGCCAGATCGGCGACGGAGTCGCTCCAGATCTTCTCGTAGGCGTGCTCGCTCTTCGGGTGGGTCACCACCGTCACGACGTCGTGCTCGGAGTCCAGGAGCGCCTGCAGGGTGCGATGGCCCCAGGTCTGATAGCCGAACATGACGACCCGCATGGGCAAGTTCCTCCTCGGGAGAGCGGTGGATCACTCGCAAGTAAAGCAAGGCTAACCTAAGGATGCAACGCCGCGAATTTACTGGCCAGTTGGCTGGCCCGGCGTGGCCGGTGTCCGTTTCGTCCCGTCGACAGTGCGACCAGATCAGGTTAGCTTTACCTAAGTTCGGTCGGCGGCGCCGTGGTGCCGTCGTGCCCGGACTCCGCCGTTCCCCACGCCTGACAGCACGCCTGACAGGCGGCTGTCCCGCACGATGGGAGTGACATGTCTCAGGCTCTTCCTGACGACGCACCGCTGATCCACGACCTCATAGGCATCGGCTTCGGGCCGTCCAACGTGGCCATGGCGATCGCGCTCAGCGAGCACAACGCGAACGTCGGAAGAGAGGACGCGGTCACCGCCCACTTCTTCGAGCGGCAGCCCCGCTTCGGCTGGCACCGCGGCATGCTCATCGACGACGCCACCATGCAGGTCTCCTTCCTCAAGGACCTGGTGACCCTGCGGAACCCGAGCAGCGAGTACACCTTCCTGCGCTACCTGCAGAGCAAGGGGCGGCTGATCGACTTCGTCAACCACAAGAACCTCTTCCCGCTGCGCGTCGAGTTCCACGACTACTTCGAGTGGGCGGCGGCCAAGGTCGACGACATGGTCTCCTACGGCCACGAGGTCGTCTCCGTGGAGCCCGTCGTCCGCGACGGCGTCATCGAGTACCTGGACGTGACGGCCCGTTCCGGCACCGAGACCGTGGTCCACCGGGCCCGCAACCTCGTCGTCGGCACCGGCCTGCGCCCGCTCATGCCCGAGGGCGTCGAGCGCGGCGACCGCGTCTGGCACAACTCCGAGCTGCTCGCCAAGGTCGACGGCCTCGAAGGCGCCGACCCCGCCCGCTTCGTCGTCGTCGGCGCCGGCCAGAGCGCCGCCGAGAACGTCGCCTACCTCCACCGCCGCTTCCCGAACGCGGAGATCTGCGCCGTCTTCTCGCGCTACGGCTACAGCCCCGCCGACGACAGCGGCTTCGCCAACCGCATCTTCGACCCCGCGGCGGTCGACGAGTACTACACGGCGCCCGACGACATCAAGCGCAAGCTGATGGAGTACCACGGCAACACCAACTACTCCGTGGTGGACATCGACCTCATCGACGACCTCTACCGGCAGGCGTACCAGGAGAAGGTCCTCGGCACCGAGCGGCTGCGCTTCATCAACGTGTCCCGCCTCACCGGGGTCGAGGAGGGCCCGGACGGCGTCCGCGCCACCGTCGCCAACCTCGTCACCGGCGAGGACAGCTTCCTCGACGCCGACGTGGTGGTCTTCGCCACCGGCTACCGGCAGGCCGACGGCCTCGGCCTCCTCGGCGACGTCGCGGACCGCTGCCGCCGCGACGAGCTCGGCCGCGTCCGCGTCGAGCGCGACTACCGCGTCGCCACCGACCCCGAACTGCGCTGCGGCATCTACCTCCAGGGCGGCACCGAGCACACCCACGGCATCACGTCGTCCCTGCTCTCCAACACCGCGATCAGGGTCGGCGAGATCCTGGAGTCGATCCTCGAACGGGGACCGGGAGACTCCTCCGCTCCGGCCCGCCCGGTCGCCGGCGGCATCGGCACGAGCCGCTAGGACAAGCCCCCCGTCCGACGGACGGACCCGGGCCCGCCGGGCCGCGCGAGCCGCCGGCCCGCCCGGCCGGTCGCACGGGCCCCGGGCGGCCCCCCTTGGTTCCACCCCCCACACCGCCGCGCACCGCCGGCCGCGCCTCGCGCCGGAAACGCGCGGCAGCACCGTGAAGTCCCCGTGAAAGGAACACACGTGTCCACTGGTACACGCCCCGCTCTGGCGCGGTTCGTCAGAAACGTCCCCCGCGCGGCCGTCGCCGCCGTCGCCGCGCTCGCTCTGGCCGCCTGTGGGAGCGGCACGGAGAAGAACGAGGGGGCCAAGCCCTCGGGCGAGCCGAGCGCGAGCACGTCGTCGGCCGGCGCCTTCCCGGTGACCGTCGCGCACAAGTACGGCAGCACGACGATCGACGCCGAGCCGAAGAAGGTCGTCACGCTCGGCCTCTCCGACCAGGACGCGGTGCTCGCCCTGGGCGTCAAGCCGGTGGGCTCGGTGGACTGGTTCAAGGAGAAGCCGTACGGCAAGTGGCCGTGGACCAAGGACAAGTGGGGCTCGACCCCGCCGCAGATCGTCGGTGAGCGCGACGAGTACAACATCGAGAAGATCGCGGCGCTCAAGCCCGACCTGATCGTCGCCCAGTACTCGGGCATGAAGAAGGAGCAGTACGACACCCTCTCCAAGATCGCCAAGGTCGTCGCCCAGCCCGAGGAGCACCCGGACTACGGCGCCCCCTGGCAGGTCATGACCCGTCAGATCGGCAAGGCGCTCGGCAAGGGCCCCGAGACCGAGAAGCTGATCACCGACGTCGACGCCCGCTTCAAGGCCGTCCGGGACAAGCACCCCGAGTGGGCGGGCAAGACCCTGACCGTGGCCGACAGCTTCGAGGCCGGCAAGTACTCGGCCTTCACCAAGACCGACCCCAAGGCGATCTTCTTCTCCGAGCTCGGTTTCGAGCTGAAGCCCGAGATCGACGCCCTCGCCAAGCCCGGCTGGAACGTCGCCGAGCTCAGCGCCGAGAAGCTGAACGTGCTCGACGCCGACCGCCTCGTCTGGGTCACCTCCAGCACCGAGGCCAACGACCGCATCAAGGCCGAGCCGCTCTACAAGAAGCTGAAGGTCAACCAGGAGAAGCGCGACCTGTTCGTGCCCTACCAGGACCCGGACGTCGGCGCCGCCTTCTCCTTCAACACGGTCCTCTCCATCCCCTACGCGATCGACGAGATCGAGCCGCTCCTGACGGCCGTCAAGTAACCGCCGTCACGTGACCGCCGTCCGGTGACGGCCGTCACGCGGCCACCGTCGCACGACCGCCGACCCCGTACGACCCGCTCGCCGTCCGCCCGCCCGTCCGCCGTCCACCCGCCGCCCGCCGGCCGGTTCGGCGGGCGGGCGGGGTGCGCACGGGCCGCGGCGGGCCGCTCCGGACGGCCGCGCCCCCGCTCCACCCCACCGACGCACCATCAGGGAAAGGCACCCCCGAACGATGTTTGACGCCGAGTCGGACCGGACGACCGCCGACGGACTCCCCCTCACGGGCGGACAGTCCGGAATCTGGCTGGCCCAGCAGATCGAGCCGGACGGCTCGGCCTACCACATCGCGTTCGTCCTGAGACTCCGCGGCGACATCGACCCCGACCGCCTCGCGGCCGCCGTCCGGCGGGCCGTCGAGGAGGCGGAGAGCCTGCACGTCCGGATCACCGGCGCCGACGGCGCCCCGCGCCAGATCCCCACCCGCTTCCCCGTCGACGTGACCCGCGTCGACCTGCGGGACGAGACCGACCCGGAGGAGGCCGCCCACCGCTGGATGGAGGCCGACCGCGACCGCCCCGCCGACCCGGCCGGAGGCCCGCTGTTCGCCCAGGCCCTCCTCCGGCTCGCCGACGACCGGATCTGGTGGTACCAGCGCTACCACCACCTCCTCGTCGACGGCGCGGGCGTCGCCCTGATCAGCCGCCGCGCCGGCGACCTCCACACCCTCGGCGACGCGGCCCCGGCCCCCGACTGGTCCCTGACCCGGCTCGTCGCCGCCGACACCGCGTACGCCTCCTCCGAGCAGCACGCGGCGGACCGCGCCTACTGGCGGGAGCGGATGGCCGGCCGGCCCGAGCCGGTCCGCCTCGTCCCGCGCGCCGCCGCCCCCATGCGCCGCCGCGTCCGCGACACCGCCGTCCTCGACCCCGCGACCGTCGCCGGACTGCGCGCCCGCGCGGACGACGCGGGCGTGCCGCTGTCCCGCCTCCTGCTCGCCGCCGTCGCCGCCCATCTGCACCGCGCCACCGGCGAACAGGACCTCGTCCTCGGCCTCCCCGTCACCGCCCGCCGGGACCCCGCGACGCGGGACGTCCCCGGCATGGTCTCCAACATCCTGCCGCTGCGCCTCGCCGTCCGCCCCGACACGACCGCCGCCCGGCTCCTGGACGCCGTGGTCACCGGCGTCTCCGAACTCCTCGCCCACAGCCGCTACCGCGCCGAGGACCTCGCCAGGGACCTCGGCCTGACCGACGGCGTACGGGAACTCGTCGGCCCCACCGTCAACGTCCTGCCCCAGCCCGACGGAGTCCGCTTCGACGGCGCCGAGGCCGAGTTCGTCCCGCACTGGCTCGGCCCGGTCGGCGACCTCGCCCTCACCTTCGGAGACCTCGGCGACGGCGACGGCATCCGGGTCCACCTCGACGCGGACGCCGACGTCTGCGACGCGGCGGCCCTCGCCGGCCACCGGCGCCACTTCCTCGCCGTCCTGGCGGCCCTCGCCGGAGACCCCGACCGGCCCCTCGGACACATCGAGCTGACCTCCGGGGAGGAACGCGCCCGGCTGCTCGGCGAGTTCGGCGTCTCGCCCCGGCCCGCGCCCGAGACGACCTGGCCCGCCGCCTTCGCCGAGCGGGTCCGCCTCGCCCCCGACGCCGTCGCCCTCGTCTGCGAGGACCACGAGCTGACGTACGCCGGGCTCGACGCCGCCGCGAACCGCCTCGCCCGGCTCCTCGCCGCCCGGGGCGCGGGCCCCGAGGACGTCGTCGCCGTCGCCCTGCCCCGCTCCCCGGACCTGGTGGTCGCCCTCCTCGCCGTCATGAAGGCCGGCGCCGCCTACCTCCCCCTGGACGCCGAGCACCCCCAGGACCGCATCGCCCACATGCTGGACGACTCCGGCGCGCGCACGGTCGTCACCACCCGCGAGCTGTCCGCCGCCCTGCCCGACGCGCCCGGCGTCGCCCGCGTCCTGCTCGACGACCCGGACACGGCCGCCGAACGCGCCGCCCTCGACCCCGCGGACCCCGCCGTCCCGGTGGCGCTCGACCAGGCCGCGTACGTCATCTACACCTCGGGCTCCACCGGCCGCCCCAAGGGCGTCGTGGTCTCCCACGACGGCGTCGGCAGCCTGATCGCCACCGCCACCGACCGCATCGGCGTCACCGCCGACAGCCGGATCGTGCAGTTCGCCTCCGCCGGCTTCGACGTGACCGTCTGGGACCTCGTCATGTCGCTGTGCGTCGGCGGCCGGGTGATCCTCGTCCCCACCGAGCGCCGCGTCGCCGGACCGGCCCTCACGGACTACATCGCCCGCCACCGCGCCACCCACATGATCCTGCCGCCCTCCCTCGTCTCCGCGCTGCCGCCGGAGTGCGACCTGCCCGACGGCTCCGTCCTCGTCGTCGGCACGGAGGCCGTACCCGGCGAACTCATCGCCCGCTGGGCCGGACGCGTCCGGGTCGTCGTCGCCTACGGCCTCACCGAGGCCACCGTCAACTCCACGCTCTGGCTCGCCGACGCCGACCGGCCCGGCCCCGCCCCCATCGGCCGCCCCGACCCCAACACCCGCGCCTACGTCCTCGACTCGGCCCTGCGCCCCGTCCCCGTCGGCGCCGAGGGCGAGCTGTACGTCGGCGGGCGCGGCCTCGCCCGCGGCTACCTGGGCCGGCCCGGACTCACCTCGGAGCGCTTCGTCGCCGACCCGTACGCCGACGGGCCCGGCGCCCGCATGTACCGCACCGGCGACCGGGTCCGCTGGAGCGCCGACGGCAACCTCGAATTCCTCGGCCGCGCCGACGGCCAGATCAAGATCCGCGGCCACCGCGTCGAACCCGGCGAGGTCGAGAGCGCCTTCATGGCCTGCCCCGGCATCGCCCAGGCCGCCGTCCTCGTCCGCGACGACCACCGCGGCGTCAAGCGCCTCGTCGGCTACCTCGTGGCCGGGACCGGCACGGACGCCGAAGCGGCCGACGCCGCCGTCGCCGGGGCCCGCGCCCGGATCGCCGAAACCCTCCCGGACCACATGGTCCCCTCCGCCCTCGTACGCCTCGACGGGCCCCTGCCGCTCACCCCGAACGGCAAGCTGGACCGCCGCGCCCTGCCCGAGCCCCGGTGGACCGCCATGGCCGGCGACGACGCGCCCACCACCCCCGCCGAGACCGCGCTCGCCGCGCTCTTCGCCGAGGTCCTCGGCCTGCCGTCGGCCGGCGTCCACGACAGCTTCTTCGAGCTGGGCGGCGACAGCATCGTCGCGATCCAGCTGGTCAACCGCGCCCGCGCCGCCGGCCTCGCGCTCACCCCGCGCGACGTCTTCCGGCTCCGCACCGTCGCCGCCCTCGCCGCGCACGCCGCCCCGGTCGCCACCGGACCCGAGCCGCTCCCGGCGGTCGCCCTCGACGAGGACGCCCTGCCCGTCTCACCGCTCCAGGAGGGCTTCTTCTTCCACGCGGTGTACGACGAGGACGCCGACGACCTGTACGTGGTCCAGGAACTCCTGGACCTCGCGGAGCCCGTCGACCCGGACCGGCTGCGCGCCGCCCTCCAGCTCCTCCTGGACCGCCACCCGCTGCTGCGCGCCTCCTTCCGGCAGCTGCCCGGCGGCGAGGTCGTCCAGCGGCTCGCGGACCGCGCGACCCTCCCGTGGTACGAGGCGGACACGGCCCGCACCGGCCTGGACGAGATCCTGCGGCAGGACCGCGCCCGGGGCTTCGACCCGTCCGAACCGCCCCTGCTGCGCGCCACCCTGGTCCGCGACGGGCACCGCCACCGGCTGCTGCTCACCCTGCACCACATCGTCGCCGACGGCTGGTCCGTCACCGTCCTGCTGCGCGAACTGACCGCCGCGTACGCGGGGGAGACCCTGCCCGAGCCCGCCGACCCGCGCCCCTACCTGGCCTGGCTCGCCACGCGCGACCGCGACGCCGCCCGGGACGCCTGGCGCGAGGCGCTGACCGGTCTGGAGGAACCGACCCGGCTGCCCGCCCTCGCCGGACCCCCCGCCGGGGACGGCGCGGACACCCCCCGCACCCGGACCGAGCGCGTCGACGTGCGCCTGCCCGAGGCCCTCACCGCCGAACTGACCGCCCGCGCCCGCCGCGAGGGCCTCACCCTGAGCACCGTCCTCAACGGCGCCTGGGCCCTCCTCCTCGGCGGCCTGACCGGCGCCCGGGACGTCGTCTTCGGCACCACCGTCTCCGGCCGCACCACCGAGGTCGAGGGACTGGACGCGGCCGTCGGCCTCTTCATCAACACCGTCCCCGTCCGCGTCCGGCTGCGCGCCGACGAACCCCTCGCCGCACTGCTGCGGCGCGTCCAGGACGACCACGCGGCGCTCCTCGACCACCAGCACCTCGGCCTCGCCGACATCCAGCGGCTCGCGGGCGGCGGCGAACTCTTCGACACCCTCGGGGTTTTCGAGAACCACCCCGCCGGCCCGCCCGCCGCCACCCCCCTGGTCACCGGCACCGAGGTCCTCGACGCCGTCCACTACCCGCTCGCGCTCGTCGCCGAGCCCCGCGACGGACACCTGTCGCTCCGCTTCACCCACGACCCGGCCCGCCTCGACCGGCTGACCGTCGCCGTCGTCGCCCACCGCTTCGAGACGCTGCTGCGCGCCTTCGCCACCGACCCCGGCCGCCCGACCGCCCGCGTCGGACTCCTCTCCGAGCGCGAGGCGGAGCGCCTCGCCGCGCTGAACGCCACCGACCACCCGCTCCCCGACCCGGACGCCACCCTCGCGTCCCTCTTCGCCGCCCAGGCCGCCCGGACCCCCGACGCGCCCGCCGTCGTCCACGAGGGCACCACCCTCACGTACGCGGAACTCGACCGCCGCGCCGAGGCCCTCGCCCGGCGGCTGCGGGCCCGGGGCGCGGGCCCCGAGGAGTTCGTCGCCGTCGCGGTGCCCCGCTCGGCGGAGCTGATGGTCGCCCTCCTCGGCGTCCACAAGGCGGGCGCCGCCCATCTGCCCGTCGACCTCGACCACCCCGCCGACCGGGTCGCGTTCATGCTCGCCGACTCCGGCGCGCGCACGGTCGTCACCACCACCGGCGCCGCCGGCCGGCTGCCCGGCGTCCCGGGCCTCGACGCCGTCCTCGTGGACCGCGAGGAGGAGGTCCCCGACGCGCCCCGCCCCGATGCGCCCCCTGCGCAGGCGGGCCCCGACCACCCCGCGTACCTGATCTACACCTCCGGCTCCACCGGCCGCCCCAAGGGCGTCGCCGTCACCCACCGGGCGATCGTCAACCGCCTCGCCTGGATGCAGGGGGAGTACGGGCTGACCGCCGACGACCGGGTCCTCCAGAAGACCCCGGCCAGCTTCGACGTGTCCGTGTGGGAGTTCTTCTGGGCCCCGACCGTGGGCGCCGCCGTCGTCCTCGCCCGCCCCGACGGCCACCGCGACCCCGGCTACCTGGCCGAACTGATCCGCGCCGAGCGGATCACCACCCTGCACTTCGTCCCCTCGATGCTGGCCGCCTTCGTCCAGGCCCTGGAGGCCGCGCCCGCCGGCCCCGACTGGGCGGCGCCCCTGCGCAGGGCGTTCTGCAGCGGCGAGGCGCTCACCGGCCCCGACGCCCGCCGCTGGACGGAACTGACCTCCGGACCCGGCCGGGGACCCGTACCGCTGCACAACCTGTACGGGCCCACCGAGGCCGCCGTCGACGTCACGCACTTCCCGTACGAGGGCGCCGACGAGCCCGCCGTCCCGATCGGCCGGCCCGTCTGGAACACCCGCCTGCACGTGCTCGACTCCTTCCTGCGGCCCGTCCCGGACGGCGTGCCCGGCGAGCTGTACCTCGCCGGGATCCAGCTGGCGCGCGGCTACCACGGCCGACACGCCCTGACCGCCGAACGGTTCGTCGCCGACCCCTTCGGGGTGCCGGGCAGCCGCATGTACCGCACCGGCGACCTGGTCCGCCGCCGGGCCGACGGCGCCGTCGAATACCTCGGCCGCACCGACCGGCAGGTCAAGATCCGCGGCAACCGCGTCGAACCCGGCGAGATCGAGACCGCCCTCGCCGCACTGCCGGACGTCGCCCGCGCCGCCGTGATCGTCCGCGACGGCGCCCTCGTCGGCTACGCGGTGCCCGCCCCCGGCGCGCCCGCGCCGGACGCCGGCGCCCTGCGCGACGCGCTCGCCGACGCCCTGCCCGCCCCCCTGGTGCCGAGCGCCGTCGTCGTCCTCGACGCGCTGCCCCTGACGCCCAGCGGCAAGCTCGACCAGAACGCCCTGCCCTCGCCCTCCGTCGCCCCCCGGGCCGGCGGACGCGCGCCCCGCGACGCCCGCGAACGCGCCCTGTGCGAGGTCTTCACCGCCGTCCTCGGCATTCCGGACATCGGCGCCGACGACGACTTCTTCGTGCTCGGCGGCGACAGCCTCACCTCGATCGCCGTCGCGACCGGGGCCCGTGAGAGGGGACTGACGATCAACCCGCGCGACGTGTTCCGGCACCGCACGCCCGCCGCGCTCGCGGCGGCGGCACCGGCAGGGCCCGAGCCCCGGGAAACCCCCGAGCCCCGGGAAACCCCCGAGGCCCCCGCCGTCACCGTCTCCGCCACCGACGCAGGACAGGCCGCCGCCGCGCTCCGGGCCGTCCTCGCGCGACAGAACCAGGTCGACCCCGCCCTCCAGGCCCTCCTCGACCAGCTCACCGCCGCCGCGGCCCCTCAGGAGCCGCAGGCCCCGGCCGCCCCGCTCGGCGGCCTGGAACTGACCGGGGAGGAGACCGCCCGGGTCGCCGAGGTCGCGGCGGGACTCCCCGTCGCCGACGTCTGGCCGCTCTCCCCGCTCCAGGAGGGCATGTACTTCCACGCCACCTACGACGCCGGGGACGCCCTCGACGTCTACCTGTCGCAGGAGACCCTGGACCTCGACCACCGCCTCGACGCCGACCGGCTGCGCGCCGCCTGCCGGGCGCTCCTCGACCGCAACGAGGGCCTGCGCGCCGGATTCACCAGCGACGGCCTGCCCCGGCCCGTCCAGTTCGTCGTCGACGGCGCCGAGATCCCGCTGACCGAGACCGACCTGTCCGGACTGCCCGCCGACGAGCATCACGCGCGCGTGGAGGAACTCCTCGCGGCCGACCGCCGGCAGCGCTTCGACCTGTCGGCCCCGCCGCTGTGCCGCCTCCGCCTGATCCGCCTCCCCGAAGGCCGCGACCGGCTCGTCGTCACCCACCACCTCATCCTGTGGGACGGCTGGTCCGCCTGGCTGTTCCTGGAGGAGCTGTTCACGCTGTACGAGAACGGCGGCGACCCCACCGGACGGGCCGCCCCCGGCTCGTACCGCGACTACCTCGCCTGGCTGGACGGGCAGGACACCGCCGAGGCCGTCGGCGCCTGGCGCGGCGCGCTCGCCGGCTTCGACGAGCCGACCCTGGTCGCCCCGACCGGCCGCGACGCGGGCCCGGTCATCCCGGCCGACTTCGACGCGGTCCTGACCGGGGGCACGAGCGACCGGCTGCGCGCCGCCGCCCGCCGCCACGGCCTCACCCTGAACACGGTCCTCAACGCCGCCTGGGGCCTGGTCCTCTCCGCCGCCACCGGCCGCCGCGACGTCGCCTTCGGCACGGCGGTCGCCGGACGCCCGGCGGACCTGCCGAACGCCGCCGGCATCATCGGCATGTTCCTCAACACCGTCCCGGCCCGGACCGCGTTCGCCCCCGAAGAACCGCTGCTCGACCTGCTGCGCCGCCTCCAGACCGAGCGGGCCGCCGTCATGCCGTACGAGTACGTCGGCCTCGGCACCCTCCAGCGGGAGACCGGCCACCGCCGCCTCTTCGACACCCTCTTCGTGCTGCGCTCCGCCGACGGCGAGGACCGGGCCGCCGCGCTCCGGCAGCGGCACGGCATCACCGGCGTCTCCAACGTCGACGGCACCCACTTCCCGCTGACCCTGATCGTCACCCCCGAGACCCGGCTCCGGGTCACCCTGGCGGCCCGCCCCGACCTGTTCGACGCCGAGGCGGCGGCCACGGTCCTCGGCCGCTTCACGGCCGTCCTGGAACGGCTCGCGGACCTCCTCGCCGGACCGGACGCCACCACCGTCCGCACCGCCGCCGTCGACCTGCTGCTCCCGGCCGAGCGCGCCGCCCTGACCGCCGGGCTCGCCGCCGGACGCGACCCCGTGCCGAACGAGACCGTCGCCGACATGCTCGCGGCCCAGGCCGCCCGCACCCCCGACGACGTCGCCCTGGTCTTCGGCGAGAGCTCCCTCACCTACGCGGAACTCGACGCGCGCGTCAACCGGATCGCCCGGCTGCTGCTCGCCCGGGGCGCCGGACCCGAGAAGGTCGTGGCGCTCGCGCTGCCCCGCTCCCTCGACATGGTCGCCGCCCTCTTCGCCGTCCTGCGCACCGGCGCCGCCTACCTGCCCCTCGACCTCGACCACCCGGCCGACCGGCTGCGCCTCATGGTCGAGGACACCGGCCCGCTCTGCCTGGTGTCCACCGCGGCCGTCGCCGCGGGACTGGACGCGGGCGCGCCCGAACTCCTCCTCGACGACCCGGCCGTCGCCGCCGAGCTGGACGCCCTGGACGCGGGCGAGGTCACCGACGCCGAACGGCCCGCGTTCGCGCACGACCTCCCGGACCGCCTGGAGCACCCGGCGTACGTCATCTACACCTCCGGCTCCACCGGCCGCCCCAAGGGCGTCGTCACCCCCTACCGGGGCCTGACGAACATGCAGCTCAACCACCAGGAGGAGATCTTCGCCCCGGCCATCGCCGCGGCCGGCGGACGGCGCCTGCGCATCGCGCACACCGTCTCCTTCGCCTTCGACATGTCCTGGGAGGAGCTGCTCTGGCTCGTCGAGGGCCACGAGGTCCACGTCTGCGACGAGGAGCTGCGCCGCGACGCCGAGGCCCTGGTCGCCTACTGCGACCGCCACCGGGTCGACGTCGTCAACGTGACGCCCACCTACGCCCAGCTCCTCGTCGAGGAGGGCCTGCTCGACCACGACGAGGCGGCCGGCAAGCACCGGCCCGCCCTGGTCCTGCTCGGCGGCGAGGCCGTCTCCGACACGGTGTGGAACCGGCTGCGGGACACCGACGGCTGCTACGGCTACAACCTGTACGGGCCGACCGAGTACACCATCAACACCCTCGGCGGCTCGACGGCCGACAGCGCGACCCCCACGGTCGGCAGGCCCATCCGCAACACCCGCGCCCACGTCCTCGACTCCATGCTCCGCCCGGTCCCGCCGGGCTGCCCCGGCGAGCTGTACATCGCGGGCACCGGCCTGGCCCGCGGCTACCACGACCGCCCCGGCCTCACCGCCGGACGCTTCGTCGCCGACCCCTTCGGAGAGCCCGGCGAGCGGATGTACCGCACCGGCGACCTCGTGCGGCAGCGGCCCGACGGGCTCCTCGACTTCCTCGGCCGCACCGACGACCAGGTCAAGATCCGCGGCTACCGCGTCGAACTCGGCGAGATCGCCACGGCCCTGTCCGCACACCCCGGCGTCGCCCACGCGGCGGTCGTCGTGAACACCGACACCGGCACCAAGCGGCTGGTCGGCTACTACGTCCCGGAGCGGGGGGAGACGGAGCCCCCCTCCGGGGAGCCCGACCCGCAGGCGCTCCGCGCCCACCTCAAGACCGCCCTGCCCGACTACATGGTCCCGGCCGCGCTCGTCGCCGTGGACACCCTCCCGCTGACCGTCAACGGCAAGCTCGACGTCCGCGCCCTGCCCGCCCCCGACCCCGTCCGCGCCGGAGGCACCGGCCGCGCCCCGCGCACCCCGCGCGAGGAGACCCTCCGGGACCTCTTCGCCCAGGCGCTCGGACTGCCCGGGGAGGCCGTCGGCATCGACGACGACTTCTTCGACCTCGGCGGGCACTCGCTCCTCGCCACCCGCCTCGTCAGCCGCGCCCGCACGGCGCTCGCCGCCGAACTCGCCATCCGCGACCTGTTCGAGGCGCCCACGGTCGCCGAGCTGATCGAGCGCGTCGACCGCGCCACGGGCCCCGCCCGGCCCGCCCTCACCGCGGGCGAGCGCCCCGACGAACTGCCGCTCTCCCACGCCCAGCAGCGCCTCTGGGTCGTCCAGAAGATCGAGTCCACCTCCGCCGCCTACAACTTCCCGCTCGTCCTGCGGCTGCGCGGCCCCCTCGACACCGACGCCTGGGAAGCCGCCCTGGCCGACGTCACGGCCCGGCACGAGGCCCTGCGCACCGTGTTCACGGAGCGCGACGGCCGGGTGTTCCAGCGGGTGCTGCCCGCCGGGGAGGCACGGCCCGCCGTCGAGCGGCTCACCGCCACCGAGGACGAACTGCCCGGCCTGGTCGACGCGGCCGTCAACCGGCCCTTCGACCTCGCCGTCGAACTCCCGCTGCGCGCCGCGGTCGTGGAGCTCGGCCCCGAGGACCACGCCGCGATCCTGCTGCTCCACCACATCACCACCGACGAGTGGTCCGACCGCCCCTTCCTCCGCGACCTCGCCACCGCCTACGCGGCCCGTACCGCCGGCACGGCGCCGGAGTGGGAGCCGCTGCCCGTCCAGTACGCCGACTACGCCCTGTGGCAGCAGCGCCTCCTCGGCGACCCCGCCGACCCGGACAGCCGGGCCGCCCGGCAGCTGGAGCACTGGCGCACGACCCTGGACGGCGCCCCCGAGGAACTGGAACTGCCCACGGACCGGCCGCGCCCGGCCCGCCCCGCCTTCACCGGCGCCGAACTGGACGTCGTCTTCGACGCCGACGTCCACGAGGGCCTGCGGCGGCTCGCCCGGGAGACCGGCGCCAGCATGTTCATGGTGGCGCACGCCGCCGTGGCCGCCCTCCTCCACCGCCTGGGCGCCGGCACCGACATCCCCCTCGGCGCGCCCATCGCGGGCCGCGGCGACGAGGCCCTGGACGACCTCGTCGGCTTCTTCGTCAACACCCTGGTGCTCCGCACCGACCTGAGCGGCGACCCGAGCTTCACCGAGCTCCTCGCCCGGGTCAGGGAGACCGACCTCGCCGCGTTCTCGCACGCGGACGTGCCCTTCGAGGCGGTGGTGGAGAAGCTCAACCCGACCCGGTCGCTCTCCCGCAACCCCCTCTTCCAGGTGATGGTCGGCTACCACGCCCGCACCGGCGACGCCCTCGAACTGCCCGGCCTGACCGCCGCGTACCTCCCCTTCCGCATCCGCTCGGCCAAGTTCGACCTGGTGTTCTCCTTCACCGAGCACACCCCGGCCGACGGCGGCCCCGGCTCCCTCGGCTGCCGCCTGGAGTTCGCCACGGAGCTCTTCGACCGGGAGACCGCCGAGCGGATCGGGGAACGCCTCCGGACCCTCGTCGCGGCCCTGGTCGCCGCCCCCGGACGGCCCGTCTCCCGGGCCGAGATCCTGGACGGCGCCGAACGGCACCTGGTCCTGGAGGAGTTCAACGCCACGGCCCGCGAGGTCGACGAGGAGACCTTCCCGGCCCTCTTCGCCCGGCGGCGCGCCGAACGCCCCGACGCGGTCGCCGTCGTGGAGCGCTCCCGTTCCGTGACGTACGCCGAACTCGACGCCCGCGCCGACCGCGTCGCCGCCCTCCTGGCCGCCCGGGGCGTCGGACCCGAGAGCGTGGTGGGCGTGGCCGTGCCCCGCTCGGTCGACACGGTCGCCACGGTCCTCGCCGCCATGAAGCTGGGCGCCGCGTTCCTGCCGCTCGACCCGGTCCACCCGGCCGACCGCCTCGCCTACATGATCGAGGACTCGCGCGCGGCCCTCGTCGTCGGCACCGAGCAGATCGCGGGCAAGATCCCCGACGTGCCGGGCGTACCGATGGTGCTGCTCGACGCGCCGGAGACCGCCGCCCCGCGCGACCTGCCGGACACCCCCCTCGGGAGCGGACCGGCCGCCCTGGACACGGCCGCGTACGTCATCTACACCTCCGGCTCCACCGGCCGCCCCAAGGGCGTCGTCGTCCCCCACGAGGGGATCGCCAGCCTGGTCGCCACCGCCGTCGACCGGATGGGCCTGGAACGCGACAGCCGCGTCCTGCAGTTCGCCTCCGTCGGCTTCGACGTCTTCGTCTTCGAACTGGCCATGGCGCTCTGCCACGGCGGCCGGCTCGTCCTGATCACCGACGAGGCCCGGGTCGCGGGCCCCGCCCTCACCGACTTCCTCGCCGACCAGCGGATCACCCACATGATCCTGCCGCCGTCCCTCGTCTCCGCCCTGCCGCCCGGCTGCGCCCTGCCCGAGGGCTCGACCGTCCTCGTCGGCACCGAGACCGTGCCGCCGGACCTCTTCGAGCGCTTCGGCACCACCGCCCACCTGATCTGCGCGTACGGGCTCACCGAGGCGACCGTCAACTCCACCCTGTGGCCCGCCCGCGAGCACCCGGGCCGCCCGTCCGGCCGGGTCCCCATCGGCCGGCCCGACCCCAACACCCGCTGCTACGTCCTCGACGAGCACCTCAGGCCGGTCCCGCCCGGCGTCGCGGGCGAGCTGTACGTCTCCGGACGCGGCCTCGCGCGCGGCTACCTCGGCAGGCCCGCGCTGACCTCGGAGCGGTTCGTGGCCGACCCGTACGGCCCGCCCGGCAGCCGCATGTACCGCACCGGCGACCGCGCCCGCTGGCGCGCCGACGGCAACGTCGACTTCCTCGGCCGCGTCGACACCCAGGTGAAGGTGCGCGGCTTCCGCATCGAACTCGGCGAGATCGAGGCGGCGCTCGCCTCCCACCCGTCGGTGGCCCAGGCCGCCGTGGTGCCCGACCGCGACGGCGACATCGTCCGCCTGGTCGGCTACGCCGTGCCGGAGGCGGGGGAGGGGGAGCCCGATCCGCAGGAGCTGCGCGTCCACGTGGCCGGCGTCCTGCCGGAGTACATGGTCCCGGCGCTCGTCGTCCCGCTCGACGGGCCGCTGCCCCTCACGCCCAACGGCAAGCTCGACCGGAAGGCGCTGCCCGCGCCGGACTGGGCCGCCATGACCGGCGACACCCGCCCGGCGAACGAGACCCAGGAGAGGCTCGCCGGGCTCTTCCGCGAGATCCTCCGCCTCGACCGGGTCGGCGTCCACGACAACTTCTTCGCGCTCGGCGGCCACTCCATGGCCTCGATGCGGCTCCTGGGCCGCGTCCGCGCCGAGTTCGGGGTCGAGCTGAGCATCCGCGACGTCTTCGACGCCCTGACGGTCGCCGGCCTGGAGGCCAAGCTGAAGGGGGCCGCCGCGGCCCGCCCGGCGCTCCTCCCCGCCGAGCACCACGAGGGGCCCCGGTTCGCCGCGCCCGTCCAGCGCCTCCACTGGGACGCGTACCGCCGCACCCCCGTCTTCGACCACGCCCTGGTGCTCCGCTCGCCCGGCGGCCTGGACGCGGAGGCCCTGACGGCCGCGCTCGCCGACGTGGCGGCCCGCCACGAGCCGCTGCGCACCGCCTTCGCCGAGCGCGACGGAGTCCTGCGCCTCACCGACGCCGCACCGCCCGTGCTGGTGCGGGAGGAGAGCGCGGACCCGGAGGCCCGCCTGCGCGAACTGGCCGGGGGAGCCCCCGCGCCGGACCGCGAGGCGCCGCTGCGGGCCCACCTCCTGACCGGCCCCGACGGACGGCAGTCACTGCTCCTCGCCCTCCACTACCTGGCCGTCGACGAATGGTCGGTCGTCCCCCTCTTCCGCGACCTGACGTCCGCGTACACGGCCCGTACGGAGGGCCGGGCGCCCGACTGGGAGCCGCTGCCCGTCTCGTACACGGACTACGCCCGCTGGGCCCGCGAGGTCCTCGGCGACCCCGGCGACCCGGACAGCAGGGCGGCCGGCCAGCTCGCCTACTGGCGGCAGGTCCTGAAGGACGCGCCGGCCGCGCTGGACCTCCCGGCCGACGCCCCGCACACCTCCGTGCCCGGCGCGGGCCACGTCGGCTTCGTCCTGGACGAGCAGCTGCACGCGTCCGTCGACGAGCTGGCCCGGGCGACCGGCACCAGCATGTTCATGGTCCTGCACTCCGCCCTGGCAGCCCTGCTCACCGCCCACGGCGCGGGCACGGACCTGCCGCTCGGCACGATGGCCGCGGGACGCGGCGACGACCGGCTCGCGGACCTGGTGGGCTGCTTCTTCAACACGCTCGTCCTGCGCACCGACACGGCCGGGGACCCCACCTTCGCCGAACTGCTCTCCCGGGTCCGGGAGACCACCCTGAGCGCCCTCGACCGCCAGGAGGTCCCCTTCGAGGAGGTGGCCCGGGCGGCCGGACTGCCCCCGGAGGGCCCGCAGGTCATGGTGATCCACCACGAACAGGCGGACCTGGACCGCCTGCAGGGCGGCGTCGGCTCCCTCGACGCCGTGCCGACCGGCTCCACGCGGGCCCGGCTGACCCTCAGCTTCTACGAGCCGCTGGGCGGGGGCCCGGTCCACTGCGGCCTCATCCACGCCACCGACCTGTTCGGCGCCGCCAAGGCGCGGCGCCTCGCCGACGAACTCCAGGGGCTGCTGCGCGCCGTGGTCGCCGACCCGGAGCAGCCGCTCTCGGAGCTGTTCACCGCCATGTCCACGAGGAGCGGCGACGCATGACCACCGACCCGTTCGAGGACCCGCGGGGCCGTTTCCCGGTCCTGGTCGACGAGGAGGGCCGGCACGCGCCGTGGCCGTCCTTCGCGGAGGCTCCGGCCGGCCGGCGCACCGTCTTCGGCGAGGGCACCGGGCAGGCCCGCGTGGAGTACGTGGAGACCCACTGGACCGGCCCGCGCCCGGCGGGCCCGGCGGCCGGGCGGGGCTGACCCCGCGACGGAACGGGGAAGGGCCCCTCCCGGACGGGAGGGGCCCTTCCCCGTGTCGTACCGCCTAGTCGAGCACGGCGGCCGGCTCGCGGCGGCTGTCGGACCAGGCCGACCACAGCTCGGCGTAGTGCCCGCCCGCCGCGACCAGCTCCTCGTGGGTGCCGTTCTCGACGACCCGGCCCCCGTCGAGGACGACGATCCGGTCCGCGGCGGCGGCCTGCGGGAGCCGGTGGGCCACCATCAGGCCCGTACGGCCCTCCAGGGCGCGCAGGGCGGCGGTCTCCAGGACCCGGGCGCCCGCGCTGCCCGCGTCGGCGGTCGCCTCGTCGAGGAGGGCGACGGGCGCGTCCGTGAGGACGAGCCGGGCCAGGGCCAGGTGCTGGGCCTGGGTCACCGTGAGCCGGTGACCGCCCTCGCCCACGACCGTCGCCAGGCCCTCGGGGAGCGCGTCGGCCCACTCCAGGGCGCCGACGTGGTCCAGGGCCGCGCGCAGCTCCCCGTCCGTCGCCCCGGGCCGGGCCAGGCGCAGGTCCTCGGCGAGGGGGCCGGAGAAGACGTGGACCTCCTGGCTGATCAGGGTGACGGCCCGCCGCACCCCGGCCGGGCCCAGCTCGCGAGTGTCCACACCGCCCAGGGAGATCGTGCCGGACGCCGGTTCGTGGACGCCCGCGATCAGCTTGGCGAGCGTGGTCTTGCCCGCGCCGCTGGCGCCGACCAGGGCGACGCGCTCGCCGCACCGCACGTCGAGGTCGACCTCGTGGAGCACCGGGTGCCCGTCCACGTAGGAGTGGCCGAGCCCCGTCACCTTGACCGAGCCGTCCACCGGCGCGGCGGGCCGCCCCTCGGGCTCCCGCTCCGCCGGGAGGCTCGACACGCCGACCAGCCGGGCCAGGCTCGCCCCGGCCGACTGGGCGTCGTCGATGAGGAAGAGCGCGGCGTTGATCGGGTTGAACAGGCCGTGGAAGTAGAGCGCCGCCGCCGTGGCCGTGCCGATGCTCACCGATCCGGCGTCGACCAGCAGGAAGCCGGTGACGAGGATCGAGGCCATGCCGAGGAACTCGGCGGCGTTCAGGCGGGAGAAGAAGCCGGAGACCAGGCGCATGCCGCTCGCCGCCAGGTCCACGGCCGCCCCCGACCGCTTCTCCAGCAGGTCCGCGTGGCGGTCGGTGAGCCGGAACGCCCGTACGGTGCGCACGCCCCCGACGCTGTCGAGCAGCTGGTGCTGGAGGGCGCCGGTCGCCACCCGGTGCTCGGCGTAGATCCGCGCGGCGCGCGGGATGTACCAGCGCACGGTGAGGACGTGCACCGGGACGGCGACGAGGACGGCGAGCAGGAAGCGCCAGTCGAGGACGGCGAGGCCCACCAGGGTCAGGACGATGGTGAGGAAGGCGTTCGCGAACTCGGGCAGGGCCTGCCGGACCGCCCGCGCGATCAGCGTGACGTCGCCCGTGACCCGGGCGGTCAGGTCGCCCGAGCCGGCCTTCTCGACCCGTTCGAGCGGCAGTCGCAGCGCCCGGGCGATGAACCGCTCCCGCAGGTCCGCGAGGACCGTCTCGCCGAGCCGGGCGACCAGCGACTTGCCGACGGCGGTGGCCACGCCCCGGGCCACGGCCACCGCGAGGAGCAGCGCCATCGGCACGGTCAGCGCGGCCGTCCCGCCGCGCTCCACGACCAGGTCCACGATCCGGCCCAGCAGCGGGGCGGTCAGCAGTCCGATGCCGGTGCCGGCGACCAGGACGGCCAGCGCGGTCACGGCGAGCGGCCGGTGGCGGCGCAGCAGCCCGCGCACGACGGCGAGGGTCTGCGCGCCGGTCGCGGTGGGCAGGAGGGCGCGCTCGGGCGCGCCGGTCGCGGTGGGCAGGGGCGCGCGCCCGGGCGTGCCGGATCCGCTCATCGTCCGTCCTTCGTCCTCGTCCTTCGCGCCGGTGTCCGGCGCGGTCGCGTCGCGGCCGGCGCTCACGCCAGCACCGCCGAGCGGTACGTCTCGTGGGAGGCGACGAGCTCCGGGTGGCTGCCCTCGGCGGCCACCGCCCCCTCGTCGAGCATCACCACGACGTCGGTCCCGGCGAGCAGGGCCGGGCTGGTGGTGACCAGGAGGGTGGTGCGGCCCCGGCGCAGCTCCCGCAGCCGGACGGCGATGCGGGCCTCGGTGACCGTGTCGACGGCCGTGGTCGGGTCGTGGACGACCAGGACCGGCGGGTCGGCGGCCAGGGCGCGGGCGAGGGCGACCCGCTGGCGCTGGCCGCCGGAGAGCGAGCGGCCCCGCTCGGCGAGGACGGTGTGCACGCCGTCGGGCAGGGCCTCGGCGACGTCGTCCGCCGCGGCGGCGGCGAGCGCGGGAGCGACGTCCGGCGCGCCGTCGCCCGCCCCGGCCCGTACGTTGGCGAGGAGGCTGTCCTCGAACAGGTCGGCGTCGTGGTGGGCGACCAGGACCGCCCGGCGGGCGTCGGCGGGGTCGAGGTCGGCCAGCGGGACGCCGTCGAGCTCCACGGTCCCCGCGTCGGGCTCCCGTTCGCGGCCCAGGCAGAGCAGCAGGTCGTTCGCGGCGGCCGGGTCCCGGGAGACCACGCCGACGACGCTGCCGGGCGCGACGTCGAGGTCGAGGCCGCGCAGCGCGCCGTGGGTCAGGCCCCGCAGCCGCAGCCGTCCGGCGACGGGGGAGGGGAGCGGAGTCGTCCCGGCGGCGACCGCCGGGGGCGAGGCGAGGACCTCGGCGATCCGGTCGGCCGAGGCGCGGGCCTGGGCGAACTCGCCGTTGACGTAGGTGAGGAGCTGGAAGGGCCCCAGGAGGTACTGGGCGAGGCCGACGGCCGCCACCAGGTCGCCCACGCTGATCGTGCCGCGCATCGCCAGATGGGCGCCGACCAGTCCGATCACCGCGATGAAGACGCCCGTCAGGGCGAGGATGGCGCCGTCGTGCCAGGCCCGGCTGTTCGCCGCCCGCAGCGCCGAGGCCAGCGAACTCCGGCTGGTCTCCCGGTAGCGGGCGACCGCCGCCCGCTCGGCGCCGATGCCCTTCAGGACGCGCAGCCCCGCCACCAGGTCGGCGGCGACCCCGGACGCGTGGGCGGCGTGCTCCTGCTCCGCCTCGCTGCGCCGCTCCAGCGGCCGGCTGATGAGGTGGCCGATCCACAGCAGGGGCGGCACGCCGAGGAGGACGAGCAGGCCGAGGGGGACGGAGGTGCGGAGCAGGGCCACCGCGCTGACGGCGAGTCCGGTGAGCGCGGACAGCGCGTACGGCAGGGCGGAGGCGACCGAGCCGACCCGGCGGGCGTCGCCGGTCGCGACGGCGGTCAGCGCGCCCGGGAGCCGGCCGGTGTCGGCGCCGCCCCTCGGGTCGAGCACCCGGTCGGCGAGGTCCTGCCGGATCCGGTGCGCGGCGCTCTCGCCCGCCCCCTCGGCGAACCGGGCGGAGATCCGGTAGCAGGTGGAGAGCACGAGGAAGAGCCCGGCGAGGACGAGCAGCCAGCGCAGCAGCGCCCCGGAGGAGCCGGTTCCCACCGCCTCGTCGATGGTCAGGCCGATGACGACCGGCACGAGCGCCTCGCACGCCTGGTGGGCCATGGCGAGGAGCGACGCCCCGCCGACCCGGCGGCGTTGGTCGCCGAGCGCTCTCCGGAGGACGTGGCCTCCCGTTGGTCCTCCAGCGGGCATGCGGAGCCTCCACGAAGAGAGAGATGGTTAGGTAAGGCTACCTTAATGAGGGGTGCTGCCAAGGGGGCCCGGAAGGGCGTCGCGGGGCACCGGGGGCGCGTGCGCGACCGCAGGTCAGGAGGGCGCGTTGACCCGTCGGTGCGATACGGTTAGCCTCACCTAAGTTGACCTGTTCGGCACGTCAGATCACGTGCGGCGCACCCGCTTTGGGCCCACGGCCGGGCGGGGGCGCGAACCGCCGTCAGGGGGAGTGGCCGTTGTCCGTCGAGATCCAGACGGCGTCCGGAGGGAAGACCGGCGGCCCCGGCGGGCCCGCCGCGCCCCCCGTGCGCCCGGCCACCCTGGCCCTGCGCGGCGTGGGGATCCTCGTGACGCTCGGAGCGCTGCTCCTCGTCTCGCTGCTCAGCGTCTGGGTGGGCACCCGGGGGATCCCCTTCGCCTCCACCTGGGAACTGCTGTGGCACCCCGACGGGTCCGAGGCCTCGGTCATCGTCCACGACTACCGCGTGCCCCGCACCCTCCTCGGCCTCCTCGTCGGAGTGGCCCTCGGCCTGTCCGGCGCGCTGATGCAGGCCCTGACGCGCAATCCGCTCGCCGACCCCGGACTGCTCGGCGTGAACCTGGGCGCCTCCGCCGGCGTCGTCGTGGCCATCGCCTTCCTGGGCGTGGCCTCGCCCCTCGGCTACGTCTGGTTCGCCCTCGCCGGGGCCGCCGTCGCCTCGGTCGGCGTCTACCTCCTGGGCTCCTCCGGCCGCAAGCTCGCCACCCCCGACCGGCTCGTCGTCGCCGGAGCGGCCGTCACCGCCGTCCTGTACGCCTTCAACTGGGGCGTGCTGCTCTTCAACCCGGAGGCCTTCGACCAGTTCCGCTTCTGGACGGTGGGCTCCCTCGCGGGCCGCTACCACGACATCGTCCTCCTGGTCCTGCCGTTCGTCGCCACCGGCCTGGTCGTCGCGCTCCTCCTCGCCCCCTCCCTCAACGCCCTCGCCATGGGCGACCAGGTGGGGCGCGCCCTCGGCGTGAACGTCGGCCGCACCCGGCTCCTCGCCGCCCTCGCCGTGATGCTGCTGTGCGGGGCCGCCACCGCCGCCGCCGGACCGATCGGCTTCGTGGGCCTGGCGGTGCCGCACATCGCCCGCTTCGTCGTCGGCCCCGACCAGCGCTGGGTCCTCACGTACTCGATGCTCCTCGCCCCCGTCCTGCTCATCGGGTCGGACGTCCTCGGCCGCGTCCTCGGCGCCCCCGGCGAGGTGCAGGTCGGCATCGTCACCGCCTTCATCGGCGCCCCCCTGTTCATCGCGCTCTGCCGCCGACGGAAGCTGGTCATGCTGTGAGCGTCCCCGTACGAGAGGCGAAGGCCCCGGCGCCCGGCGCCGTCGGCCCCCGGGTCGTCAGCGGCCGGGTCGTCCGCGTCGGCCGCGGCGTCTCCCTGCGCGTCCGGGGCCGCACCGCCGCCGTCACCGCCCTGCTCCTCGCCGCCCTGGTGCTCGTCGTCGGCACCACCCTCACCACCGGGGACTTCCCGCTCACCGTCGGGGAGGTCCTCCGCGCCCTCACCGGCAACGACTCCGGGGCCGCCGACTTCGTCGTCAACACCCTCCGCATGCCCCGCGTCCTGACCGCGGTGTTCGTCGGCGCGGCCCTCGCCGTGAGCGGGGCGATCCTGCAGAGCCTCACCCGCAACTCCCTCGGCAGCCCCGACATCATCGGCTTCACCAACGGCTCCGCCGTGGGCGCCCTCGTCGTCATCGTCGTCCTGCACGGCAGCATGACCCAGATCGCCCTCGGCGCCCTGGCCGGCGGCCTCGCCACCGCCCTCGCCGTCCACCTCCTCATGATCGGCCGCGGACTCCAGGGCTTCCGCCTCGTCGTCATCGGCGTCGGCGTCAGCGCCCTGCTCCTCGCCGTCAACTCGTACCTGATCACCCGGGCCACCTTCCAGGAGGCCCTGGAGGCCCAGGCGTGGCTGATCGGCAGCCTCGGCAACCGGACCTGGACCCACGCCAACGCCGTCGGCCTCGCCCTCGCCGCCCTGCTGCCCCCGGCCCTCCTCCTCTCCCGCCGCCTCGCCATGGTCGAGATGGGCGACCTCACCGCCACCGCGCTCGGCGTCGACGTCCGGCGCACCCGCACGGTCCTCCTCGTCATCGGCGTCGCCCTCGCCGCCTTCGCCACCGCCGTGACCGGACCCATCTGGTTCATCGCCCTGGCCGCCCCCCAGGTGGTGCGCCGGCTCACCGGATCCCCCGCGCCCGCGCTGCTGTCCTCCGCCCTCATGGGCGCCGTCCTGCTCACCCTGAGCGACCTCGTCGTCCAGCGGGCCTTCGCGCCCGCCCTCCTCCCCGTCGGCACGGCGACCGGCGCCCTCGGCGGGACCTACCTCATCTGGCTGCTGATCACCGAGTCGCGAAAGAGCCGCGCATGACCGCGAAGAACACCCCCGGACCCCGGCTGCGCGCCGAGGACCTCACGCTCTCCTACGACCGCCGGACGGTGGCCACCTCCCTCAGCGTCGACATCCCCGACCACTCCTTCACGGTCATCATCGGCCCCAACGCCTGCGGCAAGTCCACCCTCCTCTCGGCCCTCGCGCGGATGCTCACGCCCAGGGCCGGACAGGTCTACCTCGACGGCGCGGCCATCTCCTCGTACCGCTCGCGCGAGGTCGCCCGCCGCCTCGGCCTGCTCCCGCAGTCCTCCAGCGCCCCCGGCGGCATCACCGTCGGCGACCTCGTCGCCCGCGGCCGCTACCCGCACCAGCGGCTCCTGAAGCAGTGGTCCGCCGAGGACGAGACGGCCGTCACCGAGGCCATGCGCCAGACCGGCGTCCTCGACCTCGCCGACCGGCCCGTCGACGACCTCAGCGGCGGCCAGCGCCAGCGCGTCTGGCTCTCCATGGTCCTGGCGCAGCAGACCTCCGTCCTGCTCCTCGACGAGCCCACCACCTTCCTCGACATCGCCCACCAGGTCGAGGTCCTCGACCTGTGCGCCGAGCTCCACGCCCGCAAGGGACACACCGTCGTGGCCGTCCTGCACGACCTCAACCAGGCCTGCCGCTACGCCACCCACCTCATCGTGATGCGCCCCGGCGGCGTCATCGCCGCCCAGGGCGACCCGGCCGCCGTCATGACCGCCGAACTGGTCGAGGACGTCTTCGGCCTGCCCTGCCGGATCATCGACGACCCCGAGACCGGCACCCCGCTCATGGTGCCCGCCGCACCCCGGCGCCACGACGCGGAGGGCACCGGCGACACGGCACTCGCCACGACCCCCTAGGGACGGACCCGCCCATGATGCTGTGCACCAGAATCACCAACGCGCGCGTCCTCACCATGGACCCCGACCACCCGGTCGCCCACGACCTGGGCATCTGGCACGGCCGGATCGTCGGTCTGGACGAAGCCGTGAGCGGTCTGCCCGCGCGCGAGGTCGTCGACCTCCAGGGCGCCACCGTGCTGCCCGGCTTCATCGACAGCCACGTGCACCTGGCGTGGACGGGCCTGAAGGCGAACTCGCCGAGCCTCACCGGCGTCGAGCGGATCGAGGACGCCCTCGCCGTCGTCGCGGACGCGGTCGCCCGCAGGAACGCGCCCGGCGCGTGGGTCCACGTCGGGGACTACGACCAGCGCGCCCTCGGCCGCCACCTGACCGCCGCCGACCTCGACCGGGTCGCCGCGGGCCACCGGATCTTCCTCATGCACACCTCCGGCCACGCCTGCGTCGTCAACAGCGCCGTCCTCGACCTCCTCCCCGCCGACGTCCCCCACGACGACGGCCTCCTGGTGGAGAGCGCGATGGGCGCCGTGCGCCGGCTCCGCCTCCCGTACGCCCAGGAGGAACTCGCCGACGCCATCGAGCAGGCCGGCCGCGTCTGCCTCGCCGAGGGCGTCACCGCCTGCGCCGAGGCCGGCATCGGCGGCGGACTCCTCGGCCACAGCCCCGCCGAACTCGGCGCCTACCAGCTCCTGCGCGACCGGGGCCGACTGCCCCTGCGCGTCCAGCTCATGCCGGGCGCCGACACCCTCAAGCCGCTCGGCGCCCACGAACGGGACGGCATCCCCCGCGGCCTCGACCTCGGCCTGCGCACCGGCTTCGGCGACGACTGGCTGTCCGTCGGCGCGCTCAAGATCTACACCGACGGCGGGATGATGGCCCGCACGGCCGCGCTCACCGAGCCGTACGAGGGCACGGACGGCACCGGCCGGCTCCAGGCCGACCCCGAACACCTCACCTCCCTCATCGTGGACGGGCACCTCGCCGGCTGGCAGCTCGCCGTCCACGCCATCGGGGACCGCGCCGCCGACCTCGCCCTGGACGCCCTGGAACGGGCCCAGGAACTGCGCCCCCGCCCCGACGCCCGCCACCGCGTCGAACACGCCGGCCTCATCCGGCCCGACCAGCTCCCGCGCTTCGCCCGGCTCGGCCTCAGCGCCGTCGTCCAGCCCAACTTCCTGCGGTGCTTCGGCGACGACTACGCCACGGTCATGGGCCCGCGCCGGGCGCCCTGGATGTACCGGGGACGCGGCTTCCTCGACCACGGCGTCCCCCTCGTCGGCAGCTCCGACCGGCCCGTCGCCGACGGATCGCCGCTGCGGGCCGTCCAGTTCATGGTCGAGCGCGCCTCCCTCTCCGGCCGCCCGATCGGCCCGGACGAGGCGGTCACCGTCGACGAGGCCCTGCGCGCCTACACGGTCGCCGGCGCCTACGCCTGCCGGTGGGACGACAGCGCGGGCAGCCTGACCCCGGGCAAGCGCGCCGACCTCGTCGTGCTCGGCGACGACCCGTACGCCGTCGACACCTCCCGCATCGGGGACATCGAGGTCGTGGCGACCTTCGTGGACGGCCGCGAGGCGACGGAGGGGAGGAAGCTGTGAGCACGCCCCCCGACCCCCTGGACCGGCTCTCGGCCCTGTGGCAGCCCCCCGCGCGGTCTCCCCGCTGGGTCGTATGGCACGTCGGTGGCGCCGAAGTGCTCGTCTTCGACCGGGAGTTCAACATTCCGGCCGACGTGCCCGACGCCGACCTCCCGGAGGTCGTGCGCCGGATGCGCCGGGCGGGGGCCCCCGAGTACGACGACTACCCCGGCAGACGGTGCGGCTAGGGCGTGCGTGCCGGGCGCCGCCGGGCAGACGGGACTTTCGACACACGCCCTGGGGCCTGTCCGGCCGTGATCCGCCGGACAGGCCCCAGGGGTGTCGCGCTCCTCGTACCGCGCCCCTCCTACCGGACCGCCGCGTCGTCCCGCGCGCGGTCCTCCTTCGCGGTGCCGCCCCGTGCGGCTCCCCGACGCTCTCCGATGCCCGCCACCAGGCCGATCACGGTGGTCAGCGCCGTACAGACGGCGATGGTGACGACCGGGGTGGTGGCCTTGACGAGGCCGGCCGTCAGCAGGGCGGCCGCTCCGTAGCCGAGGCCGCCCGCGGCGTACAGGAGGGAGAAGCCCGTGGCCCACACGTTCTGCGGGAGGCGGTTCTGCAGGGCCAGGTTCCGGATGATCATGAGCGGGCTGTAGAAGAGGCCGCCGAGCAGGAACGCGGCGAAGAACGCCCAGAGCCGGCCGGTGACGGCGCACAGCGTCAGCGCCGCGGTCATGGCCGGCAGCAGGAAGAGGGTCTGCGTCCCGGGGGAGCCCGGCCAGGTGCGCCGCCCGTAGACCAGTCCGGCGGCGATGCTCGCCACGGCGAACGCCCCCGTGATGACACCGGTCAGCGCCAGCTGCTGGTTCGTCGACTCCAGGCGGGCCGGCAGGGCCACGTCCATGGCGCCGACCAGGAACATGATGGCCGCGGCGAGCAGGACGGTGGGCCAGGCCATCCTGACGACGCTCAGCGTTCCCGCGGGCTCGGGGGCGTCCTCCCGCGCGTCGGGACCGGCGTGCCGGATGCGTCCGGCGAAGGCCAGGGGGGCCGCCGAGACCACGGCCATGACGAGGAGCGCGATCCGCGGCGACGCCTGGGTGGACACCAGCGAGGCCAGCACCGGGCCGGCGGCCCAGACGGCCTGGTTCAGCGCGCTCTCCAGCCCGAGCGCGGTGTGCCGGAGGTGCTCCGGCGTGGTTCCGGACAACTGCGCGCGCATGCCGCCGGGGACGCCCGCGGCCACCGCTCCGGCGGCGAAGGCCATGGCCACCAGGAGGATCATGGAGGTGTGGCCCGCCAGGAGCGCGATGGCGGCGAAGACGAGCGCTTCGGCGAACAGGGCGAAGCGGAGCTGCCCCAGGAAGGGGCGCCGGTCGAAGCCGCGTCCCATGAAGGGGGCCCCGACGGCCTCGCCGAGTGCGTGCGAGGCGGCGAGGACGCCGCCCGCGGAGAACGATCCCGTGCTGTGGCCGAGGAAGACCAGGGCCAGCGGAGCCATGGCGACAGGTGTTCGGATCAGTCCCATGGCGACGTACCAGGCGGTGCCGCCCTCGCGGCACAGCACGTCACGGTAGGTCGGGGCGGGTCGCGCGACCGGCGCTGTGTTACCACTCATAGTTTTTACCGGTAACCGTTCGCCCGGGTGTCAAACCTTGTTTACCGGCTATGATTTACGCATGGGAAATCGGACGGGAACGACGGTGGCCGGACCGCAGGTGGAGGACATGAGGTCCTTCCTCAACACCTGGGTGATCCCCAACGACACGCGGCGGGAGACGGAGAACCTCCCGGACCTCGCCGCGTCCCCGGACGACTGGGCGCGGGAGCTGCCGCACCTGCCGCGTCCGCGCACCGACGAACTGACGGACCTGCTCCGGCTCCGTGACGACCTGCGGGACGACGTGAGCGAGCGCGGCACGCGGCGCCTGGACGAGTGGCTCGCCCGGCGACCGCAGACGGTGCGCATCGGCGAGGGCGAACTGCGGCTGGAGGGGCCGGCCGCCCCCGTCGACACCGTCCTGCGCCAGGCGGCCCGGCTGGTGCTCGCCGAGCGCTGGCGCAGGCTCAGGGCCTGCCCGGACTGCCGGTGGGTCTTCTACGACCAGTCGCGGAACAACACGCGGACCTGGTGCAGCATGTACGCGGGCGAGAGCGGCCGGGCCTGCGGCAGCATCGCCAAGGTCAGGCGGATGCGCGAGACGCAGAAGCGGCGGACGACCGCCGCCGGGGCGGGGTGAGGACACCGGCCCGGCCGGCGTCCTCACCCCGTGGTGCGGGGACGGCCGGTCAGAGGGTCGAGGCGACGTGCCGCAGCAGGCGCTCCGTCTCCTCGGCCGCCTCGGGACCGCGGTCGTAGACCAGGTACTCCACCGTGTGCGTGTAGGGGCTGTCGTCGACGAGCACCACGGCGCCGCTCTCCCCGTCCGGAGTCAGCCGGGGGTCGCGCTCGACGGCCAGGGCGAGCTTGGCGAAGTCCCGGACCGGCAGGTCGTTGCGGGTGAGCAGGGTGTAGCCGTCCAGGTAGTCGTCGCCGAGGAGCCGCCGGGCCGCCGCGTGCACGTGGGTGCAGCCGCCCACGCGCGCGTTCACCTCGCTGAACAGGACCTCGCCCTCGGGAGTGACGATGGAGTCGCAGTTCAGATACCCGCGGTAGCCGAGTTGCCGGATCGTCCGCGCCATGGCCAGCGACGATTCCAGCATCTGCCGTTCCGCCGCCGGGTCCAGGGCCACCGGGGGGATGGCGAAGCCGTTCCAGACCGGCTCCATGCGCATGTCGCCGTGGTCCAGGAGGACGGGCTCTCCGGGCGGGTCGGGGAGGAACAGCTCGCTGTAGAGGGTCCGGCTGTGGGGGTGGTAGACCTCGACGACGGCCTCGCTCGGGCGCAGGCCCGTGGGGAAGTCGCGGACCTCCTCCACGACCGGGAAGGAGGCGGCGAGCGCCGCCTCGATCTCGCGGAGCCCGGAGAGCGGGCCGACGACGTGCTTCGCGGAGGCCCCGATGGAGGGGACCTCGGCGTCGACGGTGAACAGGACGTTGCCGTATCCGCTGGCGCTGAAGTCCTGTTTCACTATCACGCTGCCGGTGTGGTGCAGCAGGTCGCGCACGGTCCGTGCGGTGGCCCCCCGGCTGCGGCAGACCTCTCCCCGGGCGACCGGGACGCCCGTGCCGGTCGCCCAGGCCCGGAAGAAGGACTTGCTGTTGAAGAAGTCGCTGCCGCCCTGGGCGAAGAACGCGGGGTCCGTCCCGCGCAGACCGAGCCGGCCCGCGAGGTCGGCGACGGTCCGGTCGTACAGGTAGGGCGTCAGCGTCCAGTCCGGACGCACGGTCTCCCGCAGCCGCTCCACCAGCGGTTCGGCCAGGGCGGTGCGCGCGTCGAGGAACGTGCCCTCGTCCGGCCCGTCGGGGGTGAAGAAGGTCAGGGCGGCGGGGTCGAGGCCGAGCGACGAGACGAGGTAGTCCCGGAAGTCGGGCGTCGGCCGCCGGTGCGCGAGCATCGCGTCGCCGTCCTCGAGCAGCCAGGCCGTACGGGTGGAGACGGCGTGCTGCTTGTGGGTTTCCTTGGGCCCGAACGAGGTGAGCGGGCTGGCGAACATGTACTCGCTCGTGACGTTGCCGAGAACGAGTTGGGGCACGGGAGGTCCTTTCGCACGAGTTCTGGCGCGCGTTCCGGCGCGCGAGGGGGCCGCGCCGGGCGCGGCCCCCTCGGGTGGTGGGCCGCGTCCGGCGCGGCCCCTCGGGACGGTGGGGTCAGGCGCGTTCGGCGAGCTTCTTCTCGAACGAGTCGCGGTTGACGACGGCCCGTCCGTGCACGCCGCGGAGGATGACGGCGCGGCTGTCCCGCGCCTCCACGGCGAAGGTGAGGATCTTGCCGTCGACCTCGGTCAGCGTGGCGGTGACGGTGATCTCCTCGCCGACGGGCGTCGGCGCCACGTGCGCGGAGTCGTGGTTCAGGCCCAGGGTCATCCAGGGCGCGGCGATCTCGTCCCGCAGGACGTCCATGGCGGTGACCTCGCCGAGCCACAGCAGCACGGGGGTCGCCAGGACGTCCACGTCGTTCTCCCACGCGGTGGCGGAGTCGCGGGGCCCGACCACGTGGTGGCGGGTGGCCGAGGAGCCGACGAGGGAGTCGAGCACGGGACGCGGTGACGTGGTGGTGTCGGACATGACTGCCTTTCGGTCGGGTGGCGCGGGGGTCAGGAGGCCGGGGCGAGGGCCCGCATCTGGTTGAAGACGTTCTTGCGCTGCATCTCCGCGGTGCCGCCGGCGATGAGGGTGCCCAGGGCGTCCTGGAGGGCGTGCGCGGCGGGGCCGTCCATGTAGCCGAGGTGGCCGTAGACGCGCAGGGCGGTCTCGGTGCCGAGCCGGAGCGTCTCGCCCGCGTGGTACTTGGCGGTGGAGCACAGCAGGGACGCCTGCGGGTCGCCGCTGAGCAGGGCGTCCAGCGCGCCGTAGGAGACGTACCGGGTCGCCTCGATGGCGAACTTGGCGTCGGTGATCCGGCCCTGCACGTACTGGTGGTCCGCGATCGGCTGCTTGAAGGCCTGGCGGCGGCGCGCGTACGCGAGCACCTCGTCCAGGTGGGGGTCGAGGTAGGCCGCGGCGAGGACCCCGTACAGCAGCCGGTCGAGGGCGATGGTGTTGTAGATCGCCTCGATGCCCCCGCCGATCTCGCCGACGAGGTTCCGGGCGTCGACCCGCACGTTGTCGAAGCCGATGGGCCCGGTCGGGCTGGTGTGGTTGCCGATCATCCGCTCGACGGGGCCCTGGCTGACGCCCTCGTCGTGGAGGTCGACCATGAAGAGGGTGATGTCCCGGGCGCCCTGCTCGGGCACGCGGCCCAGGACCAGGGCCACGTCGGCGACGGGGCCATTGGTGATGTGGTCCTTGTGCCCGTTCAGGCGGTAGACCTCGCCGTCGCGGACGGCGGCCGTCCTGATCCGGGTCACGTCGGAACCGCCGGTGGTCTCCGTCAGCGCGGTGGCCCCGACCTCCCCGGAGAGCAGCCGGGGCAGCCAGTAGCCCTTCTGGTCGTCGCTGCCGTAGGTGAGCAGGGAACGGATGAGGCCCGCCTGCGCCACCATGGACAGGGAGAAGCCCAGGTCGCGGCCGCCCGCCGCGACGCCCTCGAAGGCCGCCGTGAAGTCCCACCAGGTGCCGCCGTCGCCGCCCCACTCCCGGTCCACGGCCAGCCGCCATATGCCGGCGTCGCTCACCTCCTGCCAGGACTCCCGGTCCAGGACGCGCTCGGTCCTGCAGTCGTCGGCGCGCTTGGCGACGGTGGCGGCGGCGAGGTCCGCGTAGCGCGTGCGCAGGGCCGGGTCGGTGAAGTGCTGGAGCATGGTCTGCCTTTCGGTGCGAGGGGGCGGGTCAGCGGGCGGCGACGAGTTCGTCGGCCTGGACGGCGGGGGCCGGGGTGAGGGCGGTCAGGCTGTGGTCCAGACGGACCGCCAGCTCCTCCAGCTCGGCCTCCGTGCTGTTCAGCGGCGGTGCCACCATCACGGACTCCGTCAGGGCGTTCACCCCGGCGGGGTACAGCAGCAGGCCGTGTTCGCGTGCCGTCAGGACCAGGTCGTGGGCGGTCCCGGGGGACCGGCCGGGGGTGGAGTGCAGACCGAGGGCGAGCTGCAGGCCGCGGCCGCGGACGTCGCGCACCACGGCGTGCCGGTCGACGAGGGCCTCCAGGAGGGTGCGCAGGTGACGGCCGGACCGGGCGGCGAGGGCGGGGACGTCGTGCTCCTTCAGGTACTCCACGGTCGCCAGGCCCGCGGCGGCGGCGAGCGGCGCGCCGGCCATCGTGTGTCCGAACACCACCGATCCCAGCGGCTGTTCGAAGGTGGCGGCGACCTCGTCGCGGACCAGGACGGCGGACAGCGGCGCGTATCCGGCCGTCACGCCCTTTCCGAGCACCATCACGTCGGGGACGATCCCGGCGTGGTCGCAGCCGAACCACGTGCCGGTCCTGCCGAGGCCGGTCATGACCTCGTCGGCGACCAGCAGGAAGCCGTGCTGGTCGGCGAGTTCCCGCAGCCTCCTGAGGACGGCCGGGTCGCACGGTACGGCTCCGGAGGACGCGCCGCCGACGGGCTCGACGATCACCGCGGCCAGGTTCTGCGGCCCCACCTCCTCGATCGCCCGCTCCCACTGCTCGACGTCCGCGCGCATGTCGCCCTGCCGGGGGCGCGCCTTGGCGACGGTGGCCTGGTTCGCGAGGAGGGGGGTGAGGCCGTGCTTGCGCGCCGGGTGCCCGGAGGCGCCGAGCGCGCCGGCGGTCATCCCGTGGTAGCTGGGCTCCTCGGTCAGCACGGTGCACTTGAAGGGCCGGTGGGCGCGGGAGTGGAACAGGGTCACCAGGCGCAGGGCGGCCTCGACGGCCTCGGAGCCGGAGTTGCAGTACACCGGGTTGCCGAGGGTGCCCGGGGCGAGCTCCGTCAGCAGCGCGGAGAGCCGTTCCAGCGGCTCGGAGGTGAACTGGGTCCGGTAGGCGAAGCTGATGGCGTCGATCTGCCGGTGCATGCGGGAGGTGATCTCGGGGAGTCCGTGGCCGAGGTTGGTGTTGATCGCTCCGGAGCAGCCGTCGAGGTACTCCCGGCCTTCGGTGTCGTAGACGTGGACGCCGGCACCGTGGCTGACGGTGGGAAGCATGGGTGTCTCCTGACTGTGTACGGGGTGGACGTGGGGGCCGACGCGGGCCGGCGTGCGGCGGTGCGGCCGGACGGTGCTCAGTACCAGGTCATGACGGACGCGGCGGCCGTCATGCCGCCGCCGACGGAGGCCATCAGGACGCGCTCGCCCCGGTGCAGGGGCGCGGCGCGGTGGCTCTCGCTGAGGGTGAGCGGGATGGAGGCGGCGGCGGTGTTGCCGTAGCGGTCGGCGGTGACCGCGACCTTGCGGGAGTCGATGCCCAGGGTGTCGGCGAGGGTCTCCACCAGCCGCAGGTTGCCCTGGTGGAAGACGGCGCGGTCGATGTCGCCGAGGCCCACGCCGGACTCGTCCAGCGCCTGGTGCACGGCCTTGGGCACGTGCTGGACGGCCCAGTCCTTGACGGCCCGTCCGTTCATGCGGAAGTGGTGGGCTCCGGGGTCCCGGAGGGTGGCGGCCGGCCGCCGCGAGCCGCCGCCCTCGACCCGTACGTGGTCGGTGGTCGTCCCGTCCGCGAGCAGGGAGCTGGCATGGATGCCGTAGCCGTCGGGAACGCGTCCCACCAGTACGGCCCCCGCGCCGTCGCCGAAGAGGCTGACGGTCCTGCGGTCCGTCCGGTCCATGATCGTCGAGTAGGTGTCGGCCCCGATCACCAGGACGTTGCGCCAGTCGGCGTGGGCGCACAGCAGCGAGTCCGCCACGTCCAGGGCGTAGAGGAAGCCGGAGCAGACGGCGTTCAGGTCGAAGGCGGGCACGGCGCCGAGGCCGAGCCGTTCCTGGACGAAGACGGCGGTGGCCGGCTGCGGCTGGTCGGGGGTCGTGGTCGCGACGATCAGGGCGTCGATGTCGTGGGGTTCGTAGGGTGCCCCCAGTAACCGGGACGCCGCGATCGCGGCGAGGTCGGACGTCGCCGTCTCCCCGTCCGCGTAGCGGCGTTCGCGGATGCCGGTGCGCTCCTCGATCCAGTCCTCGTCGGTCCCCGCCCAGTCGCTGATCCTGCGGTTGTCCACCACCCGGGACGGCACGTGACCGGCCACCCGGAGTATCCCGTTCGGCATGTTCTCCCCATTCAGGAAAATGATCGACCTGATCCCGTAATGACCGGTCGGCGCTGCGAAGGGCCGTCTACCTCCCGCCTACGGTGGTAAACACGGGCACTCCGGCTTGTGAGAGGTGTCACCAAGTGTCTTTCCAGACACACTTGTTGATCGATTCCGCTCGGAAATCGGCCGGAAGGTTCCTTTCGGGAAGGCTGTGACGGTTCCCGGCGGATGTGGCCGCGAGGGGGCGCGGCAGTGCGGCGACGTGGTCCGCGTGACGAGAAACAGCAGGTGGGGAAGGGGAATTCCGTCATGCGACGGCCTCCTCGCCCGACCGTCGCGAAGGGTGACCGGGGCTCGCGCAAGAGGGGGAGACGCGCCATGGCCGAAGGAGGCTTCGGGAGGCGGCCGGGCTTTCCCGCGCTCAGGTGTTTACCGCCCAACAGTCATGCCCGCTGAGCAGCGCCGTGGCGGCGAGCGGCCCGCTCCGTGATCACGGCGGCGGGCTGCCCGTACCGCTCGGCCGAGGGACGGCCCGTCTCCCCGGGGCGGGGCGTCCGGGCAGACGGGACTTTCGACACACGCCCCAGCCCGGGGCGGGGGACGACGCCACGGCATGCCGAAGGGCGGGGCCGGAGCGCCTGTACGGCTCCGGACCCGCCCTTCGGCACGCTCAGGCGTCGAGGATTCCCGGCAGCGCCTCCACGAGCCCGTCGATCTGCTCCTCCGTCACCGTCAGCGCGGGAGCGAGCCGTACGGTGGCCGGGCCCGCCGCGTTGACCAGGAAGCCGGCGTCCTGGGCCGCCCGCTGGACCGGGGCGGCCCGCGGCTCGGTGAGCACCACGCCCAGGAGGAGGCCGGTGCCCCGCACCCCGGCGACGCCGGGGTGCTTCAACTCCTCGATACCCCGGCGCAGCCGCTCGCCCGACCGCACGGTCCGGGCGAGCAGCCCCTCGGCCTCGACGGTCCGCAGGACGGCGAGCCCGGCCGCGCACGCGACCGGGTTGCCGCCGAACGTGGAGCCGTGCTGACCGGGCCCGAGGAGTCCGGCCGCCGGGCCGAAGGCCACCGCGGCACCGATCGGGAGCCCGCCGCCCAGGCCCTTGGCGAGGGTGACCACGTCGGGGTCCACGTCCCGGTCCGCCTGGTGGGCGAACCAGTGGCCGGTCCGGCCGATGCCGGTCTGCACCTCGTCCAGGACGAGCAGCGTGCCGGTCGCCCGGGTGATCTCCCGCGCGGCCCGCAGATATCCGTCGGGCGCGGGGACGACCCCGGCCTCGCCCTGGACCGGTTCGAGGAAGACCGCCGCGGTCTCCTCGGTGACGGCCGCGCGCAGCGCCTCGACGTCCCCGAACGGGACGTGGGTGACCTCCCCGGGCAGCGGCAGGAAGGGCTCGCGCTTCGCAGGCTGGCCGGTGAGCGCCAGGGCCCCCATGGTGCGCCCGTGGAAGCCGCCCTCGGCGGCGACCACGTGCGGGCGGCCCGTCCGGCGGGCGATCTTGAAGGCCGCTTCGAGCGCCTCCGCGCCCGAGTTCGCGAAGAAGACCCCGCCCCGCCGGCCGAAGAGCCGGAGCAGCTCCTCGGCCAGGGCGACGGGCGGCTCGGCGACGAACAGGTTCGACACGTGGCCGAGCCGGGAGACCTGCTCCCGGACGGCCTCGACGACGGCCGGGTGGCCGTGGCCCAGGGTGTTGACCGCGATCCCGCCGGTGAAGTCGGTGTACGTACGGCCCGACTCGTCCTCGACGGTGCTGCCCTCGCCCCGGACCAGGGCCAGCGGGGGAGTGCCGTACGTGTCCATCATGACCGCGCGCCAGCGGTCCGTGAGGGTCCTCGTGCTGTCGGCGGCGGTCACGCGTCGTCCTCCTCGGACGGGGAAGCGGGTACGGGGGCGGGGGCGGTCTCCCGCTCGGGGTCCGGGACCACGGTGGTGCCCGGCCCGTCGGCGGCGAAGACGCCGCCGAGGAGCGCGTGCGGCACCCGGCCGTCGACGACCCGGGCCGCGCGGACGCCCGCGCGGACCGCCCGCAGGCAGCCCTCCATCTTCGGGAGCATGCCGCTCGCCAGGTCCGGGAGCAGCGCGTCCAGTTCGCCGGCCGTCAGCCGGCCGATGATCTCGGTGCTGCGGGGCCAGTCCGCGTAGAGGCCCTCGACGTCGGTCAGGACCACGAGCCGGTCCGCGCCGAGGGCCACGGCGAGCGCGGAAGCCGCCAGGTCGGCGTTGACGTTGTAGACCTCCCCGTCCTCGCCCCGGGCGACGGGCGAGACGACGGGGATGCGGCCCGCCTCCAGGAGGGCGCGCACGGCGGCGGTCTCCACGGCCACGACCTCGCCGACGAGGCCGATGTCCACGGGTTCGCCGTCCACCCACGCGGGGCGCCGCACGGCGGTCATGGTGTGCGCGTCCTCGCCCGACAGGCCCACGGCGAAGGGGCCGTGGGCGTTGAGGGCGCCGACCAGCTCCCGCTGCACCTGGCCGGTCAGCACCATGCGGACCACGTCCATGGTCTCGGGAGTGGTCACCCGCAGGCCCGCCTCGAAGCGGACCTCCAGGTCGAGGCGGTCGAGCATGGCGCTGATCTGCGGTCCGCCGCCGTGCACGACGACCGGCCGCAGGCCCGCGTGCCACAGCTCCACGACGTCCTGCGCGAAGGTCCGGTGGAGCGCGGGGTCCACCATGGCGTTGCCGCCGAACTTGACGACCACCGTCCGGCCCCGGAGCTCCTCGGCCCAGGGCAGGTCGGCGGCGGCGGTGACCGTGTCGGCTGCCGTGGCGGCCGTGGCGGCCGTGGTGACCGTGCCGGCTGCCGTGGCGGCCGTGGTGGCCTTTCCGGCGGATGCCTGGTCCGGCCGCGCGTGGGGAAGCGTTCCCGTCCGTGTCGTCCCGGGCCCGCTCATGAGCTGTACGCGCTGTTCTCGTGGACGTACTCGGCCGTCAGGTCGTTGGTCCAGAGGACCGCCGACGCGTCCCCGGAGCGCAGGTCGGCGGTGATGGTGATCCGCCGGTCCGACAGGTCGACCTCGTCCCGGGACTCGCCCGCCGCGCCGTCCCGGCACACCCAGACGCCGTTGACGGCCACGTCGAGCCGGTCCGGGTCGAAGACGGCCGCCGTGGTGCCGATCGCGGAGAGCACCCGGCCCCAGTTGGGGTCCTCGCCGTGCAGGGCGCACTTGAGGAGGTTGTTGCGGGCGATGGACCGGCCCACCTCGACGGCGTCCTCCTCGGAGGCCGCGCCGACGACGTTCACCTCGATCTCCTTCGAGGCGCCCTCGGCGTCCGCCACCAGCTGTCCGGCCAGGTCCAGGCAGACCGCGTGCACGGCCTCGGCGAAGGCCTCCGGGGAGGGAACGGTCCCGGAGGCGCCCGAGGCGAGCAGCAGGACGGTGTCGTTGGTGGACATGCAGCCGTCGGAGTCCACCCGGTCGAAGGTGGTGCGCACCGCCGCGCGGAGCGCCGTGTCGAGGGCGTCCGCGTCCACGTCGGCGTCGGTGGTGAGGACGACGAGCATGGTGGCGAGGCCGGGGGCGAGCATGCCGGCGCCCTTGGCCATGCCGCCGACCGTCCAGCCGTCGTCCTGATCGCGACGGCCGCGTCCTCGCCGCCGTCCGGCGACAGCAGAGGCCCGGCGGCGGCGATGCCCGCGGTGACCCGGTCCATCGGCAGCCGCACGCCGATCAGGCCGGTGGAGCACACCGCGACCTCGTGCGGGTCCACGCCCACCGCGTCCGCCGTCCGCTCGGCCGTCAGACGCGCGTCGACGGCGCCGGCCTGTCCCGTACAGGCGTTGGCGCCGCCGGAGTTGAGGACGACGGCCGATATCCGGCCGTCGGCCAGGGCGCGCCGGGACCAGCGTACGGGCGCGGCCTGGACGCGGTTGGAGGTGAAGACGCCGGCGGCGGCGCGCGACGGCCCCCGGTTCACCACCAGGGCCAGATCGCGGTCACCGGACTCCTTGATGCCGGCGGCGATGCCGCAGGCGAGGAATCCCTGTGCAGCGGTCACACTCACGGAGTGACTCCATTCGTGGGCAGGCCCAGCCGTTCCGGCAGGCCGAGGGCGACGTTCATGCTCTGCACCGCGCCACCCGCGGTGCCCTTCGTCAGGTTGTCGATGGCGCTCACGCAGATCAGCCGGCCGGCGTCCGGGTCCACGGCGATCTGCGTCTGGACCGTGTTGGACCCGAGGACGGCGGCGGTCGTGGGCCACTGCCCGGGCGGCAGCAGCCGGACGAACGGCTCGTCGGCGTAAGCGGATTCGTACGCCTCCCGCACCGCTTCGGGGCCCGCCGAGAGCGCTTCGGGGCGGAGCCGTGCCGAGCAGGTGGCGAGGATGCCCCGGGGCATGGGGGCGAGCGTCGGGGTGAAGGAGACGGTGACGTGCTCGCCGGCCACCAGGGAGAGGTTCTGGACGAGTTCGGGGGTGTGCCGGTGGCCGCCGCCGACCCCGTACGGGGTCATGGAGCCCATCACCTCGGCGCCGAGGAGGTGCGGTCTCAGGGCCCGCCCGGCGCCCGACGTGCCGCTGGCCGCGACGACCACGACCTCCGGCTCCACGAGCCGGGCCGCGTGCGCGGGGAACAGCGCGAGCGTGACCGCCGTGGGATAGCAGCCGGGCACGGCGATCCGGGTGGCGCCCTTCAACTCGTCGCGGGCGCCGGGAAGTTCCGGGAGGCCGTACGGCCAGGTCCCGGCGTGCTCGGAGCCGTAGAAGCGTTTCCAGGCCGCCGGGTCGCGCAGGCGGAAGTCCGCCCCGCAGTCCACGATCAGCGTGCCGGGGTCCACCTCCCGCGCGTACGCGGCGGACTGCCCGTGCGGCAGGGCCAGGAAGACCACGTCGTGACCGCGCAGGGCGGCCGCCGAGGTCTCGTCGAGGACCCGGTCCGCGAGTTCCGCCAGCTGCGGCTGGACGGAGCCGAGCGTGCGGCCCGCGCTGCTGTGCGCGGTCACCGCGCCGATCTCCACACCGGGATGCGCCGACAGCAGGCGGAGGATCTCCCCGCCCGCGTAGCCGCTCGCACCGGCCACCGCGACCCTTACGGTCATGTTCTTCCGTCTCTCTCCGTGCGTGTGGGGGACGCCGCCCCGGGGAGGGGGCGGCACGACGCCGTTCCAGGGTGGGGGCGCGGGGTTGCCGGTACGGGCCCCCGGCCGTGCGTCCCGGCGAACGTCGCGCGGCGCCCGCGGGCCGGGGACCGCGCGCCGGAGCCCGGCCCCGTGCGTCCCCGGCCCCCGTGGGCGGGGCTCGTCGCGCGGGCCGATCGCCGTCCGCGGTCCCCGACCGTGTCGCCGCCCGTCTCGTCATCCGCGTCGTCGTCCGTGGAATCGTTCGCGACCTTCGGGGGGAACCCGAAAAGTGGATGTGCCCGCACCCCCTCACCCTTCGATCGGGACTTAGCTGAGCCTAACCTAAGTTGAGCTTCCATGGGGCTCGCCCCGCGCGGTCCACCGGCGGGCCGGTCCCGTCGAGCGCCCCGGACGGGCCCGTCGTAGGGTCCGGATATGGGAGAGCCCGCGGGCGCGGACGCCGAGGACGTCTTCGGCGCGGGACGGTTGGACGCCGTCCTCGTCGACGTCATGCGCGACACCGGAGCCTCGGTCGGCCTCGTGTACCTCCGGGTGCCGGGGGAGGACATGCTGCGCCTGGCGCTGGTCTCGGGCGTCTCCCGGGAGATCGCGGCCCCCTGGGTCCGCATTCCGGACGACGCGCCGATCCCGGTGGTCGACGCCATGCGCGACCGCGAACTCGTGTGGCTGGGGGGCCAGGAGGAGATCGCCCGCCGCTATCCGCGCCTGGGCATCGTGCTGCCGTACGACTTCCTCCTCGTCGCCGCCCCGATCGCCGACGACACCGCCGTGCGGGGCGGAATCGTCCTGCTGTGGCCTGTCTGGCACCCGCCCCACCTCGACGACCGCGAGCGCGCGGCGCTCGACGGCTGCGGCCGCCGGGCGGCCCGGCTGCTGCGCCGGGCGGCCGAACGGGAACCGGCGTCCTACCCCTCCGAACCGCGCGTCGTGCATCCGGCCCGCCCTCCGGAGGCCGACCCCGTCCTGGCCCGGTCCGCCCTCCACTTCGCCGAACGGCTGCCGGTCGGCTGCTGCGCCCTGGACCTCGACGGACGCCTCACCTTCCTCAACACCGCCGCCGCGGAGCTGGTCCAGGCGGGCGCGGCGGCGCTGCTCGGCAGACGCCCGTGGGAGGTGCTGCTCTGGCTGAACGACCCCGTGTTCGAGGACTGCTACCGCGCGGCGGTGATCACCCGCCGACCGGTGTCGTTCACCGTCATGCGGCGGCCCGCGACGTGGCTGCTGTTCGAGCTGTACCCGGACGCGACCGGCGTCAGCGTCCACATCACCCGGGTGGCGGGGCCCGCCGCGACCGGCGAGGGGGAGGGGGAGGGGGAGGGGACCGGAAGGGAACCCGGGGCGGGCGCGGCGGCCCCGCCCGGCGCCCACGCCCCGCCCGGGGTCTCCGGGACGTCCGGCGTCTCCGCCCCGTCCGGCGCCCCGGGGGCATCCATGATCCCGGGGACGTCCGCGACCTCCGCGACCTCCAGGAGTCCGGCCCCGCCTCCCCGGTACGCCGAGCCGGTGGGTGCCGGGGCCGTGTACCACCTCATGCACATGGCGGCGACCCTGGCGGAGGCGGTCGGCGTCCACGACGTCGTCGAGCTCGTCGCCGACCAGATCGTGCCCGCCTTCGGCCCTCAGGGCCTCGTCCTGATGAGCGCGGACGAGGGGCGGCTGCGCATCATCGGCCACCGCGGCTACAGCCAGGAGTTCGTGGACCGGTACGACGGCACGCCCGTGACGGCGGAGGTCGCCGACGCCCAGGTCCTCGCCACCGGCGTCCCCGTCTTCTTCACCAGCCCCGAGGACCTGTACCGCGCCCACCCCCGCGCCCCGCGCTACCGGGACCGCTCGGCCTGGGCGTTCCTGCCGCTGATCGCCTCCGGCCGTCCGGTGGGCTCCCTGATCCTCTCGTACGCCCTGCCGCGCCCCTTCCCGGCGGCCGAGCGGGCCCTGCTCACCTCCCTGGCGGGCCTCATCGCCCAGGCCCTCGCCCGGGCCCGTCTCTACGACGCCAAGCACTCCCTCGCGCGCAGCCTCCAGACCAGCCTGCTCCCGCACCGCCTGGTCCCGCTGCCGGGGGTCGAGGTCGCCGCCCGCTATCTGCCGGCGGGTCATGGCATGGACGTCGGCGGCGACTTCTACGACCTCGTCCGCGCCGCGCCCGACACCGTCATCGCCGTCATCGGCGACGTCCAGGGCCACGACCCGAACGCCGCCGCCCTCATGGGGCAGGTGCGCACCGCCGTCCACGCGCACGCGACGGCCGGGGCGTCCCCCGGTGACGTCCTCGCCCGGACGAACAGGCTCCTGAACGACCTGGAACCGGACCGCTTCACCAGCTGCCTGATCGTCGAACTCGACCTGGCCCGGCACCGCCTCCGGCTCGCCACGGCGGGCCATCCGCCGCCGCTCCTGCGCGCGCCCGACGGCCGGACCCGCCTCCTGGAGGCGCCGCCGGGCCTCCTCCTCGGGATCGCCCCGGACGTCGAGTACGCCACCACGGAGGTGGCCTGGGAGCCCGGTTCCGTCCTCGCCCTCTACACCGACGGGCTCGTCGAGGAGCCCGGCGTCGACATCGGCACGGCCACCGCGGAGCTGTCCGGCCGCCTCGGGCGGTCCCGGCCGGGGGACCTGGACGCCCTCGCGGACGCCCTGATCCGGCGCGTCAAGAGTCCCGCGCACCGCACCGACGACGTCGCCCTCCTGCTCGTCCGCCGCGAGCCCTGACCTCCGCCCCCTTGCCGCACCTATCGAATATCGATAGCTTGTTATCGGTTTTCGATCGAAGGGGATGTCATGGGGAAGTTGACGGTGCTCGCCCTGCGGGCCGTCCTGGCGGGGCTGCTCGCGGGTTCGGTCTTCGTGGAGGCGGTGATGGTGCCGCTCCTGGCCGCCGACCTGGAGGGGCTCGGGCCGGAGTACGCCCACCTCCGCACGCCGGTGCTCGTGCTCCTGGTCCTGGGCGCGCTCACGGCGCAGACCGTGCTGGTCTGCGTGTGGCGCCTGGTGACGATGGTGCGGCGCGGCACGGTGTTCTCGCACGGGGCCTTCCGGTACGTGGACGTCGTCACCGGCGCCTTCGCGGCGGGCGCCGCCCTGGTGTTCGCGTTCGCCGTCCTCCTGGCGCCCGGCGAGGCCGCCGCCCCGGGCGTCGTGCTCCTGATCTGCGGGGCGAGCCTGGCGGTCCTGGGCGTGGCCCTGATCGTGCTCGTGCTGCGGATGCTGCTCGCCCAGGCCGTCGAGCGCGAGGCCGAGGCGAAGCGGATGCGGGCCGAGCTCGCCGAGGTGATCTGATGCCGATCGTCGTGGACGTCGACGTGATGCTGGCCCGGCGCAAGATGTCCGCGGGCGAGCTCGCGGAGCGCGTGGGCATCACTCCGGCCAACCTCGCCGTGCTCAAGAACGGGCGCGCCAAGGCGGTGCGCTTCACCACCCTCGGCGCCCTCTGCGAGGTCCTCGACTGCCAGCCGGGCGACCTGCTGCGCTGGGAGCCGGAGACCGGGACGGCGGAGAGCGGGTCGGCGGAGGCCGGGCCGGAGGGGGCCGCGGCGGAGGACGCCGTGGCGGCGGCCGGCGAGAACGGCTGACGGGCGGGCGCGACCGGGAGGGACGACCGCCCCTCCCGGTCGCGCGGTGCGTGCGCCGACGGGGGTGCTCAGTCCGTCGGCTTCGGAGCCGTGCGGGAGAAGTGGCGGGCGGTGGGCACCAGCGCCGCGCCGGCCGGTACGAGGAAGCAGGCCGCGGCGCACACGGCGAGCACGGGAGCGACGCCGAACGCCCCCACGGCCGGGGCGATCAGGGCGAGTCCGACCGGCGCGAGGCCGTAGGAGACGAGGAAGTCCAGCGAGGAGACGCGGGCCAGCTTGTCCGGGGCCACCTCCCGCTGGGTGGCCGTGAACCAGGGCACGTTGAACAGCTCGATGCCGATCCCGGCGACGGCGTACGCGGCGACGACCACGACCGGGTGCACGGGCAGCATCAGGCTCAGCGGCGCGAAGCCGTACGCGGCCAGGCCGGCGAAGGCCGCCCAGCCCTGGGAGCGCGGCCGCCACCGGGCGATGACCAGCGCCCCGCCGAGCGCGCCCAGGGTGTACGCCGTCATGGCCGCCGCCAGGACCCACGTCGTGCCGTAGCGGTCCCGGCTGATCAGGGGCAGCGCGACGCTGGTCGCGGAGTAGCCGAGGGCGACGACCGCGACGAGGGCGGCGAGTCCGGCCGGGAACCAGGGGTGCCGGCGCGCCTCCCGTATGCCCTCCGCGAACTCGGCGCGGAACCCCGCGCGCCGGCCGGGTTCGGCGACCGGCGCCGCGGCCGGCCCCCCGCCCGGGACGAGCGCGGCCACCAGCCACAGCAGGCCGATGCCGAGCAGCAGCGTCCGGACGTCGAGGACGGCCGCGAGCAGCGCGGTCAGGGCGGGCCCGGCGAGGGTGGAGCTCCGCACCGCCAGGGTCATGGCCGCGTTGGCCTCCTGGCGCCGCCCGGGATCCACGGTCTCGGCGGTGAGCGCCTGGAACGCCGGTCGGCAGGCGCCCTGTCCGGCGCCCGCGAGCACGGCGGCAGCGGTCATCAGGGCGAGCGAGCGGCCGAGTCCGGCGGCGAGGAGGGGTGCGGCGGCGGCCGCCGCGAGGGCCGACCAGAGGACGACCGCGCGGCGCGCGTGCCGGTCCGCGAGGACGCCCCCGACGGCGACGGCGGCGAGGAAGCCGACGGTGCGCGCGGCGAGGACGAGTCCCAGGCCGGCGGCGCCGAGGTCGCGGTGGAGCACGGCGAGCCCCAGCACGAAGGGCAGGGCCCAGGTCGCGAGCCCGGAGGCGGTGGTGCCCGCCCACAGGCGCAGGAAAGCGAGGTCGCGCAGGACCGAACGCGGCGGGGGAGCGGGGGACTTGGCCGCTGCGGGGGTGGGTGTGGTGGTCACGGCGTGGAGGCTCCTCGGGGACGGGGGGACGGCTCGGAGAACCGCCCGGGGGTCGTTAATGGAAATGATTTCCATTACAGTACCCTTCGAACGCGGCACTCCTGCCCGGTGCACGACCACGCCCGCCCTTCCAGACCGGAGATCCCATGCGCCACCCCGCCCGCCTCGGCATCGCCCTCACCCTCGTCCTCGCCACCGCCGGCTGCTCCTCGGCGGCCGTCGACGGCCCGGGGAAGGGCGCCGCCCCCTCCGGCCGGGCCTCCGCCGCCGGGACGGTCTCCGTGACCAGTTGCGGCCGCCCGATCACCCTCGCCGGGCCTCCGAGCCGGGCCGTCGCCCTCGACCAGACCTCGACCGAGACCCTGCTCGAACTCGGCCTCCAGGACCGGATGGCGGGCACGGCCAACCTCAAGACGAAGATCCCCGCGCGGTACGGGGCCGCCTACGCCCAGGTGCCCGTCATCGCCCCGAAGATCGCCACCGGCGAGCAACTGCGCGCCGCCACACCGGACTTCGTCGTCGCCGGTTCCGCGGACCTCTACACCGGGGACCGGGCCGGCACCCGCGAGGAACTGGACGCCCTCAAGGTGCCCACCTTCGTCAGCGCCGTCGACTGCCCGGACCGGAACCCGGCCGGCCGGACCCCCTTCGAACTGCTCTTCTCCGACTACGAGACCCTGGGCCGGGTCTTCGGCGTCGAGGAACGGGCCGCCCGGCTCGCCGCCGACCAGCGCGCCGCCGTGGCCCGCGCCGCCGGAACCGGGGCGAAGGCGCCCCGGGCCGAGGACCGGCCCACCGTGGTCTACCTCTACTCCGTCTTCAACGGCATGCCGTACGTGGCGGGCGGGAGCGGTCTGCCCAGCGAGATGAGCCGGATCGTCGGCGCGAAGAACGCCTTCGACGACGTCGCCGAGGACTGGCCGGAGGTCTCCTGGGAGGAAGTCGCCGAGCGCGACCCGGACTTCATCGTGATCGGCGACCTCTCCGAGCGCGGCCGCCCCGGTGACGGCGCCGCCGAGAAGCGCGCCACGATGACCCGGCACCCGGTGATCTCCCGCCTCCCCGCCGTCCGCGACGGCAGGATCATCGAGGTGCCGGGCATCGAACTGGACCCCTCGGTGCGCTCCGTGCACGCCCTCGGTCTCCTCGCGGACGGCATGAGGAAGCTCGGCCGTGCCCGCTGACCCGACGACCCTGAAGGCCCCGCCGGACCCCGCGCCTCCGACGGTCTCCCCGCCCCCCGCGGACCTGCTGCTCCCGGCCGCCAGATCCTGGAAGGCGGCCGGGGAACGGACGGCGGCCGGCGGACGGACGGCGGCCGGGGAACGGGCCACGGGCGGGGAACGGGCGGCGGCCGGGACTCCCGCGTCCCTCCCGCCCGCCCGGGTCCTCCTCCTCTTCCTGCTCGCCGCGGCCGTCCTCGCCGGCTCGGTCGCGGCGGGCGTCCGCATCGGCACCGCCGACGTCGGGTGGGCCGGCCCCGGCCGCGCCCTCGGCGCCCGACTCGGCCTGGACGTCGAGCCGTTGCCCCCGCTGATCGACTCCCTCGTCTGGGACCTGCGGCTGCCGCGCGTCCTGATGGCCGCCCTCGTCGGCGCCTCCCTCGCCGTCTGCGGCACCGTCCTCCAGGCCGTCACCCGCAACGCGCTCGCCGACCCCTATCTGCTCGGCGTCTCCTCGGGCGCCTCGACCGGGGCCGTCGTCGTGATCGTCCTCGGCGTGGGCGCGGGCACCCTCGGGACCACCGGCGGCGCGCTCGCCGGAGCGCTGCTCTCCTTCGGGCTGCTCCTGCTCCTGCTGCGGCGCACCGGACTCGACTCGGTCCGCATCGTCCTGACCGGCGTCGTCGTCGGCCAGCTCTTCACGGCGCTGACCTCGCTCGTCCTGATGGCCTCGGCGGACGCGGACACCACCCGGGCCGTCACCCACTGGCTGCTCGGCTCGATGGCGCCCGCCCGCTGGGACACCGTCGCGGTCTGCGCCGTCGTCACCCCCCTGGGCCTGGCGGCCGCGTGGCTCCGCGCCGACGCCCTCGACGGCCTCGCGTTCGGCGCGGACACCGCCGCCTCCCTCGGCATCGGCGTACGGCACACCCGGCTGCTGCTGCTCGTCGTCACGGCCGTCCTGACCGCCGTGGCCGTGGCCACCGTCGGCGCCATCGGCTTCGTCGGCCTGATCGTCCCCCACGGGGTGCGGTTCCTCGTCGGCCCCACGCACCGGGTGCTCCTGCCGTACGCGGCCCTCGCCGGCGCGGTGTTCCTGGTGTGGACCGACGCGCTCGCCCGGATCGCCTTCGCCCCCCGCGAGGTCCCGGTCGGCGTCATCACCGCCCTGCTCGGCGTGCCGCTCTTCCTCCTCGTCCTGCGCAGGCGGGGTGAGCTGTGAGGATCACCGCCGAAGCGCTGAGCTGGTCGGTGGCGGGCACCCGGGTCGTCCACGACGTCACCGTGGACGTCGCGCCGGGCGAGACCGTCGGGCTCCTCGGCCCCAACGGCTCCGGCAAGTCCTCGCTGCTGCGCTGCCTGGCCGGTCTGCGGACCCCCGACACCGGCACGGTCCGGTACGACGGCGTGCCCGTGCGGGACTGGAGCGCGCGCCGGATCGCCCGTCACGTCGCCTTCGTCGAACAGGACTCGGCGGCCGACAGCGACCTGCGGGTCGCCGACGTCGTCGGCCTGGGCCGCACGCCGTTCCGGGACCGCTGGCGCGGCCCGGACGCCACCGACCGCGCGGTGGTCGCCGCCGCCCTCGACCGCGTCGGGCTCACCGCGCTCGCCGGCCGCTCCTGGAAGGCCCTGTCGGGCGGCGAGCGGCAGCGCGCCCACATCGCCCGCGCACTCGCCCAGCAGCCGTACGGACTGCTGCTCGACGAGCCCACCAACCACCTCGACGTCCGGCACCAGCTGGAGCTCATGGAGCTCCTGACCGGAGCCGGCCGGACGGTCCTGGTCGCCCTGCACGACCTGTCGCTCGCCGCCCGGTACTGCGACCGGCTGCTGCTCCTGCACCACGGGCGCCCGGTCGCCTCCGGCACCCCCGCCGAGGTCCTGACCGCCGACCGCCTCGCGGAGGTCTTCGAGGTCGACGCCGCCCTCACCACCGACGCCCTCGGCCACCCCGTCGTCGCCTACCGGGGCCCGCTCGGCACCCGGACCGCCGCACCCCTCCCGTAAGAAGCCCCTCCCGTAAGAAGCCCACCCCGCAAGAAATCCACCCCGCAAGAAATCCACCCCTCTTCCCACGAAGGAAACCCATGACCGAGACACGAACCCCTTCCGTCGCTCCCACCACGCCCCTCACCTCCGCACCGACCGTCGACGCCCTCGTCGAGGAGGTCCTCGCCGGCGTCCACGGCCCGCCGCCCGCCGAGACCGTCGCGACCAGCGTCTTCTGGATCCACCACGGCACCCGCCTGGCCGGCGGCGACACCACCTATCTCAACCAGTACGTGCTCGTCCGCCTCGGCGGCTCCTTCGGCGGCTGCGCCTTCGAGGCGGGCGACATCGACCCCGCGATCTGCCGGGAGGCTTCCGGCACCCCGCTCGACACCCTGCTGCGCGAGGCCCCCCGCCCGCTGCGGACCGCAGCCCTGGACGCCTACCTCTCCGAGGCCCGTCCCCACCGCGCGGCCGGCGCGGCGGGCGACGCCGAGCCCGTCGTCCTCTCCGCCGGCACCCCCGAGGTCCGGGCGAGGGCCCGCGACGCGGCCGTCGCGGGGCTGCTCGACATCGCGCCGGGCGCCGAGGTCGGCCTCATCGGCGTCGTCAACCCCCTGGTCGCGGCCATCCGCGAGCGCGGCGGCACCCCGCTGCCCTGCGACTTCAACCTGAAGGCCACCCAGTGGGGCGACCCCGTCACCACCGACATGCACGAGGTCCTCGACCGCGCGGAGGCCGTCGTCGCGACCGGCATGACCCTCGGCAACGGCTCGTTCGACACCATCCTGGAGCGCTGTCGCACCCGGGGCGTCCCGCTCGTCGTCTACGCGCAGTCCGGCAGCGCCGTCGCCCGCGCCTTCCTCGGCTCGGGCGTCACCGCCCTCTCCGCGGAACCGTTTCCCTTCTCCCAGTTCAGCGCCGAGGAGACGGTCCTGTACCGCTACCGGACGGCGGGCGGCGCGTGACCCCCACGACCCGCCCGGAGGCCGCCCGCCCGGAGACGGTCCACCCGAGGACCGCCCATCGGGACACCGCCCACCCGGAGACCGTCCACCCCCGCACCGGCACCGGATCCGCCCCCTGCCACCACGGCGAAATCCTCCAGGGCGTCTTCCTCGACGCCTCCGGACGCCGGTGCGCCGGCCTGGTCACCCTGCCCCTGCCCGGCCCGGGCAGCGGCGCCGTGTTCGTCCCCCGGCCCGGCACCCCGCCCGAGGCGGTCGCCGTCGTCCCCGCCGGGCGCACGAAGGCGGCCGGGGCCGCCGTCCTCGCGGTGGCGGAGTGCGCGCGGCGCACCGGCCGGCCCGCCTGCGGGGGAGAGGTGCGGCTCACCGGCGACCTCCCGGTCGGCCTGGGCATGGGCAGCTCCACCAGCGACGTCATCGCCACCCTGCGCGCCGTCGCGGACGCGTACGGACTGCGGCTCGACCCCGCCACCACCGCCCGTCTCGCCGTGCGCGCCGAGACCGCGTCCGACCCGCTGATGCTCGACGGCCGCCCGGTCCTCTTCGCCCAGCGCGAGGGCCGGGTCCTGGAGGCCCTCGGCCCCGCCCTGCCCCCGCTGACGGTCGTCGGCTGCGCCCTCGGCGGGGGCGCGCCCGTGGACACCCTGTCCCTGCCCGTGCGCGACCCCGCCGACGCCGACGACACGGAGGTACGGGCCGGGGAGCGGCTGCGGGCGCTGCTGCGCCGGGCGGTCGCCACCGGGGACGCGCGGCTGCTGGGCGCGGTCGCCACCGCCAGCGCCCGCCGGGGCCAACGCGCCCTCGGCCACCCCGAGTTCGACGACCTGACCGGCGTCGCCCGGCGGACCGGAGCGGTCGGGGTGCAGATCGCGCACAGCGGGGCCGTGGCGGGCGTCCTCTTCGACCCCGCCGCCCCGGACCTCCGCCGCCGCGTGGACGCCTGTCTGCGCGCCCTGGACGCCCACGGCATCCCCACCACCCGGACCTTCACGACCAGCGAGGAGCCCCCGCATGGACCAGCACGTCGCGGAGTCGATCGGCCGACCGGACCTCATACGGCTCGACGACCGGCTCGTCTGTCTGCGCTTTGAGACGATGAAGGCGGTGTCCGCCCTCGCCGCCGTGCGCCACCTGCTCGACACCCGGGCGGTGCGCCCCGGGGACACCCTCCTCGACAGCTCCAGCGGCATCTACGCGTACGCCCTCGCCCTGGCCTGCCACCGCTACGGCATGCGCTGCCACATCGTCGGCTCGACCACGGTCGACCACGCCCTGGCCGTCCAGCTCGCGGTGCTCGGGGCGACCCTGGAGCGGATGGAGCCCTGCGACGACCTGAAGCTCGACCAGAAGCGGCGGGTGGAGCGGATCCACGAGATCCTCGCCGCCCACCCCGAGTACCACTGGATGCGGCAGTACCACGACGACGTCCACTACCTCGGCTACCGGAGCGTCGCCGACCGGATCCGCGAGGCGGTCGGCACGGAGCGGCTCACCGTCGTCGGCGGGGTCGGCTCGGGCGCCTCCACGGGCGCCCTCGCCCGCTACCTGCGCGAGGCCCCCGGAGGCGGCGCCGACGTCGAACTCGTCGGCGTCCAGCCGTACGGCAGCGTCACCTTCGGCTCCGCGCACGTCTCCGACCCCGAGATCATCATCGCCGGCATCGGCAGCTCCATCCCCTTCGGGAACGTCTCCCACGAGCTGTACGACACCCTGCACTGGATCTCCTTCGACGCCGCCCTCGCCGGCAGCGTCGACCTGCTGCGGCGGCACGCCGTCTTCGCGGGCCTGTCCACCGGCGCCGGCTACCTCGCGGCCCGCCACGAACGCGACCGCGCCCCCGGCCGTACGGTCCTCTTCGTCGCCGCCGACACCGGGCACCGCTACGTCGACACCGTCCACGCCCGCCACCGCGAGGCCGCCCGGATCGAGGACCTCGCCCCGCGCGAGGTGACCGACCGGACCGGCCTGGCCCTGCCGTGGTCCCGGATGCGCTGGAACCGGGCCCCGGCCGGGGCCCTCGGCTGAGGAGGGCGGCACCGCCCTTCCGCGCCCCGGGGGAGGGTTGTTACCGTCGGCCGGGTGGACCACACGATTCCGCGCGGGAGTTGGCCCGACGCCGACCTCTTCCGCGAGCTGGTGCGAGAGGTCGTCCCGCTGCGGTGGGGCGGGTGGAGCCTGCCGGAGTTCCAGCACGCCGTCTCGGCGCTGGGCTGGGAACTCGGCGGGCCCCACGAGGTCGCCGGCCAGGTCCGGCGCCGCTTCCTTCCCCGGAAGGGGCCCTGGGGCGGCCACGGCACCGTGGTCTCCGACCCGGCGGAGCCCGAGCGGATCCGCGAGCTGCGCGTGCACGTCGTCGACCTGCCTCCGGAGGACGTCCGGGCCGCCGCCGACGTGGTCCGCGCCGCCTGGTGGACCTCGGACTCGTGCCCACCGACACCGACCCCGACTCCGCGGAGGACGCCGCGTCCTCCAGAACGGCCGCCCGCATGCTCGTCGCGGAACTGCGGAACTGCGGAACTGCGGAACTGCGGAACCCGGAGGTCGCCCCGGCCGACCTCGTCCACAGCGGAACCGTGTCCGGACGCGGGCGCGACCTCCACCTCGACCTGCCAGGACTGGGCCCCCGGCGCGACCTGCCCGCGTCCGGCGCCTGAGGCTCCGCCCGCGACGCCCGCGACGGCCGCGACGCCCGCGACGACCGCGGGACGCGGGCCCTACCGCACGCCGTCCACGGGACCGAGCGGCGTGCGGAGCGCGCTCCGGCCGTCCGTCCAGGACTCCAGCACGTGGGCGCCGAGCCGGTCCTCCAGGAACACGGTCGCCGCGACGCCGAGGGCGACGTCGGGCGCGAGGTCCGGCTCGTCCTCCAGGAGGCCGCCCACCGCCTCCCGGCGCACCAGCTGCTCGTGGACGGCGTCGGCCTCCACGTGCTCGTCGTAGTACCGCTCCGCCGCGGGACCCGCGCCCGTCCGCCGCATCGCCGCGACGAGCCGGGCGGCGGCCGGCGGCGAGGTCACCTCGACGGTGGCGAAGTGCCCCACGAGCGCGCCGCGCAGCCGCCGGTGGAGGGCGAGCAGGGTCGCCAGGTTCACGGCCGCCAGCGTCTCGGCCCCCACCGCGTCCACGTACCGCCCGTACTCCGGGTCGAGTCCCAGGTCCGTCATCAGCTCGGCGTAGAGCCGCTCGTGCATGCGCTCGGCCCGCCCGCAGCCGAACTCGTCGTACTCGATCGCGACCATCGCCGCCTTGGCGCGGCCGCGCAGCCGGGGGATCACCCAGAGGTACGGATCGGCCTCCCGGAGCTGCGACACGGAGCGGAGCGCCGCGTACTCCCGCACCTGCCACCGCTCTCCCCGCGAGGCGAGGAACGCGGAGACGCCGGTGGGCTCGGCGGGCTCCACGAGGAGGGCGCCCAGCTCCTCGTCCACGTCCCCGTGGTGCCGGCAGTCGTGGCGCAGCGCGCTCTCGAAGCGGTGCTCCAGGAGGGCGCGGGTCCCGAGCAGGTGCGGGTCCCATTCGAGGGTCTCGGGGACCCCGTCGTAACCCCGGTAGTGCAGGGCGTAGCAGAGGTGCAGGGCGAGCTGGAGGTCGTCGCCGTACGGGTCGCAACGCGCGATCTCCGGGCCGTCGGGCAGCGCACCGGGGTCGCCGAGCAGCCGCCGCCGGACCGCCCGCGACACCTCGCCGCGGGCCTCGGGGACCGCGGGCGCGCCGGAGGCCGTACGGACGGTCTGCGGGGCGGTGGTCATGGGGTCGGGTCCTCCGGGGAGTCGGCCGCCGGGCGGTCGCGCCGCTGCCGGTGGCGGTGGCTGGTGTCGCAGAACGGGGCCCGCCTGCTCCGCCGGCACATGCACAGGGCGACCGTCGGCCGCTCGCAGTGCCGCACCGATCCGTCGGGCATGACGACGTCCACCGGCCCCTCGACGAGCATCGGCCCGTCGTCCAGGGGCCGGACCAGGGTCGGCGCGCCCCGCGCGGGACCCTCCGCCCGTGCCGGCGGCACGGCCTCGGGCCGTACGTCCGGGGAAGGGGAAGGGGACATCGCACACCACCCGTCGGGTATCTCGGTTCTTCTTCTGCGCGGCTGCCCCGCCGGGCCCCGCCCATGCGCGGGCGGTGCGGCGGGGAGGGGCCGGAGGGTCACGCGCGGGACGCGCGGATCACGACGAGGTCCTCCGCGCGCGTCCCCGCCGGTACGAGGCCCCGGGCGGCGAACCAGTCGCCGCGGGCGGACATGACCGGCCCGTAGGGCTGGGCGCGGCGGTCGGTCACCCGGGCGCGCAGCCCGGCCCGGCGCAGCCCGTCCAGGGTGGCGGTGACGCCGGAGAGCGACGACTGGACGACGAGCAGGGTCCCGGAGGGGGTGAGCAGCTCGGGCACCCGGGCGCAGACGCGGTCGAGGAGCAGCCGCCCGTCCGTCCCCGCGTCCCAGGCGCGCCGGGGGCCGCGCGCGGGCAGCTCCGGGTCCTCGCAGGGCACGTACGGCGGGTTCACCGTGACCAGGTCGAAGCGCTCGTGCGCCACCGGCGCCTCCAGGTCGCCCCGGAGCAGCCGCACCCGGCAGCGGTGCCGGAGCGCGTTGAGCCGGGCCGTGGCGACGGCGGCGCGCGAGATGTCCACGGCGGTCGCCCGGGTCCCGCGCAGGGCGGAGGCGACGGCGACGACGCCGGTCCCGGTGCACAGGTCGAGCGACCGCGCGCCGCGCGGCAGCTCCTCGCGGGCCAGCCGCGCGAGCAGCAGCGCGGTGTCGCCCTGGGGCGCGTACACCCCGGGCAGCCGGTAGACGCGCGGCGTGTCCGCCCGTACGTCCCCGAGCGGCGCGGCGAGGTCCTCGCCGAGGGGAGGGGTCACCTGGGTCACAGCGATCGGCCTCCCGACCGGGTCGGGGCGGCAAAGGCCCGGGACGGGCGGCCCGCCGGCGCGGAGGCCCGCGCGGAACTCCTCGACGGAATCCTCATGGCCCCGCTCCTCAGCGGTCCCGTCCCCGCTCGGAGTCCTCCGGCGACTGCCAGGAGTCCCGCCGCGCCTCCGCGGCCGGGGGCTGCGTCGCGCCGGGGGCCTCCCTCCGCCGGGCCACCCGCCGGGAGCCCCACCAGAACCCGCCGAGCAGCAGGGCGGCCACCAGCACGCCGACCACGATCAGCAGGAGCGAGGAGGAACCTTCGGCGGCCAGGAGGGAAGGCGGTGCGGCCGAGGAGAGAGAGGAGAGAAGCATGATCGCCCTTCCTGTCGGAGACGGGGCAGTTCGTTCGGAACGGCGGCTACCCTCGCGGAGAAGATCCATTCGCTCACGGACGGTGTCCCGCCCCCGCCCGTTGTCAGAGGTCGCGCAGGGCCGGCAGCAGCTCCTTCTCCGCCCAGCGGATGAACGGCTCCTGGTGCCCGCCGCCGATCTGGACGAGGGCCAGCTCGGTGAACCCGGCCTCGGCGTACGGACGGGCGGCCTCCACGAACGCCTCGACGTCGTCGCCGCACGGGATGTTCTCCGCCACGTCCTCGGGGCGGACCGTCTCGGTGGCCTGGGCGAACCCGGAGGGCAGCGGAAGCTCGGAGTTGACGCCCCAGCCGCCCAGCGACCAGCGGAACTGGTCGTGGGCGCGCGCCACCGCCGCGTCCCGGTCGGGGTCGTAGCAGACCGGCACCTGGCCGACGCGCGGCTTGCCCGCGCCGCCGTGCTCGTCGAAGGCGTCGAGCAGCTCGCCCTTCGGCTCCGTGGCGATCACCAGGTCCGCCCGGCGTCCGGCGACCCTGCACGAGTGCGGGCCCGAGACGGCGATCCCGATGGGCGGGGGAGTGTCGGGGACGTCCCACAGCTTGGCGTTCTCGACCTGGAAGTGGGTCCCCCGGTGGGTCACGTACTCGCCGGAGAACAGGTCGCGGATGATCCCGGCGGCCTCGTCCAGCATCTCCAGGCGGACGCCCGCCGAGGGCCAGCCCGCGCCGACGACGTGCTCGTTCAGGATCTCGCCCGAGCCGAGCCCGAGCCGGAACCGGCCCTCGGACAGCAGCTGCACGGTCGCCGCCTTCTGCGCCACGACCGCCGGGTGGTAGCGGAAGGTCGGGCAGGTCACGTACGTCATCAGCGGGATGCGGGAGGTCGCCTGCGCCGCCGCCCCCAGGACGCTCCACGCGTACGGGGCGTGGCCCTGGGAGTCCAGCCACGGGAAGGAGTGGTCCGAGATCACGGAGAAGTCGAATCCGGCGCGTTCCGCCTCGACCACGTGCCCCACCAGCTCACGGGGCCCGGCCTGCTCGGTCATCATCGTGTACCCGATCTGCATCATGCCGGGCGACTTGCCGCGAACACCGCTCTTGAAACGGGCATGCCGGACACTTCTGTCGACGGTGGCCGGAACGGCGTGCGACGGGCGGAAATGGGTGCCGACCCCGATGCGGGCGGACGGTGCCCCGGGGGAGGGTGGGACGGAGGAGCACCCGGCGACCCGGTCGCCGGGTCGGTGCACGAGGCGGGGCGCACGGAGTGCGGGTCCGGCCGGTGACGCCGGCGTTCCAGGCCATGGCACGAACGGAGTCCGCGCCCATGACACGTACCCCCCGGAGACCGCGGAGCCCCCTCGCCGCTCCGGAGACCCCGCCCGGACCCGGCCGCCGCCCCCGCCGGGCGGGTCCGCCGTGAGCGTGACCACGTGGGCGACCGTCGCGGTCTTCGCGGCCGTCTACGTACTGATCGCCACGGAGTGGGTCCACCGGGTCGCCGCGGCCCTCGGCGGCGCGGTCGTGATGCTCCTCGTCGGGGCGACCAGCCCGGAGGACGCCTTCTTCTCCGAGCACACGGGCATCGACTGGAACGTGCTCTTCCTGCTCCTCGGCATGATGCTGATCGTCTCCGTCCTCAAACGCACCGGGGTGTTCGAGTTCGTCGCCATCTGGGCCGCGAAACGCTCGCGGGGGCGCCCGTACCGCCTCATGGTGCTCCTGATCCTCACCACCGCCGTCCTGTCGGCGTGGCTGGACAACGTCACCACCGTCCTCCTGATCGCCCCGGTCACGATCGCGGTCTGCGGCAGGCTCGGCCTCCCGGTCGTGCCGTACCTGATCGCCGAGGTCATGGCCTGCAACATCGGGGGCGCCGCCACCCTGATCGGCGACCCGCCCAACATCATGATCGGCGCGCGGGCCGGCCTCTCCTTCAACGACTTCCTGCTCCACATGGCCCCCATCACCACCTTCCTGATCCTGGTGTTCGCGGTGATGGCCCGCTGGATGTTCCGGAAGGCGTTCTCGTACGACCCGGAACGGGCCGAGCGGGTCATGGCGATGCGCGAGCGGGACGCGATCACCGACAAGCGGCTCCTCGTCATCAGCGGCGTCGTCATCGGCCTGGTGATGGTCTGCTTCGTCCTGCACACCGCCCTGCACCTGGAGCCCTCCGTGGTGGCCATCAGCGGCGGGCTGATCCTGCTCGCCGTCTCCCGGCTGCGGCCGGAGAAGGTGGTGGCCGACGTGGAGTGGCAGACGCTGGCGTTCTTCGCCGGGCTCTTCGTCATGGTCGGCGCCATGGTGCGGACCGGGGTCGTCACCGACATCGGGGAGGCGGCGGCCCGGGCCACCGAGGGGAAGCTGTTCGGCACCTCGATGGCCCTGCTCTTCGGCTCGGTGGTGCCCTCCGCCGTCATCGACAACATCCCGTTCGTCGCCTCGGTCAGCCCGATCGTCTCCCAGATCGTCGAGTCCTCCGGCGGGACCGGACGGGCCGGCGTGCTCTGGTGGTCCTTCGCCCTGGGCGCGGACCTCGCCGGCAACGCCACGATCATCGCCTCCTCCGCCAACGTCGTCACCACCGCCCTCGCGGGCGTGTACGTCTGGCTGCGCTACTTCGTCCTGGCCTGACCTGCGTCCCGCCGGGCCACCGAGAGGAGGGAGGACGCCATGGGCGACTCCGACGAGGGGAGGAACGCCGCCCTGGAGGCCGTCCTGTGGCGCGACGACCCCCGCTTCGCCCGCGGCCCGGGCGAAGGCCGCCCCCGGCGCCCCCGCGAGTACCGGCGGGGCCGGGCCTGGCTGGCCATGGGCCTCGCCCTCGCCGCCGTCGTGGTCGGGGGGATCGTCCCGCACGGACTGCTCCTGGCGGCGGGGCTCGTCACGGCTGCCCTCGCGGTGAACCTCTTCGACCCCCGGGAGCGGCGGCTCGGACGGCACCGGCGGGGTTCCGGCGGCAGGCGGTGAGCCCACCCGAACCCTCTTGTACGGGGAGGGCGTTGGAGCCGTCCATGGCGCCGTCCCACTCCGTGGAACGGTGGCCGGTGCGCCTTGACCCCGCGGACGGGCACCTGCTTCGATCATGCACATGAAGAGCCGCCGGACGACCCTCACGCGACGACGTCACGTCGACCTCGCGCGCACGTCCGGCGCCCTCTGTAGCGGGCGCTGACCCCGGCCGCCGTCCTCCACGGCCGCCGGTGACGGTCCCGGCCGCCTCCACCGGCCCCGGTCGCCGCTCTTCGCGGCCGGTGGCACCGATCCCGGCCGCCGCCGGGGCGCCCCTTCCGGCCGTGGCCCGTCGCTCCCCGCGCGTCACCGTCCGCCGGACCTCGACCCCGACCGCGCACCACCCTGTCGTCCCGGCGATCCCGGGAGCTCCCGACCGAGGAGCCCGAGGGGCTGGTGGGGCCGGTGAGGTCCACTCGGCCGTGCCCGCCGCACCACCCGTACGCCCCGCACCACCCGTACGCCCCGCACCACCCGTACGCCCCGCACCACCCGTACGCCCCGCATCACCCGTACGCCCCGCACCACCCGTACGCACCGCCCGTCCGTACGCACCGCGCCCCGTCCGTACGCCCCACCCCGCCCGTACGGGCCTTCCCGCGCGGCCGCACGCACGCGCGCCCCCTCCCTCCCACCGCCGTCCCGGAAGGATCCCGTCCTCCTCATGTCCCTCCCGTCCGCGCGCCCCCGCGCCCGCCGCAGGCCCCTGGTCGCCGCGCTGGTCTCCGCCCTCGCCCTCGCGGCCACCGCCGTCCCCGCCGGAGCCGCGCCCGCGGCCGACCCCACCCCCGTACCGCCGCACAACCCGTACGCGGGCCCCGACGGGACCGCCACCATGCACGGGGACACCGGCTCCTCGGACACCACCCCGCTGGCGGGCCCCGGCGCGGGGAACCTGGCCTCGAAGCGGGTGGCGCTCGCCTCCGCCTGCCCCACCGTCCTCGTCGGCTCCGACGGCTACCCGGTCGTCCTGTGCACCCCGATCTTCGGCCAGGTCCCGACCGTCCACCTGCTGAACCCGGCCGACGGCTCCTCCCTCACCACCCTCCAACTCACCAAGGGCTCGCTCCTCGGCGGCGTCTACGCCTACCTCGACAACGAGGACCGGCTCGTCGTCGTGGACGGCAGCCGCAGCCTCCTGCGCGTCGCCCACCGCAAGGACGCCTCCGGCGCCTGGCGCCTCTCCGTCGACCGGAGCCTCTCCCTCGCCTCCGCCGTCCCCGCCGACGACGCGGTCACCGGCCTCTCGCCGGACTGGCGGGGACGCGTCTGGTTCGCCACCGGCAACGGCGTGGTCGGCCTCGCCGACGACCGGACCGGACAGGTCTCCACCCTGCGCCTGCCCGCCGGGGAGCGCGTCGCCAACAGCATCTCCACCGCCCCCGAGGGCGCCGCCGTCACCAGCACCCACGCCACCTACCTGCTCACCGCGGGCGCCGACGGCACGCCGGCGATCGCCTGGCGCCAGGCGTACGACCGGGGCCAGGCCCGCAAGCCCGGCCTGCTGAGCTGGGGCAGCGGTTCCACCCCGACCTTCCTCGGCCCGAAGACCGGCACCGACTACGTCGCGATCGTCGACAACGCCGACACCACCGTCCGCCTCAAGGTGTACCGCACCGACGGCGGCGCGGAGATCTGCTCGGTCCCCGTCCTCCGGGCCTCCGGCGGCCCCGGCAGCGAGAACTCGCCCGTCGGCGCGGGCAACAGCGTCTTCGTCGCCGGCACCTACGGCTACCCGTACCCGGCTCTCCCGGACGGCGCGGGCCCGTCCGTCCCCTCCTCGGCCGACTTCGCCGGCGGCCTGACCCGGGTCGACATCCGCCCCGACGGCACCGGCTGCGCCACGGTCTGGGACAACGCCCTGCGCTCGGCGGCCGTCCCGAAGCTGTCCACCGCCACGAACACCCTGCACACCGTCGTCCGCGACCCGCTGATCCCCGGAACCAGGGGAACGGGAATCCTCGACCCCTACCGCTACGTCCAGATCGACCCGGAGACCGGCCGCGTCACCCGCTCCAAGCAGGTCGGCGTCGGATCCCTGTACGACACGCTCCAGATGGCCGGCACCGTCGCCCCGGACGGCGCCTACCTCCAGGGCACGGTGACCGGCGTCCTGCGGATCACCGCGGGCTGATCCCCGCCCCGCGTCAGTACACGTCGCGGACGTACCGCCGGTCCGCGGCCATCCGCTCGACGTAGGCGGCCGCCTCCTCGTCGCCCATCCCGCCGTGGCGGGCGACGAGTTCGCGCAGGGTCCGGTCGACGTCCCGGGCCATGCGGGCGGCGTCGCCGCAGACGTGGAAGTGGGCTCCGTCCCGCAGCCAGGACCAGAGGACGGAGCCGTGCTCGCGCATGCGGTCCTGGACGTAGACCTTGTTGCGCCGGTCGCGGGAGAAGGCGGTGTCGAGCCGGTGCAGGTGGCCGGAGGCGAGGTGGGCCTCCAGCTCCTCGTGGTAGTAGAAGTCGGTGGCCTCGCGCTGCTCGCCGAAGAACAGCCAGTTGCGGCCGGTGTGGCCCCGGGCCAGGCGGTCCTCCAGGAAGCCGACGAAGGGGGCCACGCCCGTCCCGGGACCGACCATGATCATCGGTGTGGCGGGGTCGGACGGCGGCCGGAAGTGCGGGGAGCGCCGCACGAAGACCTGGACGGGGCCGTCGTCGGCGTGGTCGGCGAGGTAGGCGGAGCACACCCCGGTGCGGTCCCGGCCCCGGTCGTTGGTGTAGCGCACGACGGAGACGGTGAGCCGGACCTCGCCCGGGTGGGCCAGCGGGCTGGAGGAGATCGAGTACAGGCGCGGCTGGAGGCGCTTGAGCACGCCGGTCCACTCGGCGGCGGAGGCACGGACGGGGAAGCCGCCGATCACGTCGGCCGGCTGGAGCCCCCACCCCCACTTCGCCAGCTCGTCCTTGTTGCCGGGGCGCAGGAGCCGCCTGAGGTCGTGGCTCCCGGACCGCTCGGCCACGAACCTCAGCAGGTCCGGGGTGACGCGCGTGACGTCGAGCCGGGTCCGCAGGGCCTCGGCCAGCGGGAGCGGCCCGGCGCCGCCGGCGTCGACCGGCTCGTCGGGGTCGAGCCCCGTGAGCGCGAGCCACTCGGCGACCGGGCCGCCGCCGTTCACCGGCCACACCCCGAGCGCGTCGCCCGCCTCGTACGCGAGCTCGCCGTCGCGGGTGTCGAAGGCGAACTGCCGCACCTCCTTCTGCGAGCCGGGCAGGCTCAGGAGCCGGTTGCCGACGAGGAGCGTGGGGAACGGCGAGGTCTTCGTGTACTCTCCGGGCCGCGCCGCCCCGGAGGCGGGGCCCCGCCCGGCGGGGACGGGCGCCAGGACCGGCTCCGGGGCCGGGGCGGACTCCGGGGCCGGAACGGACTCCGGGGCCGGGGCGGCGAGCAGCGGGAGGAGCGCCGCGAGCCAGGCCGCGGAGCTCTCCTCGTGGTCGGGTTCGCAGTCGGTACGGGGGTGGAGGCGGGTGGCGCCCAGTTCGGCGAGGCGCTCGTCGACGCGCCGGCCGTGGCCGCAGAAGTCGGCGTAGCCGGAGTCGCCGAAGGCCAGGACGGCGAAGCGGACGCCGTCGAGGCGGGGGGCGCCGGGGGAGGCCAGCGTCCGCCAGAAGGCCGTCCCGTTGTCCGGGGCGTCGCCGTCCCCGAACGTACTGGTCACCACCAGCAGGTCCGCGTCCGGGCCGATCCCGCCGAGGTCGGCGCTCTCCATCGGGAGGAGGGCCGGGGCGTGCCCGGCCTCGGCCAGCCGGCCGGCGGCGCCGGCGGCGAACTCCTCGGCCGTGCCGGTCTGGGAGGCCCACAGGAGCAGCAGACGGCGCGGGGGGACGGCCCGCGGCCCGTCCCGCTCCGGCGCGCCGGGCGGGAGCGGCGCCGGTGCGCCGGTCCGCGAGAACGTTCCAGCCAGGACCCCGTCGACCCAGCGGCCGCGCTCCGGCGCGAAGGGCGCGGACGCCGGGAGGACCGGCACGCGGCCGTCGGCGGGCGCTCCGGCGAGCCCGGAGAGGAGGCCCGCGAGGTAGTGGCGCTCCGGCTCGGTGAACGGGGGAGGGGCGAGGTCCGCGACGCCGAACAGGGCGGCGAGCGCGGGCAGGACCTCTCTCCCCGGCCCCGTCTCGGCCGCCGGCCCCGTCTCGGCCGCCGGCCCCGCTCCGGCGGCCGGCTCCGTCCCCGGTTCCGGCGCCGTCCCCGGCTCCCGCTCCGCACGGGCGGCGGGCACGGGAGCGGCCGTCTTCGCGAGGGTCACCGCGCACACCTTGAACTCGGGCTGGAAGGAGATCGGGTCGACGGCGTCGTTGGTGACGGCGTTGATGCCGAGGTACTCGCCGAACAGGTCGTTCCAGTGGAACGGGGCGAAGCAGTTCCCGGGCAGGACCCGGTCGGTGACCACGGCGGGCAGGACGGCGCGCCCGCGCCGCGAGGCGATCTCCACGCCGTCGCCCTCGGCCACGCCCAGCGCCGCCGCGTCCTCGGGGTGGATCTCGACGAAGGGACCGGGGTTCAGCTTCCCGAGCCTGGCCACCTTGCCGGTCTTGGTCAGGGTGTGCCACTGGTGCTGGAGGCGACCGGTGTTGAGGACGAACGGGTAGGCGTCGTCGGGCAGTTCGGCCGCCGGGAGGTGGGGCCGCGCGAAGAACCGGGCACGTCCGCTCGCCGTCGGGAAGGCCAGCCGGGGCCGGGTGCCGTCCGCGCGCTCCAGGAGCGTCTGGCTGACGCCGTCGTTCACGTACCGGACCGGGTTGCGGTCGGGGCCGTCGGCGGTCGGGGCCGGCCACTGGACGGGGGCGGCGCGCAGCCTCTCGTACGTCACGCCGCGCAGGTCCCAGCCGGTCTGCGGGTTCCACGCCCGCTTCAGCTCCTCGAACACCTCCTCCGCCGAGTCGTACGTGAAGCCGTCGGCGAAGCCCATCGCGCGGGCGACGCGGGCGATGAGCTCCCAGTCGGGGAGGGCCTGGCCGGGCGGGTCGACGACGCCCCGGACGAGGGTGAGGTTCCGCTCGGAGTTGACCATGACGCCGTCGGACTCCGCCCACAGCGTGGCGGGCAGCACCACGTCCGCGTACGCGTTGGTCTCGGTCTCGGCGAACACGTCCTGGGTGACGACGAGTTCGGCGGCCTCCAGGGCGTCGATGACGGTCCTGCGGTTGGCGACCGAGGCGACCGGGTTGGTGCAGATGATCCAGCAGGCCTTGATGTCCCCGGCCGCCATCCGCTCGAACATCTCCACCGTGCCGCGCCCCGCCTCGGCCCGCAGCGTCCCCCCGGGGAGGTTCCACAGCTCCTCGACGAAGGCGCGGTCGGCGTCCACGAGCACCGACCGCTGGCCGGGCAGCCCCGGCCCCATGTAGCCCATCTCCCGGCCGCCCATGGCGTTGGGCTGACCCGTCAGGGAGAAGGGACCGGCGCCCGGACGGCAGACGGCACCGGTGGCCAGGTGCAGGTTGACGAGCGCGTTGGTGTTCCAGGTGCCGTGCGTCGACTGGTTGAGCCCCATGGTCCAGCAGCTCGTCCAAGCGCCGGCCTCGCCGATCCACCGCGCGGCCTCCCGGATGTCGGCCTCGGGGATGCCGGTGATCCCGGCGACCTTCGCGGGCGGGTAGTCGGCGAGGAAGGCGGGCATGTCCTCCCAGCCCTCCGTGAACTCGGCGACGAACTCCCCGTCGACGTGCCCGTTCTCGACGAGGAGGTGCAGCAGCCCGTTGAGCAGGGCGAGGTCGGTGCCCGGCCGGATCGGCAGGAAGAGGTCCGCCTTGTCGGCGGTGGCGTTGCGCCGCGGGTCGACGACGATCAGCTTCGCCCCGGCCGACTTCACCCGGTCCATCATCCGCAGGAAGAGGATCGGATGGCAGTCCGCCATGTTGGAGCCGATCACGAGGAACACGTCCGCGTGGTCGAAGTCCCGGTACGAGCCGGGCGGCCCGTCCGCGCCGAGCGACAGCTTGTAGCCGGAACCGGCCGACGCCATGCACAGCCGCGAGTTCGACTCGATCTGGTGGGTGCGGACGAAGCCCTTGGCCAGCTTGTTCGCCAGGTACTGCGCCTCCAGGGACAGCTGTCCGGAGACGTAGAAGGACAGCGCGTCGGGCCCGTGCTCGTCCAGGATCGCGCGCAGCCGTCCCGCGACCCCGGCGACGGCGGCGTCGACGTCCGTCTCGACCGGCTCGCCCCCGCGCTCCGCCCGCACCAGCGCCTTCCCGATCCGCCCCGGAGCCGCCATCATGTCGGCGCTCGTGGCCCCCTTCGTGCACAGGCGGCCGGAGTTGGCCGGATGCGCCTTGTCGCCGGACGCCTTCACGATCCGCCGCAGCCCGGTCGCCGGGTCGCGCGCGACGTCGAGCACGATGCCGCAGCCGACCCCGCAGTACGAGCAGACCGTCCGCGAAGTCCCGCCCTCCGGCTCCATCGGCACCCCTCCTCATCCCCTCCCGGACGGGAGGCCTCCCACAGCCACCGACCGTAGGAAGCCCCGGTTTCCGGACGATCACGTCCCCCGCGCACGGGGCGTTACACCGGACGCACGACGGGAGGCGGAGCGCCGTGAGCACCCCGTCGGCACGTCGTTCTCCCCGGTCGCGGGGGGACGCCCCGGTCGCGTCCGTCCGGCGGACCGGGGACGCGCAAGACACCCCCTAGAGTGCGGGGATGCCGTCGTACAGCATTGGGCAGGCCGCGCAGCTGCTCGGAGTGAGTTCGGAGACCGTTCGCCGATGGGCGGACGGGGGCAGACTGGCCGTGGAGCGCGACGGGGCCGGCCGGCGGGTGATCGAGGGCGTGGCCCTGGCCGCCTTCGCCCGGGAGCGGGGGGCCGGGCTGCACGCCGTCCCGGAGGACGACGTGCCGACGTCGGTGCGGAACTCCTTCGTGGGGATCGTGACCGGCGTGCGCGTCGACGACGTGGCCGCGCAGGTGGAGGTGCAGTCGGGGCCGCACCGGCTGGTGTCCCTGGTGACCCGCGAGGCCGTCGAGGAGCTGGGGCTCGACGTCGGGGCCACGGTCACCGCCCGGGTGAAGTCGACCAGCGTGCACATCGACTTGACTTGACCTGCCCCGGCCCCGCCCACGCGGAATCGTCCCGGCCGGGTGCCGGGTGCCGGGTGCCGGGTCCGGGCATCGGCATCGGCATCGGGCGTCGGGTCAGCGGCAGAGGAGCGCGGCGCGCAGGTCCACCCGGTCGGCGAGCCGGGACAGGTCCCGGCCGGTGAGGGCCTCGATGCGCTCGACGCGGTAGTGGACCGTGTTGACGTGGATGTGGAGCGCCTCGGCGGTCCTCGTCCAGGAGCAGTCGTGCGCCAGGAAGGCCTCCAGGGTCTCCAGGAGCATGGCGCCCGACCTCCGCCCGGAGCCGAGGAGGGGGCCGAGGACCGTCGTGCGGTAGACCTCCCGTACGTCGGCGGGGACGCCGGCGAGGAGCAGGGCCAGCCCGCCGAGATCCCGGAGCCCGGCGACCGGCGGGGCCAGGGCGGGGGCCGCCGCGAGGGCGTAACGGGCCTGCGCGAGGGCGGTGTCCAGCGACGTGGGGGCGGTGACGGGCATGCTCAGGCCGACCCGCCAGGCGCTCTCCGGCCGGCAGTCCCGGATCAGCGGCCACACCTCGCGCAGCCCCTCCTCCACCTCGTCCGCCGCGTCCCCCTCGTGGGCGAGGACGGCCGTCGCCTCGTCACCGGCGCCCCGGGCGACGGCGAACGCGGCGGACGGCAGGTGGCCGAGCGCCTCGGTGAGCGCGGCGACGCCGTCGGCGCCCGCGTTCCCGTCCGGCTCCAGGGCCGCGACGACCACCGTGTAGGCGGCCCGGTCCGCCAGGCCGCAGGAGGCCAGCGCGCTCCGCAGGTGGTCGGTGTCGACGCGCAGGGCGCCGACGGCCTCCACGAGCCGGGTGGAGGCGGCACCGCGCGCCGCGCGGTGCCGGTCCCGGCGGCGCCGGTGCCGGCCGAGGAGCTCGGATATCTCCTGGAGGACCCGCGGGGGCACCCGCCCCTCCTCCGGCAGGTGCAGGTACCAGGTGTCGAAGTCCGTGCCCTCGGCCTCGACCCGCAGTGTCGTGCCCCGCCCGCCGCGCAGGGCCTCCGCCGCCTCCCGGGCGGGCAGGCCCGCGGCGGCGGAGGTGCGGGCCACGGTCCGGCCGCCGGGGGTGAGCAGGTGGCAGGCGGGCGTGCCGAGGTGGGCGAAGGCCCGGTCGAGCAGCTCGCCGGTCGTCGCGCCGCCCTCCAGGGCGCGGTCGAGGTCCAGGCGGACGTTCTCCGGCAGGGCGCGGTGGTCGTCGGCGGGGTGCCGGCTGAGCTCGCCCCACTGGCGCAGGTAGACGGCTTCGGTGACGGCCCGGAAGCTGGTGTGCGGCGGCACGGCGACGAGGGCGACGCGGTGCCTCCGGCAGGCGTCGACGAGTTCGCGCGGCACGTGCCCGTGGGTCTCCTCGCCCGCGAGCAGCGCGACGGCCCCCGCGCGGCGCAGGGCCGACACGAAGCGGTCCGTCTTGGCCGGCGCGCCGTCCCGGCTCCACCACACGAGCCCGCTCAGCACGACCTCGCCCGGCTGGAGGAAGCGCTCCGGGTCCTCCAGGTCGGTCGCGGTCACCCCGGCGATCTCCTGGCCGAGCAGCGCCTCGTCGCCCCAGACGAGGGAGAGGTCCAGACGGTCGAGTCGGAGGAGGTGGTCGACGTGCATAACGGAGCTCCTTGCGCGGTCGCGGGACGGGCCCGCCCTCACATTCACGAGGCGAATGCGGGTCGATGCATCGTAGATGCCCGGCTGCGGGCCGGGAACGGCTCCTGGTCGATCGTCCAGGGCCGGGGGCCGGGAGAGCGTTGATTTCCGGGTGCGCGTCCAGTCGTGCCGCACGCCCCCGCCGGGCTTCACTGGCCTGAGGCAAGCGGTCGGAGGACACCGGTCGGAAGGCGGGTACGGGATGGATCTGAACACGGTCACGGACGTGAGGGACGCGCGCCTGCGCGAGCCCTGGCGCCCGGGGGACGCCTGGCTGGGAGGCGGGACCTATCTGTTCTCCGAGCCCCAGCCGCACCTGCGGCGGCTGGTCGATCTGAGCCGGATGGGCTGGGAGCCGCTCACGCGCCACCCGGACGGTTCGCTGGAGGTCGCGGCGACCTGCACGATCACCCGACTGTCCCGCTACGGCCGGCGTTTCCTGGACGCGCCCGCGGCCCCGCTGTTCGAGCAGTGCTGCCGGGCCTTCCTCGCCTCGTTCAAGGTCTGGAACATGGCCACCGTCGGCGGAAACCTGTGCAACGGCCTCCCGGCCGGACCGATGATCTCGCTCACCGCCGCCCTCGACGGCAGCTGCCTCCTGCTGGCCCAGGACGGCTCCACGCGCGAGGTGAAGGTGGCCGAATTCATCCGGGGCGCGGGCGTGAAGGACCTCGCGGAGGGCGAGCTGCTGCGCTCGGTGACGCTGCCGGGGCGGGCACTGGGGTGCCGTACGGCCTTCCGCCAGGCCTCGCTGTACGGGCTCGGCCGGTCCGGGGCGCTGGTCGTCGGGGCGCTCGACCCGGTGGACGGCTCGCTGGCGGTGACGGTGACCGCCGCCACCACCCGCCCGTTCCGGTTCTGGTTCCCGCTCCCGCCCCCGCGCGAGGAGCTCCGGGCCGCGATCGACACCGCCGTACGGGACGAGGACTGGTTCGACGACATCCACGGACTGCCCGAATGGCGACGGCACATGGGCCTGCGCCTCGCGGAGGAGGTCCGCCGCGAGCTGACCGCACCGGAGGAGGACGCCCGATGAGCTTCGAAGTCCATGTCGACGGAAGGCCGTTCGGCGACGAGCCGCGCGCCGGCCAGTGCCTGCGGACCTATCTGCGCGAGCGGGGCCGGTTCGGGGTGAAGAAGGGGTGCGACGCGGGCGACTGCGGCGCGTGCACCGTCCACGTCGACGGGGAACCGGTGCACAGCTGCCTCTACCCGGCCGTACGGGCCGAAGGGCGCGCGGTGACGACCGTGGAGGGGCTCGCCTCCCCGGAGGGCGGACTCCACCCCGTCCAACAGAGGTTCCTGGACGCGCAGGGCTACCAGTGCGGCTTCTGCACGGCCGGCTTCCTCATGACGACCGCCGCCCTGGAGGCCGAGCGCGGCACCCCGCACGACGACGGCAAGCTCGACGACCTGCCCCGCGCCTTCAAGGGCAACATCTGCCGCTGCACCGGCTACCGGGCGATCGAGGACGCCGTACGGGGCGTGAAGCACACCGAACGCCCGTGCGCGGGAAAGGCGGTGGGACAGAACGTCGCCGCGCCGGCCGGACCGCGGGTCGTCACCGGCACCGCCCGCTACACCTTCGACGTCGAGGTCCCCGGCCTGCTGCACATGAAGCTGCTGCGCTCCCCGCACCCGCACGCCCGGATCGTCGCGATCGACACCGCCGCCGCGCTGCGCGTCCCCGGCGTGCACGCCGTCCTCACCCACGAGGACGCGCCGAAGACGCTCTACTCCTCCGCCCGCCACGAGCATCCCACCGAGGACCCCGACGACACCCGCGTCCTGGACGACGTCGTCCGGTACGTCGGCCAGCGGGTCGCCGCCGTCGTCGCCGACAGCGAGCGGGCCGCCGAGGAGGGCTGCCGCCGGATCGAGGTCACGTACGGGGAACTGCCGTACGTCACCGACCCGGAGGAGGCCATGCGCCCCGGCGCCCCCGTCGTCCACGCGGGCAAGGGGCCGGGGGAGCGCATCGCCCGGGTGGAGAACAACGTCGCGGGCGAGGTCCACGGCGAGATCGGCTGCGTCGAGGACGGCTTCGCGGAGGCGGACGTCGTGTACGAGGAGACCTTCCGCACCCAGCGGGTGCAGCACGCCAGCCTGGAGACCCACGGCTGCGTCGCGTACTTCGAGCCGAAGGAGGACGGCACGGGCGAGCGGCTCACCGTCCGCTCCTCCACCCAGACCCCGTTCCTGACCCGGCGGGCCCTGTGCGCGCTCTACGGCCTGCCGGAGGACGGGGTGCGGGTGGTGGCGGGCCGGGTCGGCGGCGGCTTCGGCGGCAAGCAGGAGATGCTGACCGAGGACGTCGTCACCCTCGCCGCCCTCACGCTGCGCCGACCGGTGAAGCTGGAGTACACCCGGGCCGAGCAGTTCTACGGGGCGACCACCCGGCACCCGTTCACCATCGGCATCAAGGCGGGGGCGCGCGCCGACGGAACCCTCACCGCCGTACAGATGCGGGTGGTGTCCAACACCGGTGCGTACGGCAACCACGGCCCGGCCGTCATGTTCCACAGCGTCGGCGAGTCCTTCGCCGTCTACCGGGCCCCGCACAAGAAGGTCGACGCGTACTCCGTCTACACCAACGTCGTCCCGGCGGGCGCGTTCCGCGGCTACGGCCTCGGCCAGGTCACCTTCGCCGTCGAGTCCGTCATGGACGAGCTGGCCCGCCGCCTCGGCATGGACCCGCTCGTCCTCCGGGAGAAGAACGTCATCGGGCCGGGGGAGGGCATGCACAGCCCGATCGGCGAGGAGGAGGACCTCCACATCGCCTCGTACGGCCTCGACCAGTGCCTCTCCGTCGTGCGGAACGCCCTCGCCGGGGACCGCAGCGCCGAGGAGGCACCCGAGGGCTGGCTCGTCGGGCAGGGGACCGGCATGGCGATGATCGCGACCGGCCCGCCCGGCGGGCACTACGCCGACGCCCGGGTCTCCCTGCTGGAGGACGGCACGTACGACATCGCGGTGGGCACCGCCGAGTTCGGCAACGGCACCACCACCGTCCACCAGCAGATCACCGCCGGGGCCCTGAACACCACCGAGGACCGGCTCGCCGTCCGCCAGTCCGACACCGACGTCGTCCGCCACGACACCGGCGCCTTCGGCTCCGCCGGCACCGTCGTCGCCGGCAAGGCCGTCCTCCTCGCCGCCACCTCCCTCGCCGAACGCCTCCGCACCCTCGCCGCCCGTCATACAGGGGCCGCCCGGCACCTGTGCGTCCTGGGCGCCGAGTCCGTCGACTGCGCCGGCCGCATAGTCACCCTCAAGGAGCTGTACGAGGCGGGGCACGCGCTCGGGGCGGCGGAGGAGCTCGCGGCGGACGGGCACTGGGGCGGCTCGCCGCGCTCGGTGGCCTTCAACGCGCAGTGGTTCCGGATCGCCGTCGACCCGGACTCCGGGGAGGTCCGCATCCTGCGCAGCGTCCACGCGGCCGACGCCGGCAAGGTCATGAACCCGATGCAGTGCCGGGGCCAGGTCGAGGGCGGGGTCGCGCAGGCCCTCGGCGCCACCCTCTTCGAGACCGTCCGCGTCGACGAGCGCGGCGAGGTCACCACGGCCGCGTTCCGCCGCTACCGGCTTCCCCAGTACGCCGACGTGCCCCGCACCGAGGTCCACTTCACCGAGACGACCGACGCCATCGGCCCCCTCGGCGCCAAGTCGATGAGCGAGAGCCCCTTCAACCCGGTCGCCCCCGCCTTCGCCAACGCCCTGCGCGACGCCACGGGCATCCGCTTCACCGAACTGCCGGTGACCCGCGACCGCGTTTGGCTCGCCCTCGACCGGCAGGCGCGGGACCGGACGCGGAACGCGGTCCGATGAGCCGGGCAAGGACGAGGGAAAGGCTCGTAGGAAGCTCACATGTGCGGGCCGAACACGATGATTCACGTGGCAGACACGGTTCTCCGCTCCACCGGTCGGGTATCACTGCGCGCAGCCGCCGTACCGACCGCCGCGAGGGGACCGACGATGAGCCGACCGAACACCGCGCCCCACCCGACACCCGCCGCCGCACCCGCACCGACGCGCACACCCGCGCCCGCGTCCGTGCCCGCCGGATCCTTCACGCTCCGGGGGGACGTGGCCCGCCCCGCCACGCTCACCGTCGCCGACCTGCGCCGGGACTGGGAGCAGCACCGGGTCGAGGTCGTCTTCGACTGCGCCACCGCGGGGCCCCAGCACCACACCTTCTCCGGGCCCCTCCTCCGGGAGGTCGCCACCGCGGCACGCCCCCGCTTCGACCCCGCCCGCCGCAAGGAGCGCTCCCGCTTCCTGATCGCCGTCGACGGCGGCGACGGCCACCACGCGCTCCTGTCGTGGGCGGAGATCGACGCCGACTTCGGCGACGCCCCCGTCCTCCTCGCGACCCGGATGGACGACCGGGACCTCGACGGGGACGGCCCTCAGCTCGTCGTCCCGTCCGACCGCTGCGGAGCCCGCTACGTCAGTGCCGTCACCGGCATCTGGATCGGCTCCGCCCGGCTCGCCGCGCCCCTCCCGTCCGGCACGTGAGACCACGGGGCGCCCCTCCTCGTCGGTTCCTACGACCTGCCTCTCATCCGCGATGGAGAGTCCCACCACTTTGTTGCAGATGAGAGCAACAGAGGCCTAACGTGTCGCATATGCAGCCCTACAGCACCGGGCGGGCCACGCGGCCGCCGGGCGTCAGTGAGGAACGGGGACCGGAAGTCGGCGCGCGGGCCACCGCCCGCGTGGAGCCGACCGGCGTGCACATCGACCGCGCCTGACCATCCCTCATGCAACACCGCGACACCTCGGCCGTCGGCGCGGCCGGCCCGTCCACGCACCTTCCGTTCGTTCCCAAGGAGTCCAGATCCCCATGTCCCTCACCCCCGCCGGACGCCGCACCGCCGCCGCCGTGCTCACCGCCGCCCTGCTCGTCCCGCTCGCGGCCTGCGGCGACGACGGCGCGAAGAAGGACACCGGCGGCTCCCCGGCCTCCGGCTCCACGAGCGGCGCCCCCGCGGCGAACCTCACCGTGCTCGCCGCCGCGTCCCTCACCGACGTGTTCAAGACGGCCGGCGCGGCGTACGAGAAGTCCCACCCGGGCACGAAGCTGACCTTCTCCTTCGCCGGCTCGCAGGAGCTCGTCGCCCAGGTCTCCCAGGGCTCGCCCGCCGACGTCCTGGTGACCGCCGACACCAAGAGCATGGACAAGGTGAAGGCCGACACGGGCACCCCCGCGATCATCGCGAGGAACCGGCTCGTCATCGCCACCGGCGAGGGCAACCCCTTCAAGGTCGACGAGCTGAAGGACCTGGCCGACACCAAGCTCAAGGTCGTCCTCGCGGCCCCCGAGGTCCCGGCCGGCAAGTACAGCAAGCAGATCCTCGACAAGCAGGAGATCACGGTGAAGCCGGTCTCCCAGGAGCCCAGCGTGCGCGCCGTGCTCGGCAAGGTCGAGCTGGGCGAGGCCGACGCCGGCCTCGTCTACAAGACCGACGCCGAGAGCGCGAAGGACAAGGTCGACGCCGTCGAGATCCCCGACGACCAGAACGCCGTCGCGAAGTACCCGGCCGCCACGCTGAAGGACTCGAAGAACGCCGAGGCCGCCGCCGCGTTCGTCGCCTGGCTCTCCTCGCCCGAGGGACAGAAGATCCTCCAGGACGCCGGCTTCCAGAAGCCGTAACGTACGGGATCGTCCACGATCGGGAGGGGCTGCCCGCACCGGGGGAGCGGACAGCCCCTCCGCTCCACGCCCCCACCTCTCCGGGACCGATGATGAAACCAGCAGGCATACGCGTCTCAGGGAGACGTCCCGGGACCCCCCGGCCGCCCCTCGCCCTCGCGCTGCCCGCGCTGGCGGCCGTGGCCTTCCTGGCACTGCCCCTGGTCGGCATCCTCGTACGGACCGAGTGGGGCGAGCTCGCCGGCCACCTGACGTCACCGGGGACCGTCGAGGCGCTGAAGCTGTCGCTCCTCGTCTCCTTCTGGGCGCTCGGCCTCTCGCTGCTCCTCGGGGTGCCCCTGGCCTGGCTCCTCGCACGGGTCTCCTTCCCCGGCAAGGCGCTCGTCCGCTCGCTCGTCCTGCTGCCGATGGTGCTGCCGCCGACCGTCGGCGGCGTCGCGCTGCTCCTGGCCTTCGGCCGGCGCGGACTGCTCGGGCCGTGGCTGGAGGGCACCTTCGGCATCACCCTGCCGTTCCACACCTCCGGCGCGGTGATCGCCGCCACCTTCGTCGCGATGCCCTTCCTGGTGATCAGCCTGGAGGGCGCCCTCGGCGGGCTCCGGCCCCGGTACGAGGAGACCGCGGCGTCCCTCGGTGCCTCACCGGTCCGCGTCTTCCTCACCGTGACGCTCCCGATGGTGGCGCCCGGAATCCTCGCCGGCGCGGCCCTCACCTGGGCGCGGGCGCTGGGCGAGTTCGGCGCCACGATCACCTTCGCCGGGAACCTGCCCGGCACCACCCAGACCCTGCCGCTCCAGGTCTACCTCCTGCTCCAGGAGGAACCCGAGGCCGCCACCTCCGTCTCCCTGCTGCTCCTCGCCATCGCGATGACGGTCCTCATCGCCCTGCGCGGACGCTGGACCGGCACCCCGCAGGACCGCAAGCGCCACCCCGCCCCCACGGAGGAACCGGACACGAAGGAACGGGCCACGGCGGGCTCGGCGACGGCGGAGCCACCGGCCGACGCCGCCCCGCCCGCCGCCCCGCCCGCCGCCCCGTCCGCCGGCCGTTGGGCCCTGCACGCCGACGTCACCGGCTTCACCGAGCTCACCCTCGACGCGGAGCCGACCACCACGATCGCCGTCGTCGGCCCCAACGGCGCCGGCAAGACCACCCTGCTCCGCGCCCTCCTCGGCCTCACCCCCCGCGCCCACGCGGACCTCCGGCTCGGCGACGAGGACGTCACCGCCCTGCCCCCGCACCGCCGCCACGTCGCGTGGGTCCCGCAGGACGGCGCGCTCTTCCCGCACCTGTCCGCCCTCGCCAACACCGCCTACGGCCTGCGCGCCCAGGGCGTCCCCCGCGCCGGGGCCCGCCGCGAGGCGCAGGCATGGCTCGACCGCCTCGGCGTCGGCCACCTCGGCCACCGCAAACCGGCACAGCTCTCCGGCGGCCAGGCCCAGCGCGTCGCCCTCGCCCGGGCGCTCGCCGCCCGCCCCCGGCTCCTCGTCCTCGACGAACCCCTCGCCGCCCTCGACCAGACCACCCGGGCCCACGTCCGGCACACCCTGCGCACCCACCTCGCCGGCTTCGGCGGCGTCTGCCTCATCGTCACCCACGACCCGGTCGAGGCCGTCTCCCTCGCCGACCGCGTCCTCGTCCTCCAGGACGGCCGCGCCCTCCAGGACGACACCCCCGCCGAGGTCACCCGCCACCCCAGGTCCCCCTGGGTCGCCCGCATGCTCGGCCGCAACGCCTGGCCCGGCACCGCCACCCCCGACGGCCTCGCACTCGACGGCGGCGGCACCCTGATCGCCGCCGAACCCCCGCCGCCCGGCACCCCGGCCCTCGCGATCGTCGCCCCCGAAGCGGTCTCCCTGCACCGCGAGCGTCCGGTCGGCAGCCCCCGCAACGTCTGGCCCGGCACCGTACGCGAGATCACCACCAGCGGCAGCCGCCTGCGCGTCCTGGTCACCTCCACGGAGGCCCCCGACCTCGTCGCCGAGATCACCCCGCAGGCCGCCGCCGAACTCGGCCTGGCGGACGGGGTGCCGGTCTGGACCGGCCTCAAGGCGACCGAGACGACGGTCGTGGCCCTCTGACCGGCGCGGCCCTCTCCGGCGCCCGGGCCCGTCAGGGACTCTCCCCCGGGGCCGGGGCCACGTCGCCGGCCAGGCCGTCGCGGGCCAGGCCGTACTCGTGGGGGTGGCTCTCGGCGCCGGGCAGGGCGAGGACGGCCTCGAACTCGCGGCGGGCCTCGGCGTGCCGGCCCGCGGCCGCGTAGGTGCCGCCCAGCCGGACGCGGACCTGCATCTCCAGCCACGTGCTGGTGTGCCGGGTCAGCGCGGACAGGGCCTCGTGGTGGGCGTCGACGGCCGGGCCCAGCCGGCCCAGGGCGTGCTCGGCGGCGGCGAGCCGGGAGAGCGTCGCCGCCCGCAGCGGCGGGTCCTCGGCCGCGCGGGCCAGGTCGGCCGCCCGCCGCAGCAGCCCGACGGCCTCCGCCGTCCGGCCCAGGGCCAGCTGGGCCTCGGCGACGAAGCACAGACTGCTGGCGACCGGACGGGGCCGGCCGCTCTTCTCGGCGAGCGCGAGGGCGGTGGCGTAGAGCGCCAGGGCCTCCTCGTACCGCCCCCGCCGGTGGTGGATCGCGCCCAGGTTGCAGGTCACGATCCCGGTCAGCCAGTCGTCGCCGAGCCCGGCCGCCCGCTCCACCGCCTCCTCCAGCCGGGCGGTGCCCTCCTCGACGCGGCCCAGCGTCCACTCCGTGACCCCCATGCCGGCGACGGCCCGGACGCGGTCCCGGGGGTCGCCGTGGCCGGAACCGTGGCGCAGCGCGTCGGCGAACCAGGAGTGCGCCTGCCGGAACCGTCCCCTGTGCACCTCCAGGAACCCCATGCAGTTGCGCAGCGAGGCGGGCATCCGCAGGTCGGAGGACCGGTCCGCACACGACAGGGCGAGCTCCAGGGCGGTCCGGCACTCGTGGTGGTTGCCCTGGCCGAGCAGGTGGTCGACCAGCGCCTCGGCGATCCAGCAGGCGTGGTCGAACTCCCCGGCGGCGACCGCGTAGGCCACCACGTCGACCAGCTCCCCGCCCGTCGCGCCCAGCCACGCGGACGCCTCCCGCCAGTCGGCGAACGGAGCGTCGCCGGCGTCCTCGGGCCCGGTGGGGAACGCGTCCGGACCCCAGTCGGCGGCGAGCCGCCCGGCGGCCGTGTAGAGCCGCAGGACGGCGTCCCGGTCCGCCGCGGCCTCCTCGGGCACCTCCTCGGCGAGCTGCCGGGCGTGGGCCCGTACGAGATCGTGCAGCCGGTACCGGCCGGGATGCGGCTGCTGCACCAGGCTCGCGTCGACCAGGTCCTCCAGGACCTCCTCGGCGTACCGCCGGGAACGGCCCAGCACGACGGCGAGCACGAGGTCGTCGAACCGGGCCGTCGGCGCCAGGCCCACCGCCCGGAAACCGCGCCGCAGCCCGGGGGCGAGCTGGTCGTACGACAGCCGGAACGCGGCCTCCACGCTGCGGTCCTCGGCCCGCAGCTCACCGAGGCCGCGCGCGTCGTCGGACATCCGTCCGGCCAGGAAGGCGAGGGTCCACGACGGGCGGTTCTGCAGCCGGGCGCCCGCGATGCGCAGCGCCAGGGGCAGTCCGCCGCAGCGGCGGGCGAGTTCGCGGGCCGCCTCGGGCTCGCGGTCCGCCCGGTCCGCGCCGAGGAGCTCGCGGAGCAGTCCGACCGCGACCCCGGTGTCCAGGGGCTCCACGGTGAGCCGTACGCCGGCGTCGAGACCCGGCAGGCGCTGCCGGCCCGCGACGAGGACCCGGCTCCCCGGCCCGGCGGGCAGCAGCGGACGCACCTGCTCGGCGCTGCGGGCGTCGTCCACGACGAGCAGCAGCCGCAGCCCGCTCGTGGCGGCCCGCCAGGCCGCGACCAGCTCCGTCAGGTCGTCCCGGCCGTCGTCCCCGTCCTGGGCGCCCGGCGGTTCGTCGGGGACCCCGTGGCCCCGGTCCCGGACCGCGCGCAGCAGCCGGCGCAGGGCCCGCCGCGGATCGACGGTCTCGTGGGCGGCGCCGTACGCGTGCAGGTCCACGAACAGGCAGCCGTCGGGGTGGGCGTCGGCCAGCGTCCAGGCGGCGCGCACCACCAGGGCCGTCTTGCCGACCCCCGCCGTACCGTCGACGGTCATCACGGACACCGCCCCCGGGGCCACCGGAGCGGTGAGGAGGGCGAGTTCCGCCTCGCGCCCGATCAGAGAGGCGGTGTCGCCCGGGAGTTCGTTGCGGTGCCGGCGGGGGCGGTGGGCCCGGTCGGAGGGGCCGGTGGGGTCGGGGTGACGGGGGTGCTCCCCGTGCCGGGGGCGGGGGAGGCCGGAGCCGTCGGCGAGACGGTGCTCGACGTCCGTGCCGGCGCCGGGCGCGCCGGGCCCTTGCCCGAACTCGCCCCCGACGGCGGGGAGGTGCCCGGCATCCGAACCGGGGCCGCCGTCGGGACCGGTACCGGCCCCGCCCCGTCGCCGCCGCCCGAGCAGGAGCCGGTCGTCCCGCCGCAGGACGGCCTGGTGCACACGGCGCAACTCCTCGCCCGGCTCCACGCCCAGCTCGTCGAGGAGCCGGCGGCGCGTCTCCCCGTAGACGGCCAGGGCCTCGGCCTGCCGGCCGCTGCCGTACAGCGCGCGCATCCGCAGGGCGGCGAGCGGCTCGTCGTGCGGCGGGGCCGGCGGCGCCGCCATGAGGCCGTCCAGGGCCTCCGCGTGACGCCCGAGCAGGACGAGGCACTCCGCCCGGTCCTGGAGGAGCGCGCGCCGCTGCCGGGCGAGCCGCTGCCGCTCGCTCCCGGCGAGGGGCCCCGGCAGCCCCGGCAGGGGCTCGCCGTGGAGCAGCTCCAGGGCCCGGCCGCCGTGGTCGAGCGCCGCGTCGAGGTCGCCGGCGGCCTTCGCCCGCCGGGCGTGGGCGACCCGTTCGGCGAGTTCGGCCAGATCGGTCCCGGCCCCCTCGGGCACGAAGCGGTAGCCGCCGCGCCCGCCGAGGATCACCGACCCGCCGGGCCCGGCGTCCGGCGCGTCGAGCGCCTTGCGCAGCGCGTAGACGTAGCTCGGCAGGACCCGGTGGCCGGTCCCGGGGGGCTCGGCGCCCCAGACGTCGTCGAGGAGCCGCTCGTACGTCACGAACGCCGGCGCGCGCAGGACCAGGGCGGCGAGGACCGCCTGTCTGCGCACCGGACCGAGGGCGATCCGCGTACCGCCGCGCCGGGCCCGGACGGATCCGAGCAGTTCGATCCGCAGGCGTTCCCCCGCGCCGGCCGGGTCCCCGCCCGGCCCGTCTGCCCGCTCGTCCACTTCGCGTCCCCGTGTCTTCCGTGCGCCGTGTGCCCGCGCCGTTCTTCAACGTCCTTGCTTCAACAGGATTTCATCGCCCTTGCAACGCGGTGCGCCAGGGTTGGCCGAGTTGTGTCGGGTACCCACGCATCGACGGGGGGCGGAGGTGCCGGGTGACGACGCACAGGGCGGGGCGGCAGTGTCGGCTGCCGCCCCGCGGCCGTCGAAGGGCCGGCCGCCGCGGCGGCCGGGACCGCGGACGCGGCCCGTCTCTCTCCCCCCCCGCACCGCCGAACTGCCGAGAGAGGTCCTCCCATGTCCCCTTCCCCGGGTTCCCCGGGCTCCCGGGCTCCCCGGGCACGTCCGGCGCACGGCCCACCCGCCGCGGCGGCCGCTGGGAGCGCTACCGCGTCGCCCATCCCTTCTCGGCCCGGGACCAGGCGGGTCTGTGGGGGCGATCGTGGGCATCGTCGGCCTCGCCCTGCTGCCCGGCCGGGCGCTCGACACGAAGGGCGGCGTCGTCGTCGCGGTGCTCCCCTTCGTCATCGGCCGGTACGAGAACCGGCGCACGGCGTTCCGGTTCGACGCCGCCGGCGCCCGGTTCGGCACCGTGCTGCTGCCGTGGAGCGACGCCACCCAGTTCGTCGTGGCCGAACCGCCGGGCGGGCGGCAGACGTTGATCGGCGCGCGGCTGAGGTCCGGCGCGACCCCGCCGACGGGCGCGGACGTGCCCCCGCCGCACCCGGCGATGCCCGCACCGGTCCATGTCGCCGTCCCGCGCGCCACGTTCGATCTGGCCAAAATGATCCGCAAGGCACGCGCGTACGCGCCCCCGCATGTTCGGATCGCGTTCGCCGGGCCGTCCGGCGAACGCGTCGCGCACTGAACCACACACTTCGATCGCGCGCGTGATCGCGCACGAGAACCGACGTCGGCGCCGGGTCCGGTGCGCACCGGACCCGGCGCCGACGTGAGGAAGGGGAAAGACCGATGGAACGCCCGCCGCAGCCCTGGTACGTGCCACGCCCGCCGCAGCGGACGGTTCCCGACAACCCGTACGCCCCGGAGGGATACGCCCCGCCCCCGCCCCCGGCGCCCGCCCGCCGCCCGCGCCCCGGCAGAGGGCCGGTGGTCGCCGGGATCGTCGCCCTCCTCGTCCTGGCCGGCGCCGGGACGTACGCCCTCCGGAGCGACCGGCAGGGGGGACCGGACGCGCCGCCCGCGGCGACGGGGACGGCGACCCCCTCCGGGACGCCGTCCGCACCCCGTACCCCCGCCGCCCCCACCCCCGCGCCGAAGCGGATCCCCACCACGGAGGAGATCAACGCGGGACGCGCGGCGGGGGACGCCACGGCGTGGATCGTCGACGACCGCAACGACCTGCCCCGGCGGAACGTCAAGCTCCACGACCTGTGGGTCGTCGGCGACACGGTCGTCCAGGCCGTGTACCGGAAGGTCGTCGCCCACCGCCTCTCCGACGGCGCCGAGCTGTGGAGCGTGCCGCTGCCCACTCCCGTCTGCGAGACACCGGTCCACCCGACCCCCGACGGCAAGGTCGTCGTGGTCCACAAGAGCACCCAGGCCCAGAACGGCAACCGGTGCAACCAGCTCCGGATGATCGACCTCCGTACGGGGAAGGCCGGTTGGCACAGGGAACTGACCGAGACCGGCTCCATGGACGACACGATCATCGTGCACACCGCCATCAGCGGGGACGTCGTCGCGGTCGTCCAGAGCATGAGGGCCGCCGCGTACCGCGTGGGCGACGGGACCAAGCTCTACGACATCCCCATGGAGAACCCCGGCGGCTGCTACCCCGACGACGTGGCGGGCGGCGCCCGGCTCCTGCTCACCTCCGACTGCGCGATCGGCACGGACCGGCGGAAGGCGTACAGCCAGCTCCGGGAGATCGACCCCCGCACCGGCAAGGTGCTCTGGCGCCACCGGACCCCGCAGGGCTGGAGGATCGGCAAGGTGATCTCCACCTATCCGGCCGTCCTCACCACGTTCCACGCCGAGGAGTACACCGAGAACTGGCGGGTCGTCTCCCTCGGGCCCGGTGGAAGGCCCCGCACCACCATCGACGCCAGGAAGAAGGGCTTCGCGTACTGCGGCGACGCCGGGGACGCGGGCGAGGGCGTCCAGAACTGCCCCGGCACCCTCGTCGGCGGGCAGGCCGTGTACCTGGGCGGAACCGACCGGGTCGGCGCCTACGACCTCGGCACCGGGAAACTCCTCTGGGGCGTGAAGTCCGGGGACGGCGGCACCCTCCACCCGCTGCGCGCGGAGGGCGGCGCACGGGCCCTCGTCTACGAGGCGCCCGGCACGGAGCGGCCCGGCGGGATCACCCGGTTCGGCCCGGGAGGCGTGGACACGAAGCAGGAGGTGCTGCGCCACCCCGCGCCGGCCCGCTCCACGGAACTCGGCATGTACGCCGGGAAACTGGCCTACGCGAACGGCCGGATCGTCATCACGCCCTCCCTCGTCGACGGCGACGACGCGCGGCACGAGGCCCGCATGCTGTCCTTCGCCCCGGAGGAGCCGTGAGCGGCCCGGCCCGGGACCACGCGGTCCTCCGGGCCGGGCGCGGTGCCCGTGCTCAGCCCCGGAAGGAGGCGGGGCGCTCGGGGGAGGCCTCGGCGAGGGCCTTGGTCACGGCGTCGACACCCGCCCGCAGCCCGTACACGGGGGTGTCGGGCTGCTGCCGCCAGGAGTCGTCGATGCCGCCGGCGTCGACCGTGTCGAAGCCGAGCTCGTCGATGAGGGCGCGGACGGTGTCCTTGGCGGCCTCGTCGTCACCGGCGACCGGCAGGGCGATCCGCTCGGGGTCGCCGGCCGGGCGCGGCAGGTCGAGGATGTCCTGGGCGTAGGTGCCGTTGAACGCCTTGACGACGGAATGGCCCAGGTGCTTCTCCGTCCACCGGCTCTCGGTCAGGCCCTCGTCCTCGATGGCGGCGATCCGTCCGTCGCGCTCCCTGGGGTAGTAGTTGCCGGTGTCGAGGACGACGAAGCCCTCGGCGGCGCCGGAGAGGACGTCGCCGGGCAGGTCGGGGACGTTCTTCAGGGGGATGGTCACGACGACCAGTTCCGCGCCGCGGGCGGCCTCGGTGACGGGGACCGGGGTGGCGCCGGTCTCCTCGGCGAGCGCGGTGAGCGTCTCGGGACCGCGGGAGTTCGCCACGGACACGGTGTGGCCGAGGGCCGTGAGACGACGGGTGAGGTTGCCGCCGATGTTGCCGGCGCCGATGATGCCGATCTTCATGACACGTCCTTCGTGAGCGCGGTGGGGGCGGATCCGGCGCGGCCCGGGAGCACGTCCCGGGTGCGTCCGGAGCGGCGCCGATGAGCGCCGCGAACCCCCCGTCGGTGAAGGAGAACGCCACGATCCGGAGGTTTCTTCCGTGCGACCGCTGATCCCCGGGGATCCGGCCGCCATCGGCCCGTACCGCCTGATCGCCCGGCTGGGCGCGGGCGGCACGGGCCTCGTCCACCTCGGCAGGTCGGAGACCGGGCGGACGGTCGCGGTGAAGGTGGTGCGGAGCGAGCACGCCCGGCATCCGGACTTCCGCCGGCGGTTCGCGCGCGAGGTGGCGGCCGCCCGCCGGGTGGGAGGGGAGTGGACGGCCGCCGTGCTCGACGCCGGCACCGAGGCGCCGGTGCCGTGGGTGGCGACCCGGTACATCGCGGGCCCCGACCTGACCACCGTCGTCGCCCGGGACTTCGGCCCGCTGCCCGAGCACTCGGTCCGCGTCCTCGCCCACCGCCCGGCCTCATGTCGCCGGAACAGGTCCGCGGTCTCGAACTCACCCCCGCCAACGACGTGTTCCGCCTCGGCGCCGTCCTGGTGTACGCGGCCACCGGCCGGCTCCTCTTCGGCGCCACGGAGACCGGGCTCCACGCGCGCCTCTTCCGGATCGCGGAGGAGGAGGCGGACCTGACCGGTGCGGAGGAACGGCTTCCCGATCACCCCGGAGAACCTGCCGGAAGCACTGGCGGAGTCCGTCGCGCGGATCAACGGGGCCGTTCTCGACGCCTACTCCGTCGTCTTCCGGTGCGCGGCGGGCCTCATGCTGCTGGCGGGCCTGCTCGCGGGCGCCCTGATCACGATGGGGCCCCGGGAACGCTGAGGAGCGGACCGCACCCGACCGGGCCCTCCGCTTCCGGGGCCCGTACGGGTGCGCGTACGGAGCGGTCCGCGTGCGCACCCGTGGGGCCGGGCCGATCCTGGCGCCGTGTCGCATCAGCAACCGCCACCCGGCTGGGGACAACCCCGGTCCGGCCGGGTCAGCCGCCCCGGCGGATCTTCGCCGCCTGACGGGCCTCGGCCGTCCGGCGGGCCTCGGCGGCGCGGCGGGACTCGTTCTTGGCGCGGCCCGGACGGCCCGGGACCGTGCCGATGCCGCGGAAGGCCGCGCCGCCGCGCTGGAGGCCCTCCTGGGTCGGCGCGCTGCCGGCGACCGGGACGCCCGAGGGCTTCCGGGCGCCGGTGATGCGGGTCAGCTCGGCCTCGCCGGAGCGGACCCGGGTGACGTGGGGGCGGATGCCCGCGTCCGCCATGACGCGGGCCACGTCCCGGCGCTCCTCGGGCGTGACCAGGGTGACGACGACGCCGGACTCGCCGGCGCGCGCGGTGCGCCCGCCGCGGTGCAGATAGTCCTTGCCGTCGGCCGGCGGGTCGACGTTGACGACGAGGTCGAGCGCGTCGACGTGGATGCCGCGCGCCGCCACGTTGGTGGCGACCAGGACCGTCACCTCGCCCGTCCGGAAGCGGTCCAGGGTGCGGGTCCGCAGCGGCTGGGACTTGCCGCCGTGCAGCGCCGCCGCCCGTACGCCGCTGCCGAGGAGGTGCTTGGTGAAGCGGTCCACGGCGTGCTTGGTGTCCAGGAACATGATCACGCGCCCGTCGCGGGCGGCGATCTCCGTGGCGGTGGCGAACTTGTCGGGGCCGTGCACGTGGAGCACGTGGTGCTCCATGGTGGAGACCGCGGCGGCCGACGGGTCGACCGAGTGCACGACCGGGTCGGCGAGGTAGCGCTCGACGAGCAGGTCGACGTTCCGGTCGAGCGTGGCGGAGAACAGCATCCGCTGCCCCTCGGCGCGCACCTGGTCGAGGAGCTCGGTGACCTGCGGCATGAAGCCCAGGTCGGCCATCTGGTCGGCCTCGTCGAGGACGGTGACCGCCACCCGGTCGAGACGGCAGTCCCTGCGCTCCACGAGGTCCATGAGGCGGCCCGGCGTCGCGACCAGGACCTCGGCCCCGTCGCGCAGCGCGGTCGCCTGCCGGCCGATCGACATGCCGCCGACCACGGTCGCCAGGCGCAGCCTCAGCGCGGCGGCGTACGGGGCGAGCGCGTCGGTGACCTGCTGGGCCAGCTCCCGCGTGGGCACCAGGACCAGGGCGAGCGGCCTGCGGGCCTCGGCCCGGCGTCCGGCGGTCCGTACGAGCAGCGGAAGGCCGAAGGCGAGCGTCTTGCCCGACCCGGTCCGCCCGCGCCCGAGGACGTCGCGGCCCGCGAGGGCGTCGGGCACGGTGGCGGCCTGGATCGGGAACGGCTCGTCGACACCCAGACGGCCGAGCACCCGGAGCACCTCGGCCGGCAGGCCGAGCTCGGCGAAGCCGCCGACCGATGTCGAGGACGACGCGGATTCGTCCTTCCGGGCGTCGTCCGTACGGGGTGTGCTGTTCATGTGACCTTCCTCGAAACGGTGCGCTTCGAGGAATTCACGACGGGCAACGGGCCCGTGAATTACCGCAACGTACCGAATGCCGTATGCGTGCGGATCCGGGCGTGCCGCGGGAGCGGCGAACGGCCTCCGGTCCGTGGGAAATCCGGAAAACACGACGGGCCGGCGCCCTCACCACACGGGTGAGGACACCGGCCGCGTCGGACGTGTCAACGTCAGGCGGGGAGGATGTTCTCCGCCTGCGGGCCCTTCTGGCCCTGCGTGACGTCGAAGGTCACCTTCTGGCCTTCCTGGAGCTCACGGAAGCCGGAGGTGGCGATGTTGGAGTAGTGGGCGAACACGTCCGGGCCGCCACCCTCCTGCTCGATGAAGCCGAAGCCCTTTTCCGAGTTGAACCACTTCACGGTGCCATTCGCCATGTCATATCTCCTTCGGGGCGTAGCCCTGGGAACCGCACTGTGCGGACCCCGGAGTCGCCGTGATGATTGCCCCGTCCGGAAACTGCACCGAAAACAAATCAAGTGCCTGACGATGTCGAATCGTCGAAGGCACTTGTAAGTATTTGGGAACCACAACTGCAACTGAGGTCGACTGTAGCACGTCGGCGGCTCCGGTGCGGGAAATCCACAAATCTCTCACCCGGGGCCATCGAGAACAAATTTCCGGCCACCGCCCCGGGCGCCCCCGCCC
>NZ_LGEG01000194.1 GCF_001280125.1 Streptomyces sp. NRRL F-6492
ACTACGTCTACAACGACGCCTCCCAGCTCGTCTCCAGCAACGGCACGACCACCGGCTGGTCCTACGACAAGGCCGGCAACGAAACCGCCGCCGCACCCGTCAACGGCACCGCCCGCACCGGTGAGACCTGGACCGACCACGGTCAGCTCAAGTCGATCACCACTGTCGGCACCACCCGGGCCCTGACCCACGCGGGTACCGACAACACCGAACGCACCGCGCTCGCCGACACCACGTTCCAC
>NZ_LGEG01000195.1 GCF_001280125.1 Streptomyces sp. NRRL F-6492
GCCACTAATCCACCCCGAAGGGCTTCATCGTTCGACTTGCATGTGTTAAGCACGCCGCCAGCGTTCGTCCTGAGCCAGGATCAAACTCTCCGTGAATGTTTACCCGTAATCGGGTCGACACCACGAGAGCGGGACAGTCAGGCCGGAATAAGGCCGACTGTCCACAGCGTCCTCGCTGTGTGTGCCACCCCCGCAGGGATGGACTTTTCTTCAAAGGAACCTCGACCATCCGAAGATGGAC
>NZ_LGEG01000196.1 GCF_001280125.1 Streptomyces sp. NRRL F-6492
CGGGTGCGGCGGCGGTTTCGTTGCCGGCCTTGTCGTAGGACCAGCCGGTGGTCGTGCCGTTGCTGGAGACGAGCTGGGAGGCGTCGTTGTAGACGTAGTTGGTGACGGCGTTGCCGACGGCGAGAATGTTGCCGGCCTTGTCGTAGGAGTAGTTCGAGGCGACGGAGGGTTCCCCCGTCTTCTGGGGTTCGACGCGGGTCAGGCGGCCCTGGCTGTCGTAGCCGTAGGT
>NZ_LGEG01000197.1 GCF_001280125.1 Streptomyces sp. NRRL F-6492
GGTGGACGGTGACGACGGCCTGGGTGACCCGGGGGTGGGTCAGGAGCGCGGCCTCGGTCTCCCCCGGCTCGACGCGGAAGCCCCGTATCTTGATCTGGTCGTCCACCCGGCCCTCGTAGACGAGACGGCCCTCCCGGTCGAAGCGGGCCAGGTCACCGGTCCGGTAGAGCCGGCCGGGCCCGAACGGGTTCGGCACGAAACGGACGGCCGTCAGATCCGGCCGACCGAG
>NZ_LGEG01000198.1 GCF_001280125.1 Streptomyces sp. NRRL F-6492
CCCTGCTGGTCCTGGCCCACCTGCGCATGGGCGACACCTACGCACAACTCGCAGCCGGGTTCGGCATCGGCACCGCCACGGCCTACCGCTACATACGCGAAGCGATCGAGGTCCTGGCCGTCCTCGCTCCGACGCTCCGACGCTCCGACAGGCTATGAACGAGGCTCGGCGCAAGGCGTTCCTGATCCTGGACGGCACGCTCGTGCCGATCGACCGGATCGCC
>NZ_LGEG01000199.1 GCF_001280125.1 Streptomyces sp. NRRL F-6492
CGTACTGGTGTGCGGGGGCCGCGCGGGGGCATACGGACGGCACCCTTTCGAAAGGAGCTCCGCACATGCTCGGTATAGCCGCCGCCGTCCTGTTCTTCATCTCCTTCCTGATCAACGCCGCAGACATCGGTACCAACGATGTGTTCTCCTCGACGAACGTGATGCTTCTCGGGCTCATCGCCCTGGCCCTGCACCTGGCGGGCATCGGAGCCGGCCGGAGCAC
>NZ_LGEG01000200.1 GCF_001280125.1 Streptomyces sp. NRRL F-6492
GCAGTACCATCGGCGCTGAAAGGCTTAGCTTCCGGGTTCGGAATGTAACCGGGCGTTTCCCTAACGCTATGACCACCGAAACTCTATGAAGTTACGAACCGCCGCACCCCGCAGGGGGCGTGTTCGTTGCTTCAGAACTAACACAGTGGACGCGAGCAACTGAGGACAAGCCCTCGGCCTATTAGTACCGGTCAGCTCCACCCCTTGCGGGGCTTCCAC
>NZ_LGEG01000201.1 GCF_001280125.1 Streptomyces sp. NRRL F-6492
CGATAGCGGATAGTACCGTGAGGGAATGGTGAAAAGTACCGCGGGAGCGGAGTGAAATAGTACCTGAAACCGTGTGCCTACAAGCCGTGGGAGCGTCGGACACAAGCTTGCTTGTGTCTCGTGACTGCGTGCCTTTTGAAGAATGAGCCTGCGAGTTTGCGGTGTGTTGCGAGGTTAACCCGTGTGGGGAAGCCGTAGCGAAAGCGAGTCCGAACA
>NZ_LGEG01000202.1 GCF_001280125.1 Streptomyces sp. NRRL F-6492
TGTTCGGACTCGCTTTCGCTACGGCTTCCCCACACGGGTTAACCTCGCAACACACCGCAAACTCGCAGGCTCATTCTTCAAAAGGCACGCAGTCACGAGGATGTGCAAGCACATCCCGACGCTCCCACGGCTTGTAGGCACACGGTTTCAGGTACTATTTCACTCCGCTCCCGCGGTACTTTTCACCATTCCCTCACGGTACTATCCGCTATCG
>NZ_LGEG01000203.1 GCF_001280125.1 Streptomyces sp. NRRL F-6492
ACGTCCTGCACGGTCAGCTCATGGGTGGAACGTTGATTAGTTGGCACAGGGACGAGCGAGTGAGCTGTTAGTACTGCTTCGGCGTGGAACACGGATCATCTGCAAGTCACTGTGCCTGGCACGTTGTTGGGTGTCTGAGGGTACGGCCGTGATGGTCTGCCTTCGAGGATGCCGGCCCCAGTGAACTCACCGCGTGCGGTGGGGTGGTGG
>NZ_LGEG01000204.1 GCF_001280125.1 Streptomyces sp. NRRL F-6492
ACCAGCAGCACCCGGTCCGGCAGCGGCAGACACCACGGCCGGCCACCACCCGGGCCCGTTCCCGCCCCGTTCGCGTACCGCCTTCACCAGCTTCACGAAGCGGTCCATCCGCAAGCCCGTGAACGCCTCCACCCACACCGGCTCAGCCCCCAACACCCCACCCATACAGGTAAAATGCTCAGAACTGAGCCTTCTGCAACACCCTTTAGCAGCCGGTTGTGCCGTCGAGCATCTCGCGCAGGATGTCCAAGTGGCCGTTGTGGCGGGCCGTTTCCTCGGTGAGGTGGTGCAGGATCCAGCGCAGGTCGACGTGGAGGCCGTTGCGGATGGTTCCCCGGGCCTGCTTGTCCAGGTCGTTCCCGGCGACCAGTTCGCGGTAGCGGGCGCTCTGTTCGGCGTATTCGTCGAGCAGCTGCGCGAGCGGGAAGTCGACGGCGATCCGCATCTCGCGGTCGGGGTCCTCATCCGTCATGGGGGCCCGGTCTTCCTCGCCGAGGAAGACCACCTGGAACCAGTAGTACTCGACCCAGCGGAGGTGGTTGATCACTCCGCTCATGGTCATCAGCGGTGAGCCCGGCAGGAGCGCCTTGCGGGCGTTCTCCGCAGAGACGCCTTCGCACTTGGCACGAGCGGTGCCACGCGTGTAGTCGAGAAACGTGGTGAGCTGGGTGCGCTCGTCCCACGCGGGCGGTGTGTCATCGATTCTTGTCATCGCGCGAAGCGTCCCCGATCGCCGCGACCCGTGTCGAGGGATTTGTCGACGGGCGATGGAACGAGAAGCACGTCATCACCTGCGTGGTGTGGTGGACGACGTCAGCGGCTGGCACAAGCTCGCGGCGGGGACAGCCGAGCGGCGCGGGCCCGTCGAGTCGGCGGCCGAGGACGCCGCCAGGCAGCTCCTCGGCCGCGTGGTTTCGCTCGGGACCAGGACCGCCACCCCATGGCGCGTCCTGCAGGTCTCGTCATCCGATGCCGGTCCGGTGCCCGCCCTGGCCTGCCGCGAGGACCGCGGACCGCCCTGGCCTGCGCGAGGACCGCGGACCGCGCCGGCGGCCGTCGAACGGCGCGGGGTCGCCCTCGACATCGGGGCCGGCACTGCGGGCGGTGACCCCTGGGAGGACTTCCTCTTCCGGCCGGCCGACTACTGCGCGATGCTCGCGGAGCTCGGATTCCTGGCTGACGACGCGCTTCTCGGTCTCCGGGGACGCGCCTGTCCACAGGAGGCCGTGGGAGATCCGACCCGGCGGAGCCGGGTCGGATCGGCGAGCGTGACCGGCCGGATCCTCGCGTCAGGTCTCGGTCGAGGACCCGGCGCTGTCGTCAACTCTTGGTCAGGGTGCAGGTATACGTGGCGGTTCCGCTGCCGCTGTAGGCCTCCACATCGACGTAGTACGTGCCGGTCCCGGAGGCGGTTCTGGTGAAGGTGAGGTTCTCGTCGGTGCCGGCGCCGTCATCGACGGAGCGCTCCAGAGTGCCGCCGGCCGAGTCCAGGAGGTAGACGTCGGCGTCGTACGCTGCGGGGACGGCGCAGTTCAGGGTGGCGGTCCGGCCGGCGGCCAGGCTGATCTTGAAGTAGTCGCGGTCGCTCGTCGACTTCATGGTGCCGGTGACGGAGCCGGGTGACGCCAGGGTGGTGGCGTCGTCGGCCGTGCCCCGGGTGTCGTTCGGCTCGCTCTCGACGAGCGTGCTCCCGCCCTGGCTGCCGCAGTTCGCCACGGGCGTGCCGTTGTAGAGATCGGCGTCGGGGACGCCATTGGTGACGCTGCGCAGGTAGTAGCCGCAGGTGGGACGGTTCTTGAAGTCGAAGGTCGCCCCGGGCGTGAGGCGCCAGATCTTGAAGCCGGAGTACGTCAGCGGTTTGCGGTCGACGGCCTGCTCGGGCCGGTGGTCGGCGAGGACGACATAGGCGTCCTGGCCGTATGGGGTGGCCGTGCCGTTGCGGTCGACGAACAGCGAGCCGCCGCCCTCCTCCACGCCGACGCCCCAGGCGGCACCACCCGGTACGAGTCCGTCCTTCACCGCACGGGCGAGGAACGCCATGGTCCGGCCCATCCGGTCGCGGGTCACGAAGTGGGAGTCGTTGACGACGCCGCCGTAGTTCGCCCACTCGAACATGCCGGTGGTGAAGCTGATGTAACGGTCGTAGGGGTTGGCGAGAGCCTCGGAGCTGGTGACGCTCCCGTTGCAGGCGTCGTAGACGAGGGGGCTGTTGATGTGGTGGCCCGCGCTTCCTCCGCCGGAGCCGCCGCCCTTGGCCACGACGGACTCGACGGACGACTCGAGCGCGGTCCCCTTCCATGCGGCGTACCCGCATTGGTTCCCACCGGCGAAGTAGACGAACTCGGCGTTGCGGACGTCCGCGTTGACTTGACTGTTGTTCGCGTCGCCCGCCGTCGTCAGGGTCCATGTCGTGCAGGAGTTCACGCCGGTCAGGCCCATGACGGTGTCGCATTCGGGTGTCCTGCTGCCCGAGGTGGGCGCCGATCCGGCGAGGACGACGACATCGATGCCGCCGGTTCCGCCGCGGATCTCGTCGATGGCCCGCGTCATCGAGGCCGCGACGACGCCGCCGGCGCCGTTCATCGTGAACGCGGGCCCGTTCCACGAGGCGCGACTCGCGTCGGAGGCGTTGCCCAGCCTGACCCTGTCCGCGGCCGCGCGAGCGGGCTGTTGGCTCGCCATGGCCATGGTCACCACCATCAGGGCGACAGCGATCGGTGCGGTCTTGCGCGGGAGACGTGACGTCATCTGTGCTCCAGAGGAAGGGGTGTTGCGTACGGCACCGCGGACCGACGCCACGAGGACGGCTGCTCCCCTCGCAGACTCCGAAGTGTGGTAGCGGAACATACAAGTCATCCGATGAAACGGGAAGACGTAATCCGTCAGCAAACCTTCGAACCGTTAAGAACCACCGAATCCGACAGACAAATACGGGCCAAACGGCACGCAAAGCATCTCGGAGTTCGCGTTACATGAACGTAACGCTAGATACATCTAGTCAACTTGTGGATTGATATGTAACTTCCCGGTTGTGGCCGACGGCCAGAATCCGCCGGCAAGAATCCTCGAGAGGATCCACCCCGATGAACACGCGTCTCGCCCAACGTGCAGCAGCCGCCGCCATGGCGACCACAGCACTCATGTCCCTCTCCGCCTGCGGGGGCGGCGGCTCCACCCCCAAGGCGGCCGACAAGGTCTCCGTCGCCGGTGTGGAGATCGAGAAGGACCAGTCCCTGCACGACGTGCTGCCCGAGGAGATCAAGAAGGCCGGCAAGGTCAGGGTGGCCACCGACGTCCCCTACCCGCCCTTCGAGATGTTCGTCGAGGAGGGCGGGAGCGAGCTGACCGGCCTGGACTACGACCTGGGCCAGGCGCTCGGCGGCAAGCTCGGCGTGACGTTCGCCTTCACCCCGCAGAAGTTCGACGGCATCGTCCCGTCCATCCAGGCCGGCAAGTTCGACGTCGCGATGTCGGCCATCACCGACAACAAGGACCGGCAGAAGGTCGTGGACTTCGTCGACTACTCGCGGTCCGGCTCGGGCATCCTCGTTCCGGAGGGCAACCCGGCCGAGATCACCACCCTGGACACCCTGTGCGGACAGAAGGTCGCGGTACAGGCCGCGACCAACCAGCTCGATCTGCTGAAGGGCCATCAGGCGGTCTGCGCGAAGGCGGGCAAGGGGAAGATCGACATCCAGACCTTCCCCAAGGACTCCGACGCCCAGCTCGCCCTGCGCTCCGGCAAGGCCGTCGCCCAGGTCCTCACCAAGCCCGCCGCCGGATGGGTCGCCAAGACCGCCGACGACGGCAAGGCCTTCGACCTCGTCGACGACCCCGAGGCGCCCGGCGGCTACAACGCCTCTCCCAACGGCATCGCCGTCAGCAAGCGACTGCCCGAACTGACCGACGCGATCCTCAAGGCCCTGCAGGCCCTCATCGACGACGGCACCCTCACCAAGATCTACGACCGGTACGGCGTCGCGTCGATCGCCGTCCCGAAGGCCACCAAGAACGCGGCGGTGGACTAGAGATGATCAGCACCGAAGCACCCGTCGTGACCGTCCCCAAGGGCGATCCGCACGCCCAGGACCTCGAAGTCGTCCCCCTCCGCAACTACGGGCGCTGGATCGCCGCGGTCGCGTCGCTGCTGGCCCTCGTCGGACTGATCGGCTCTCTCGCCAAGAACGACAACCTGCGCTGGGACGTCGTCGGCCACTACCTCTTCGCCGACCTCATCTTCGACGGACTCGCCACCACCCTCTGGTTGACCGCCGCCGCCATGGCCCTCGGCCTGGCCCTCGGAACACTGATCGCCGTCATGAGGCTGTCCACCAGCCCCGTGCTCCACGGTCTCGCCACCGCGTTCGTCTGGGTCTTCCGCGGCACCCCGCTGCTCGTGCAGATCATCTTCTGGGGTTACGCGGCCGCTCTCTACCAGTACGTGAAGATCGGCGTCCCGTTCACCGACATCACGTTCTTCCAGGCCGAGACCAACTCCCTGCTCACCCCCGCGATCGCGGCCCTGCTCGCCCTGGGCCTCAACGAGGCCGCCTACGCCTCGGAGATCGTCCGCGCCGGCATCCAGTCCGTCGACCCCGGCCAGACCGAGGCCGCGCACTCGCTCGGCATGCGGCCCGCGCTCACCATGCGACGGATCGTCCTGCCCCAGGCCATGCGCGTCATCATCCCGCCGATGGGCAACGAGACCATCAACATGCTCAAGATGACCGCCCTGGTCTCGGTCATCTCCGCCCACGACCTCATGTCGAACATCCAGGACGTGTACGCCCAGAACTACCAGGTCATCCCCATGCTGGTAGTCGCCAGCCTCTGGTACCTCGCTCTCGTCACCCTGCTCGGCATCCCCCAGGCCCGGCTGGAGCGACGCTACGGCCGCGGTACCACGGGGGCCGAGCAGGTCTCTCCGCTCCGGCGCGTGCTCGGCGGAGCCATGGAGCGGATCGGCGGGAACGACAAGGAGCGGATCCGATGAGCACTCCCATGGTGCGTGCCCAGGGCGTACGCAAGCATTTCGGCAGGCTCGAGGTGCTCAAGGGCATCGACCTGACCGTGGAGCGCGGGCAGGTCTGCTGCCTCCTGGGACCCTCCGGTTCCGGCAAGTCGACCTTCCTGCGCTGCATCAACCACCTGGAGAAGGTCGACGGCGGCAGACTCACCGTCGACGGAGAACTGGTCGGATACCGGCAGCACGGCAACAGGCTGCACGAACTGCGCGAGCGCGAAGTCGCCGAGCACCGACGGAACATCGGCATGGTCTTCCAGCGCTTCAACCTCTTCCCGCACATGACAGCTCTGGAGAACGTCATGGAGGCCCCCGTCAAGGTCGGCTCCGTCGCCAGGAGCGCCGCCCACGAACACGCACAGAGCCTCCTCGAACAGGTAGGTCTGGCGGACAGGGCCCGCCACTATCCCGCCCAGCTGTCCGGCGGACAGCAGCAGCGCGTCGCCATCGCCCGCGCACTCGCCATGAAGCCCAAGCTGATGCTCTTCGACGAGCCCACCTCCGCCCTGGACCCCGAACTCGTCGGCGACGTCCTCGACGTCATGCGGCAGCTCGCCGCCGACGGCATGACCATGGTCGTCGTCACCCACGAGATCGGCTTCGCCCGCGAGGTCGGCGACACCGCCGTCTTCATGGACGAAGGCGTCGTCGTCGAAACCGGCGACCCCCGTCAGGTACTCGTCGACCCGGAACAGGAACGCACCCGCGCGTTCCTGTCCAAGGTCCTGTGAGCGCCCCTGCCCGCCGGCGGGAACTGGCCACGGAACTCCTCGACCTGGCCCGCGCCCGCCGCTCCGCGTACCTGCGCGATCTCGAGACGCTCGTCTCCATCGACTCCGGGTCCTACAGCGCCACCGGAGTCGACAAGGTGGCGAACTGGGTGGAGCGGCGCCTGGGCCTCCTCGGATTCGACGTCGAACGCGTCAGCTTTCCGCCGGAAGCCGGACAGCGGTCCGGCGACGCGCTGATCGGCCGCAGACGAGGCACGCTCCCCGAATCCCAGGGCGGCCGGAGGATTCTGCTCGCGGGCCACATGGACACCGTCTTCGAGGACGGAACCGCCGCCGCGCGCCCCTTCCGGACGGACGGCTCCCTCGCCTACGGCCCGGGGGTGAGCGACGACAAGGGAGGCCTGCTGGCAGGCCTCACCGCCCTGGAGGTCCTCGCCGAACACGGTACCGAGGCCTACGACGAACTGGTGTTCCTGGCCACGCCCGACGAGGAGATCGGCTCACCGGCCAGCCGTGGCCTCATCGAGCGCACGGCCACGGGCGTGCACTACGGTCTCGGACTCGAATGCGCCCGGGAGAACGGCGACCTCGTCATCGCCCGCAAAGGCGTAGCCGACTTCCGCCTCACCGTCACCGGCAGAGCGGCGCACGCCGGCATCGAACCGGAGCGCGGCTCCAATGCCGCCCTCGCGGCCGCGCACCTGATCGTCGCCCTCCAAGCCCTCAACGGCCACTGGGCCGACGTGACCCTCAACGTGGGCGTGGTCAGGGCCGGCACGCGTGCCAACATCGTCTGCCCGGAAGCCGAACTGCGCGTCGAAGTGCGAGCGGCCACCACGGCCGGCGTCCGGCGCATGAAGCGGGCCATCCAGGAAGCCGCGGACCGTCCCGCCGTACCCGGCACCAGCGTCGTCGTCGAGCAGCTCGACCTCTGCCCGCCGATGGAGGAGACCCCTGCCTCGCGCCGCATGCTCGACAAGGCCCGGCAGGCAGCACGGGCGGTCGGCGTGGAACTGGGCGCCACGGCCACGGGCGGAGTCGGGGACGCCAACCTCATCGCCGGAGCGGGAGTCCCGACCCTCGACGGGCTCGGACCCATCGGCGGCGCCGACCACACCCCCCAGGAATGGCTGGACATCTCCAGCGTCCCCCATCGCGTCGCCGTACTCGCCGTGCTCATCGCCTCCCTCGGTGACGTGAGGAACGCCTGAAACGTCTCCGGCCGGGCGCACCCGCGAGGTCCCTCGCACGCCGTTGCCCGCCCTCCCCCGTCCGGCGGAAGCACCTGCCGCACCCCCGCGCCCGCGCGGAACCGGCCTCGGCACCCGTACGCGGGCAAGGGTCCGGTCCGACTCATCCACCACCCGATCCACGGAGGTACTCATGCGCGCGTCCTCAGGACCCGCCCGCCGCACCGTTCTCACGTGCGGCATCGCCCTCGCCCTCCTCGCCGCGGCCCCTGCCGCCCGAGCCGAGCCCGAACGCCCCGGTCGCCACGCCGGCTCCCTCGTCCTGATCGGCGGAGCGCTCGAAGAGAGCAACACGGCGGTCTACGGCGAGATCATCCGGCGCGCCGGCGGGCCCGCCGCGCGCATCGGAGTCATCACCGCCGCCTCCGTGCCCGAGAGCCAGGACCCCGACGCCGACGACCCGGACCTGTGCGGCAATTCCGCGTGCAACGGGGCCTACTACGCCGATCTCTTCAAGAGGCACGGCGCGGCCGACGCCGAGTGGATCCCGCTCGACATCGACCACGTGGCGAACGCCGAATCGGACGCCGTCGTCGCCCAGGTCAACTCCATGACCGGCTTCTTCTTCGGCGGCGGCGACCAGTACCGCTACGTCACCACCCTGCTGCGCGGCGACCGGCACGCGGATTCCAAGGTCCTCGCCGCCATCCGTGCCAAGCTCGCCCGGGGAGCGGTGGTCTCCGGCTCCTCCGCCGGCGCGCAGATCGCCGCCGGCCCGGACATGGTCAGCGGCGGCGAATCCCACGAAGGTCTGAGGGACGGCAGCGCCCCCGGATACTTCGACGACCCCAGCAGACTCGGCTACATCCCTCAGGGCGGCTTCGGGTTCCTGCGGTCCGGACTCATCGACACGCACACCGGAGCCTACGGGCGGGAAGGCCGGGCGTTCCGCCTGGCCGCCGACACCGGCCACGACCGTGTCTACGCGCTGGAGGAGAACACCGCCCTGGTCGTCGACGCCCCGGGCAGCCGGCACGAGCGGATGACGGTCCTCGGCCCCAACGGCGTCGCCGTCCTGGACCTGCGCGACGTACGCACCCGGTCCGACGCCGGCTGGAGCATGCGCGGGGCCCGGTACACCTATCTCACCCGAGCGGACCGCTACCACCCGAACAGCTGGTCGGTCCGTCCCGCTCCGGACAAGCGGCGCCTGCGCCCCGTCGGCACGACACCTGTCCCCGCCAACAACGACGTCTTCTTCTCCGTGTCCAACCCCGCCGGCACGCCGTACTCCTTCCGCACCACCGCGCGCGCTCTCGCGTCGACCAGGACACAGAGCACCGCGACCGCCACCACCTTCGAGGCCGATCCCCGCTTCACCGTCACCTTCACCAAGGCCGAAGGCTTCAGCGCCTGGACGAACGACGGCGCCGTTCCGCAGACGCTCGTCGATCTGCGCGTCGACATCGCGCCACGATGACCGTCTCGGCGGGGCCGGTCCACACGTACCGGCCCCGCTCGGCCTGCCACCGGTCCCGAGGACCTCGGCTCACACGGAGGGCCCCATGACAACCGGCCTCCTCGCCGACGACATCCGGCGCGGACTCGGCACGCTCACGCCGGCAGAACGCAGAGTCGCCCGCGTCCTGCTCGCCGCCTACCCCTCGGCGGGCTTCGAGACCGTCGCCACCGTCGCCGAACGCGCGGGCGTCAGCGCCCCGACCGTCCTGCGCTTCGCGGCACGCCTGGGTTACCACGGATACCCGGACTTCCAGGCCGCCCTGCGCCACGAACTCGACGAACGCAACGCCTCCCCGGTCCATCTCTACGAAACAGCGGGCGAGGCGGCCTTCCCTCGGTCCCCGGACGGCCTGATGGCCCACAGCGCGGGCCTCTTCGGCAGCGCCCTGGCCCGGACGTTCGCCGAGATACCGCCCCACGACCTCCGGACCGCCGTCTCGCTCCTCGCCGACCGCAAGCGCCGCGTCACTCTGACCGGCGGCCGGTTCACCCACGTCCTGGCCCAGTACCTCGGACTGCACCTCATGCAACTCCGCGAAGAGGTCCGCTTCCTGCCCGACCGGGACGTCGAGCGCGCGGCCGCACTCACCACCTTCGGCAGGCGTGATGTCCTGGTCGTCTTCGACCACCGGCGCTACGAGGACGACAAGCAGGCCGTGGCGCGACTCGTCCGGGAGAACGGCGGCAGAGTCATCGTCTTCACCGACGCGTGGCTGTCACCGGCCGGCGCCCACGCGGAAGTCGTGCTCCCCAGCCGTGTCGACACCCCTTCTCCTTACGACAGCCTCGTCCCCACGCTCGCCGTCGTCGAGACCGTGGTCGCCGACCTCGTCGTCACCCTCGGCAACGCCGCCTACCGGCGCATGAAGCACGGCGAGGAGATCGCCCGCCGCGTGCACCTGGTCTGACCCGAAAGACCGGCCGTCGCCCCGCGCAGTGCCCCGAAGCCCGGGCCGCGGGCGCCTTCCTCTCACAGCAGGCCGGTGCGGCGGGCCACGCTCTCGGCCAGCTTCATCCTTTCGTGCCCCTCGCCTCCGACCCGGTCGAGCACGGCGGCGACCAACGACTCGATGAGAGCCAGTGCCGGCGTGAGACTGTCGTACGGGGAGTCGGACGTCACCTGGGTGACGAGGACGACGTCGGCGTGAGCCGCGGCCGGGGAGAGCCAGGGGTCCGTGAAGACGATGACCTTCCCCCCGCGTTCGCGGGCCAACTCGGCGATGACGGTCTTGTCGGCCTCGTAACGCCGGTAGTCGAAAAGTACGGTGACGTCGCGACGAGCGAGTTGTGTGAGGAAGGAAGCCCGTTCCACATCCCTGTCGGGAAAGAGGCTCACCTGGTCGCGGAACTGTGTCAGATGCAGACCCAGATACCGGGCCAGCAGATGGGTGAACCTGCCGCCCGCGACGTGAACGCGGCGTCGTGGGTCGCTCAGGAGACGCACCGCGTCGCCGAACTCCTGCGGGGCGACCTCCTTGAAGGTCTGGGACACGGCCTGCTGCACGAGCGCCAGGCGCTCTCCGAGGCGGGGACCGGACGCCTCTTCCGAACGGTCCGGTGCGTCGTGCCGGGACGACCCGGAGGTCTCGTACAAGGTGATCGGGGAAGCGGTGCGCGCGTCGAGTTCGAGCCGCAGAGCGGCCTGCAGGTCGGGGAAGCCCTTGTAGCCCAGCCGGGACGCACAGCGCAGCACCGTGGGAGCGGAGACCGAGGCGCGCGCCGCGATCGTGGCGACCGTCTCGAAAACCGCGGCCGGATATCCTGCCAGCAAGACCCGTGCGACCTTGCGCTCGGCCGGACTGAGATCCCCCAGCCTGTCGCGGATCTCATCGGCCAGCGTAGGACTCATGGACTTTCCTCCCTGCGTGGTCAGATCGCCGTGGCTTGCCGCCGTTCCCGGCTGCGACCTGACGGACCCGCCCCCGTACTGAAGACTCCGGACGTACAGGCGGCGCTTTCTCCTTCGCCAAATGTATCGCCTGTTACGTACGAGCCGCAGGGAACCCGCAGAGTGCGCACCGCCTCCTCCGGCTCCACGCGGGAGCAGGCACGGACTCCTCCGCCCTTGGACCATGCGGAGAGGTCCGCCCCATTGCGCACCTGTGCGCCGCGGCGACGGCCACGGGCCAGAGGTCCGCGGGGCGTACGGCGACCGCGGCGAGGGCGCGGCCTTGGAAGGCGCACACGGCCGGCTCCGCCGCGCGCGCCACAGCGCCCCTCCCGGCCCCGGCCCATCACGCTCCTGGGCCCGGTCGTCTCCTGCTGGGCAAGCCGTCCTCGAAAGGCGGTTCGTCACCACCTCAGAAGGCTTGTCCGGGCCAGGTCCGGCGGCGGAACAGGCCGCGCCCCCCTCGCCCTCCCCTCCGCCTCTGGCATCTCCCGTGCGGCGTCCTCCTGTGCCCGCCGCACGACACGCTCGGCTCCGACCCGCCGGCCATCGCCGTGGCGGGGGCTACGGACGGGTCAGCCAGGCCGTGCGCTCATCGTGGGCGAAGCGGGCGAAGGAGATCGGCTCCCGGCCGAGGACGGTACGGACGTCGTCGGTGACGCCTGCGGCCAGGTTGAAGCGGCAGGCGCTGTAGAGCGCGAGCATGACAGCCGCCTCGGCGCGCGGTGTCCCCAGCGCCCGGCGGTGGCGCCAGAACTCCAGTGGTCCTGGTGACGTGTAGCGGACGGGTCGGCCCAGCTCCCCGCTGATCAGGTCGGCGGCTTCGGTGTAGTTCAGGGCGGTGGCGCCGGTGGGGGTGACAGCCTCCCGCACCAGGGAGTCACCGGTCAGGGCACGGGCGGCGACGGCGGCGACGTCTCGGACGTCGACGAAGGAGGTCCGGCCGCCGCCGGCGGGAACGATGATCCGGCCCAGGTCGCGGATCTCGGCGGCATGGGTCGTGGAGAGGTTCTGCATGAAGAACCCGGCACGGACGAACGTCCACTCCACGCCAGAGGTGCGCAGCCAGCTCTCCAGGGCGTGGTGGGGAACGGCCGGGTTGCGGTCGGCGCCCTGCAGGGAGAGCAGGACCATCCGTTCGACGCCGTACCCACGAGCCGCGGACAGGGCCGGCAGCATGTCTTCCTCGACGCGGGAGATCCGGGGCGGCCGCATCACGAACATGGATGTCGCCCCGCGCATCGCTCCCCGCCAGGTCCGCGGATCCGTGAAGGAGAAGGGCACGGCCGTCGCAGCGGCGTCGGGGGCGGGCCGGTGGACAGCCGCGCGGGCAGGCACGCCCTGCTCAGTCAGTTCGCGCAGTACGTGGCGGCCGACCCTGCCGGTCGCGCCGGTGACCAGAACGGTCATGGTCCCTCCTCGTGCGGTCGCCGAGTCACGGCGTCCGGTGTGCACGTCATGGTCCCGGCTCGTCCCACCGGTCGCCGCGCGCCGCGCCGTAGGGGACCGGCGGAGGGGGGTCTCGCCGGGGCATTCACGGGGTGACGTGGATCATGGAGAGTCCCGAGGCGGTGACGGCCTCGCGGATCTCGTCGTAGGAGGGGACTCGGTCGACGTTGATCCGTATGCCGAGGCGGCGTTGCGCCTTCGCGGGACCGAGCTCGGTGATGAGGCCGCGGTAGACGGTGGTGACCTCGTCGGGTTCGGCGACCAGGACGGCGCGAGCCGGGCGCCGGGCGCCGTGCAGGGTGACGTGGATGTCGCGGCCGCCGGCGAAGTTGTGACGCCAGCCGCTGTTGGTGAACACCGTGACTCGGCCGTCGACGAGGTGGTAACCGGCCGGTACGTCGAAGGGGCGGCCGCTCTTGCGTCCCGTGAAGTGCAGGATCAGCAGCGTGTCCCCCGCTTTGCCGCGTGCGGCCAGTCGTCGTACCACCGGGTTGACGACTTTCATGAGAACGGTAGGGGGGTGTCGGCGTTCGAGGGCGGGGCGAGGGGCGGCCATCGTGTCGTCTTCCTGGGTCAGGGAGCTGGGGGTGGTGCGGGGCTCGGGCCGAGGTGCGGGGAGTCGAGCCATTCGGGGTCCGTGGTCAAGAGCGAGCGGAGCAGGGCGAAGGACTGGCGCACGGACCGCGCCGCGCCGTTCCCGTCATCGGCCCGGTGGGCCCAGCGCATCGTCCCCGCACGCAGTGCCACCGCACACATGCCCGCCAACAGCACGGCCGTCTCGTCCGTGGCCGGGCGGCGGGTGCGGCGCGCGACGAGAGACGCGAGATCTCTCTCCACCGCCGCGAACCCGGCGCTCAGTGCCGCGAGAACCGCGGGGGTCCCTTCGGCGACGCGTACCGCCCTGGCGGCTTCGTCGTGGTCGACCTCCAGCCGCTCCAGAGGCGTCGCGAGCAGGTCACCGAGGTCCTCCACCACGGAACGCAGGTCGACATCGGGCGAGGCGGCGAATCTCTCGGCGGCCTCCGCCGCCGGTGCGGCGGGCCACACGGCCAGTACGGATTCCTTCGACGGGAAGTAGTTGAAGAAGGTACGGGGTGACACCCCCGCCTCCTGCGCCACGGCCTCGACCGTCACGTCGTCGAAACCGCGCTCTTCCATCAACCGCAGGGCCACCGAACGCAACAGCGCCTTCGTCTCGCGGCGTCGCCGGTCCCTCAGGCCTTCGGGCGGTGCAGGCCGTTCGCCATCCATGTTCACATGATTGCACAGCCTGCAGTATTTGCAGCCACTGCAATTCTATTCTATGGTCTCATTCGAGTCGGAATGGCGAGAAGTGATCTTCCGCAGTGCGGCTCCAGCCCTGTACAGGGGCTACTGGCGGCCGGGTCGCGCACCCCCCGAGTGCGACCCGGCCCGCTCGTGCCGGACGAGCGAATCCACGCCGTCGGCGGCCCGGGGGCCGCGCGGGCACGGCCCGGACGGCCCGTCAGCCGGGCTCGGCGGGCGAGGGTAGGCCCAGGACGGCACACCCGACCCCGGCAACCCGTTCGGGCGTGGAAGCGGAGTCGGGGGACGGCGACAGCATGTGGCTGATCGTCAGGCGCACCACCGCGTCGGCGGCCTCGGACCGTCGCCACGAGGGCGCTTCGGCCGCCACGACGTCCAGCCACGCGGCGACCAGTTCTCGTGCGGCGGTGAGCACCGGTTCCGGCCGGCTGGTCAGGAACGGGAGCAGCGCGTCCGTGCCGCCCCGGGCCGCCCGTACCACCGCGGCGATGAAGGGGTTGCGCTCCGCCTCGATCAAGGCATGGGCGACGCCGGTCGTCAGGGCGGCGCCGACATCACCGGGCCGGCTTTCGAGGGCGGCGCCGACGGCGAGCAGAAACCTTCCGGTCTCCCGTTCGACCAAGGCCCGCCCGACTCCGGCGCGGTCGCCGAACTCCGCGTAGACGGAAGGCCGGGAGACCTCGGCACGCCGGGCGAGGTCGGCCATCCGCACCCGGTCCCAGCCCGCCTCGGCAGCGAGTAGCCACGCCTCTTCCAGTACCCGCTCCCGCATCCGCTTGCGCCAGGCGACCCGGGGAGGGTCGGGCGGATCGGAGACGGGCACCTGCGCATCGATCACGTACCCCACCCTCCCCATGTGATGGATCATCAGAATATTGACACGGAGCAACCTTTGTCAGCGAAGCGTGGAGGTGTCACGCTCGGCCCTCCCCCACAGAGGAGTCCCCGTGGCCGACCGCCCTTCCCCCGCCGCCCTGACGTGGCGTGATCCGAAACGCCACCTGTGGCTGCTCGCCCTGGCCGTCCCCACGCTTCCCTTCCAGGCGGGCGGCCTGGCCGAGCTGACGGGAATCGGCCTGTTCTGGTGGTGGGGCCCCTTCTTCACCTTCGTCCTGGTGCCCCTGCTCGACCAGGTGCTGGGGGCCGACGACACCAACCCTCCGGAAGCGGTGATGGAACTGCTGGAGGCGGACCGCTACTACCGCTGGTGCACCTACCTCTACCTGCCACTGCAGTTCGGCGCGCTGGTGTGGGCCTGCGACAGGTGGGCCGGGGGCGGGCTCTCCACGGCGGAGGGCCTGGGCCTCGCCGCGACCACGGGCGTCGTGGCCGGGGTCGCCATCAACACCGCCCACGAACTCGGCCACAAGCGCGAGGAGCTGGAGCGGCGGCTGAGCCGCATGGCACTGGCACAGGCCGGTTACGGGCACTTCGGCGTGGAGCACAACCACGGCCACCACGTGCGCGTCGCCACCCCCGAGGATCCCGCCAGCTCCCGCATGGGCGAGAGCTTCTGGCGCTTCCTCCCGCGCACGGTGGGAGGCGGCGTGCGCTCGGCGTGGCACCTGGAACGACGCAGGCTGGAACGGCGCGACCGGCCGGTGTGGAGCCGGCACAACGACGTCCTCACGGCCTGGTCCATGACGGTCGTGCTGTTCGGCGCGCTGACCGTCGTCTTCGGTCCGGTCGTCCTGCCCTTCCTGCTCCTGCAGGCCGTGCTGGGCTTCTGCCTGCTGGAGACGGTGAACTACCTGGAGCACTACGGACTGCTCCGGCAGCGACGGCCGGACGGCCGGTACGAGCGCGTGACACCGTCCCACAGCTGGAACAGTGACCACACCCTCAGCAACCTGTTCCTCTTCCAGCTCCAGCGGCACTCGGACCACCACGCCAACCCACTGCGCCGCTACCAGACCCTGCGCCACTTCGAAGAGGCGCCCCAGCTCCCGTCCGGCTACGCCACCATGATCGCCCTGGCCTGGTTCCCGCCCCTGTGGCGCCGGGTGATGGACCGACGGCTCCTCGCCCACTACGGAGGCGACACCGCCCTGACGAACCACTGACCGGGCCCCGCCGGTCAAGGGCCCTCGCAGGTGGTCCTCCCGGGGCCGTCGTTCCGGCCGCCTTCCCTCGGCCGACGAGGCCGTGTGCGGCACCGGGCACGGCCTCGTCCCAGACGCGCGGCGCGTCCAGGAAGGCCGCCGGGTCGTCGCGGTGCGGGGTGCGACCGGTGCCCGGCAGGACGCGCACCCGTGTTCCGAAGCGCCGCAGCCGATTGCGCCCGGAACTGCTCAGCCGCCGGCAGCGCCGTCCCCTACAGTGCCGAAAGCATGACGGCACTCGCGTCCTTCGCCTTCGTGCGCCACATGGACGGGCTCCGCCACCACTTCGAACGCGACGGCGAGCACAACGGACGCCCCGCCTACCGCCGGACGGACGGGCACGTGCGGTGTGTCTGGTCGCCGACCGACGGCTGGCATTGCGAGATCGCTGACGGTCTCGTCACCGCGCGTCCCCTCGGTAACCACGCTGACGAACCCGAACCCCCGGCCACCGTCTGGCGCAGCTTCAAAGACGACCGCTCCTACCTCTACGACCTCCGGGCCCCCGACCCCGAGGCTTGATCCGCCGGACAGTGCCCAGCAGCGGGCACAAGGGCAAAATCCGGTCATCGGCCTGGACGCGGCTCCACACGGGTTGAAATGATCTCGGCCCTCACCCGTTTTCGCTTACACGAAGGCCAGAGCACGTTGACTCCGCATCAGCCCCCGAGGTCCCGTTCCCACCGGCACGCCGGCTGGGTCGCCGCGCTTGCCGCGGCGGTCCTGGCCATACCGGTCCTCGTCACTCCGGCACGGGCTGCGGCCCCCGGGGACCCCGCCGCCGCTTCCTCCTTCAACCTCAAGCCCGGCCCGGACCTGAGCAGCGCGGTGACCGCGTTGAAGGCGGCCCTGCCGACAGAAGGCGTCCAGGATCTGCTCGACGACGGCAATCGCGTCGCGAAGACCGGCACGTCGTGCACCACCGATCCGTTCGGCACCGGTGACAACGGCGCCGTACTCGCCCCGGCCAGAAAGGTCTGCTGGGACGCGGGCGACGCCGGAACCGCGGAGTGGATCCCGCAGGGCATCACGGGCGTCTCGGACGCCCAGGCCGACGAGCTCTGGGGAGCCCGTAAGCCGCTGGTCACCGCCTGGTACGACAAGGCCAGTACCAGCCTGTGTACGGCCGACCCCGGCACGTGCCCCGACAAGGGCGTGCGGTTGTCGTTCCTGGACCCGGAAACGCCCGTGGCCGGCACCCCCGACGGGCGCCGCTACCGCCACGCCCTCCTGGTCGAGCCGTACTTCAACTCGTACGGCAACGCCTCCTACAAGGCCGTCGACGTCCACGCCGGGGGCATCGCCTGGTACAAGTACTACCTCTACGTCGCAGACACCATGAACGGCCTGCGGGTCTTCGACATGCGCTCCATCCTGGACCTCAACCCCGACCAGAACGCCTCGGTGGACGACACCACGCTCAACGGGCTGAAGAGCAACGTCACGGACGAGAACAAGATCGGCCGTCAGAGCAACGTCTACTACAGCCATACCTACCGGTACGTGATGCCACAGGTGGCGTCGTACAGATTCGTCGCCCCCCAGGGCAACTCGTCCGCGGGCACCTGCGTGGCCACCGGGGCCCCCAAGGCGTCGTACGTCTCCGTGGACCGCAGCGCCCCCACCGCCCCCGCACTGATCATGGGCGAGTACTGCGACTCCGACACCGAGCACCCGGAGAAGGGCCGCGTCGGCGCGGTTCCCATCGAAGACGCTACGGGTCTGCTCAAAGAGGCAGGCGGGACGGTCACCGCGACCTCGGCGTACTACCTGCCCCGTGACCTCACCCAGGGTGCCGCTCGGTACAACGGCATGTACTACTTCAACCGCAGTTACCTCGACAACAGCGGAAGTCTGCGCCGCGCCACCGTCACCGGAGGCCGTCTGACGGACTACGGAAGCAACATCACCAACGCGGTCGGCCCCGAGGACCTGTACGTCGAACACGGTCAGAGCGTGCCGGGCGCCCCCCAGTACCTCTGGTCGCTGACCGAACACCGTGCGGACGGTACGGCGGGCTGCGAAGACGAGGGCTCCCCGTGCGGCCGGGTGATCTACGCCCATCAGCTGAGCGACGTCCTGGCCCGCCCATAACGGCCGGGCAGCCGGCCTGCTGATGGTCATCGAGCCCTTTCAGAGTGGCCGCTGATCGGGTGACGGGCCGGTCCCCCGCGACGCACGAGGCTCCTGAGCTGTTGAGAGAGGCGTTCGACGTCTCGAATCATCAGCACGGGAGCCTCGTTGGTTCCCTGCCGACCCGCGTCCCGGTGAGCCGCGCGCACCGGGACGCGGGCGTGCCGCCGCTTCCACTACACCAGTGGCACGCCCTGCCCCGTGGCCTCGTCTGCCGGACCGGCCCGTATCGACGCGTCGGCTGCGGTCTTTCGGTTGCGGTCTGCCTTCGGTCGGCTGGGCGGCGGCGTTCTTCATACGTTCGACGGTGAGCAGGGCTTCGGAGAACACCTCCAGGAGGGTGTTCACCACACCGTCCTGGTGTCGGCGGATCCGGGCCGGCTCCAGCCCGCAAGTGTCCGCGTCGTACGACTCCCCCTGATGCCGCTCCTCCTTTGCCGACTGGTGAAGCCACCGCGCGAGCGACCCAGGCCCACGCCGCCAGTTTCAGCGGCACGTCCCGCCGCTCCTCGCCCTCGCCGTCACCGCCGAGGACGACATCTCGACCTGCTTCCCCTGGTCGGGGCCAGGTGCCCTGCGCGTTCGTAGAACCGGCGGGCGGCGGTGCAGCGCATCGTCCGCTTGACCGCCTGGCCCACCAGGGCCTTCGACCACACCTACCGATCCCGCCTCGGCGTCGGCACGGGCCTTCGGAGCTCGCCGTTGTAGTGCCCTCGGGCGCCGGCTGGTGGAACTCGCCTCGAAGATGCAGGTCAACGGGAGGCTTTCTTCGCAGGGTGGTGTTGCAGATCACTCGAAAAAACGGAACTCATACTGTCACTTGTGTGACCTATGTGAAGTCTTTGCCCTTTTTCCGCAGGTACTTTTACGACCGCACCACAAGACGGTGCGTCAGAAACTGTGAGACAGAGGAAGTATGACGATCCATATACCCGCTCCGCAGGAGCGGGACCGGCCATGGACCGGGAGAAGCCTGCGGCACATCGCGGGTGGTCTCGCCCTGGCCCTGGCCATCAGCATGCTGGACAGCGCCGGCTCCGCCGTGGCCCAGACCCAGCAGGCGCCCATGGCCGAACCCAAGCCCCAGGCGGTGACGCAGGCGGCCGACATCGCGTCGGCGCGCGTGGCGGCGAAGCTGTCCGGCAAGCGGGTCGAGGCGCTCTCCGAGCGGACCGAGACCTCGACGACCTGGGCCAACAAGGACGGCTCGCTCACCACCGAGCTGGCCGCCGGGCCGGTGCGATTCCAGGACCCCGCCACGGGGACCTGGCGCGGCGTCGACGTCGACCTGGCCGCCCAGGCCGACGGTTCGGTCGCCGCCAAGGCGCACCCGGCCGGGCTGAGGCTGTCGGGCAAGAAGGGCGTCAAGGCGTCCTCGCTGCGTGCGGCGCAGGCCGCTCCCGCCACCGATCTGGTCACCCTGGGCACGGGTGAGGAGCAGATCACGCTGCAGTGGCGCGGCGGACTGCCCGCGCCCGAGCTGGACGGCACGCGCGCCACCTACGTGAACGCGGTGCCCGGCGCGGACGTGGTGGTCGAGGCCACTCGTACCGGTTTCGAGCAGTTCGTCGAGCTCAAGGCCAAGCCCGCCACCGACGGCTTCTCCTACACCCTGCCGCTGAAGACCAAGGGCCTGAAGGTCGAGCAGCAGGCCGACGGCAGTGTGCTGTTCACCGACAAGAAGTCGAAGAAGACCGCGACGATGCCGGCCCCGGTGATGTGGGACGCCACGGTGGACCCCGTCTCGGGTGAGCACACCCGCCGGGTCAAGGTCGCGATGAAGGTCGTCAAGACCAAGGGCGGGGTGGACCTGGTCGTCACCCCGGACGCGAAGTTCCTCGCGGATCCGGCCACGAAGTACCCGGTGACGGTCGATCCCTCGACCTCCAACCTGGGCAACATCTTCGACACCTACGTCCAGCAGGGCGAGACCGTCGACTGGTCCAACGACGTCGAGCTCGACCTGGGCAACCCCGGTACGAAGAACGGTGACGGCACCTGGCGCACGGCCCGTTCCTTCATCACCTGGAACACCGCGCCGGTCTCCGACGCCCTGGTCTCCAGCGCCACCCTGAGCCTGTGGAACTTCCACTCCGGCAACACCGACTGCACCGCGCAGCCGTGGGAGGTGTGGACGGCGAACAACGCCTCCACCGCCTCGCGCTGGACGAACCAGCCGTCCATGGTGACCAAGATGGCCACCTCCACCCAGACCAAGGGAAGCCCGAACTGCTCGGCGCAGCCCGACGGGTGGATCAACGCCGACGTCACCAGCCTGGTCCAGCACTGGGCGAACAACAAGTGGTCCCACGCCGGCATGGGTCTCAAGGCGACGGACGAGAACGACGCCAAGGAGTGGAAGCGGGTCAACTCCGCCAACGCCTCCTCCAACGTCCCCAAGCTGACGGTCACCTACAACTACCGGCCGCGCACCGGCACCAAGCAGGAGGCCGGTCCGCCGTTCTTCTCCTACGGCGGCGCCTACACCGTCAACACCCTCACCCCGACGCTGCGCGACACCTTCGTCGACGTCAACGGTGACAAGGTCAACGGCACCTTCCAGATCTTCGACGCCGTCACCGACACGCAGGTCGGCAACGTCATCGTCTCCCCCTGGGTGAGCTCCGGCCAGGTCGCCTCCGTGACCGTCCCGGCCGGCGTGCTCACCAACGGCAAGACGTACAAGTTCCGCACCAACCCCTACGACGGGGCCCACTACAACCTGGGCTGGTCCGCGTGGAAGACCTTCACGGTCGACACCACCGCGCCCTCCGCCCCCACCGGCGTGACCTCGACCGACTACCCGTCCAGCGCCTGGGTCAAGGGCGCAGGCCAGGCAGGCGTCTTCACCGTCACCCCCAACGGCACCGACCACAACTGGCTCGAGTGGTCACTCGACGGCGTGACCTGGACCAAGGTCGCCACCGGCGGCACGAGCGGCGCCAAAGCCCTCTCCGTCGCCCCGCCCAAGGACGGCACCCACACCCTGCAGGTCCGCTCGGTCGACAAGGCCGACAACAAGTCCGAGGCGATCGAGTACACCTTCCACGCCGGTCCCGGTGGCTTCGTCCAGCCGAGCGAGGGCGAGCGCACCGCCCGCCGTCTGTCCCTCGTGGCGGACGCGGACGGCGCCAAGTACGACAAGGTGTCCTTCTCCTGGCGTCGTTCCGAGGCCGACGCGTGGACGGTCATCCCCGCGGGTGACGTCACCTCCGGCGGCACCCCGCTGACCGCGTGGCCCGTCCCGATGACCGGCGGCAAGAACGCCCCGCTCGTCTGGAACACCACCGACACGGTCAACCCCGACGGCACCGTCCAGATCAAGGCCGACTTCACCGGCCCCGGCGGCAGCGGCACCACCCAGCCGCTGACCGTCGTCGTCGACCGCGGTGCCTCCGGTGCCGCGTCCGACGACATCGGCCCCGGTTCTCTGAACCTCCTCACCGGCGACTACACCCTCTCCGCCACCGATGCGTCCGCGTTCGACCTCGGTGTCTCGCGGACCGCCTCCTCCCGCATGCCCGACCAGGGCGCCAAGCAGGAGGGCCAGGCGGCGATCTTCGGCAAGGAGTGGGTCGCGGGAACGGCGGCCGAGGAGGAGGAGTCCGACTACTCCCACATCCGCAAGGTCTCCGACACCGCGGTCGACGTGGTGCTCGCCGAGGGCGAGGCGGTCCACTTCACGGCCAACGCCGCGAAGAACGGCTGGATCCCCGAGCCCGGCTCCGAGGTGCTCACCCTGAAGGGCTCCACCTCCGGCTCGTTCACCCTCTCGGACACCGAGGGCAATGTCACCGAGTTCACCAAGCCGGATGCCACCGCCACCACCTGGCCGGTCTCCAGCACGCTGCTCGACGGCATGAACAACTCGGCCACCACCGTCGTGTCCGAGACCGTGACCGTGGACGGCAAGAAGCTGGTTCGCCCGAAGAAGGTCATCGCCCCCAACTCCGCCGCCTCGGCCGCGGCCTGCACGGCGGACTCGACCACCAAGGGCTGCCGCGTCGTCGAGTACGTGTACGCGACCACGACGTCCGCCACCACCACCACGTACGGTGACTACAGCGGCCAGGTCAAGGAGATCCGCCTCTGGGCGACCGATCCCGGCGCCACCAGCGCGACGGCCAAGCCCGTGCAGTCCTACGCCTATGACGCCTCCGGGCGACTGCGCGAGGCGTGGAACCCGCAGATCGTGCCCGCGCTGAAGACGGCGTACGACTACGACGCCGCAGGCCGCGTCACGAGCCTCACCCCCGCCGGCGAGCTGCCGTGGGTCTTCACCTACGGCAAGGCGGGCACCAGCTCGGCCTCCGGTGACGGCATGCTCCTCAAGGCGGCCCGGGGGGCGCTCAAGCAGGGCACCCCGGACGTCGTCGAGGGACAGGCCGCGACGAGCGTCGTCTACGAGGTGCCCCTGACGGGCGGCTCCGCTCCCTACGCCATGGCTCCGGCCCAGGTGCGCAACTGGGGCCAGACCGACGCACCGACCGATGCCACCGCCGTCTTCCCCGCCGACGCGGTTCCCACCGGCCACGCCGGTTCCGCCCTGGGCGCCAGTGACTACCAGCGTGCCGCCGTGCACTACCTGGGCGTCTCCGGCCGCGAGGTCAACTCCGCCATCCCCGGCGGACACATCAGCACCAGCGAATACGACCGTTTCGGCAACGCCGTACGGGAACTGTCACCGGGAAACCGCGCCGTCGCCCTCGGCCTCACCGACAGCGACCGCGCCACCCAGGCTCAGCTGGGCATCGCCCAGCTGACCTCCGCCGAGCGCGCCGACCTGCTGGCGAACCGCTCCGTCTACAACGACTCCGGCACCCGGGAGCTGGAAGAGTTCGGTCCGCTGCGCCGGATCGACCTCACCGCCGACCTCAAGGACGGCACGAACACCCTGGTCCCCGCGGGCTCCTCGGTGACCGCGCGTTCCTGGACGGTCAAGGAGTTCGACGCGGGCCGGCCCACGGACGGCACGGCAAAGGTCAAGGACCAGGTCACCAGGGTCACCACCGGCGCACAGGTGCGCGAGCACCCCGGTGTGCAGGGTGAGACCCGCCAGGTGCAGACCGTCTTCGACTGGGCCAAGGGCCTTGCCGTCAAGACCGTCCAGGACCCCGGCGGCCTGGCGCTGACCACGGAGACCCAGTACGACGCTCAGGGCCGTGTCGTCAAGCAGCTGCCGCCCGGTGCCACGGGGACGGACGCGGCGACGCGGGTGAGCACCTACTGGTCCGCCACCGGCACCGGCACCTGCCAGGGCCGGCCCGAGTGGGCCGATCTGCTGTGCTCGACCGGCCCGGCCGGTACGGTCACCGGCAGCTCGCAGCCCAAGGAACTGCCCACCACGGTCACCGAGTACGACCGCTGGGGCAATGCCGCCACGGTCACCGAGACCGCGAACGGCGTCACCCGCACCACGGTCACCTCCCACGACTCCGCGGGCCGGGCGACCGCGGTGAAGGTCACCGGCGGCCTGGGCCAGGGCGTGCCGGAGACCACCACCGAGTACGACCCGGCCACGGGACAGGTGGTCAAGACGGTTTCCCCCACCGCCGGCACCATCACCAAGGCGTTCGACAAGCTCGGCCGCCTGATCTCCTACACCGACGCCGACGGCGGCACCACGAAGACCGAGTACGACCTCCTGAGCCGTCCGGTGAAGGTGTCCGACTCGGTGCCGTCCACGGTCACGTACACCTACGACCACGCGGCCGAACCGCGCGGTCTGGCCACCAGGACCACCGACTCCGTCGCGGGCGTCTTCCAGGCCGCCTACGACGCGGACGGCTCCGTCCGTACGGAGAAGCTGCCCGGCGGCTACACCCTCACCCTCGACGAGGACACCACCGGTTCGCCCTCCTCCCGTGTCTACACGCGGGACAGTGACGGAACCCTCGTCTACTCCGACACCGTGGACGAGTCCGTCCACGGCCAGGTCACCGCACACTCCGGCTGGTCGGAGCAGAACTACCGCTACGACCGGATCGGGCGTCTGACCAAGGTCGAGGACACCGCGGACGGCATCTGCACCCGCCGCGACTACACCTTCGACGCGCGTACCAACCGCACCTCGCTCACCACGGCGGCCGGTGCCGCCGGCGCCGACTGCCCCACCACGGGAGGCACCACCACCAGCCACACCTACGACAGCGCCGACCGCCTCGTCGACGCGGGCTACACCTACGACGCCTACGGCCGTACGACGGCGCTTCCCGGTCACGGAAGCCTCGCCTACTACGCCAACGACCTCGCCTACCAGCAGACCGCGAACGGCAGCCGGCAGACCTGGCAGCTGGACGCCGCACTGCGCTACCGCTCGTTCACGACCGCGACGGGCTCGGGCACCACCTGGACCCAGACCGGTTCCAAGGTCAACCACTACGGTGACGACGGCGACAGCCCGCGATGGGTGACCGAGGACACCGCCGGGACGCTGTCGCGCAACGTCGAGTCGACCGGCGGTGACCTCGCGGCCACGACGAGCAAGACCGGCGACACCACTTTGCAGCTGACCACCATCCACGGCGACGTCGCGCTCCAGCTTCCCCTGGACACGAGCAAGGCCCCCGTGGCACTGGACGCCGACGAGTACGGCAACGCCCGCACCGGCCAGCCGGCGGCCCGCTACAGCTGGCTGGGTGGCAAGCAGCGTTCGTCCGAGACCCTGACCGGGCTCATGCTCATGGGCGTGCGCCTGTACAACCCCGTCAGCGGACGGTTCCTGTCGGCCGACCCCGTATACGGGGGCAACGCGAACGCCTACGAGTACGTCAACGGCGATCCGGTCAACCGCTACGACCTCGACGGCAAGTGGGGGTGGTTCAAGAAGAAGTGGAACAGCTTCAAGAAGAGCTCGGTGGGCCGCCACATTCGCAGGCACCGCAAGTTCTACGGCTGGGCGGCCGCGGCGGGCATCGGCGTCCTCGGCGCCGCGTGCATCGCGGCGACCGCGGGAATCTGCGCCGGAGCGGGCGGCCTGATCATCGGCGCGGCGATCGGCGCCGGCGGAGGAATGGCCAACTACCGCATCGGTACGGCACGCCGCACACGTGGCGGCTACGCCCGCAGCGGGGCCTACGGCGCCGCCGCGGCCTTCCTGCCCGGCTCCTGGGCCCGGATGCGGCAGGTCGGCACCCCGCAGAGCGCGCGCCGGTGGATGGACACGTTCCGTCGTGAGAAGAGCTACGGCAAGCGTCGCGCCAAGGTGAACCAGCACTGGGGCTTCGGCACCCGCTGGATCCGCTGACCACGCGTGGTGAAACCCTGGTGGGGTCCCGGAGACATCCGGGACCCCACCAGGGGCGTACAGCAGGAACGACCAAGCACAACGGAAAGGTGAAGTGCGCAGATGGCAGAAGAGCACGGCTCTGTCACCCCCTCGAAATCCCTCGGCATGGTCCTTGCCGCCGACCGGTTCATGAACACGCCCCGAGGCATCGTGCTCATGTCTTTCCTCGTCATCGTCACAGGCTTCCTCTTTCCCCCGAAGAGCCTGATCATCGGTGCCGTGATCATGGCCTTCTGGATCGCCGTCGGTCTCACCGGCAAGCGGCACGAGAAGCGCCGCTCTCGAAACTCGCGCTGACAGAACGAGAAGAGGTCCGCTGAGGATCTTCGGAGTGGTCACCGATCGGGTGACGGCCGGGGCTGGACAGCAGGCGTGGCCTTCGGGCAGTGATGCGAGATGTCTGACGTCTCCACCACTTCGACCGGAGGCCTCGTTGGTCCCCCACCCCGCCGCACGCGCTTGTGGAGTGGTTCACGATCCCGATCGTCACCCGCGAGGGTGACCGCCGGTGCACGTCGCGGCCCTCGCGACGCGCCGTCATCGCCCTGGTCCGCCCGCGCGAGCACACCCAGGGCGTGATCAAGCTTTTCGCTTCGAGGGCACCGTCCCTGGCACAGGCCCTGCGCCGGGCGCGCCCCGAGTACGTCCTGGTGGACGGCACGGAGTGAACGTCCAGGCCGTCACCGATCCCGCCGGCGAGTTCATCTGGTACTCACCCGCGCTGCCCGGCCGCACGGTCGACATCACCGCTGCCCGCGCCCACCGCATCGTCATTGGGCGACGGCGGAGTGGATCACGGCGCGGACCCGTTCACGCAGGCCCACCAGCCCGTGACCGGGGGGCGCGGGGTGCGCGGCCGGCATGCCGGAGGCGTTGACGGCCTCGATGACGGTGGCGGTGGACCGTAGTCGATGCGGATGGTGACCGGTGCGCCCCAGGCGTGCTCGTGGGCATGGGTCAGGCCTTCCCGGACGAGGCGGTGGAGGGCCGGGACCGCGTGCGGGAGGTCGTGGCGCGGGTGGATGAGCGTGGCGACGAGCCGGTCCACGAACACCGGCTGATGGTGGGCACCCGCTACCGCGCACCGACTCGTAGGGAGGATCGGCGGCCGCACCCAGGACGATCTCGGTCGCCCCGGGTCATCCGAGGAAGCTCAACCGCACCTGACGGTTCGCGTTGTCGACGTTCGTGTCCACCAGGCACACCGACTGCCACGTCCCGAGGGCCAGCTCCCCGCCGATCACGGGAAGTGTCGCGTGCGGCGGGACGAGGGCCGGCAGGACGTGGTCGCGGCCGTGGCCCCGGGATCCGTGGCGGTGCTGCCAGCGTTCGTCGGCGGGGAGGAGGCGGTGGAGGGCCGTCAGGAGGTCGTCGTCGCTGCCCGCCCCCGTCTCGATCAGCGCGATCCCCGTGGTCGCGTGGGGCGCGAAGACGTTGAGGAGTCCGTCCCGGCCCTGCGCGACCTCCGTCAGGAAGGCGGCGCACTCCCGGGTCAGGTCGTGGACCGTCTCCGACGATCCGGTGGTGACGTCCAGGGTGCGGGTCTCGAATCCGTGGCTCATGGCTCCATGGTGGCCGACCTGGCGGTTCTCTCGAACTCTCCACGCGGGCGGCTCCGGGACCGCCGCCCCCGTCACCTCGGCGGCAGGGGCGCGAAGCCGCCCCGGAGGGTGGTCAGGCCGCCGTCGGGGGCCGTCAGGGTGATGCCGTACGTGTCGGACGAGGCGTCCCGTACCCCCTCGGAGTGGTTGTACTGGGCGGCGAAGACGTGCGGGCCCGGCGGTAGCGTGCGGCCCTCCTTGAGGGTCCAGCGGTAGACCAGGGAGCCCGGCTCCTCGGTCACCGTCGTGGTGAAGTCGTCGGCGGGGCGGGTGCGCCAGTGGCCGGTGCTCACGACGCCGGCGGTGCGGGCGATCCGCAGTTCGACGACGAGGCCCGTGACGGGCGATCCGGTCGTCACGCCGAGGTCGCTCTGCGCCCACCAGCGGTTGCTGCCGGGGTTGACCGTGCCGGTCGCCCGTGCCGCCGGGCCGGGGGCGGGCAGGGCGGTGGGGGTGCTTGCGGGGGGCGTCGGGCGGTCGGTCGACGCCGTGGTCGTGATTCCTGCCAGACCCACCGCCCCGGCGACCGCCGCCGTCACCGCCGCGACCGCCGCCCAGCGGCGGCCGGTCCATCCGGCCGGGGGACGCGGCCGGGCCACGGGCGCGGCGAGGCCGCGTTCCACCCGGGCCAGGATGCGGGCGCGGTCGGGCCGGTGGGCGAGTGCCGCCTCGCGCAGCTCGTGGCGGAGCCGTGTGTCGTCCATCAGCGCCTTCCCGCGGTGAGTTCGGTCGCGGCCCGGTCGCCGAGCAGCCGCTGGAGTTCCGCCATGCCCTTGGCGGTCTGGCTCTTGACCGTACCGACCGAGACGCCGAGCGCCAGGGCGGTGTCGCGTTCGGAGAGGTCGAAGGCGTGCCGGAGGACGACGCAGGCGCGCTTGCGGAACGGCAGGGCGCGCAGCGCGGTGCGGACGTCGAGGACGGCGGGGACGTCCGGGTCCTCGGTGTGTTCGGGCCGCCGGTCCCAGAAGGCGGTGATCCTGCGCCGCTCGCGCACGGTGCTCCGGATCCGGGTGCGGACGAGGTTGGCGACGACGCCCCGGGCGTAGGCGGCGGGGTGGTCGGCGGCGCGGACCCGGTCCCAGCGGTGCCACAGGGCGAGCATCGCGTCGGCCGCCAGGTCGTCGGCGGCATCGGTCTCGCCGGTCAACAGGTGCGCGAGTCGGGCGAGTTCGGTGTAGTGGCGCTCGAAGAAGGCCCGGAACTCGGCCGCGGCGTCGTCACCCCCGGTGTCCGTCACGGCCACGGGCGTTCCCGGTGGGCATGGGTGAGGGTGACCACGTACGCGCTCCTGGACGGTTCCCGGTGTCACGGGCGGCCGCCCGACGATTCGGGTCCCGACCCTAAGCGGCGGCGCGACGGGCTGTCCAGGCGGGTCCGGGGCGCGCCCGTTCCCGCGGTTCGCGGTGGGGAGTTCGGCACGGGAGTGGTTCTCCTCGCGGCTCGGAGGGGAGGGCCGGTGCGATGAGCGGAACGTGCTCGGAGACAAGCCGTGAACTAGTGGGAGCGCTCCCACTGTGCAGTCGGGACGCGACGGCGTCAAGGCGTGCGAAGAGTTGAAGGCGGCCGACGAGGAATTTGCTCAACTCCTCTTTTCCTTGGCCGCCGTTGGCGCTACGGTCTGCCGGACCCAGTGGGAGCGGTTCCATCCAGTCGGCACGGCGTCAGGCCTGTGCCCTCGCTGCGAGGACTCGCTCATGCGACATCCCGTACCTCCCGCACCTCTCCTGTCCCTCCCGCGTCCGTCCGTGCCGCTCGCGGGAGCGGCGCCCACGACCGCGAACACCACCCCCGCCGCGTGCGTCCCCGACGGCGCTCCCCGTGACACGGGCGGGCCGCCGGGCCGGCCTCGATCACGCGATCGCCCGCACGCGGGGCCCGGTGGACGCCGACCGGGCCACGGGGGCGAAGAACCCCGCCCTCGTGCCGGGCAGCGCGTACTCCGACGACACGAGCCGGTGGCCCGCGCACGCCCCCCGCCGATCCGGCGGAGAATCCGGCCGCCACCCGGCACGTCCACCCCTTCGACACCCGCGGTCCGTCGTACCGGGAACACCCGGGACCGCGCTTCCGGAACCGTTCCGGTCAGCGCGTACGACGGCACCTCCACCGCGTTCGGCATCGGGCCGCGCGACCACCCGCGCGCCCACTTCCGGTCGCCCCTTCCCGGCGATCGCCCCTTCCCGGCCGAAAGGAAACCCCACCCGCATGAGCCGCACCCGTCGCACCAGCCGCACCGCCCTCCTGGCGGCGCTCGGCCTCATCACGGCCACCGGCGCCACCGCCACCGTCCTCGGCGCCGCCACCGCCGGCGCCGCCGCCCCCGGCTGCAAGGTCGACTACCGGATCACCAACCAGTGGAACACCGGCTTCGGCGCCGACGTGACCGTCACCAACACCGGTGACCCGGTGGCCTCCTGGACCGTCGAGTGGTCCTACGCCGGGAACCAGCAGGTCACCCAGGGCTGGAACGCCACGATCACCCAGTCCGGCACCGCCGTCACCGCCAAGAGCCTCTCCTACAACGGGACGCTGACCACGGGAGGTTCGACCTCCTTCGGCTTCAACGGCTCCCACAGCGGTACGAACGCGGTGCCCGCGACCTTCAAGCTCAACGGGGTCACCTGCAACACGACCACCACCCCTCCCACGGACCCCCCGACCACACCGCCCACCACGCCTCCCACCACCCCGCCCGCCGGTTCCAAGGCCGACAACCCCTACGCCGGCGCCAAGGTGTACGTGAACCCCGAGTGGTCCGCGAAGGCCGCGGCCGAGCCGGGCGGCACCAAGGTGTCGAACCAGCCCACCGGCGTCTGGCTCGACCGGATCGCCGCCGTCAACGGCTCCGCGACCTCCATGGGCCTGCGCGCCCACCTGGACGAGGCCCTGAAGCAGAAGGGCTCCGGCGAGCTCGTCGTCCAGCTGGTGGTCTACAACCTGCCCGGCCGCGACTGCGCGGCGCTCGCCTCCAACGGCGAGCTGGGCCCGACGGAGATCGGACGCTACAAGACCCAGTACATCGACCCGATCGCCGCGATCCTCGCCGACCCCAAGTACGCGGGCCTCCGGATCGTCACCACCGTCGAGATCGACTCGCTGCCCAACCTGGTCACCAACGTCAGCGGACGGCCGACCGCCACGCCCGGCTGCGACGTCATGAAGGCCAACGGCAACTACGTCACCGGCGTCGGCTACGCCCTGAACAAGCTGGGCTCGATCGCCAACGTCTACAACTACGTGGATGCCGGCCACCACGGCTGGCTGGGCTGGGACGACAACTTCGGCGCCTCCGCCGAACTGTTCAAGCAGGCCGCCACCGCCGAGGGCTCCACGGTCGCGAACGTGCACGGCTTCATCGTCAACACCGCCAACTACAGCGCCCTGAAGGAGGCCCACTTCGGGATCGGCGACAGCGTGAACGGCGTCTCCGTGCGCCAGTCGAAGTGGGTCGACTGGAACCGGTACACCGACGAGCTGTCGTACGCCCAGGCCATGCGCGCCAAGCTGGTCTCGCTCGGCTTCGACGCCCACCTCGGCATGCTGATCGACACCTCCCGCAACGGCTGGGGCGGCACCGCCCGGCCCACCGCCCCGGGCGCGACGACCAACGTCGACACGTACGTGAACGGCGGGCGCTACGACCGGCGCATCCACCTCGGCAACTGGTGCAACCAGTCCGGCGCGGGTCTCGGCGAGCGGCCGCAGGCGGCGCCCGCCGCGGGCATCGACGCGTACGTCTGGATGAAGCCCCCGGGCGAGTCCGACGGCGCCAGCAAGGAGATCCCGAACGACGAGGGCAAGGGATTCGACCGGATGTGCGACCCGACGTACACGGGCAACGCCCGCAACGGGAACAGCATGTCGGGCGCGCTGCCGAACGCCCCGGTCTCGGGCCACTGGTTCTCGGCCCAGTTCCAGGAGCTCCTGAAGAACGCCCACCCGGCGCTGTAGCACCCCGGTCGTAGCCCCCCGGCGTGTAGCGCCTCGGCCACAGCGCCCCGGCCCCAGCACCCCGGCCGTAGCGCCCCGTACGGAAGAACCCGCGGTCCGGAACCCACCGGGCCGCGGGGACCGGGCCCCTCAGGACGACTCGCGCACCACCAGTTCCGTCGGCAGTACGTGCCGGCACAGCTCCGCCGGTTCCGCCCGCCCCTCGAAGTCCTCCGCGATCCTCCGGACCAGCATCCGCGCCATCGTGCGGCCCATCTCCTCGATCGGCTGCCGCACGCTGGTCAGCGGCGGGTCCATGAGCCGCGCCACCGGCGAGTCGTCGACCCCGACGAGGGCGACGTCCTCGGGCACCCGGCGGCCCGCCTCCCGCAGGGCCCCGCGCGCCCCGGCCGCCATCACGTCGGAGGCGGCGAAGACCGCGTCCAGGTCCGGTCTGCGGTCGAGCAGCAGGCGCATGGCCCGCCGGCCGCCCTCCTCGGTGAAGTCGCCCGTCGAGACCAGCTCCTCGTCGGGCGCGAGACCGGCCTCCGTGAGGCCGGCCCGGTAGCCGCCGAGCCGGGCACGCGCCACGTACATGTCGAGCGGTCCGGTGACGGTCGCGATCCCGCTCCGGCCGCGCCCCACCAGATGGGCGACGGCCGCCCGCCCCGCCCCGATGTTGTCGGAGTCCACGTACGGCACGGGCTCGGCCTCCGTGCGGCGCCCGTTCATGACGACCGGCAGGCCCAGCTCCCCGATCCGGTCGGGCAGGGGGTCGTCGCCGTGGACGGAGGCGAGCAGCACCCCGTCGACGCGCTGGGCCGCGAGGTACTGCTCGAAGCGCTGCCGCTCCTGTTCGCTGCGGACCAGGGTGAGCAGCAACTGCTTGTCGGAGTCGGCGAGTTCGGCGCTGACGCCCCGGATGAGGTCGAGGAAGTAGGGCTCCGCGAAGAGCCGGGCCTCGACCTCGGGGATGACGAGCGCGATCGCGTCGGTGCGACTGCCGGCCAGGGCGCGGGCGGCCTGGTTGGGGACGTAGCCGAGTTCCGCGACGGCTCGGGCGACGGCCGTCCTGGTCCGCTCGCTGACCCGGGGGGAGCCGTTGATGACCCGGGAGACCGTGCCCCGGCCGACCCCGGCCCTGGCCGCGACCTGTTCCAGGGTGGGTCTGCCGCTCTGCCGTCCGTTCACGACTTCCGTGACTCCCCTCGTAGGGCGAAGTACCGCTCGACCTGCCCCTTCATTGATGGGAGCGCTCCCACATTAGATCACCCAAGCCCTTCCGCGCCACGAGGCGGGACCGGGAGATCGTTCAGGAGATGACGGGACCGGGGCGCCGGGAGGGCGCGAAACCCCCGGAAAACCTTCCGGTAACGAATCCGCCTTCACGTCTTGACACCTGGACCCGGCAGGCAGCAACCTTCCGGCAACGACGTGGGAGCGCTCCCATAACCAGAGGCGCACACCCCGCGACGGGTCCCGGCCGGCCGCCGCCGAGCCGCGTTCAGCCGGCCGGACCCCTTGGCGCACAACGAGCACCACCTTGGACGAGGAGAGTGGAATGCGCACTTCCAGCAGCAGACGCGGGCGCCGCACGGCGATCGCGGCGGTCGCCGTCGCCGTGACCGGCACGACCCTGCTCACCGGCTGCGGCAGCGACGGTGACGACGGCGCCAAGAGCGGCGGCGCGATCACGCTGCGGGTCGGGACCTTCGGTTCCTTCGGCTACGACGACAAGACCGGCGCCAAGCTCTACGCCGAGTACGAGAAGACCCACCCCGGCATCAAGATCGAGGAGTCGAACGTCGCCGACGGGCAGAAGTACTGGGACACGCTGAAGCTGCGCCTCTCCCGCAACAGCGGACTCGCGGACGTCCAGGCGATCGAGGTCGGCTACATCGCCGAGGCGACCGGTTCCACCATGGCGGACAAGTGGGTCGACCTGGGCAAGGAGGGGGGCGCGGACCTCGGCGCCTTCCTCGACTGGAAGGTCAAGCAGGCGACCACCGGCGACGGCAGGGTGATCGGCCTCGGCACCGACATCGGCCCCATGGCCGTCTGCTACGACAAGGACCTCTTCGCCAAGGCCAAGCTGCCGACCGACCGCGACGCCGTCGGCAAGCTGTGGGCGGGCGACTGGTCCAAGTTCCTGGAGGTCGGCAAGACATACCAGAAGAACGCACCCGCCGGCACCGCCTTCCACGACTCGGCGAGCGGCCTCTTCAACGCGGTCGTCTCCAGCGACCCGGTGCAGTACGCCGACGCGAGCGGCAAGCTCGACTGGGAGAACAGCCCCGGCGTGAAGAAGGCCTGGGACACCGCCGTCGCGGCGGCGCGGGGCGGACTCACCGCCAAGCTGCGCCAGTTCGACGAGAAGGGCACCTGGAACGCGGCCTTCAAGAACTCGAAGTTCGCCACCGTCGCCTGCCCGAGCTGGATGACCGGCATCATCAAGGACCAGGCCGGACCGGCCAACCAGGGCAAGTGGGACATCGCCGCGCCGCCGGTGGCCGGCAACTGGGGCGGCGCCTTCCTCGCCGTGCCGAAGTCCGGGAAGCACGCCAAGGAGGCGGCCGAGCTCGCCGCCTGGCTGACCGCCCCCGAGCAGCACGCCAAGGTGTTCGCGGTGAACGGCAACATCCCCTCGTCCAAGGACACGCTCACCTCGGTCGCCGTCCAGGAGGCGAAGCTGCCGTACTTCGGCGACGCCCCGGTCGGCAGGATCTTCTCCGGCGCCGCCGCCAAGATCACGCCGGCCAGCATCAGCCGCTGGGACGGCCAGGTGAAGACCTTCCTCACCGACAACGGCATCCTCGACATCGAGCAGCGCGGCACCGACCCGGCCAAGGCCTGGGAGAACGTCAAGAAGCTGGTCGACGACAAGATCGACCAGTAGCGGGGGCCGCGTGCCGGTCCGCCGCCGCCTGCCGGGCGGCGGACCGGCACCGTCCGCACCGGCGCACGCATCGACCTGGAAGGACGCCCCCGTGGCCACCTCCGTCCGGACGCGGTCCGACGGCTCCCCGCCGCCCGCCGCACCGCCCTCCTCCCCCGGCCCGCACGGTCGCCGCACCGCCCCCGGCGGCTGGCGCAGCACCCTCTACCGCTGGGACCTGAAGGCGGTCCCGTACGTCTTCGTCGCCCCCTTCTTCCTCACCTTCGCCGCCTTCGGCCTCTTCCCGCTGATCTACACGGGCTGGCTCTCCCTCCACCGGGTGGAGCTCGGCGGCGGAGCGGAGTGGAAGGGCCTGGAGAACTACGGCGACCTGGCGACCAGCGAGTTCTTCTGGAACGCGCTCGCCAACACCTTCACCATCGGGGTCATCTCGACCGTCCCGCAGCTGCTCATGGCCCTGGGCCTGGCGCACCTGCTGAACTACAGGCTCCGGGGCCGCGGCTTCTTCCGGGTCGCGATCCTCGCCCCGTACGCCACCTCGATCGCGGCGGCGACCCTGGTCTTCGCCCAGCTGTTCAACACCGACTACGGGATGATCAACACCCTCCTGGAGTGGACCGGCGTCGGCCCGGTCGACTGGGAGGCGTCCAAGTGGCCGGCGCAGATCGCGATCTCGACGATCGTGACCTGGCGCTGGACCGGCTACAACGCGCTGATCTACCTGGCCGCCATGCAGGCCGTGCCGCAGGACCTGTACGAGGCGGCCTCGCTCGACGGGGCCTCGCGCTGGCGCCAGTTCCTCAGCGTCACCATCCCCTCCATCCGGCCCACCATCCTCTTCACGATCGTGGTCTCCACCATCGGCGCCACCCAGCTCTTCGGCGAGCCGATGCTCTACGGCGGCAGCGTCGGCATCAGTGGCGGCAGCGGCAACCAGTTCCAGACGCTGAGCCTGCTGATGTACGAGAAGGGGTGGGTCACCGGCGCCCTCGGGCAGGCCTCGGCCATCGCCTGGGTGATGCTGCTGCTCCTGCTGATCGTCGGCGGCGTCCAGGCGCTCGTCTCCCGCCACAACCGCAAGAAGCTGGGGGGCTGACCCGTGGCCCGCACACTCGACACGCCCCGCCCGGCGAGCCCGGCGGCCGAACGCCCCGCGCCCGGCCGGCGCTTCCGCCAGTCGGCCGGGAAGCAGCACCACGCCGGACCTCTGACGTACGTCCTGCTCGCCCTCGCCGCGGTGGTCTCGCTCTTCCCGCTGTACTGGAACGTGGTCGCCGCCTCGCACACCGGCGAGCGGGTCGTGGAGGCCCCGGCGCCGCTGCTGCCCGGCCCCCGCCTCCTCGACAACCTCACCTTCGCCTGGAACCAGGTCGACATGGGCGAGGCCCTGGTCAACACGACGATCGTGGCGAGCCTGGTGGCCGTGTCCACCGTCCTCTTCTCCACGCTCGCCGGCTTCGCCTTCGCCAAACTGCCCTTCCGGGGCCGCACGATGCTGCTCTCGCTCGTGGTCGCCACCATGACGATCCCGCCTCAGCTCAGCGTCATCCCGCTCTACCAGATCGTCACCGACCTCGGCTGGGTCGACCAGCTCCAGTCGGTCGTCCTGCCCTCCCTCGTCGCCGCCTTCGGCGTGTTCTTCATGCGCCAGTTCCTGGTCGAGGCACTGCCCGTGGAGCTGGTGGAGGCGGCCCGGATGGACGGCGCGCACAGCCTCCGGGTGATCTGGCACGTGGTCTTCCCGGTGGCCCGGCCCGCGATGGCGGTGCTCGGCATGCTGGTCTTCGTCCAGTCGTGGAACGACTTCTTCTGGCCGTTCATCGCGCTCACCCCGGACGGCAACCCCACCCTCCAGGTGGCGCTCGCCGGGCTCGGCGCGGGCAACCACAGCGTGGACCACGCCATCGTGCTGACCGGCGCCCTGATCTCCACCGTGCCGCTGCTGCTCGTCTTCGCCTTCCTCGGCAAGCACATCGTGGGCGGCATCACGGCCGGCGCCGTCAAGAGCTGACCTGCCCCTTCCCCGCACAACGTACCGATCCCGCACCAGCGTTGGGAGCGCCCTCCTATGACCGCGTCCGAAACCCGGCCGCTCACCGCCACCCGTTCGTTCCCGCCCGGCTTCCTCTGGGGCGCGGCCACCGCCGCGTACCAGATCGAGGGAGCGGCGGCGGAGGACGGCCGTACCCCGTCCATCTGGGACACCTTCTCGCACACCCCGGGCAGGGTCTTCGAGGGCCACACCGGCGACGTGGCCGTGGACCACTACCACCGGTTCCGCGAGGACGTCGCCCTGATGTCCGAACTCGGCCTGAACGCCTACCGGTTCTCCGTCTCCTGGTCCCGGGTGCAGCCCACGGGGCGCGGTCCCGCCGTGCAGAAGGGCCTGGACTTCTACCGGGCGCTCGTGGACGAGCTGCTGGCCGCCGGGATCGAGCCGGCCCTGACGCTCTACCACTGGGACCTGCCGCAGGAGCTGGAGGACGCGGGGGGCTGGCCGGAGCGGTCGACCGCCGAGCGGTTCGCCGAGTACGCGGGGATCGTCGCGGACGCCGTCGGCGACCGGGTCTCCCGGTGGACCACGCTCAACGAGCCCTGGTGCAGCGCCTTTTTGGGGTACGGCTCCGGGGTGCACGCGCCGGGCCGCACCGATCCGGTGGCCGCCCTGCGCGCGGCCCACCACCTCAACCTGGGGCACGGACTCGCGGTCCAGGCGCTGCGGGCCGCGCTGCCGGCGGACCGGCGGCAGCTCTCCGTCTCGCTCAACCTGCACGAGGTGCGGCCGCTGACCGGCTCGGCCGGGGACCTGGACGCGGTCCGCCGCATCGACGCCGTCGGCAACCGGGTCTGGCTGGGGCCGATGCTGGAGGGCGCCTACCCGGAGGACCTGCTCGCCGACACCGCGCACCTCACCGACTGGTCCTTCGTGCGGGACGGGGACACGGCGACGGCGAGGCAGCCGCTGGACCTGCTCGCGGTCAACTACTACGCGCCGACCCTGGTGTCGGAGGTCGCGGCGGGCGCCGAGAAGCCGCAGGACGACGGGCACGGCGACAGTCCGCACTCCCCGTGGCCGGGGGCGGACCGGGTCGCCTTCCACCGGGCGCCGGGCGAGCGGACGGCGATGGGCTGGCCGGTCGACGCGGGCGCGCTGTACGACCTGTTGAAGCGGGTGTCCGCCGCGTACCCCGGTCTTCCGCTGGTGATCAGCGAGAACGGGGCGGCGTACGAGGACGTGGTCGGCCCGGACGGTTCGGTGCACGACCCGGAGCGGGCCGCCTACGTGCACGCGCACCTGGAGGCGGTGCACCGGGCGCTCGCGGACGGCGTGGACGTGCGCGGCTACTTCCTCTGGTCGCTGCTCGACAACTTCGAGTGGGCGTACGGCTACGCGAAGCGGTTCGGGGCGGTCCGGGTCGACTACGACACCCTGGAGCGGACGCCGAAGTCGAGCGCCCGCTGGTACGCGCGGGTGGCGCGGTCGGGCGAGCTGTCGGCACCGGACGCGGGCTGAGGCGGAGACGCGCGGAGGGCCGTGCCGGGGTTCCGGCACGGCCCTCCGGGCGTTCTGGGCGGGTGTCAGACGTCGATCACCCGGTAGCCGATGACGTAGACGCCGCCGGAGCCCTCGACGGTGCGCCACTGGGTCTCGGCGCCGACCTCGGAGCCGGTGACCAGGGTGGCGCCGAGCTTGTCGTCGCCGCTGGTGGTGTCGTAGTCCCACAGGGTCAGGGTGCGGGCCTGCTGCTTGCCCAGGATCAGGGCCGCGCTGCTGTTGCCGTCGGCCATGGAGCGGACGTAACCGGTGCCCATGGTCTGGTACTTGAGGCTGCCGCCGGGCCAGACCTTGACGGCGTTGCCGTTGGCGTCGGTGATCTTGAGGTAGGCCTCGTCGTGGTCGCCCTCGCTGTTCTTCTGGCAGTGCAGTTCGACGAGTTCGATCCGCACGTAGTCGATCGGCTCGGCGTGCGCGGTGCCGGCGAAGGCGCCGAGGCCTCCGAGTCCGAGCAGGGCGGCGGCGGCCAGTCGGGCGGCTCGGTTCTTGCGCATGTGGTCCCCCCACACATCGGGTCACGGGTGTGACGTGGTCCGGGCCGCCTTCCCCGGCGGTCCCGGTGTGCCGTTTCCCCCCGGCACGACACCCACTGTGCCCGGCTTCCCCGGCCCGGCTCTACGCGCGTTCCACTGGACGGAACAGGGCTGCCGGAAACCTCTTCGCGGGACGCCGAGGACCTCTTCACCAGGGGCCTGGGACCTCTTCGGGGAACGGGGGCCTCCTCAGGGAACGAGGACGGCCGGCGGGAGCGGTCTTCGCCGGCCGCCGCCGACGAGCGCGCGGGTGATCGCGGCGCCGGCCCCGGCGACGGCGTGGGCGAGCCCGTCGAGGCGGCGGCCCGCCGGGACCAGGGCGGCGAGGGCGGCGACCGTGCGCCCGTCCGGGGCGCGGACCGGCAGCGAGGCGCAGCACACCCCTTCCATCACGTCCTCCCGGTCGAGGACGGCACCGCCCCCGCGGGGTCCGCGCAGGGCCTTTCCGGCGGCGGTGTCGAGCCGGAACGCGAGGCCGTTCCGTACGGGCAGGAGGGGTTCCAGGTCCCCCGGCACCGAGCCGACCGTGAGCGCCGTCTCCTCGCGCAGGACGACGAGGACCACGCTCGCGCCGGTGGCGGCCCGAAGCCGCTGGAGCGGCAGCCGGGCGGCGGGGCGGAGGCCGGGGTGCGGCTCCCAGGCCTGGCCGAGGCGGTAGAGCTGGGGGCCGACCCGGTAGCGATTTCCGGTCCTTTCGACGGCGCCGACGCCGACCAGCTGGTCGAGCAGCCGGTGGACGCTGCCCTTGGGCACCCCGCAGGCGAGGGCCAGCTCGGTCACCCCCGCCTCGTCGCCGTTCCGGCGGAGGGCGTCGAGCAGGGCGAAGGCCCCTTCGAGCACGCCCCGGCCGCGCGGGGTCTCCCCCGGCCCGCCCCGTGTCGCGACCGCCCCGGCACCTTCCACGCCTCGTCCCGCGTCCGCGTCGGTGTCCCTGTCCCTGTCCCTGTCCCTGTCCCTGTCCCTGTTCATGAGTCCCCCTCACTTCGCACGCCCGGCCGTGGCCCCCCGACGGCACGGCTCCCGGGCACGCCTCCCACCATGCCGCAGACCGGACGTTCCGGCGAAGGAGCTCGGACCGCGCGTCGTGGCGCGAACGGGCTGTTGTCCGACACATCCCCTCTAGGGTGTGCCCTCATGAAAGACGCACTTCCGCCCGTTTTCCGGTCGCTCCGCCGTCGGACCACCGGCTTCACCGCCGGGGCCGTCGCCGTGGCGACGCTCGCGACCGTGTTCGTCACCGCTCCGTCCCCGCCCTCCCCGCCGTCCTCGACTTCCGAGCCGTCCGCGCCCCGCCCCGTGGAGCGGGACGCCAAGGCGCCGGGGAGCCGCTGGATCCGCCCCGCCGGGGCGCCGATGACCGTGTTCGCCCACCGCGGGACCTCCTCCGCCGCGCCCGAGAACACGCTGGTCTCCGACGAGGTCGCCCGGCGTGGCGGGGCGAAGTGGATCGAGAACGACGTCCAGCCGAGCAAGGACGGCGTGCCGTACATCCTGCACGACTCGACCGTCGACCGGACGACGGACGGGACGGGCCCGGTCCGGTCGCTGACCTCCGCCCAACTGGACGCCCTGGACGCGGGTTCCTGGTTCGCCCCGGCCTATGCGGGTGCCCGCGTGCCGACCCTGGCCGCCCAGCTGGCGGACCTGCGGGAGCGCGGCGGGAACCTGCTCCTGGAGATCAAGGGCCGGCACAGCCGCGCCGAGGTGGCGCGGATCGTGCGGGAGGTCCGGGACCAGGACATGGCGACCCGGGTCTTCGTCCAGAGCTTCGACGTCACCGCCCTGCGGTACGTGCGCGAGCTGGCGCCCGAGCTGCCGCTGGGGCTGCTGCGCGACGCGGTGGACGCCGATCCGGTCGCGCTCTCCGGGGAGTTGGGGCTCGCCGCGTACAACGTCTCGCACGTCGCCCTGGCCCAGCGGCCCGAGGTGGTCGGCGCGCTGCACGCGGCGGGCGTGGCGGTGAACGTCTGGACGGTCGACGCCCCCGCCCACTGGAAGGCCATGGACGACCTCGGCGTGGACGGGATCATCACCAACAGGCCCGCGGAGCTGAGCGGCTGGACCGCCGGCCGGAGCGCGGACTAGGGACCGTCGAGCGCGGCGCGGGCGTGGCCCTTCCCGTCCGGTGGGGTCGCCGCGCGCGTACCGCTCAGTCCGTCCCCCGGAACGCGTCGCGGTACGCGCGGTGACGCTCCGGGGACTTCGCGGAAGTGCCGGCGCATCGCCGTCCCGGTGCCGAAGCCGGCCCCGGCGGCGATGCGGTCCACCGGCTCGTCCGCACTCCTTCCACCCCCTAGGAGGCGGTGCCGGAGGGCGTGGCCTTGATGTCGTCGACGAAGGCGCGGACCATGATCGCGTGGGTGAAGACGACGGTCCCGGGCTTGATCAGGCCGTTCTCGCCGGTGCTGCCCATGACCTGGACCGTGCGCTCGCCGAGGAAGGTCAGGGTCTTGTCGTCGAAGATCCATTCGGTGCGGTCCCCGCTGGTCTCGTCGAGCCGCGCGACCGCGACGCCCTTGCGGCCGGCGGCGTCGGTGGCGCCGTCGACCGTGACCACGCCGGGGATCTTCGCGGCGGCCCGGTAGAGCGCCGCCGTGAGTTCGGGGGACGGCCAGCTCTCGGTGAGCAGGTCACCGATGGTCGTGAAGGCCTGCTGGTGCTTGCCCCTGCCCTGTCCCTCGGTCTCCTCGTAGATCTTCCGCAGCAGCTTGTCGGGGTCGGTGGGCAGGGCGGCCAGATAGTCGTGCGAGGGCGCGCCCATGTGCGGCTCCAGCGGGTCCCCCTTCTCGTCGGTGCCTTCCAGGGTGATGCCCTCGGGGCCGGTGGTACCGGGCTCGATCAGCCAGCCCCTGCGGCCGTCGGGGGACCGCCAGGACTGCCGGGTGTGCAGGGGGACGCCGACGAGGCTGCTGACCCCGTCGACGGTCTTCACGTGCGTGGACGCGCTCCGCGTCTCGATGTAGACGTACTGGCCCGCGCGGGGGCGCGGGGCCTCGGCCCCGGCGGCGGCGAGCGAGATGCGGTCGAGGAGGCGGGGCGCGCCGTGGGTGTCGGCGGCGCCGATGGTGGTGGTGAGGGCGGGTCCGGTGGCCCGGTCGTCGGTGTCGGGGGTTCCGCCCGGCGTGAGGACGAGGACGCCGACGGCGAGCGCCCCGGCGAGCGCGGTCGCGGCCGGCAGGAGGACGGCCTTCCGCAGGAAGGGGTTGCGGGGCGCGGCGGCGCGGCGGTCGTCGTGGATCCGGTTCATCAGGTGCTCCTTGTGGAACTGGTGGCGGCCCGGAGGAAGGTCTCGTTCCTCGATCGCCGGGAGGATCGCCGAGAGGTCTCCGGTCTCGTGCCGGTTCGCCGTACGGGGGTCGGTCGGTTCGGGGTTCATCGGATTCCTTCCTGCGCGGGCCGGACCGCGTTCACGCGATCACCTGTTGTCTGTCGGGGGCGGGCGGCGGGTTCCCGTTTTCGCGGGTCGAGTTCTTCTCCCTCCCGGGCGAGTTCCGCCTCGGCGCCGTCGCGGAGCTTGGCGCGGGCGCGCGAGAGCCGGGAGCGGACGGTGCCGACGGGGACGCGCAGGGCCCGGGCCGCCTCGGTGTAGGCGAGGCCCTCCCAGAGGCAGAGGACGAGGACTTCGCGCTCGGTGCGGCGGAGCGTGCCGAGCGCCCGCAGGGTGGCGGCGATGCGGCGGCGGTCGTCGAGCCGTCCGGCGACCTCGGAGGCGTGGTCGGGCACGGAGGGCTCGGGGGTGGCCGCGGCGTACGCGGCGGCGGCCGCCCGGTAGCGGCGGTTGCCCCGGCAGTGGTTGCGGGCCACGTTGGTGGCGACGCCGAGGAGCCAGGGCCGGAGCGATCCGCCGTCAGGGTCGACCTTGTTCCGGAGCCGCCACGCCTCCAGGTAGGTCGCCGCCATGACGTCCTCGGCGACCGACCAGTCTCCGGTCAGCCGGAAGGCGTGGTTGTAGACGCTCCGGGCGTGGGTGTCGAAGAGTTCGGCGAAGGCCGACGGGTCCCCGTCCCGGATGCGTGCGCGCGTGTCGATGTTCACGTCTGTGGTCTGTCCGGCCCCGGGAGCGGGTTCCCGTGACCCGGGTCACACCGGGTCAGGAGGGTGTGCCGGTGCCCGGGGCGGGGGCGTCGAGTTCGGCCAGGAGGTCCGGGTTGACCACGCGCAGGACGGTGGCGATGCGGTCGGGGTCGGCGGCGGGCCAGAGGACGGCGCGGGCCGCGCGGTACTTGGCGGCGAGCCGTTCCCGCTGGTCGGGCGGGAGGGCGGCGGACCGGTCGGTGCGGCTGTTGTGCGCGTTGTCGGCGATCTTCACGAGGGTGGCGTCGGGGTCGGCCGTGATCCGCCGGATCTTCTCCTCGTAGGTGAGGTCCGCCCGGTTGGTGACGGCTTCGACGAGGGCGACGACCCGGTCGGGGATCCCGGCGGCGCGGAGCCGCTCCGCCGTCCACTCGGTGTCCTCGACGACGTCGTGCAGCAGTCCGGCCATGGCCAGGTGCGTGCCGAGGGGTTCCAGGCCGGCCGCGACCGCGCGGACGTGTGCGACGTACGGGACGCCTGCCTTGTCGACCTGTCCGGCGTGCGCGCGGTCGGCCAGTGCGTCCACCTCGGCGAGAGTCTTCATGCCCCCATCATCGCGGGATGCGGCGGGCGGTGCCGCGGCGGGCCGCTCCCGGCCTCTGCCCCGCGACACATGTTTGTCACACGGGAACGGGAATGCCGTTCGGGGAGGGGCCCGTTGCCGGGTGCATGACTCTCGGAGCAACGCTCAGTTCGACCTCCCGTCAGCTTCCGATCGACGACACGGTGCGGCTCGCGCGGGAGGCGCGCGACGCCGGCCTGCACTCCGCGTGGTTCGGCCAGTCCTTCGCGTACGACTCGCCCTCGCTCGCCGCGATCGTCGGGCGCGAGGTGCCGGGCCTCCAGGTGGGGACGGCCGCCATCCCGGTCTTCGGCCGGCACCCGCTGGTCGTCTCGGCGCAGGCGCAGACCGCGCAGGCCGCCACCGGCGGCCGCTACCACCTCGGGCTCGCCCTGGGCACCCGCCATCTGACCGAGACCGGTTTCGGCATCCCGTACGAGCGGCCCATCGGGCTGCTCAGGGAGTTCCTCACCGCTCTGCGTCCGCTGCTCGAAACGGGCAGCGCCGACTTCCACGGGGAACTCCTGACGGCCACGACCCCGTACTCGGCGTCGGTGCCGGGCGCCGAGCCGCCGGTGCCGGTCCTGGTCGCCGCCATGGGGCCGCAGGCGCTGCGGGTGAGCGGTGAACTCGCCGACGGCATCCTGCCGTTCCTGGCGGGTCCCCGGGCGCTCGCCGAGCACATCGTGCCCGCGGTCAACGCGGCGGCCGAGGCGGCGGGCCGTCCCGCGCCCCGGGTCGTGGCCCTCGTGCCGGGCGTGGTCACGTCCGACGCGGACGCCGTGCGGGAGGCCTCGGCCGAGGCCCTCGCGCTCTACGAGCGGATCCCCTCCTACCAGCGGGTGATCGAGCTCTCGGGGGCCGGGCGGGCCGCCGACCTGGCCCTGATCGGTGACGAGGAGACCGTGGCCGCGGGGGTGCGGCGCTACCGCGAGGCGGGGGCGACGGAGGTGGTGTTCACCGCGACGGACGTGAACGGCGAGGACGACCGGCGCCGCACCTGGAAACTGCTCGGGGAGCTGTCCGCCTCCTCCTAGGGCTTGCCCGCCGGGGCCCGTTCCGGTTCGCCCTCGCCCTCGGTGTCCAGGTGGGGCAGGAGGCGGTCGGGGCGGTCGGGGATCCACCAGGCGTGTCTGCCGAGGAGCGGTCGTCGGCGGGGACGGCCGACTGGTCCACGACGAGGGTCGGGGGGCCGTTGGCGCCGGGGCCGAAGGCCGTGGAGACGAGGTCGTAGGCCCGCCGGTCCGTGAAGGACTCGGGATCGGCGCCGTCGCCGATGTGGCCGAGCTGGATGAAGAGCAGGGCGAAGGCGAGGACGAGGAGGGCGAGGCCGCAGACCGCCCCGAGGAGCGCCGTGACGAGGGGCAGGACGGCGGCGACGAGACTGCCGAAGCCGATGACGAGGACCACGATCGCGACGGCGAAGCCGATGGCCTCGCTGGTGCGGTCGTCGGCCTCGGGGCGGGCCGGTTCGCCGAGGGTGCCGCCGTACTCGACGGTGACTCCGACGTCCCGGAGCGGCGGGACCGCCGTGTCGACGCCGTTCAGGTGGTCGGTGCCGAGGGTGGAGGGCTGCACGCCGAAGCGGACGGTGATGTAGGCGGTCTTGCCGTCGGCGGAGAGCGGTCCGGTGTCGGGGGTCCCCGCGGGGGTGGCGGGCGGGGTGGTGCCCGGCGGCGGCAGCGGGTTCTGGGCGCTGAGGACGTCGGGCAGCCTCTCCAGGGCGGCGACGGTGGAGTTGACGGCGGACGCCTCGTCGGCGAGGGGGCCGGAGGGCCGGTTCAGGACGATCTGGGCGCCGTAGCCGCCGGCCGCGGGGGCGTGCGCCTCGAGGACGTCGAGGCCTTGGGCGGACTGGACCCCGGGGAGGTCGAAGTCGTCGGAGTACTGCCGCCGACGGCCCGGTCGAGGACCTGGAGGCCCGCCACGGCCGCCAGCCACAGGACGATGACGACGACGAAGTGGCGGGCGCACCAGTGACCCGTGCGGTACAGGGCGCCTCTCCGCGGTGACGGCCGACCCTTGGCCGGGCTTCCTGCGTTCATGGCGTGGCCGTGTCCGGTGGGGAGTCCCCGAGCGGTTCCGGCGCCGACGACGTACGGGCCGACCCGTTCATTCTTCGCCCGCGACCGCGCTTCGGCATGTCGACGGGGCGCGGTACCCGGGGCGGGGCCGTTCAGGTCAGCAGGCGGTTGGGGTGGGAGGAGCGGCGGGCGGCGGCGAGGAGGGCGTGGATGCGGGGGCCCGCCTCGTCGATGTCGCTGACGGGGGTGGGGAAGGGCAGCCGGACGTCCTGGTGGCCGGTGGGGTGTTCGAGGCGCAGGGTGATGCCGTAGCGGTCCAGGGCGACGGGAAGGGCGCGGATCATGTCCCGCTCGGGGCGCGGCCGGACGAGGCGGAGCAGCAGGGGGACGAGTTCGGCGTGGTCGTCGACCAGATGGGTGAGCATGGCCGCCTCGCAGGTGGCCATCGGGTCGGGCTCGGTCGCCTGGAGTTCGTCGAGCGCGACGAAGGTGCGTCCTTCGGCGTCCTCCAGGAGGGCCTGGCCGAACTCCATGCAGGTGCTGCGGGTCGCCTCGGACTCGTAGGGGGCGTCGAGGAGTCCGGTGAGGGTGACGCGGGCGCGGAGGCGGTCGCGGACCGGGGTGGGGGCGATGTCGGTGAGTTCCAGGCGTACGGGGAGGCGTGCGGCCCGTCCGGCGGGGCAGTCCTCGGAGGGGTCGTGCAGGTGGATGTGGCCCATCGGGCCCGTGCCGTCGAGGCGGTGCACCTCCTGCTCGCCCCCGTCGGTGACGACGGTCATGGAGTGGGCCGCGGTGAGGATCGAGCGCACCCGTTCGGCGGGGGTGGGGCGGGTGACACGGGTGCTGGAGGGGCGCATGCTGGTTCTCCCGGAGCAGGGGACGGAAAGGCCGGAGCTCGTTACTTAGGCAAGCCTAACCTAACTTATCGCGGCGAAGAGAAGAAGGTCACAGTCGTGCGCTCTCCTGATCCTTTGGAGATCTCCCCTAGCATCCGAACATGACGGTCCTGCCTGACGACGGGCTCTCCCTGGCGTCCGAATTTCCAGACGCGCCACATGAGCAGTGGCACAACCTCGTGGCGGGCGTCCTGCGCAAATCGGGCAAGGAGGTCTCCGGCGCCGAAGCCGAGGACGCCCTGTCCACCCTGCTGGAGGACGGCCTCGACACGCGCCCGCTGTACACCGCGCGCGATGCCGCGCCCGACCCCGGCCTCCCCGGCTTCGCGCCCTTCGTGCGCGGCGGCCGGGCCGAGGGCAACACCACCGGCGGCTGGGACGTGCGCCAGCGCCACCTGACCGCCGACAACGGCGCGGTCCTCTCCGACCTGGAGAACGGCGTCACCTCCCTGTGGCTGGGCGTCGGCGGCACGGGCATCCCGGTCGACGCCCTCGACCGGACCCTCGACGGCGTCTACCTCGACCTCGCGCCCGTCGTCCTCGACGCGGGCGACGAGACGGCGGCGGCCGCCGAGCGCCTCCTCCGGCTGTACGAGGAGCGGGGCGTCGCCCCGGACGCGGCCCGGGGCAACCTGGGCGCGGACCCGCTGGGCCACGAGGCCCGCACCGGCCGGGCCTCCTACGACCTCGCGTCCGTCGCCGGCCTCGCGCGCCGCTGCGCCGACGGCTACCCGGGCCTGCGGGCCCTGACCGTGGACGCCCTGCCGTACCACGAGGCCGGCGGCTCGGCCGCGCAGGAGCTGGGCTGCTCGCTGGCGACGGGCGTGGCCTACCTGCGCGGACTCACCGGGGCCGGTCTGAGCGTCGCGGAGGCCTGCGGACAGCTCGAGTTCCGCTACGCGGCCACCGCCGACCAGTTCCTGACGATCGCCAAGCTCCGCGCGGCGCGCCGGCTCTGGGCCAGGGTGGCCGAGGCCTCCGGCGCCCCGGAGGCGGGCGCGCAGCGCCAGCACGCGGTGACCTCGCCGGTGATGATGTCGCGCCGCGACCCGTGGGTGAACATGCTGCGGACCACGATCGCCACGCTCGCCGCCGGGGTCGGCGGCGCGGACAGCGTCACCGTGCTGTCCTTCGACGACGCGCTCGGCCTGCCGGACGCGTTCGCCCGCCGCATCGCCCGCAACACCTCCACCGTCCTCATCGAGGAGTCCCACCTCGCCCGGGTCATCGACCCGGCCGGTGGCTCCTGGTACGTGGAGCGGCTCACCGACGAACTGGCCCACGCGGCCTGGGAGTTCTTCCGCACGATCGAGCGGGAGGGCGGCCAGGAGGCCGCGCTGCGCTCCGGCTTCACCGGCGAGCGCCTGGCCGAGACCTGGGCCGCCCGGAGCAAGAAGCTCGCCACCCGCCGCGAACCCATCACCGGCGTCAGCGAGTTCCCGCACCTCGCGGAGAAGCCCGTCGAGCGCGCGCCCGCGCCCGAGCCGCCCTCCGGCGGACTGCCCCGCGTCCGGCGCGACGAGGCGTACGAGGCGCTGCGCGCCCGCTCCGACGCCCACCTCGCGGCGACCGGCGCCCGGCCCAGGGTCTACCTGGCCGCGCTGGGCCCGGCGGCCGCGCACTCGGCCCGGCTGACGTTCGCCGCCAACCTCTTCCAGGCGGGCGGCATCGAGCCGGTCACCGAGGGCACGTTCGAGGAGAGCGGCGCCCGCGAGGCCTGCCTCTGCTCCAGCGACGCGCTGTACGAGGAGCAGGCGGAGGCCACCGCGGCCGGACTGCGCGCGGCGGGTGCCGGGCACGTGTTCCTCGCCGGCCGCCCGCAGCGGTACTCCGGTGTCGACACGTACCTCTTCGCGGGCTGTGACGCCGTCGCCCTGCTCACCACCGCCCTCGACCGCATGGGAGTGTCCCGATGACCGTCCCCGACTTCTCCGGGATCGAACTCGGGACCCCCGCCGCCGCGGGCGGCGGCCCCGACGAGTGGCGCGCGGCCGTCAAGAAGGCGGCGGGCGGCGACGACCTGCTCTGGGAGACCCCGGAGGGCATCGGCGTCAAGCCGCTGTACACCGGGCAGGACCTGGAGGGCCTCGACTTCCTGGACACCCGTCCGGGCATGGCGCCGTACCTGCGCGGCCCGTACCCGACGATGTACGTCAACCAGCCCTGGACGATCCGCCAGTACGCGGGCTTCTCCACCGCCGAGGAGTCCAACGCCTTCTACCGGCGCAACCTGGCGGCCGGCCAGAAGGGCCTGTCGGTCGCCTTCGACCTGCCGACCCACCGCGGCTACGACAGCGACCACCCGCGCGTCACCGGCGACGTCGGCATGGCGGGCGTCGCCATCGACTCGATCTACGACATGCGCCAGCTGTTCGACGGCATCCCGCTGGACAGGATGACGGTGTCGATGACGATGAACGGCGCGGTCCTTCCGGTCCTCGCGCTCTACATCGTGGCCGCCGAGGAGCAGGGCGTACCGCCCGAGAAGCTGGCCGGGACCATCCAGAACGACATCCTCAAGGAGTTCATGGTCCGCAACACGTACATCTACCCGCCCGGTCCTTCGATGCGGATCATCTCCGACATCTTCGCCTACACCTCGCAGCGGATGCCGCGCTACAACTCGATCTCCATCTCGGGCTACCACATCCAGGAGGCGGGCGCGACGGCCGACCTGGAGCTGGCGTACACGCTCGCGGACGGCGTCGAGTACATCCGCGCGGGCCGCGAGGCCGGGCTCGACGTGGACGCGTTCGCACCGCGCCTGTCGTTCTTCTGGGCGATCGGCATGAACTTCTTCATGGAGGTCGCCAAGCTGCGCGCGGCCCGCCTCCTGTGGGCCAAGCTGGTCAGGCAGTTCGACCCGAAGAACACCAAGTCGCTCTCGCTGCGCACGCATTCGCAGACCTCGGGCTGGTCGCTGACCGCGCAGGACGTGTTCAACAACGTCACCCGCACGTGCGTGGAGGCGATGGCGGCGACCCAGGGCCACACCCAGTCGCTGCACACCAACGCGCTCGACGAGGCGCTCGCCCTGCCGACCGACTTCTCGGCGCGCATCGCCCGCAACACCCAGCTCCTCCTCCAGCAGGAGTCGGGCACCTGCCGGACCATCGACCCGTGGGGCGGCAGCGCGTACGTCGAGCGGCTGACCTACGACCTCGCGCGCCGCGCCTGGCAGCACATCCAGGAGGTCGAGGGCGCCGGCGGCATGGCGCAGGCCATCGACGCGGGCATCCCCAAGCTGCGCGTGGAGGAGGCCGCGGCCCGCACCCAGGCCCGGATCGACTCCGGCCGGCAGCCGGTGATCGGCGTCAACAAGTACCGGGTGGAGACCGACGAGCAGATCGACGTGCTCAAGGTCGACAACTCCTCGGTGCGCGCCCAGCAGATCGCCAAGCTGCGGCGGCTGCGCGAGGAGCGGGACGAGACCGCCTGCCGGGACGCGCTCGACGCGCTCACCCGCGCGGCGGGCGGCGAGGGCAACCTGCTCGAACTGGCCGTGAACGCGGCCCGCGCGAAGGCCACCGTCGGCGAGATCTCGGACGCCCTGGAGAAGGTGTACGGGCGCCACGCGGGCCAGATCCGTACCATCTCCGGTGTGTACCGCAACGAGGCAGGGGAATCGCCCTCCGTGGAGCGCACCCGGACCCTGGTGGACGCCTTCGGCGAGGCCGAGGGACGGCGTCCGCGCATCCTGGTCGCCAAGATGGGCCAGGACGGCCACGACCGCGGCCAGAAGGTGATCGCCACGGCCTTCGCCGACCTGGGCTTCGACGTGGACGTCGGCCCGCTGTTCCAGACCCCGGCCGAGGTCGCCCGCCAGGCCGTCGAGGCGGACGTGCACATCGTCGGGGTCTCCTCGCTGGCCGCGGGTCACCTGACCCTCGTGCCGGCGCTCCGGGAGGAGCTGGCGGCGGAGGGCCGCGAGGACATCATGATCGTGGTCGGCGGGGTGATTCCCCCGCAGGACGTGGCGACGCTCCTGGAGATGGGCGCGGCGGCGGTCTTCCCGCCCGGCACCGTCATCCCGGACGCGGCCCACGACCTGGTGACGCGCCTCGCCGCCGGCCTCGGGCACGACCTGTGATCGGACTCGACACGTACGTGAAGGGGGTGCTCGACGGGAAGCGCGCGCTGATCGCCCGGGCGATCACCCTCGTCGAGTCCACCCGGCCCCAGCACCGGGCCCTCGCCCAGGAACTGCTGACCGAGCTGCTGCCGCACGGCGGCCGGGCGGTGCGGATCGGGATCAGCGGGGTGCCCGGGGTGGGCAAGTCGACCTTCATCGACGCGTTCGGGACGATGCTGACCGGGCTCGGCCACCGGGTGGCGGTCCTCGCCGTGGACCCGTCGTCGAGCCGTACGGGCGGCTCCATCCTCGGCGACAAGACGCGGATGGAGCGGCTCGCCGTCGACCCGGCGGCGTTCGTCCGCCCCTCCCCCACCGCCGGCACGCTCGGCGGGGTCGCGAAGGCGACCCGGGAGTCGATCGTCGTCATGGAGGCGGCGGGCTACGACGTGGTCCTGGTGGAGACGGTCGGCGTCGGCCAGTCGGAGACGGCCGTCGCCAACATGGTCGACTCCTTCCTGCTCCTCACCCTCGCCCGCACCGGCGACCAGCTCCAGGGCATCAAGAAGGGCGTCCTGGAGCTCGCCGACGTGGTCGCCGTCAACAAGGCGGACGGCCCGCACGAGCGCGACGCGCGGGCCGCGGCGCGCGAACTGGCGGGCGCGCTGCGGCTGATGCACGGCGCCGACGCGTTCTGGACGCCACCGGTGCTCAGTTGCAGCGCCCGGGAGTCCTCGGGCCTCGACGAGGTGTGGGGGCGCCTGGAGCGGCACCGCGCCCTGCTCGACTCGACCGGCCGCCTCACGGCCAAGCGGCAGGACCAGCAGGTCGACTGGACCTGGACCATGGTCCGCGAGGAGCTCCTCGACCGGCTGCGCACGAACCCGGCGGTCAAGGAGCTCGCGCCCCTGCTCGAACGTCAGGTCAGGGACGGCGAGTTGACGGCGACGCTGGCCGCCGAGCGCGTCCTGGAGGCGTTCGGGGACGGCCCCGGGCGCGCCGGGAACGGCTGACGCGGGAACGGCGGACGCCGGGGGCGACGGGACCGTAGGAGGTCGGTCCCGTCGCCCCCGGCGGGCTCTTCCGGTGCGACCGGCTCAGACCCGGTCGGCCGCGATCAGGACGTACTGGAAGGAGCCGTCCCTGTACGACTCGATGAACGCCTCCTCGATGCCGGTGACCAGCGACGACGTGGCCCGCAGCTCCCAGTAGGGCAGGGTGGCCGGGGTCAGGTCGACGACGGCCTGCGGGACGAGCCGGTTGTCGGCCATCGCCCGCAGGTACTCCCGGCGGGAGTGGATGTTGCACTCGAAGTGCGCGTTGATCTGCGAGACCCACTTGGACGGCTGGCCGTACTTCGGGTTCCAGCAGCCGGTGACGGTGACGTACCGGCCGCCGACCTTCAGGAACCGGGAGTGCTCGGCGAAGAGGTCGTCCAGGTCGACGTACATGCTCGACTCGTTGTTCCACGAGGCGGCGACGGAGCCCTTCTCGAAGGGGGTGTCCAGCATGTTGCAGACGCGGGCGCGGACGTGGTCCCCGATGCCCAGTTCCTTCGCGCGCCGGTTGCCGAACTCGGCCTGCGCGGAGGAGAGGGTGACGCCCTCGACCCTGCAGCCGAAGCGCTGGTGGGCCATGACGCTCGAACCGCCCCGGCCGCAGCCGGCGTCGACGAGCGTGTCCTCGCGCCCGACGTCCCCGAGGTGGTCGAGGAGGACGTCGGTCTGCGCCGACTCCAGGCGGTGCAGCTCGGCGATGAGCCTCTTCTCGTACGCGGCGTCCCGCGGGTCCCCGAGGGCGGCGTGGTCGACGTCGCCGACGCCGTAGTGGTGGTGGTAGAGCCCGTCGACGTCGCCGAGGCGCAGGTTCACGGGCCGGGCCTCGGCGTTCCAGTAGCGCGCGATGTCGCCCTGGTAGGGGGTCGCGGGGCCGGGGACGAACGCGGCGTCGGTGGTGGTCGTGTCGGTGCTGGTCACTGGGGGTTTCCGTTTCTTACCAGAAGTCGGGCAGGCTGTAGCGGTAGGTGTTGGTCCGGTGCCAGTGGTGGTTGCCGTCGACCCACACGGCCACGCCGCGCAGGAAGCGCAGCACGCTCGGGACGGGACAGGCGGCGGCCAGGGCGGCGGCCTCGCTCTCGAAGTCGCGCATGAGGTCGTTGTGGACCTCGACCGCCTTCAGGTAGGCGTCCTTCTCCGAGAGGGATTCGCGCGCGGCGAGCACCACGGGCAGGTTCAGGTGACGGCCTGGACTGTCGAGTTCCTTGGTGTACGAGTACAGGTCGTTGACGATGGTGCTGGCGTTGCCGGCGAGCGCGAGGACCCGCTGCATGGCCGGCCGGGCGTGCAGGTCGGCGGGGAGTTCGTAGCCGCCGACGGTGTCGGTGATGGTGGGGCAGGGGCGGAAGTTGTTGAACTGCCGCATCGCGAGGTACTCCCACACCTCCGGCAGGTGGTCCGTCTCGGCCCAGGCGGCCTCGGCGAGGTACCCGAGGTGCAGCCGGGCCATGTCGTGCCGGTACCGGTCGGCCTGGGACGGGGTGGCCTGCCGGACGAAGTACTCCATGGCGGAGCGGTAGGCGCGCCGGGGGGCGTCCGCGTGGAGCGACTCCGCCCACCGCGGCTGGTAGGCCGCCGTCGTGTGCAGCGGGTCGAGGGCGGTGTGGGCGAGGAGGAGGCGGCCGCCGAGGCCGACGGGGGAACCTCCGTGGTCCTCGCAGTAGCAGTCGTCGACCGCGTTCTCGGCGACCATCAGCCGGGTGGCGACCATCAGGTGGTCGACGGTCGGGGCGTCGGGGTGGCAGGCGACCATGTAGCGGCCGACCAGGAAGCCGTCGAACTGCCCTTCCCAGTCGTCGGGGAACAGGTCGACCTCGTCCACCGCCCACTCCTTGATCCGGCGGCTGACCTCCGCCACGCGCGCGGGGTCGGGCTCCGGCACCGGGTGGAAGTAGAGGCCGGGGATCGGACGCCCGTCCGCCGGCGGTCCTTCGGACACCGGGGGTACGGGGGGCTCCGCGCGCGGGATCGGGGAGAGGCCCGCCGTGCCCAGGCCGCTGGGGCCGCGCAGGATCCGTTCGAGGTCGGGCCGGGGCGGTGCGGCCGGGGCGGCCTCGGGAGTGGCGGGGAGGGCGGGGGCGGTCGGCGGGGCGAGTGCGTGGGAGGCGGCGGTGGGCAGGCCCGACCGCAGGGGGGAAGGCCCGGGTTCGGGCATCCGTGGCTCCTTGGAGGGGTGGGCGGGCGGCCCGGTTCCGGGCGCGCTCGCCCGGCCCGGGGGCTCCGGGCCGTGCTGAACGGTCTGTACTGGACGAACGGGCTGTACTGGACGGTCTGTGCCGAATGGACCGTGCCGAACGGGCTGTGCCGGCCGAACGGTCCGTGCCGAACGGGCTGTGCGGAGAGGGCCGATGGGCGCCGGTGCGTCCGGGCGTCAGCGCCTGCGGGCGATCTGCACGTTCTCCAGGACGCCGAGCGCGTTGGGCACCAGGACGGCGGCGGAGTAGTAGGTGGTGACCAGGTAGGAGGCGATCGACTTCTCGTCGAGGCCCATGAAGCGGACCGAGAGGCCCGGTTCGTACTCCTCCGGCAGGCCGGTCTGCCGCAGGCCGACGACGCCCTGGTTGTCCTCGCCGAGGCGCATGGCGAGGATCGAGCTGGTGTTCTCCGCGCTGACGGGGATCTTGTCGCAGGGCAGGATCGGGACCCCGCGCCAGGCCTGGACCCGCTGTCCGTCGAGGTCGACGTGGTCCGGGTAGATCCCGCGGGCGTTGAGCTCGCGTCCGATCGCCGCGATCGTCCGGGGGTGGGCGAGGAAGAGCTTGGTGCCCCGGCGGCGGCAGAGCAGTTCGTCGAGGTCGTCCGGGGTGGGCGGGCCGGAGTGCGGCTGGATCCGCTGCTTGAAGTCGGCGTTGTGGAGCAGGCCGAACTCCCGGTGGTTGATCAGCTCGTGCTCCTGGCGCTCGCGCAGCGCCTCGACGGTGAGCCGGAGCTGTTCCTCGGTCTGGTGCATCGGGCCGTTGTAGAGGTCGGCGACGCGGGTGTGGACCTTGAGGACGGTCTGGGCGACGGAGAGTTCGTACTCGCGCGGCGCGGGCTCGTAGTCGACGAAGGCGCCCGGCAGCACGACCTCGCCCGTGTGGCCGGACGACATCGGGATCGCGGCCTCGCCGTACTTGTTCCTCGGCCGGCCCGCCCGGGAGCCGAACTCCCGTACGTGGGCCTGGAGGCCGGGCGCCGAGGCCAGTACGGCGGCGAAGTCGGCGCGGGAGAGGGTGAGCAGGGTGCCGGAGGTCTCGGCGGTGGCGGTGCGGTCCCAGCCGGCGTCGGCGTCGAGGAGGGCGCTCTCGCCGAAGTGGTCGCCGTCGGCGAGGACGGCGACGGGGTCCTCACCGCCGTACCTGCCGGCGGAGGTCTGGCCGATCCGGCCGTGGGCGATCAGGTGGATCCCCTCGGCGGGCTCGCCGCGCCGGGTCAGCACCTCCCCGGCGCGGAAGTCGCGCTGGACGCAGCGGGCGGCGAGCGCGGTCAGCACCCGTTCGTCGTCGAAGCCGCGCAGCAGGGCCAGTTCGCCGAGTTCGCGCGGGACGACCCGGACGCGGGCGCCGTCCTGGACGAACTCCACGCCCCCGTCGCCGACGGTGTGGCTGAGCCGGCGGTTCACCCGGTAGGCGCCGCCCTTGGTCTCCACCCAGGGGAGCATCCGCAGCAGCCAGCGGGAGGTGATCTCCTGCATCTGCGGGGCGGACTTGGCCGTGTGGGCGAGCCTGCGGGCGGCCGAGGTGCTCAGACTGGACTGCCTGGGCGGCCCTGGCCGTGCTTCCGGGCGGTCGTCAACGGTCATCGGGCGGGCTCTCTTCCACGAAGGCGGTGACCGGCGCCTGGGCGCGTCACACCGCCGAAAGGAGAAACAGGGTGCGAAGACCCGGCGATTCGCCCGGATCCGGGGGAACAGTAACGGCCGTCGCACCCGCCTCGCCCCATGCGAACGGGGCCTTTACCTCCATGCAGTGATCTTGATCCGAACGGGGTTTACCGGCCCGGACACAGGTTTTCGCGCCATCTGTTCGCGTGTCGGCCAACGGCCGGGGGTCAGCGTCCCAGCTGGGCGTCCAGCCACTGGAGGACCTCGGGGGTGACCGGGTCGGCGATGTCGGCGAACTCCTCGTGCTTCTTGAGGAACTTCGCCACGTACGGGCAGACGGGGACGAAGCGCATCCCGGAGGCGCGGACGTCGTCGAGGGCCCGCTCGACGAGGATCCCGGCGAGGCCCTGTCCCGCGTAGGCGTCGTCGACCTCGGTGTGGAAGAAGACCCGGCGGTCGTCGCGGTCGCGGTAGGCCGTCAGACCGGCGCGCTCGCCGTCGACGAGGATCTCGTAGCGGTGCCGGGCGTCCACCCGGCGCACGTCGGGGGAGGAGGCCTGCTGGGTCATGGGGATGCCTTTCGGGTGACGGAGGAGAGCGGGGAGGCGGCCGGATCCGGACGTCCGCGCCTCGCGGGGCCGACGATAGCCGCGCGGCCGGGGCCGGGCCTCAGCGGTACGCGCCGAGGGCGTCGTTCATGCGGGCGAGGACGCGGACGGCGGCGCGCAGGTCGTCGGGGTCGACGAGCGGCAGGACCCCCTCGCGCGCCCGGTCGAACGCCGCGTCGCCGCGTCGCACCAGGTCGGTGCCGGCCGGGGTGAGGCGGACGGCGTTCTCGCGGCGGCTGTGCGGGGACGGCCGGACCTCCACGAGACCGGCGGAGACCGCGTGGTCGATCTGGCGGCTGACGGTGCCCTTGGTCAGGCCGAGCCGGTCGGCGACCTGCTGCTGGTTGAGCGTCCCGGGGTGGGCGTCGATGACGGAGAGCACGAGGAACTGCGCCAGGGAGATGCCCAACTCCCGCTGGAACAGCGTCTCTCCGCTGCGGTCCATCAGTCCCGCGACCCGGCGGGTGAGGTACCAGAGCGTGGCCAGGTCGTCGGGCAGCGGCGGCTGGTTGTCCATGGGGCCAGGGTAGCCCATACGTTTGACAGACAACCGTTTCAACTGCAACGGTTGTTGTCGAAACGGTCCTTCGTCCTCCGGGAGTCCCCGTGCGCGTCCTGCTGGTCCTCGACCACCCCTACACCCTCGCCTCGGCCGAGAACGCGCCGCACCGGCGCAGTTTCACCGCCGCCGTCGCCGCGGCCGCCGTCCGGGGCGCCACCGCGGCCGGGCACGAAGTGGACGTCATCGACCTGGCCGCCGACGGGTTCTCGCCCGTGATGACCCGGGAGGACCTCGTCGCCTGGCGGCAGGGCGCCGTGGTCGACCCGCGGGTGGAGGACTACCAGCGGCGCCTGCTGGCCGCCGACCACCTGGTGTTCGCCTTCCCGGTGTGGTGGGAGGCGATGCCGGCGGCCACCAAGGGCTTCCTCGACCGGGTGCTCACCAAGGGCGTGGTGTTCGCCGAACGGCCCGGCGCCAAGGGCAATCCGTTCCACAACCTGATGCCGCGCCTCGGCGGGGTCACCGTCCTGTCCGTCATGACCACCCCGGACAAGGCCTACCGCTGGTGGTACCGCGACCCGCTGACCAAGATCCTCTTCAAGGGCACCTTCGGCAAGATCGGCGTCCGGAACCTGCGGTGGATCAACTTCGACCGCGTCGCCGGGAGGACCCCGGAGCAGCGCCGGCGGCTGCTCGACGACACCGAGAGGCGGTTCGCCGCCCTCGCCCCGGTCCGGGGAGGGGCGGCCACCGCCCGCAGGGATCCGCTCACCCGCAGCGGTACGTGAAGGTCCCCTCGGCCGTGCGGGCGGCGGGCGACGTGATCACCAGGCGCGCCACGGCCCGGTGGACCCCGGGTCCGTGGAAGGTCCAGAGGAGGTGGAGCCGGGCCTCCTCCTGCCCCCGGGCCAGGGTCTCGCGCAGGGGCGCCGACCGGGTGCCGTCGCTGCGCTCCCAGTGGTACGTCAGGGTGCCGGGCCGGCCGTCGGTGCGCACGACGCCCACGACGTCCGCCGTGCCGTCGCAGCCGAGCGCCCCGGGGACGGTGACCGCGACGTCCCGCACCGCCACCCGGGGGCCGTACTCCCGCCACGCGAGGAAGGCCAGGACGGCGACGAGGACCAGCGCGGCGAGCGCGTGGCGGCGCGGCCGCCGGGGGCGGGGCGGGCGCGACGGCGGGGTGCCGGGCGGGGTGCCGTGCCAGATCTCGACCGCGGTGGGGGTGTTCCCGGCGCGGCGGGCGGCGGCCGCGGTCACCCCCGGCCCGAAGCGCAGGACCTCGCCCTCCCGCCGGTCGGGCTCCGGGCCCGGCCCCTCGAACCAGTGGCTGCCGAGTTCGGTGGCGCTGTAGTCGTCGTCGCTCACGAGATCACGCACCGCCGGGCGAAGACCTGCTGGAGGGAACCGCCGTCGGCGGCGGCCGGGTCGGTGGTCGCGCGCGCTCCCCAGTAGCACCCGGTGCCCCGGAAGGCGTGCGGGAGCGTGAGGGTGTAGCGGGTGGCCCCCTCGCGCCGGAAGGTCTCGGCGCCGTCCGGCGCGCCCGGCGACCCCTTCTCGTCGCCGGTGGACCACTCGACGAGGAGCGTCACCGGTCCCGTGCCGTCGGTCGTGATCTCGACGGTGGCCTCGGCGGTCGCGGGCCCGGTCTGCCGCAGGCTCGTGACGGAGACGGCCGTCACGGAGACGGGCGGCGTCGTCGGGGGCGTGGTCGGCGGGGTGGTGGGGGGAGTGGGGGGCGGCGTCGGCGGCGGAGGTTCCGTGGCCGGAGCGGTCGGGGCGGTGGGCGTGGCGGTCGGCGTGTTGTTCGTCGGGGCGGGGGTGTCCGACGGGGCGGAGGGTTCCGTGGGCGTCGGCGTGGGTGCGGGCGCGGACGTGGACGTGGGCCCGGAGGAGGGGGAAGGGGAGGCGGAGGGGGACGTGCCCGGGGCCGGTGGGGACGCGCTCGACGCGGTGTCGGTCGTCGCGAAGGCCTGCGCGGCCCGGTCCCCGTCCGGCTCCTCTCCCCCGGCCCGCGCGGCGAGGGCCAGCAGCAGCGCCAGGACGAGCGCGGCCGCCCCGGCGGGCAGTCCGCGGGGGAACCGGCGACGGAGGCGCGGCGCCCTCGGCCGGGTGAGCGTGGTCGTGGCGAGCGCGGTCGCGCCCTGGGCCGTACCGCCGGACGAGGGGAAGAGGAGCGGCAGGAGCGCGGCGAGGGCCGCGAGGCGGCCCCGGCCCCGCTCCTCCCAGTCCGGGCCGTACGCGGCCGTGGCGACCGACTCCAGTTCGCCGACGAACGCGGCCGCGTTCTCCGGCCGTTCGTGCGGGGCCTTGGCGAGGCCCCGGCGGATGAGCGGGCGCAGCGGCTCCGGTGCCTGTCCGTCGGGGACGGGTGCCTCCAGGTGCTGGAGGGCGAGTTCGGCGAAGTTGTCGCCCGTGAAGGGCTTGCGTCCGGTCAGGCACTCGAAGAAGGTGGCGGTCGCCGCGTAGACGTCGGCCGCCGGGGAGGCGGGGGCGCCGCTCCACTGCTCGGGCGCCATGTAGGCGGGCGTCCCGGCGACACCGGGCCTGCTGTCGCGTCCGGTCGCGATGCCGAAGTCGACCAGCTTGGACGAGCCGTCGGCGGCGACCAGGACGTTCTCGGGCTTGTAGTCGCGGTGCACGACGCCCGCCCGGTGGGCGGCGGCGAGGCCCAGGAGCGACCCCTTGAGCACCACGAGGGCGGCCTCGGGGCCGGTCGAGCCCTCGCGGGCGAGGAGGGCGCGCAGGGCGACGCCGTCCACCAGCTCCATCACGATGGCCGCGCCTTCCGGCGCCTCGACGTACTCGTGGAACCCCACGACGTATGGAGTGTCCAGGGCTCCGAGCAGCCGGGCCTCGGAGCGGAAGGCGCGGACGAACGCCCCGTCCGAGCGGAGCCGCTCCCCCAGGTACTTCACGGCCACCGGCGTACCGGTCGCGTCGTGCACGGCCAGCACCACGCGACCACTGGCACCCGCCCCCAGCTCCCGGGTCTCCGTGTATCCCGGGACCACCCATGCGCTCATCCCCGTCCCCTCCCCGGCGCCGTGGCGACCCTCCTCCACAGGGACAGATTCTCGCCACGGCCGGTTCCGGGGGCGGGGAAACGACGGAAAAGGAGCGGTGGTTCTCCGGGGGTCAGCCCGTCAGGGCGAACCTCTGGGCGGCCGAACCGTCGCAGTTCCGCCGGGACAGCCGGGCCCCGTCGGCGGTCGAGGCGTTGTCGACGGCGAGGCACTTGGCGCTGTGGCGGGCGACGAAGCGGTACTGGCCGGCGGTGCCGACGGCCTCGGGGCGCCACTGCTGGTTGGTGCCGCCCACGTAGCTCCACAGGTGGACCCTGACGCCGGCGGCGGTGGCGCCGGAGCCGCCGTCGACGTCCCAGACGCGGGAGTTGAACTGGTTGACGACGTAAGCGGCGAAGGTGGTGGCGGGGTTCGCGCTGTCGGTGCCGGAGCACTCGGTGAAGAAGACGCGCTTCCCGGCGTCGACGACCTGCTGCTGGGCGGCGGGGCTCCGCCGTAGCAGTGGAAGGCCGCCCCGATGACGCGCTGGATCCCCTGCGTGGCGCCGAAGACCTCCAGCGGGTAGTCGGGGTGGTCCCAGTTGTGGTCGTAGGCGAGGACGCTGGTCGGCAGCCCGGCCGCGGTGAGGGTCCGTGCGGCCGTTCGGTGGGACACGGTGCGGCTCTCCTTCGGTGGGGGTGACCTGACACGAGGGGGTGGTGCGTCCGTGTGGAACGTGGCCCACCGCGCCCGGTGGGGCGGGGAGCGTCAGCCGAGGTCGAGATCGAGGTCGAGGTCGAGCGTCAGCCGCAGGTCGCGGCTGGAGCGGCCGACGCGCAGGCGGCGGCGTCCGGTGGGCGGGCGCCAGGTCCGGTGCCGCTCGTCCCAGGACTGGAAGACGCGCCAGGGCAGGGTCAGGGCGACCGTCGCGGTGCCGCCCGCGGGGACCTCGGCGACGGCGAACCCCGCCAGGACGCGGACGGGTTCGCCGGGCGCGCCGTCGGGGGCCTCCAGGTACGCCTGGACGACCTCCCGCCCGGCCCGGGGGCCGGTGTTGGTGAGGGTCACCGCGATCCGGGGCCCGTTCCCGTCCGCGGGGAGGGGGGAGACGGCGGGGGCGGACGGTTCGCGGGCCTCGGCGCGGTCGTAGGACCAGGTGGTCCAGCCGAGTCCGTGGCCGAAGGGGAAGGCGGGCTCGGTGCCGGCGCGGTCGTAGCCGCGGTGGCCGATGTGGAGCCCCTCGCGGTAGTCGAGGACGCCGTCGGCGGGGACGGCGTCGGGGACCGGGACGTCCCCGGCGCGGGCGGGCAGGGTCCACGGCAGGCGGCCGGCGGGTTCGGCGCGGCCGAACAGGACGTCGGCGAGGGCGTGCCCCGCCTCCTGGCCGGGCAGCCACGCCCAGAGCAGGGCGGGCACCTCGTCGGCCCAGGGCAGCAGGACCGGGGCTCCGGCGTTGACCACCACCACGGTACGGGGGTTGGCCGCGGCGACCGCGCGCACGAGCCGGTGCTGTTGCGGGGTCAGCTCCAGGTCGGGGCGGTCCCAGCCCTCGGACTCGACCTCCTCGTTCGTGCCGACGACCACCACGGCGACGTCGGCCGCGCGGGCCGCCCCGACGGCTGCGGCGATCTCGTCCTCGACGTCCGGGCCGGGCGGCCGGTGGCGTACGTGGGCGGTGACGAAGCGGCCGTAGGCGTCGGCGTCGACGACCCGGAGGTCGATCCTCAGGTCCAAGGGCACCGGGTCGGCGTCCACGCGCACGGTGTGGCGGTGGGTCTCCGGGTGGTTGTGGCTCGACTCCAGGATCAGCTCGACGCCCCGGTCGTCCTCGCCGGTGTGGACCGGCTCGCCGTCGAGGGCGACCGTGAAGCGTCCGGCGCAGCCGAACTCCAGGAGGTGGTCGCCCGGTTCGGCGAGGGTGATCCGGCCGGTGAGGACCACGTCGGTGGTCCCGTCCGGTACGCCGAAGGCCCCCCAGTCGCCGGTGCGGCGGACCTCCTCGCCCAGCGGCGTGCCGTTCCCGTCCAGGTACCGGGCGCGCATCCCGGTGAGGAGCGCGGGGTCGAGGAACGGGGCGTGCCGCCGGGACGAGCCGCCGCGGTGCACGGTCAGCGCGACCCCGTCCGGCAGGGCGGCCCGCAGCCCCTCGGCGTACCCCACGGTGCGGACGGCGGGGACGTAGGCGCTGCCGCCGCCCTGGAGGTACGGCTCGACGGCGTTCGGCCCGATCAGCGCCACGCTGCCCAGCCGGCCGGGGTCCAGGGGCAGGAGGGCCCGCTCGTCGCGCAGCAGGACGGTGCCCCGGGTGAGGACCTCGCGCAGCGCGGCGAAGTCCGCCTCGCCGACCGGCGCGGGCGCGGGCGCGACCGTCAGGGGCGGGGGCTGCCCGCCGGGCGTCCAGGGCTCGGTCAGCTTGCCGACGCGGGCGGCGAGCCGCATCAGCCGCAGGACCTTGTCGTCGACGACCGCCTCGTCCACCTCGCCGCGGCGGACCGCCTCGACGAGGGCGTCGCCCCACGGTCCTTCGGGGCCCGGCATCACCAGGTCGAGGCCGGCGAGGGCGGTGGGCGCGGTCGTCCGGGTGGCGGCCCAGTCGCTGATCACCGCCCCGTCGTAGCCCCACTCGTCCTTCAGGACGCCCCGGAGGACGCGCCGGTGTTCGAGGAGCGGCGCCGACTCGGTGCCGTCGTCGAGGCCCGAGTACGCGCCCATCACGCTCCACGGTCCGGTCTCGGCGAGGATCCGCTCGAACGGGGCCAGGTAGACCTCGCGGAGGGTGCGGGGGTCGATCCTGGCGCGGTACCGGGTGCGGTCCGTCTCGGAGTCGTTCGCGACGAAGTGCTTCAGGCAGGCGGCGACGCCCTCGTCCTGGAGGCCCCGCACGATCGCGGCGCCGAGCGCGCCGGACAGGAGGGGGTCCTCGGAGAGGCATTCGAAGTGGCGGCCGGCGACGGGGGTGCGCTGGAGGTTGACCAGCGGGGCCAGGACGACGTCCACGTTCTTCCGGCGGGCCTCGGCGGCGAAGACGCGTCCGAGGCGTTCGGCGAGCTCCGTGTCCCAGGTGGCGCCGGTGGTGCTCGGGGCGGGGGCGAGGAGGCCCGTCTCGCCGGGCACCCCGCCGGTCCCCCGGACGCCCTGCGGTCCGTCGGACGTGGTCACGGGGTGGAGTCCGAGCCGCGGTTCCCCGTGCAGCGTCCACAGGGTCGCTCCGGTCAGCAGCCGCACCTTGGCCGCCAGTTCGAGGCCTTCGATCAGCGCGGCCCAGCGGTTCTCGTCCGCCGCCTCCGGCCGGGCCGGGGAGACGGGAAGTGCGGGCGACGGGGCAGACATGGTGTTCCCTCCGGCCGTGACGGCGGCGTGTCGTCGTGATGACGGCCACATGAAAGCACACCCGCTAAGTACTTAGTAAGTGATTCGGCCCACACTCCTCCCGGGCGTCTCCGGAGACGATCTCCCGGCCGCCGGGGGCACCTATGCTGTCGCGCGTGAGCAACCACCCGGCAGGTAAGACGAAGCGTCCGCCCCGCACGCCCCGCAGCGCGGAGGCCAAGCAGCGCCGTCAGGACATCCTGCACATCGCGATGGACACGTTCGCCGCCCGCGGCTACAACAACGCGCCGATCCAGGAGATCGCCGACCGCGCCGGGCTCACCCAGGCGGGGGTCCTGCACTACTTCCGGACCAAGGCCCAGCTGCTCACCAGCGTCCTGGAGCTCCGCGACCAGACCGACATCGAGCAGCTCGGGCCCGACCGGCCGCGCGGGACGGAGTTCCTGCGCCACCTCGTCGACACCGCCGCCCGCAACGCCGAGCGCGAGGGCATCGTGCGCCTGTACGCGGTGCTGTCGGCCGAGTCCGTCACCGACAACCACCCCGCGCAGACCTACTTCCGCGACCGCTACACCGGGCTGCGCGCCTTCGTGGCCGACGCGCTGCGCGAGGCGGGCGGCCTCGCCGACGACGACGCCCGCGTCGAGCCGGCCGCGAGCGCGATCATCGCCGTCATGGACGGCCTCCAGGTCCAGTGGCTCCTCGCGCCCGACGCGGTCGACATGGCCGTGTCGACCGAACTCGCCCTGGACTCCCTCCTCACCACGCTCGCGCCGGACCGCTTCCCCGCCGGGGGGTGAGCGGGTCCGGCCGCGACCGGCGTCAGCGGCTCGCGTACGGCAGCAGGGCCATCTCGCGGGCGTTCTTGATCGCGGCGGCGAGGGCCCGCTGCTGCCGGGCGGTCACACGGGTGACGCGCCGGCTTCGGATCTTGCCGCGGTCGGAGAGGAACCCGCGCAGCAGGTGGGTGTCCTTGTAGTCGACGTACGTGATCCCGGCCGCGTCCAGCGGGTTGGGACGGGACTTGGCGGGCTTGCGGGGCTCGGAGCGTCGGGCCACGGCGGTTTCTCCTTGGGTGGGATGTCGTGCGGGTCGTGATGCCGTGCGGGTCGTACGTGTCGTACGTGCCGTACGACGGGGTCAGGCGGCGTCGAGAAGAGGGGCGAAGGCCGCGGGCAGGCGCTTCCACCCCTCCGGCCCCGACGCGTACTCCGCGTCGGTCAGCAGGCAGGAGTCGAGGAGCCGTTCGAGGCCGTCCCGGTCCAGGCCGGGCGAGGTGAAGACGAGGTGCTGGCAGCAGTCGCCGTGGTCGGCGTGCCAGTCGAGCGCGGCGGCCGCCCGGCGTACGGGCGGGACCATCTCCCAGGCCGCGTCCGGCAGCGAGGCGAGCCAGGGCCCGGCGCTCTCCACGCACAGCGCCCCGCCGGCCGCGTCCCAGGCGAGCAGCGTGTCCGGGCGGTCGGCGAGCCAGAACCGGCCGCGGCTGCGGGCCGCCGCGCAGCACAGGTCCTCCAGGGCGTCGTAGAGGCGCTCGGGGTGGAACGGCCGCCGGCGGTGCCAGACGAAGGTGGTCACGCCGGCCTCGTCCGCCTCCTGGGGCAGGAGCGCGCACGCGGGGTGCTGGGCGGCAGCGGCGGCCTCGACGTCGAAGCCCGCGAACGCGGCGCGGGCGAGCTCGGCCGAGGCGGCCGGCACGCGGCGGGCGGTGGGGTGCAGCTGGGCGAGGAGGGCGTGGTCCTCCTCGTCCGCCTCCGCGCTGTCGACCACGGCGAGGACTGGGGCGTACTCCAGCTGGCGGGCCCAGGTGTCGCCGACGGTCCGCCGGTCGGTGGGGGCGGCGGCGAGCCCCGCCTCCGCGAGGTCGTCGCCGTCGGCGAGGTACGGCAGGACGAGCGCGGGGTCCACGGCGGTGATCACGCCCGTCACGGACAGGCGGTCCCCGCCGTGTCCGGCGATGACCTCGGCCATGGCCTTCGGCTCGACCGAGTCCCACAGCTCGACCACCGCGAGACGGGTGAGGCCGTCGTGCGCCAGGCGTTCCAGCTCGGGGACGAGGTCCTCGCGCAGCGCGCAGCACGCGCAGTCGTCGACCAGCGGCGCCTCGCCCCGGGAGACGGGCCCGGAGGCGTCCCGGACGAGGCGCAGGACGGTGCCGTCGGGGGCCGAGGCGAGGTCGTGGTGGAGCGCCACGCTGCCGGGGACGGCCCGCAGGAGGCGGTCGACGACCTCCTTGCGGGCCTCGGCGTGGAGCCCGGCGACGATCACGACGGGGAGTTCGCGGACGTACTCCATCAGCGGGCTCCGTAGCGGCGCTCGAAGCGTTCCACGCGACCGGCGGTGTCGAGGACGCGGGCGGTGCCGGTGTAGAAGGGGTGGCTCGCCGAGGAGATCTCGACGTCGACGAGCGGGTAGGTGTGGCCGTCCTCCCAGCCGATCGTCTTGTCGCCGGTGATGGTGGATCGGGTGAGGAAAGCGGTGCCGGAGGCGGAGTCGCGGAAGACGACGGGGCCGTAGGCGGGGTGGATGCCGGGCTTCACGGCGGGAACCTTTCGGACGGTGGGGTGACGGGGGGCGTGCGGCGGTGCGGGGTCAGCGCTCTTCGCGGAAGTCGACGTGCCGGCGGGCGACGGGGTCGTACTTGCGCAGCACCATGCGGTCGGGGTCGTTGCGGCGGTTCTTGCGGGTCACATAGGTGAACCCGGTGCCCGCGGTGGAGCGGAGCTTGACGACGGGGCGGATCTCGTTGCGTGCCATGGGGCTAGTATATGACAACGGTTTTCATTATCGAAAACCGTCCGGCCACTCCCCCGCCCCCGAAAGGTGAACCACCCATGTCCGCCCACTGCCAACTGACCGGCGCCAAGCCGGGATTCGGCAACTCCGTCTCCCACTCGCACCGGCGCACCTCACGCCGCTTCGACCCGAACATCCAGCGCAAGCGCTACTGGCTGCCCAGCGAGGGACGCCACGTCCGCCTCACCTTGAGCGCCAGGGCGATCAAGACCGTGGACGCGATCGGCGTCGAGGCCGCCGTGACCCGGATCCGGGCGCGGGGAGGGAAGGTCTGATGGCGAAGAAGAGCAAGATCGCGCGGAACGAGAGGCGCAAGGAGGTCGTCGCGCGGTACGCCGCCCGGCGGGCCGAGCTCAAGGAGATCGTCCGCCGCCCGTCGACCGCCCCGGCGGAACGGGAGGCCGCGCGGGCCGAGCTGCGCCGGCAGCCGCGCGACGCCAGCGCCACCCGGGTGCGCAACCGCGACAGCGTGGACGGGCGCCCCCGGGGCTATCTGCGCGCGTTCGGCCTCTCCCGGGTGCGGACCCGGCAGCAGGCGCACGCGGGCTTCCTGCCCGGGGTGACCAAGTCGTCCTGGTAGTCGCCGGCACCGGCCCGGCCGCGCGGACCGGCGCGGCCGGACCGGTCCAGGGAGGGGTTCGAAATTGAAAATGAGACCCATTTCCATCCAGCCTCTCCCCCGCACCCCCTTCCCCCTCACCCCAGGAGCCCACGATGGCCGTCCCCAAGCGCAAGACGTCCCGCAGCAACACCCGTCACCGCCGTGCCCAGTGGAAGGCGACCGTGTCACAGCTCGTGCCGGTCACGATCGACGGGACCGTCCACCGGGTCCCCCAGCGGCTGGTGAAGGCGTACGAGCGGGGCCTCCTCCACCCCGAGGGCTGAGCACGCGCCCCCTTCTCGTACGACCCGCCCGCAAGGCTCTTGTGGGCGGCTTCCCGCCGGTGGAACGATGCCACGGCACCGGACCGCCCGACCGGAGGGAACCCCGTGACCGACGAGCAGCGACGACCGCCCGCCGCGGTCGTGTTCGACGCGCTGGGAGCGGCGTACGAGAAGGCGTTCGCCGGCTCCGAGGCGCACCGGTGCTCCCTGGAGTGGCTGCTCGGGCGGCTCGCGCCGGGCAGCCGGGTCCTCGACGTCGGCAGCGGCACGGGCCGGCCCACCGCCGAGACGCTCGCGGACGCCGGCCACGAGGTGCTGGGCGTCGACGTCTCCCCCGTCATGGTGGAACTGGCGGCCCGTCAGGTGCCGGCCGCCTCCTTCCGGTGCGCCGACATCCGCGACCTGCCGCTCGACGACGCCTCGTTCGACGCGGTCTGCGTGTACTTCTCGCTGCTCCAGCTGGACCGTCGCGAGCAGACGGACACCGTGCGGCGGCTGGCCCGGGCGCTGACGCCGGGCGGTCACCTGGTCCTGGCCACCGTGCCGCTGGACGTGGAGGGCGTGGACGCCGTCTTCATGGGGCAGCCCGTGCGCGTGACCAGCTTCACCGCGCCGGACCTCGCCGCCGTGGCCGAGGAGGCCGGTCTCGACGTACTGGAGCGCGAGGAGGCGCTGTTCACGCCGGGCCACCCGGACGCCGGCCCGGAACCGCACGTCTTCCTGCACTGCCGTCGGCGCCGGGACGACGCGGTGGACGGCGCCTGACGGCACGGCGCGCGTCCGAGCCTCCGTGCCCGGTGGGGCGGGGAGCGGATCGGGCACGACAGCACGGATGACCACGGAGAGGGGCGACCCCGTCACGGTGCGCTCCTCGTAGTGCACCGGCGGGAACCGGGCGGCGTCCCCGGTCGGCAGGGCGGTGATCCGGACCCGGGTGCCCCCCTTGCGCGGGACCCGGTCCTCCCGGTTCCGGGGCCACGGGGTCGGCGGAGTCCGTGCGGCGTGTTCAGCCGGCGCCCCTCGCCACGAGTGACACCACGACCGTCGTCGCGCCGGCCGCGCCCAGCGCGACGGCGAGCAGCCGACGGCGGAGACGGTCGTAGCGGTCGCCGTACTCCCGGCGGAGTTCGCCCGCACGCGTCACGGTGTCCTGGAGCATGCGGCGCCGTACGGCGAGGTGTTCCCGCGCGAACTCGCGGGCGACCTCCGACCGCTCCTGGGGACCCAGCCACGGGAAGCGGTCGGCGAAGACGGCGCCGGCCCGCGTGGCCTCGGTCCCGGCCCGTCGTGCCAGCAGGTATCCCTCCAGCCGGGCGATGCCCGCGGCCGCCTCCGCCGTCAGGGCACGCGATCCCCCGCGGCTGCCCGTGAACACCCCGTGAGCGCCGTCGTCAACCCGGTCCACGGGGGCCCGCGGTTTTTCGGGACCGGGCGCGGTCATGCGTCCCGGCCGGCGTCGGGGCCGCCGTGGGTGGCGGCGTCGGAGTCGTCGAACACGTCCCGCTTGCCGTCCTTGCCCTGGTCGAGGGCGGCGACCTCGGGGTAGTTGAGGTCGAAGGCGGGGGACTCGGAGCGGATGCGCGGGAGGGTGACGAAGTTGTGCCGGGGCGGCGGGCAGGAGGTGGCCCATTCCAGGGAGCGGCCGAAGCCCCACGGGTCGTCGACGGTGACGCGGGGAGCGGTCCTGGCCGTCTTCCAGACGTTGTAGAAGAACGGCAGGGTGGACGCCCCCAGCAGGAACGCGCCGATGGAGGAGACCGTGTTCAGCGCGGTGAAGCCGTCGGCGTCCAGGTAGTCGGCGTAACGGCGCGGCATCCCCTCGGCGCCCAGCCAGTGCTGGACCAGGAACGTGCCGTGGAAGCCGACGAAGAGGGTCCAGAAGTGGATTTTGCCCAGGCGTTCGTCGAGCATCGTGCCGGTCATCTTGGGCCACCAGAAGTAGAACCCTGCGAACGTCGCGAAGACGACCGTGCCGAAGACGACGTAGTGGAAGTGGGCGACGACGAAGTAGCTGTCGGTGACGTGGAAGTCCATCGGCGGCGAGGCGAGGATGATCCCGGTCAGACCGCCGAGCAGGAAGGTGACCAGGAAGCCGATCGACCACAGCATGGGCGTCTCGAAGGAGAGCGACCCCTTCCACATCGTGCCGATCCAGTTGAAGAACTTCACCCCGGTCGGGACGGCGATCAGGAAGGTCATGAAGGAGAAGAACGGCAGCAGGACCGCCCCGGTGGCGAACATGTGGTGCGCCCACACCGTCACCGAAAGCCCCGCGATGGCGATGGTCGCGGCGACCAGACCGATGTAGCCGAAGAGGGGTTTGCGGGAGAAGACCGGCAGGATCTCGCTGACGATGCCGAAGAACGGCAGCGCGATGATGTAGACCTCCGGGTGCCCGAAGAACCAGAACAGGTGCTGCCACAGCAGCGCCCCGCCGTTGGCCGGATCGAAGACGTGCGCCCCGAACTTCCGGTCCGCCTCCAGCGCGAACAGGGCCGCGGCCAGGACGGGGAAGGCGAGCAGGACGAGCACCGAGGTCAGCAGCACGTTCCAGGTGAAGATCGGCATGCGGAACATCGTCATCCCCGGTGCGCGCATGCAGATGATCGTGGTGACGAAGTTGACCGCGCCCAGGATCGTGCCGAAACCGGCGAACGCCAGCCCCATGATCCACATGTCGCCACCCACGTACGGCGTGTGCTCCCCGCCGCTCAGCGGCGTGTAGGCGGTCCAGCCGAAGTCCGCCGTGCCCTGGGGGGTGAAGATCCCCGCGAAGGCGATCAGGCCGCCGAAGAGGAAGAGCCAGTACGAGAACATGTTCAGCCGGGGGAAGGCGACGTCGGGCGAGCCGATCTGCAAGGGCATGATCGCGTTGGCGAAACCGGCGAACGTGGGGGTGGCGAACAGCAGCAGCATCACCGTCCCGTGCAGGGTGAACACCTGGTTGTACTGTTCGGGCGAGACGATCTGCAGGCCCGGCCGCGCCAGCTCCGCCCGGAGCACGAGCGCCAGCAGACCTCCCAGCAGGAAGAAGACGAACGACGTGATCAGGTAGAGGTGCCCGATCTTCTTGTGGTCGGTCGTCGTCAACCAGTCCACGACGACCCCTCCGGGGCCCCTTCCTCTCACGGGCACGAGGGCGGGCGGCTCCGTGGCGACGGTCATGGGAACTCCTGCGACGGGTTCAGGGGAAAGCACGCGGGCAGGGCGACCGTAGACCAACTTTTTCGGCAAAACCAACAAATGCGGACACTTGACCCAAAGTGCCTTATTGCGTAGACCGTGACCTGCACTTTTCGAGCGCCATGACCAAGAAGCACCCACCCGGCGGATGCGGGCGACGACTCGCCGCGCCCCGCGCGCCCCGCAACCGGCGACGCGCGTGGCGGTTCCGGCGCACGCGGACACCGCGGCCTGCCCGGCGACCGCCGGATCCACCGGCCCGGGCGCGAACACCCCATGTCTCCGAGATGCCCCGGACCACACGGTTTCCCTCGTGCGTTCCGGGGCACACGCGCGAACGGGATGTCCCCCGTTCGGAGTAAGGAGACGACTGATGCTGATGGCCCACCCCATGGTGCTGGAGAACCTCGTCGAGCAGTACGGGGCGCTGCGGGCCCTGTACGCCGAGAACGGTTCGGCCGAGGTGCGTCGACAGCTCGAGGACGTCACCTACACCCTGTGCGTGTCCACCGGCACCCGTGACATCGACGCGGCCCTGGCCACCTCTCGCCGCCAACTGGCCCGCGCTCGCTCCGAGATCGACTTCGCACTCGTCGGCTGACCGCGACGGTCACACCGCGTCACGGCGCGGGTGCACCCGCTCCTCCTCCACCGATTCGGCAGCGTCCGCGGCAGGGCCGCGCGGCTCCCCCCGGACCTCGTGTGCCGCCCGTGAGGGGCCGTCGCACGTCCCCGCGCAGGGACCCCCACGGCCGGTGAACCGCGCCGCAGTGGGTAGTCGCCCTCCGGCACCCGTACGCGGTTGCCGTGAAACCGTACGGGCCACACCGGGGAAAGGAGCCGAGCCATGCAGGAGAGCACCCCGTCGCAGGCCGAGGGAGAGCGTCCCGAGGAAGACGGCCCGGAGGAGACGGAGCACCCGGGCACCGAGCCGGAGCGCACCACGCCGTCGCAGGCCGAGGGAGAGCGGGAGCCGGACGACGACGGGAGCGCGTAGCGTCGTCCGGTCCCCCGGGGCGGAACCTCGCGGTCCGTCGTACTGAAGAATGGCCGCGATCCGTTTCGCCCGCTATTGGCCGGTTATACGAGGTTCATGACTTCCGCTCCCGACCTCGACGGTCATGACCCTGCCGACGGAACCGTGCGGCGGGCGCTGGAACGCGTCCTGCCGTCGGCCTCGGGCCCCGGCAGGGTCCTCCGGGCCATGGATCGCGTGGAGCGGTCCACCGCCCTCGACGGGCCGGCCGGACGCCTCGGCCGCGTGGTCCGGGCACTCCCCCTGGGCCGGGCGAGGGACGTGCTGCACGGACGTTGGCTGGGCCACCCCGTCCATCCGGTGATGGTGCAGGTGCCGATCGGCGCCTGGTTCTCGGCGGCGGTGCTCGACGCGGTGCCGGGGCAGCGGCGGGCGGCGGGCGCGCTGATCGGCGTGGGGCTCGCGGCCGCGGCTCCGGCGGCCGTGGCGGGCTGGGTCGACTGGGCCGAGCTGCAGCGCCGCCAGATGCGGGTCGGGCTGGTGCACGCGGCGGTGAACATCACGGGAGTGGGGCTCTACACGGGTTCCCTGGTCGCCCGGGTGCAGGGCCGCGCCGCCCTGGGCAAGGCCCTGGGACTCGCGGGTCTGACCGTCGTCGGCGTCGGCGGCGCGATCGGCGGCCACCTCGCCTACCGGCAGGCTTCGGGCGCCAACCGCACCGCGTCGGTGCCGGACCTGGTGGAGCCGGGCTGGCACGGGATCGGGCCGATCGCGGACCTTCCGCTCGGGCGGGCGGCCCGGCGGCACGTCGGCGACGTGGCCGTCCTGGTGGTGCGCGAGAGCACGGACCGCGTGCACGTCCTGGTGGATTCGTGCAGTCACGCGGCCGGTCCCCTGTCGCGGGGCACGATCGAGGACGGCTGTGTGCGCTGCCCGTGGCACGGCAGCGTCTTCCGCCTGGAGGACGGCTGGAACGTGCGCGGCCCCGCGACGGCCCCCCAGCCCGTTTTCGACACGCGCGTCGTCGACGGCCGCGTCGAGGTGAGGCTGCGCGCACCGGAGGCGGAGGCCGCGGCCTCCCCCTCCCCCGACCGGGCATGACGTCTCCCTCGCACGGAACGAGGAGCGTCGTCGCGCACACGGCCACCGTCGGGTCCTCAGGAAGCCGGACGCGCGTGCCGTCCGGCCCGTGACCCCGCGTACGCGGCGATACGGAGTGACCGGAGGCGGTCGACGGGGTGGAAGTCCGGCAGGAGGGCGAGATAGGGGTCGAACGCGTCGCCGTCCGGCGAAGGCCGGGACGCCTCCCCGTGGAGGGTGAGCCGGGCCAGGGGCCGCCAGGATCCGGCCGCCCCGAAACAGAGCTGGAACACCATGGGCCGCCCGGCAGTGACCGCTCCCACCGCCCCGGGGTCGGCGGGAATCCTCCGGGTTCCGGGCGCCGGGAACGCGGCCACCACCCCCTGCCGCCCGCCGACGGCGTACGGCAGGAGGGTGGAGTACGGACCTGCCGTGGCGGACGTGCGAGGGAGCGGTACGTGGCGGGTCCAGCGGCCTCGGCCGCCGGTCGTGAGGAGCAGGTCCAGGAAGCGGCCCGGCCCGCCCGCGTCCTGGACCCTCACCGCGAGGCCCAACCCGTCCGGCAGGGGGTGCGGCAGCCCGGCGCCCCGGGACCAGCGGGCCGTCACCGCGTAGGAGCCGGGCACGTCGAGCCACGGCACGTCCCAGCGGTCCCGGCGGCCGGGTACGACGAGGTGTCCCGTGAGGGCCGCTCCGCGGGGGTGCAGGGCCGGCCGGTTCCCGCGACGGCGGGCGGCGGCCCGTGCGGCACGGAAGGCGAGGCGGTCGAGGCGGTCGAGGCGGTCGAGGGAGTCCATCCGACTGTCCGTTCCTGTTGTCGACGGTGATGCGGGCGGAGCCCGACACCACCGTCGTCTGCCCAGGATCGCGCCGGTCGACCGGATCGCCCCGGGCGTGATCGGACGGGGGCGGGCGCTCCCGTCGTCGGCGGTCTGCGGGGCCCGTACGCAGTGCGCGCTGTGCGTTCCCGCGTGTGCGCCGTGCGTTCCCGCGAGCAGGGTGTCGAACAGCGGGGGAGGCCGTTCACGGCGCCGCACCCGGCGTCGTGGTCGGTCCGTCGAACGGCTCTTGTTCAGGCCTTGCGGGCCAGCAGGTGGATCTCCTGGAACTGTCGCCGGTCGGTGGGCCGTGGCTCGCGGACCATCCGGGCCGTTTCGGCGAGGCCGGACTCGCGCAGCGTCGCGGCGAGGTGATCGGGCCACCACCGGTGGGCCGGCGCGACCGCGTGGTCGAAGACCTGCGTCGGGTGCGACGGTCCCTCGCTCCCCGAGAAGGCGATCAGGAGATGGCCGCCGGGCGTCAGTACGCGGTGGAACTCCGCCAGGATCGCGGGGAGTTCGTCCGGCGGGATGTGGATGACGGACCAGCGCGAGAGCACGCCGTCCAGCGCGCCGTCGGCGATGTCGAGGGCGGCCATCGAGCCCACGTCGAACCGCAGGCGCGGGTGGGCCCGGCGGGCCAGTTCGATCATCGCGGGAGACGCGTCGACGCCGGACGCCGTCAGTCCCAGCCCGTCCAGGTGGGCGGTGACGTGGCCGGGCCCGCATCCCAGGTCGGCGACCCGGCCGTCCCCGTGCACGCGGACGACCTCGGCGAAGGCGCCCAGGAACGCGCGGTCCAGGGGGCTGTCCCGCAGGGTGTCGCGGAACATCCGCTCGTAGGTGGAGGCGACGGCGTCGTAGGCCTCGCGGGTGGAGGCGTGGGCATCGTGATCGGGCATGCCCGCGACAGTAGTTCCCGGGCGGGGGGTGAAGCACGGGGGCCTCCCGGCTCCGGCGCGGACGTCCTGCTCCGCGTCGGAGCCGGGAGGCCCCGGCCCCCGTCGTGCCTCAGAGGGCGCCGACGATGTCCTCGACCCGGGCCTTCGCGTCGCCGAAGAGCATCGAGGTGTTCTCCTTGAAGAAGAGCGGGTTCTGCACGCCCGCGTATCCGGAGGCCATCGAGCGCTTGAACACGATGACCTTGCCGGCCTCCCAGACGGTGAGGACCGGCATGCCGGCGATCGGGCTGCCGGGGTCCTCGGCCCCGGCCGGGTTGACCGTGTCGTTGGCGCCGATCACGAGGACGACGTCGGTCGCGGCGAAGTCCTCGTTGATCTCGTCCATTTCGAGGACGATGTCGTACGGCACCTTGGCCTCGGCGAGGAGCACGTTCATGTGGCCGGGCAGGCGGCCGGCGACCGGATGGATGCCGAACCGTACGTCGACGCCCTTGGCGCGCAGCTTCGAGGTGAGCTCCGCGACCGGGTACTGGGCCTGGGCGACGGCCATGCCGTAGCCGGGCGTGATGACCACGGACCGGGCCGAGCCGAGCAGTTCGGCGGCGCTCTCGGCGGTGATCTCGGTGTGCTCGCCGTAGTCGACGTCCGAGTCCGACGGCGCCTCGATGCCGAAGCCGCCGGCGATGACCGAGAAGAAGGAGCGGTTCATCGCCTTGCACATGATGTAGCTGAGGTAGGCGCCGGACGAGCCGACCAGCGCGCCGGTGATGATCAGCAGGTCGTTGCCGAGCAGGAAGCCCGAGGCGGCCGCGGCCCAGCCGGAGTAGCTGTTGAGCATCGAGACCACGACCGGCATGTCGCCGCCGCCGATCGAGGCCACCAGGTGCCAGCCGAGGGCGAGGGCCAGGACCGTCACGGCGATGAGGAGCCACAGCTCCGGCGTGATCACGAACCACACCGTCAGGGCGACGAACAGGGCGAGCGAACCCAGGTTCAGGATGTTCTTGCCCGGGAGCACCAGCGGCTTGGAGTCGACCTTCGCGGCGAGCTTCAGGTACGCCACGACGGAACCGGTGAAGGTCACCGCGCCGATGAACAGGCCGATGAACACCTCGGCGTGGTGGATGCCGAGCGTGCCGAGGGCGTCCAGGGCCTTCGCCTCGTGGCCGTCCGGGTCGTACTCGACGTTCAGGAAGCCGTTCCAGCTGACCAGGACGGCGGCCAGACCGACGAAGGAGTGCAGCAGCGCGATCAGCTCGGGCATCCCGGTCATCTCGACGCCGCGGGCCCGCTGGAGGCCGATCAGCGCGCCGACCAGCATCGCGACGCCCATCAGGCCGAGGCCCGCGGTGCTGACGTCGCCGTCCACCGCGAGCACGACCGTCGCGACGAGCGCGACGCCCATGCCGAGCATGCCGAACGCGTTGCCGAGCCGTGCCGTCTCGTGCTTGGAGAGTCCTGCCAGCGCCAGGATGAACAGCAGCGCGGCAACAAGGTAGGCCGCCTGTGCGGCAATGGTCGCAGACATGTCAGCTCCGGTTGAACATGGCGAGCATGCGACGCGTCACCGCGAAGCCGCCGAAGACATTGATACTGGCCAGGAGGATCGCCACGGACGACAGCACCGTGACCGCCGTGCCGGTGTGGCCGATCTGCAGGAGCGCGCCGACGACGATGATCCCGGAGATCGCGTTCGTCACCGACATCAACGGTGTGTGCAGGGCGTGGTGCACGTGGCCGATCACGTAGTAGCCGATCACGATCGCGAGCACGAAGACCGTCACGTGGGGCAGCAGCGCCGCCGGCGCGAACGCGGCGGTGAGGAAGAGCGCCAGGGCGCCGAGGGCCACCCCGCCGAACTTCTGCCTCGCCGTCATCGGCGCCTTCTTCGGCGCGGGCTCCACCACGGCGGCGGGCGCGGGGGCCGGGGCCGCCGACACCTGGACCGGCGGGGGCGGCCAGGCCGACTCGCCCTTCCGTACGACGGTGATCGAGCGCTGTACCGGGTCGTCCCAGTCGAGGACGAGGCGGGCGTCCTTGTCCGGCGTCATCAGCTTCAGCAGGTTGACCAGGTTCGTGCCGTACAACTGCGAGGCCTGCGCGGGCAGTCGGCCCGCGAGGTCGGTGTAGCCGATGATCGTCACGCCGTTCTCCGTGACGGTCCGCTCGCCCTTCACGGTGCCCTCGACGTTGCCGCCGTTGGCGGCCGCCATGTCGATGATCACCGAGCCCGGCTTCATGCCCGCCACCATCTCGGCGGTGATCAGCGTCGGCGCGGGGCGGCCGGGGATCAGCGCGGTGGTGATGACGATGTCGACCTCGCGGCACTGGGCGGCGTAGAGCTCGGCCTCGCGCGCCTTGTAGTCGTCGCCCATCTCCTTGGCGTAGCCGGTCTTCGAGACCTCGGTCTCGGGGGACTCGATCGACAGGTACTCGCCGCCGAGGGAGCGGACCTGGTCGGCCACCTCCGGCCGGGGGTCCGTGGCGCGCACGATCGCGCCGAGCGAGCCCGAGGCGCCGATCGCCGCCAGGCCGGCGACGCCGGCGCCCGCGATCAGCACCTTCGCCGGCGGCACCTTGCCCGCCGCGGTCACCTGGCCGGTGAAGAACCGGCCGAACTCGTGCGCCGCCTCGATGACGGCCCGGTAGCCGGCGATGTTCGCCATCGAGGACAGCACGTCCATCGACTGGGCCCGGCTGATGCGCGGCACGGCGTCCATCGACAGGGCGGTGAAGGGGCGCCGGCCCAGGTCCTCGACCATCGCCGGGTCGAAGGCCGGGGCGAACAGGGCGATCACCGTCGCCTCCGACCGGACCCGGTCCAGCTGGGCCGGGGCCGGGGCGTTGACCCCCAGCACCACGTCCGCCGCCACCGCGTCGCCGACGGTGGCCCCCGCGGCCTCGTAGGCGCCGTCGGTGAAACCGGCCGCGACGCCCGCGCCGGGGTCGACGACCACGCCGTACCCCAGTTTGCGGATCTGTTCGACAGTGGCCGGCGTGGCCGAAACGCGACTCTCACCTGCCCGCGCTTCCTTGAGGACTCCGACAATCACGAGTGTTCTCCGTTCGCTGCTCTGGCCGTCAACGGCGTGTTCCGACTCGATCAGAAGTGCGCCCGCGATGGTCCGGAGCACGCCGCTCAGCTTGACGCCGAGACCCCTCCTTGAACAGCACCCACTGGTGAGGCACACGCAACACTTGACGGGCCCGGGTCCCGTACCCCAAGGAACGGCGTACGGGCGTCGTGGCGCGGGGAGCGGAGCGGGCTCAGTGCTCGCAGAGGGAGAATTCCCGCTCGTAGAGCTGCTCATTGTGTTCGTCGACGAAGAACTTGCGTTCCCGCATGAGCTGCTCGCGGTATTCCCGGGCCTGTTCGAGCGTCATGGTCGAGGTGTCGGACCACGGCTGCTGAGGCGGCACGTCGGAGGTCGAGACGATCCTTTCCGACGGGTCGACCAGGAAGAAGGCGAGGATCTTGCGGTGTCCCGGGCGGGTGGGGTCCGCGAGGCGGAACGGGTCGACGCGGTGTTGCAGGACGTTCGGGAACGCCAGGCAGCGGCCCGCCGGGGTCGACGCCGATCCCAGCGTCTGGTTCAGCGCGTCCTCGTCCTCCAGGCCGTAGACCTCGCGCAGGCCGTTGTCGTCGTTCTGCGCGTAGCTCGGATCGTCGAGGGCCGCCCGGAAACCCAGCCGGCTTTCGGTGATGTTCTCGCTGTCCCAGTAGTAGATGCCGGTCGAGACGATCCGCTCGTTCAGCATTCCCTCGACGTGCCAGGAACCGCCGGAGTACTCGGGCTTGTCCGGGGTGAGGTGAAGGGTGGCGAGCTTGACTATGACCTGGAGGCGGCGGCCGCGCAGGTCGATCCGGGCGGATTCGCCGGGCGCCGGGGGCGGGGTGAAGGCCGGGGCGTCCGGGACGACCGGGAGGCGGTTCTCCCACCAGTCCTCGTGAGCCTCTCCCCACGCGTCGAGGGCTTTCTTGTAGGCCATGTCATCACCGTAGGAGGATTCCTCCGGGTACTTCGGCTCCGAGTCGTACCAGCCGTAGGGATCGGCCTCGATGCGCGGGGGCCGCGGATGGCGCAGGTCGGTGAGCACGTTCTCCCACAGCGGGAGCATGCGCGCGAACAGTTCCGGCAGGACGGAGGCGAGTTCGCGATGCTTCTCGGGGTGGACGTTGTTGACGTACGAGCGGAAGGCGACGGCGCCGTCCTCGCTGACGTCGACGTCCGTGGGCAGCCACTGGAACTCCTCCGAGAACTCGTACTTCGTGTAGGAGTTCGCCGGATTCCGCCAAGCGCTTTCGGGTGCGCCGCTCGCCTCTCTCACCAGGCAGAACAGTGAGGGGTGAACCAGATCCAGCACCTGGCCGTCGGATCCGGGGTGCCAGTCCCTCTCCGCTTCGGGGACCTCCTCCAGAACCCGGACCGCCTCGCGCAGCCGGGACCTGAGCCCGTCGTCGACCAGGGCGTCCGACTGCCACACCCCGTCGACGGCGGACACCTCGATGCCGGTTCGCCCGTCCCGCAGCGCGGCGTAGTGCGCGAGTTCGGCGAGCACATAACGAACCTGTGCCTCGGTGAGCCCCTGGTCGATCGCCTCTCGCGTCCATCTGGCGACGATGTCGGGGTCGTTCATCTTGTCGAACCATTCCGGCTTCGACCGAATGAGCGCGCTGCACCGCATCATCTGGAGTTCCCGCAGTGTTCGGGGCGCCGAATACCGCGCGACACGGGACGTGTGAAAGGGAAGCGGGAAAGCGGACAGGGCAGACAATTCTTTCGGTCCTCCGAGTCGGTGTGCGGTGGCGGGAACGATACTTCAGCGCACTGACACCGCCGACGGCACGCGTTCCCGCCCCTCCGGGGAGGACTCCGCGGACCGGGACGCGTACGACGACGGCCCGGTGAGGGGGTGGCCCCTCAGATGCCGGTGGAGAGGGCCACGTGGCGCCACTGGTCGAGTTCGCGTCGCACCAGGTCCAGCTTCGCCTCGACGCGCTCGACCGCGTCCGCGCCCAGTTGCAGGCGCAGCGGCGGCTCGGCGGCCTCGGTGACGTCGACGACGGCCTTCGCCGCCTTCGCCGGATCGCCCGGCTGGCGGCCGTCGTTCCGGGCCAGTGCCTCGCGCACCGGCCCCGCGCCGACGGCGTAGTCGGCGATGGAGGCCGGTTCGACCCGCATGCTCGACGCGCCGAGGAAGTCGGTGCGGAACCCGCCGGGCTCCACGATCGTGACGTGGACGCCGAGCGGGGCCAGCTCTCCGTGCAGCGCCTCGGAGACGCCTTCGAGGGCGAACTTCGACGCGCCGTACAGGCCCGTCGCCGGTGCGGTGGCGAAGCCGCCCACGGATCCGATGTTCAGGACGTGTCCCGACCGCTGGGCGCGCAACGTCGGCAGGGTCGCCCGCAACGTGTTGAGCACGCCGAAGACGTTGACGTCGAACAGGGCCCGCGCGGCCTCGTCGGAGACCTCCTCGATCGCGCCGACGAGGCCGTAACCGGCGTTGTTGACCACGACGTCGATCCGGCCGAACTTCGCCAGGCCGGCCTCCACCGCGGCCGTCAGCCGCTCCGGTTCGGTCACGTCCGCGTCCACCGCCAGCAGTCCGTCCGGCACTCGCGGATACGCGCGGAGGACCGCTGACGCGTCCCTCGCCGTGGCGATCACGCCGTGGCCCCGGTCCAGCGCCTCCCGAGTGATCTCCGCGCCGAGTCCGCGCGACGCCCCGGTGACAAACCAAACGCTCATGTTCTCCCCTGTTCGGGCGGCCCCCTCGGCCGACGGACCGACGCTAGATCCTAGAGTCGGGTCTAGATCAACAGTTGTGCGAGGGAGGGGCGTTCATGGACCTGAGCATCGGTGAGGTGGCACGGCGCAGCGGACTGAGCGTGCACGCGCTGCGGTTCTACGAGCGGGAGGGCCTTTTCGCCAACCCGGTGCGCCGTCTGTCCAACGGCCGCCGGGTCTATCACGAGGAAGACCTGGAGTGGCTGGCCGTCTGCACGAAGCTGCGCTCCTCCGGCATGCCCCTGCCGATGATCCGGCGGTACGTCGAGCTGGCCCGGCAGGGACCGGGCAACGAACACGAGCGCCTCGCACTGCTGCGCCGGCACGAACACCACGTGGAGGCGCAGATCCGCGAGCTGCGTGACACCCTGGACGTGATGCGGTACAAGGTGCGCGTCTACGAGGACCACGTCGCCCGCGGCGAAGCCGACCGGCTCTGGAATCCGTCCCGCCCGGATGCCGCGCGGTCCGGCACCCACCAGGAGTGCCGTCCGCCGGAGGTCACGTGACCGTCCGGCGACGACCCGTGCGAAGTCGGCCGCGGCATCGGAACCGGGCCGGTCACCGCCTCCTGCGAGGCGGTGACCGGCCCGGTGTCGTTCATGCCCGGGGCGTGGTCCGTCCGGAGGCGGACCCTAGGGGTGTCCGGAAGGTCCTGTGCGGTGTCCGCGGTGTCCGGTGCGTGCTGTCGGCACGCCGGGCGGAAGCGCTCGTACGGGACGTACTCGGGCTTTCGCCCGGCCGTGCGGGACTCTCCGGACACCTCCTAGGGGGCCCACGGTCCGAGCGCGTCCTTCATGGCGTCCGTCATCGCGAACTGGAGCAGCGGGCCGTAGGTGATCCGGCCGACGCCGAGGCGGCGGAAGCGTTCGAGGTCGTGCTTGACGGGGTGGGCCGTGGAGTTCACGGGAATGCCGACGGCGCCGATCACCGCCTTGAGCAGGTCGTCGTCGTCCTGGATCCCCACCGGGTAGACGCTGTCGGCACCGGCCCGCTCCAGGGCCCGCAGCCGCTCGATCGCCTCGTCGAGGACGCCGGAGGCGTCCTCCGCGTGCAGGAAGAGGTCGGTGCGTCCGTTGACCCAGACCGGGACCCCCGCGTCGTCGGCCGCCGCGCGCAGGCCGGCGACGTAGTTCGCGTGCTCCTGCGTGTCGCGCACGCGTCCGCCGTCCGAGTGGTCGGTGTCCTCGACGTTGAGACCGACGCCGCCGACCTCGACGAGTCCGGCGATGAGGTCCGCGGGCTTCTGGCCGTACCCGGCCTCCAGGTCCACGGACACGGGGACGTCGACCGCCGCGATGATCGGCCTGACGGCGGCGAGCACCTCCTCGAAGGTCTGTCCCTCGTGGTCGTCGGCCCCCCGGGAGTCGGCGAGCGGATGGCTGCCGACCGTCAGCGCGGGGAACCCGGCGTCGGCCGCCGTCCGCGCGGACCAGACGTCCCAGACGGTCGGCAGTACGAGCGGCTTGTACTCGGCGTGAAGCTGCTTGAGGCGCTGGGCGCGCTCAACAGTGGTACGAAAGTCCATGTCGAGGACGCTACCCCCGGATCGCCGCGAACAACGTGCCGACGGGCACCGATCGGTGACGGAATGGCGTGATGCGGGTCCTCGGCGCCCCGCCCGGTGACCGTCGCCGTCGCGCCGGGCCGGGCCGGGCCGCGAGGGGGCAGCCGCGGTTCAGCGCCTGTTGCCCCGGGCCTTCAGCGGGGTCGTCGGGAGTTCCGGGGCCGGGAGGCGGTCGCCCGGGTAGCCCTCGACCTCGCCGAAGCGGTCGGAGGCGGCCGCCCAGTCCTCGCGCGCCCGCCTGATCTCGGCGTCCGTGCGGCCGACGAAGTTCCACCACATGACGATCTCCTCCTCGAACGGCGGCCCGCCGAGCAGGACCGTGCGGGCCGGGGCGTCCGACTCGTTGGTCAGGGTGAGGGTGTCGGAGCCGGGGGCGGTGTAGCCCAGTTCGGCCGGGCGCAGGAGGGTTCCGGCCAGGCGGACCTCTCCTTCGTCGACGAGCAGGCCGTGCTCGAAGGCGGGGTCCGTGGGGAGCGTGACGGTCGCCCCCGGGTCGAGGAGGAGTTCGGCGCCGAGCAGCGGGGTGAAGGTCCGTACCGGGGAGGTCTCGCCGGCCAGGGAGCCGAGGAAGACCCTGACGTCCGCCCCGTCGAGGCGGAGGGTCCCCGGGACGTGGTGCTGGAAGTCGCGGGCGGTGTCCCGGTGCTCCGCGGGGAGGGCGACCCACAGCTGTACGCCGTGCAGGAGCGTGGTACGGGCGGTGGAGACCTCCGAGTGGCTGATGCCGTGGCCGCCCGTCATGAGGTTGAGTTCACCGGGCCGTACGAGCGCGTGGCTGCCCAGGCTGTCGCGGTGCTCGATCTCGCCGCTGAACAGCCAGCTCACGGTCTGCAGGCCGATGTGCGGGTGCGGGGCCACGTCCATGCCGCCGGACCGCGCCACGTCGTCGGGGCCGTAGTGGTCGGCGAAGCACCAGGCGCCGATGAGGGTCCGGGTCCGCTGCGGGAGCGTGCGCCGTACGGTCATCGCCCTCGGGCCGCCCAGGGGGACGTCCCGCGCGGACAGCACCTCGACCCCGGACCCCGTCTCCGCCTTGCCGCTCATCCTCGACCCCTCCGCAAGCTTATAGTTTCATTTTAAACAATCATGGACGATGATAGCTTCCGCAGCCGCGGGAATCCCGGAGAAGGAGTGCGCAGTGAGCGACACGGCAGGAGCCCCCACGGCCGGGCGGATCCACCTCGACAAGCAGAGCCCCCAGGCCTATCACGCCCTGGTCCGGACGGCCGAGGCGGTCCGGACGACGGCCGCCGACGCGGGGCTCGACCGGCTCCTGGTGGAGCTCGTCAACCTCCGGGTGTCCCAGATCAACGGCTGCGCCTCCTGCCTCGACGTGCACACCCGGGCCGCCCTGCGCGCCGGCGAGACGACCCGCCGCCTCGGCGTGCTCGCCGCCTGGCGGGACACCGGGCTCTTCACGGCGCGCGAGCGCGCGGCGCTGGCCCTGGCCGAGGCCACCACCCGCCCCGCCGACGCCCTCGCGCAGGAGAGCGCCTACGCAGACGCCCGCCGGGCCCTCGCCGACGACGAGATCTCCGCCGTCATCTGGGTGGCGATCACGATCAACGCGTTCAACCGGGTGTCGATCCTGAGCAAGCACCCCGTGCGGGACGCCTCCCCCGGGGCCTGAGGGGTGCGGTCCGCCGGGCAGGCCTTAGGGTCGACGGTCGGCGGACGACCGCGCGGATTGGCGGTGTGACCGGGCTCACGTGCTTTCTTCGGAAGCGGTGTAGACCGTCGAGGCCGTGCCAGGCGTATGCCCGGTGAAGCGAGAGACCCGGGAGTTGCCGTTGACCGTCGAAGAGTTCGAAGCGTTCTACGTCCAGTCGGTCGGGCGGCTCACCGGACAGCTCTACGTCATGCTCGGCGATCTGCAGGAGGCTGAAGACGTTGTCCAGGAGGCGTTCATCAAGGGCTGGAACCGGCGGCGTCAGCTGGACGGCGACAGCGGACCGGAGGCGTGGATCCGCACGGTCGCCTGGCGCCTCGCCGTGAGCCGCTGGCGCTTCCGGAGGCGTACGGCCGACGCCTGGAGCCGGCGGGCGGCCCCGGCCGACACGGCCGGGCCGGGGCCGGAGCACGTGGTCCTGGTCGACGCCCTGCGCACCCTGCCGGCCCAGCAGCGGCGCACCGTCACCCTGCACTACCTGTGCGACCTCACCGTCGAGCAGATCGCGGGCGAGACCGGGCTGTCCACCAGCACCGTCAAGACCCACCTCGGCCGGGGGCGCACCGCCCTCGCCGACCGGCTCAAGGACACCGAGCAGGAGGCCGGATCCCGGTGAACGACCCCACCGATCCCTCCCTGAGGGCCCTCTTCCGGGCCGCCGCCGACCACGGCAGCCGGGAGGCCACGACGCTCCCGGTCCGCCAGGTCGTCGAGCGGGGCAGGCGGGCCCACCGGCGCCGACTGGCCCTCGCCACGGCCACGGCGGGCATCGTGGCCGTCCTCGGCACGGCGACGGCCGTCTCGCTCGCCCCCGGACCCGCCGGGCCCGCCCTGCCCGCGACGAGCCCCTCCGCGCCCCTGCCCGGCCCCAGCTCCTCCGACCTCCCGGGCCCTTCGCCCCGGGAGACGGAGAACCCCACTCCGCCGCACCCCGGCGGCACGACGACGGAGGGCCTGCGGACCTACCCGCCGACGAGCCCCGACGGATCGGCCTCCACGACGCCCGGCGCCCCGGGGACGACGACGGAGCAGGGCACGACGACGGAGCCGGCGACGGCGACGACCACGACGCAGGGCTGACCCGCCCGCCTCCCCCTTCCCCCTTCTTTGCTCTTTTCCGGACGAGCCCGGTCCACCGACCGGCCGCGTCCGTGCCACCGGGACGGCCCCGCACCCACCCACCGGGCCGTCCCGCCCTTCCCCGCGCCCCCGCGGCGCCCGTACCTCCCCACGGGCGTGCCCGCGCGTACCCGCGTCCTCACGGAGAGACCTCACCCATGGCGATTTCGGCACCGCCCTCCCCCGGGCACACCCCCGTACGGGCGCGCTCCGCCGCGCCCCCGGCGCCCGGGGAAGTCCCGTCCGGGGTCGCGCCGACCCGTCTCCGCCCCCGTCTCCTCCCCCGTCTCCGTCCCGCCGACCGCGAGGTCCTCTGGCTGTACCTGCTGACGCGGGCGGCCGTGTGGACGACCGCGTACTGCACCCGCTGGCTGTTCCCGGCGTCCGGTGACGCCCGGGTGCCCGAGCCGGTCCTCGCGCCCTTCGAGCGCTGGGACTGGGGGCACTTCCTGAACATAGCCAGGGACGGCTACTTCCCCGGCGGGCCGGGCGAGGGGGACAACCGGGAGGCGTTCTTCCCCGGCCTCCCCCTGGTCCTGCGCGCCGTGCACGTCCTCGTGCCCCACTGGACCGCCGCCGGGCTCCTCGTCTCCCTCGCCGCCGGGGCCGTCGCCGCCGTGGCCCTCGCCCGCGTCGCCGAGCTGCACCTGCCCGGTTCCGGCGCGGGCCGCCGCGCCGCCCTGTTCCTGCTGGTGTCGCCCTGCGCGGTCTTCCTGGCCGCCGGATACAGCGAGGCCCTCTTCCTCGCCCTCGCCCTGCCGGCCTGGCTCGCGGCCCGGCGGCAGCGGTGGCTCCTCGCCTCGGTGCTCGCCGCCGGCGCCACCACCGTCCGCATCAGCGGCCTCTTCCTCGCCGCCGCGCTCGCCGTCCTCCTCCTGACGACGCGGCGGGACGAACGGACCGGCCGGAAGCGCGCCGCCGCCTGGCTCGTCCTCCCCGGGCTGCCCGCGCTCCTCTACTTCTGGTACCTGTACGGGCGGACCGGCGACCCCATGGCGTGGAAGCACGCGCAGGAACGCGGCTGGTACCGCCACTTCCGCGCCCCCTGGGAGGCCTGGTCGCAGACCTGGCACGAGGCCTTCGACCACACCCAGGCCACCGGCTACGCGGCCCAGTTCCAGGCGGACCTGCTCGCCATGGTCCTCGGCCTGCTGCTGCTCGGCGTCCTCGTCGTGCGGCGCCGCTGGCCGGAGGCCGTGTACATCGCGCTGACGCTGTGGGCGCTCGGCACGTCGTACTGGTACATGTCCGTCGCCCGCAGCACCCTGCTGTGGTGGCCGCTGTGGGTCGGCCTCGCCGTCTGGAGCGTGCGCCGGCGGTGGGTGACGATCGCCTACCTGTGTCTGGTCGCGCCGCTGAGCACCGTCCTGGCGATCACGTTCATGTCGGGACGCTGGGCGGGCTGACGGCCGGGGAGGGGCCGCCGCGCACGTGGTCGCGCAGGGCGGCGAGGGAGACCTCCTCCAGGCTCTCCGCGAAGACCCGCCCCGGCCCCGGCTCCACCGGGAGCAGGGAGGGGACGACCAGGACGACGCAGCCCGCCGCGTCGGCCGAGGCGGTCCCGTCCGGCGAGTCCTCGACGGCCACGCAGGCCGTTACCGGAACTCCCAAGCGGTGGGCGGCCGTTCGGTACGGGTCGGGGTGCGGCTTCGTACGGGCGGTGTCGTCGGCCGAGAGGGTGAAGACGAACGGGACGTGGGCGAGCGCGCCGCCGGTCACCGAGTCGACCACCGACCGGGGGGAGGCGCTGACCAGGGCGAACGGCACGCCCGCGGCCTCCAGTTCGGCAAGGAGCCGTCCCGCGCCCGGGCGCAGCGGGGCGCCCGCGTCGACGCGCCGCCGGAACGCGGTGGTGAGCGCGGAGGCGACGCCCGCCGCCTCCGGCGTGCCCGTGGTCCGTACGAGGTGGGCGGCGGTGTCCTCGACGGCGCGGCCGACGACCTCGGGGGCGTCGGCGGCCGTCAGGTGGTGGCCGAGCCGGGCGGCGACCTCCTCGGCGGCGTCCCACCAGAGGGTCTCGGTGTCGACGAGGGTGCCGTCCATGTCGAAGAGGACGGCGGCGAGTTCGGTCACTCCGCCGCCCTCGCCACGACCAGGGCCGGGTGGCGGACGACGCCGAGGGCGACGCGTGCGCCCGGGGCGAGGGCGCCGGCGTCCCGCGACGGCAGGTCGGCCTTGACCGGCGTGCCGGCGTGGTCGAGGTGGACGCGGGTGACCGGGCCGAGGAAGGAGGTGGAGACCACCGTCGCGTCGCCGTCGGGGTCCTCGGTCACGGTGAGGTTCTCGGGGCGGACGAGGACGTCGACCCCGGGGCCCTTCGGGGCCTCGCCGTCGACGGGCAGCCGGGCGCCCGCGACCTCGACGAGCCCGGCGCCCGCGAGGCGGCCCGGCAGCCGGTTCATGGTGCCGACGAACGAGGCGACGAACGCGGTCGCGGGGCGCCGGTACAACTCGGCCGGGGTCGCGCACTGTTCGAGGCGTCCGGCGTTGAGGACGGCGACGCGGTCCGCCATGGACAGCGCCTCCTCCTGGTCGTGGGTGACGAAGACCGTGGTGATGCCGAGGTCGAGCTGGAGCCGCCGGATCTCCTCCCGCAGGCTGAGCCGGACCTTGGCGTCGAGCGCGGAGAGCGGTTCGTCGAGGAGCAGGACGCGGGGGCGCAGGGCGAGGGCGCGGGCCAGGGCCACGCGCTGCTGCTGGCCGCCCGACATCTGGTGCGGGTAGCGGTCGCCGTGCTGCGGCAGGCCCACCAGGTCGAGGAGTTCGGCGGCGCGGGCGTGCCGCTCGGCCGCCCGGGCCTTCCGCACGCGCAGGCCGAAGGCGACGTTGTCGCGGGCGGTGAGGTGGGGGAAGAGGCTGTACGACTGGAAGACCATCCCCGCGTCGCGGCGGTTGGCCGGTACGTGGGTGATGTCGGTGCCGTCGACGAGGACTTCGCCCGCGTCGGGCCGTTCGAAGCCGGCGAGGACGCGCAGGGCGGTGGTCTTGCCGCAGCCCGACGGGCCGAGCAGGGCGAGGAGTTCGCCCGGTTCCACCGTCAGGTCGAGTCCGTCGAGGGCGGTGGTGGGGCCGAACGAGCGGCGCAGGCCGCGGAATTCGACGCGGGCGCCGGTGACGGGGGCGGTCCCCGTCCGTTCCGCTGTTGCTGAGGTCATGGCGGGTCAGGACTCCTTGGGGGAGGTGCGGCGGGAGGTGCGACGGGGAGTGCGGGCGGTGCCGGGCGCGCCGGTCGGCGCCGTTCCCGCCCGGGACAGGACGAGCAGCAGGACCCAGGTGACGAGCAGGCTGAGGAGGGAGACGGCCACCGACATGCGGGCCTGGGCGCCGGAGATGGAGACGATCCACACCGCGAACGGCCGGAAGCCGAGGAGCGAGGCGACGGTGAACTCGCCGAGGACCAGGGCCAGGGTGAGGAAGGCGGCGCCCGCGAGCGAGGGCCGCAGGTTGGGCAGGATCACGCGGACCATCACGTACGTCCGGCCCGCCCCGCAGTTGCGGGCGGCCTCGACGAGGGTGGGGACGTCGACGGCGCGCAGTCCGGCGTCGAGGGAGCGGTACACGAACGGCAGGGCCATGACCGTGTACGCGAGGACCAGGACGACGGGGAAGTCCTCGTTCTGGACGGCGAGGAACGTCTGGTAGAGCGGGGTCCGCGAGAGGTGGTCGGGGCCCCAGCGCAGGACCGTGCCGACGCCGGTGACCAGGGCGATCGGCGGCACCACGAGCGGCAGGGTGCACAGCACCTCGATCACCGGGCGCAGCCGGGGCGCGCCGAGCCGTACGGCCACCAGGGCGGGCACGGCGAGCAGCAGGGACAGCGCGATCGTTGCGGCGGCGAGGCCGAGGGAGAGCAGCAGGCTGCTCAGGAAGCCCTCGGCGCCCAGGAGTTCGGTGTAGGCGGCGAAGGAGACGCCCTGGCCGGGGGTGTGGACCGTGAACACGAACGAGGCGATCAGCGGGACCAGGAAGTACGCGCCGCCGAGGCCGAGGACGAGTCCGCGCCACACGCGGGGACGGCGGCGGGGGCGCCGTACGGGAGCGGCGGGCCGGTCCGCCCTCGCCCCGGCCTCCGGCGCGGTGTCCGGGGCGGTGGGGGTCATCGCAGCCATCGGGCGCTCCTGCGCTGGAGGGGGAGGTAGACGGCCATGACGAGTCCGGCGACGAGGATCATGTCGAGGCCGAGGGCGAGGGCGACGTTCTCCTGGCCGACCAGGACGTTCCCGGAGAGCGCGTCGGCGATCTTCAGGGTGACCAGGGGGACGGAGCCGCCGACGAGCGCGGCGGCCGTCGCGTGGGCGGCGAAGGCGCTGCCGAAGAGCAGCACGAACCCGCCGAGCAGCGAGGGCGCGAGGACCGGGAGGCCGACGTGGCGCCAGTACTGCCGTCCGCCGGCGCCCGCGTTCCGCGCGGCCTCGCGCCACTGGGGCCGCAGGCCGTCGAGGGCGGGGACGGTCACCAGGACCATCAGCGGGATCAGGAAGTACAGGTAGACCACGGTGAGGCCGGTGAACGAGTACAGGTTCCAGCCGAGGGAGGTGAGGTCGGCGAGCTGGGTGACGACGCCGGAGATGCCGAGGGTCGCGATGAACGCGAACGCGAGCGGGACGCCGCCGAAGTTGGCGAGGACGCCGGAGGCGGTGAGGACCGCGCCGCGCAGGGCCCGGGAGCGGGAGGTGACGACGGCCTGGGCGACGAGGAGGCCGAGGACGGAGCCGAGGAGCGCGGTGAGGGCGGAGAGCTGCACGCTGCCGATCAGGGAGCCGAGGTAGGGGCCCTGGAGGGAGCGGCCCAGGTGCTCGCCGGTCGGCGCGGTGGCTCCGGTGGCCGGGTCGGTGCGGGTCACGGCCCCGTAGAGGAGGGCTCCGAGCGGGAGTCCGAAGCAGAGGGCGGTGAAGGCGATCAGCGGGAGGGCGGCGAGCCAGGGGCGGGGGCCGCGCCGCCGGCGGCGGGGGCCGCCGGCGGTTCCCGTGGCGGGAGCGGCCTCCGTCGTGGAGGCGGTTCCCGTGGTGGGGGTGGAGGAGGCGGAGGGCATCAGGAGACGGCCTTGTCCCACTTCTCGGCGAGGGTGGCCTTGGCCTTGTCGAGTTCGGCGGAGGACGGGAAGGAGGGGGTGCCCTCGACCTTCGGGAGCTTGGCGACGAGCGTCTTGTCGGCGGTGCCGTCGGCGGTCATGGCCGGGAGCAGGACGGGGCGGGCGTAGCCCTTGAGCCAGAGGTTCTGGCCCTCGGCGCTGTAGAGGAACTCCATCCACAGGCGGGCGGCCGCCGGGTGCGGGGCGTCCTTGTTGATCGCCTGGGAGTAGTACTGGGCGTAGACGCCGTCGGTGGGGACGGCGACCTTCCAGTCGACGCCCTTGGACCTGAACTGGTCGGCGTAGCCGGCGTTGAGGTAGTCCCAGTCGATGCTGATGGGCGTCTCGCCCTTCTCGACCGTGGCCGGGGTGGACTCGACGGGGATGAGGTTGCCGCTCTTCTTCAGCGCGCCGAAGAAGTCGATGCCGGGCTGGACGTCGGCGAAGGAGCCCTTGTTGGCGAGGGCGGCCGCGTAGACGCCGCCGAAGGCGGAGCCGGACTTGGTCGGGTTGCCGTTGAGGGCGACCTTGCCCTTGTACTCGGGCTTGAGGAGGTCGGCGAAGGTCGTCGGGCAGTTCGGGATCCGCTCGGCGTCGCAGCCGATGGAGACGTAGCCGCCGTAGTCGTTGTACCAGCGGCCGGCCTCGTCCTTCTGGCCCGCCGGGATCTTGTCCCAGGCCTCGACCCTGTACGGGGCGAAGAGGCCCTCCTCGGCGCCGCTGCGGGCGAAGGCGATGCCGAGGTCGAGGACGTCGGGGGCGCGCTTCTGGCCCTTGCGGGACTTGACGGCGGCGATCTCGTCGGCGCTGGAGGCGTCCGGGTTCTCGCTCTCCACCTCGATGCCGTACTTCGTCTCGAACGCCTTGATCAGCTCGCCGTAGTTGGCCCAGTCCGGCGGCAGGGCGATGACGTGGAGCGCGCCCTCCTTCCTGGCCGCCGCGGTGAGGGCGTCCAGGCCGCCGAGGTCCTTGGCGGAGGCCGCGGTGGCGGCCTTCGCGCCGTCGCCCTTCGCTCCGGCCTCGCCCTCGGGGGCGGCGCCGCAGGCGGTGACGGTGGTGAGGACGACGGCGCCGAGCAGGACGGCGGCACCGCGGACGGGGGTTCTGTGCACGGGTTCTCCCGGGAGCGAGGGTGGAACTTGTCTGGACAAGACGCCCCCAGTTCGCCCGGGTGTCCTGTCCGGCGGGTGAACGGCGCGTGACGGGCCCCCCACGCCTTCCGGAAGAGCCGGTGGTGGTTAATACCTGGTGAACGCAGTGGAGTTGGGATGCTCTCGTGAAGCCTCCCCGTGTCCGCGCCCCGGGTTAGGGTGGGCGGGGAACGGCACACGCCGTGACCGGGTGTGCGCAGCCACGCGCGAGAAGGGGGAGGCCGTGCCGGCGCTCTACGTGGAGATCGCGGAGGGACTCCGCCGCTCGATCCTCAGCGGCGAGTACCCAGTGGGCGCCCGTCTGCCGTCCGAGAGCGACCTGGCCGTCCGCTGGTCCGCCTCGCGCGGCACCGTGCGCCAGGCCGTCGCCCTCCTCACCTCGGAGGGACTGATCGGCTCCCGTCAGGGCGCCCGCCGCATCGTGCTCCGGCGCGAGCGGCGGCACAGCTTCGCCGAGCTGCACAGCTTCGCCCAGTGGGCGCGGGCCATGGGCTACCGGGCGACGAGCCGCTTCCTGCACCGCGAGCGGCGCCCCGCCACCCCCGAGGAGGCGCGGCGGCTGGTCCTGCCGGAGGGGGCCGGGGTCCTCGACGTGCTGCGGCTGCGGTACCTGGACGGCGAGCCGGTGATGGTGGAGCGCACCGCGTACGCGGCCTGGGTCGCCCCCGCGGTCGAGGCCCTGCCGGTGGACTGCGCCTCGATCATGGACAGCATGGCCGGGGAGGCCGGGATCGTCGCGCACTACGGCGAGCACCTCATCGACGCCGTGCCCGCCGGCAGCGACGACGCCCGGCTGCTCCGCGTCCGCCGGGGCAGCCCCCTGCTGCGCCAGCGCCACCTCACCAGCAACCCGGACGGCCGCCCCATCGAGTGGACCGAGGACCGCTACCGGGCGGGGAGCGTCACCTTCAACGTGAGCAATTCCGTCGGTACGGCCCCGCTGGTCCGGGACCCGGGCGCGCTCCTCCTGTAGCGCCCGTCACGGTCGGCGCGGGGCCCGGAGCGGGTTCCACGGATCACGGTCGGCGCGGGGCCCGGAGCGGGTTGCTCGGGTCCGCCGCGCGGTCGATCGCCGACTCGACGGCGGCGACGCGGTCGGCGAGGAGCCCGAGGGCGGCGACCGCGCGGGCGAGGGGGTCGTCCCCGGAGCCGCCGAGCGCCCGCGCGCGGACGTACGCGGCCCTCACCTCGGCCCAGCGCGCGGCCTGCTCCGGGGTGAGCGTGCCCCGGAGTTCGGCGAGGCGGAGGAGGTTGGCCTCGGCCTCGGTGGTGAGGGTCTGGGCCTCGGCGGTGTAGTGGTCGTCGAGCACGGCGGCCAGCTCGGCGTCGTTCATGGCGGGCGAGATCCGGGCCGCGATCCTGTTCATGGTGCGGTACGAGCCCTGGAGCCGGAACGGCGGCGCGGTGCGGGCCGCGTCGTCGCGGGCGGCGGAGGCGATGTACTCCTCGTTGACGGCGAGGACCGTCTCGCGGGCCGTGAGGAGTCGCCCGAGGACGGCGAGGACGCGCTCCAGTTCGGCCGGGGCGTACGGGTGGGCGAGCCGGTCGCGGCGCGCGGTCGGGTCGCCGGCCGCGAGCCGGACGAGGAGCTCCAGGTCGGCCCGGTCGCGTCCGGCGAGCGGGGCGAGGACGGGGTGGGAGGTGAGGGCGTTCTCCACGAAGCTGAGCGCGAAGACGTCCTCCTTGCCGGTCAGGACGTCGCCGAGGTTCCACACGTCGGCCCGGTTGGCGAGCATGTCGGGCACGCGGAAGGACTGCCCGGACTCGGTGTACGGGTTGCCGGCCATGCAGACGGCGAAGCGCTTGCCCCGCAGGTCGTGCCCGTTCAGGGTGCGGGTGGCGTCGCAGAGCGGGATGAACCTCTGCAGGAACTCCGGCGAGGCGTGCTGGATGTCGTCCACGTACAGCAGGACGTTGTTGGCCGCGCCCAGCGCGAAGGCGATCTTCTCCAGCTCCCGGCGGGCGGTGGCGTCGGGCGCCTCGACGGGGTCGAGGGAGGTGGTCCGCTGTCCGAGGGCCGGTCCGTCGACCTTGACGAGGAGCAGGCCGAGGCGGTCGGCGACGTACTCGATCAGGGTGGTCTTGCCGTAGCCGGGCGGGGAGAGGAGCAGCAGCAGGCCGTGGGAGTCGCCGCGCCCGGCGTCCCCGGCGGCGCCGAGCTGCTTGGCGAGGTTGTCGCCGACGAGCGGCAGGTAGACCTCGTCGACGAGCCGGTTGCGGACGAAGGAGGACATGACCCGGGGGCGGTGCTCGTCCACGCGGAGCCGGGCGCGCTCGGCCGCGACGAGTGCGGCCCTGCGCTCCTGGTAGGCGCGGAAGGCGGGCACGTCGACGGCGGCGAACTCCCCCGTCCTGGCGAGGAACTCGTCAAGGCGCAGGTCGAGCGAGCGGTTCCGTGCGCGGGGGTGGGCGCCCAGGAGGCCGGTGACCGTCGCGGTGGTCGGCGCTCCGACCTCGTACCGTTCGAGCCCGGGGCAGAGTTCGACGGCGACGGCCTCGGCGAGCACGCCCCCGTCGAGCGGTTCGCCGGAGGCGGAGGCGTAGGAGGTGAGCCAGGCCTCGGCGAGCTGGCGCCGCGCGCCGGGGTCCGTGAGTCCGGCGAGGGCGTCGTCGTACGCGGAACCGCCCACGGCGCGGCGGAACTTCTCCAGCAGGGTGCGGGCCGTGTCCGAGACGGCGAAGCCGGTCGGGGCGCAGGCCAGTTCCTCGATCAGGTACTCGGCGGCCGTCGGGTCGCCGATCTCTCCGGCCAGTTCGGCGCGCAGCCCGTCGACGGCCTGCGCGGCGCCGAAGAGGTCGCGGGCGCGGGTCAGCGAGACCGCGCGGCGGGTCCACTGGTCGCGGGCGGCGTCGTCGGCGGTGCGGGCCCAGAAGAACTGGGCGGCGGCCCGCGCCGCCGCCGGGTACCGCAGCAGCCCGGCCCCCTCGCGGAGGGCGAGGAGCGTCTCCAGGATGGCCGCCGCGTCGTGGTCGTGGACCCCCCGCTCGTAGCCCTCGTCGTAGGCGGCCTCGGCGGCGGACCGGGTGAGCGCGGGCAGGTCGGCGCCCACGAGGCCGTCCGCGCCGTGCTCGGCGAGCAGCCGGGCGGCCAGGTGCTCGGCCCGGTAGACGGCGGGCGACTCGGAGGGCAGCGTCCGGTCCCAGAACGGGCGGGTGGCGGCGAAGTCCGGGTCGGTGACGGGCGTGCGGTGGTCGGTCCCGGTGAGGGCGAGGGCGAGGGTGTCCCCGTGCGGTACGAGGGTCGGTTCGGGTGCCTGCCGGTTGACGGCGAACCGGTGCCGGCCGAGGCGGAGGGTGTCGCCGCCGTCGGAGAACAGCTCGGTGCGGTCGCGCAGCGCGCGCCCGGCCTCCTGGCGGGCGGCGCCGAGCCGTCCCTCCAGCTCCTCGGCGCGTACCCGGTCGCCGAGTTCGCGCAGTTCGGCGGCGGTGCGCCGGACCTTGGCGACCATCGGGTCGGAGGCGAAGTACGTGTGCACCTCGTCCAGGCCGGTCAGGGCGGCGGTCCGGCGGGCGATCGCCTCCAGGACGCGGCCGGCCGATCCGGCGAGGCGCTCGGCGCGGCGGGCGCGGGCGTCCTGGAGGGACTGCCCGCGGGCGGTGAAGGCGTCGTGGATCTCGGTGCGCCGCCCGGCGATGTCGGCGAGGAAGCCGTCGTGCTCGGCGAAGCGGGACTCCAGGTTCTCCAGCTGGAGCAGCAGGAGGCCGAGTTGGTCGTCGCAGTGGTCGGGGGTGTCGGCGGCGGCGAGCGCGCCCGTGACGGCCTGGCCGAGCAGGGCGAACTCGGCGGCGAACTCCGCCCGGCCCTCGCGGTCGAGGAGTTCGGCGCGGCGGGCGGCGAGGACGGCGCGGGCGCGGTTGAGGGCGCCCAGGACGTCCGCGACGCGGCCCAGGATCGCGGTGCGGACGGTGGCGTCGCCGACGTCGAGCCCGGCGACGATCTCGCCGAGGGTGCGCAGGCCGGTGGTCCGCTCGTCGATCAGCTCGCCGACCGGGCCCGTCGCGGCGACGGTGGCGGTCTCCCCGGCCTCGGCGGCGAGCCGCTCCGCCTCGGCGTGCTGTCCGGCGAAGGCGTCCTCGCCCCGGAGGAAGGCGACGGCCCGCCGGCCGGCCGCGGCGATGTCGGACTCGACGTCCGCGGCGAGGGCGTCGACGGCGTCCGTGTCGGCGTACCGCGTCTCCTTCAGGGTCACCAGGTGGCCCTGGGCGCGCCGGAGTTCGGTGATGCGGGAGATCCACTCCTCCGCCGTGGCGGGCGCCTCGCCGCGGACGCGCCGGACGAGCCGGGCGATCCGCTCGGTCGCCCCGGCGAGGGCGTCGGCGGCCTGCCGGGTGAGGGTGGTGACGGTGGCGAACTCGTCGAGGACCTGTCCGGCGGTGGCCCGGAGTCCGGTCAGCGGGGTGCGCAGGTCCCCGGCCGCCGGGTCCCCCAGCCAGTGGTGGACGTCGCCGGCCCGCTCGCAGGCGGCGACGAGCGCCTCGTACACCTCGCCGGCGGGGGTGGGTTCGGTGGCCTGCCGGGCGATCGACAGGCAGTCGGAGATGCCCCGGACGAGGTCCGCGTTGCCGATGCGGCCCAGCGGGCCGTCGTGCACGGGGGCCGGGTGCGCGTCGGAGGCGTACGGCGTCGTCCAGAGCTGCACGGGGTGCGTCCGGCCGGGTTCGCCGGACTCGCCGCGCAGGACGACCATCGTCCCGTCGTCGAGCAGCGCGTACCCCCGGCAGACGAGCGGGGTGGCGATCTCCTTGCGGATCAGGTTGTACGGCAGGAGGAGGCCGCGGCCCTCCGCCTCGGCGTGGAAGGCGAAGAGGAGGTCCTCGCCGTCGGGCGAGCGGACCGCGCGGTCGAAGGCGAGGCCGGAGGTGTCGGTGTCGAAGGTCTTCACGGCGCCGGAGGAGAGGCAGTAGCCGCCGGGGAAGACGACGCCCTCGTCGTCGGGCAGCCGCAGACAGGCCTGCCCGATGCCGTCCAGCCGGACGACGCTCCCGGTCAGCGCGTTGAAGACGAGGTGGCGGACGACCCCCTCCTTGTACGGGCGGACGCGGATCAGGGTCAGGGCGCCGACGACGGCATGGGCGACCTCGGCGTCGGCGAGGGACTGCAGCGGCTCGTCGACCGGCTCCGAGTAGATGCCGTCGGCGGTCCCGGGGTCGTTCTCCGTCTTGACGGTGAGCGTCCCGCCGGTCGTGGAGACGTACAGGCGCCCGCCGAGCGAGACGTGGGGGTGCCGGCCGGAGACGTGGTCGTCCCGGGTGCTCTCCGTCCAGTCGAGGTCGTGCGCGGGCGGGAGGGTGTGGTCGCGCTCGCCCCGGGCGTCGAGGAACCGCGCCCCGCCGGACGGTTCGAGGGCCCAGCGCAGCACCCGCAGGTCGTCGGCCTTCTCCCCGGTCCGGAAGACGGCGAGGAGCCGGTCCTCCACGCGCCGCAGCCGGAGCAGCCGGGCGCCCCGGAAGTAGCGGTGCAGCGCGGCGAACTCGCGGACGAAGCCGGGGTCGTCCAGGAGGCCGGGGACCGCGTCCCCGGGCAGCGGGTTCAGGTCCCGGTCGTGCAGGGCGAGGACGTCGGCGACCGCCGGCCCCTCACCGCCCGTGGCGACCGCGCGGCCGCCGAACAGCAGGACGCCGTCCCCGACGGCGACGACGTCGAGGAGCGTCCCGGCGCGTTCGGTGCGGACCCGGTCGGTGCCGTTGAGGGCGAGTCCGCCGGAGCCGAAGGCGGCGGTGCGGGCGGCGTTGAGCGCCTCGGCGCGCCGGGCCAGTTCGCCGGCCTGCGCGGTGAGGCGGTCGCGCAGCACCGCGTACGTGTCCTGGTCGATTCCGGTGCTCATCCCTGTGCTCCCTCGTACCGTAGTGACTGCGGGTCCGGTGCCGGCCACTCCCCCGTTCGCCGGCACCGGACCCGTGCTGACCGCCACCCCCGTGGGCGGTCAGTCCTCGGCCGCGCCGTTCGGCGCGGCGGCCCCGACCGGCGCGGACGGCAGGTGGCCGTCGAGCACGCCGGACTTCATGAGCTTCGCGAGCAGCGCCGAGACGCTGAGGTCGCGCACGTCGGAGCCGGAGAGCGAGCCGAGCACGTTCGTCAGGTCCTCGGTGAAGGGCTGCGAGCCGTTCAGCCACGGGCCGGCGAGGGCCTGCGCGGTCCCCGAGTGCTCGACGAAGCCGTCGACGGACCTGCCGAGCGAGACGGACCGCACGAGCCGGTCGAGGAAGACGGAGTCGCCCCCGACGATGTTGATGTCGGCGTTCTCCAGGCCGGTGGCGAGGACGGTGGCCTGGGCCTCGGCGACCTGGCGCTGCACGTCGAGGCCGGCGAGCCGGATGTCCTTCTCGGCCTCCAGGCGGAGGCGGTACTCCTCGTGCGTGCGGGACGCCTCGTCGAGGGCGGCCATCGCCGCCGCCTTCTCGGTCAGGCCCGCGGCCTCGGCCTTCAGCTTCTCCCCGATCGCGGTGGCGTCGGCGAGCGCCTTCTCGCGGGCGCCCTCGGCCTCCGCGAGCGCCTTCTCGCGGGCGCCGGCGGCCTCGGCGCGCAGCCGGGCCTCGGTGGCCTCCGCCTCCGCGCGGCCGGCCTTCTCGATGACGCCGGCCTCCTTGTCCCGGACCTGGAGCGCCGCGAGCCCCTCGGCGGCGGCCTCGGCCTGGACGCCCTCGGCGAGGCGGATCTTGGCGCGGGCGTCCATGTCGGCGGCCTTGTTGCGGGCCTCGGCGAGGGTGAGCTCCTCGGCGGCCCGGTGCACGGCGGCCTGCTCGGCGGCCTCCGCGGCCTTGATGTCCTTGACCAGCCGCTCCTGGGCCTCGGCCTCGGCGGCGATCACGATCGCCTGACGGTTGCGCTCGGCCTCCTCGACCGCCCGCAGCCGCTTGATCGACTCCTCCTGCTCGGCGACCGTGCGGTCCACCGCGACCCGCTCGCGGATCACCTCGGCGATGTCCCGGCGCTCCGCCTCGACCTCCTTCTCGGCGGAGATGCGGGTCAGTTCGGTCTCCCGGTCGCGGGCGATGACCTCCAGGAGGCGGTCCTTCTCGATCCGCTCGTTCTCGACGGCGATGACCCGCTCGCGGTTCTTCTGCGCGACCGCGACCTCGCGGGCCTGGTTCTCGCGCTGGATGCCGAGCTGCTCCTCGGTCCTCAGGAAGGCGCTCTGCGCCCGCAGCCGCTCCTCCTCCACCACCCGGGCGGTCTCGGCCTCCTCGCGGGCCCGTACGGTGTCGATCTCGCGCTTCTGCTTGATCTCGGCGTCGGCCTGGCGCCGCTCCAGCTCCAGGATGGCCTCGCGGGCGTCGACGTTCTGCCGGGTGATCTCCTTCTGCTCGTGCCGGCGGAACTCGTTGGTGCGCACGTTCTCGGCGGCGGTCAGCTCCGTGATCTTGCGGATGCCCTGGGCGTCGAGGATGTTGCCGGGGTCGAGCTGGCCGAGCGGGGTCTGCTCCAGGTGGTCGATGGCCGCGTCCTCCAGGCTGTAGCCGTTGAGGTCGATGCCGATGATCTCGATGATCCGGAAGCGCAGCTCCTCGCGCTTGGTGTAGAGGTCGGTGAAGTCGAGCTGCTTGCCGACGGTCTTGAGGGCCTCGGAGAACTTGGCGTTGAACAGCTCCTGGAGGGTGTCCTTGTCGCTGGCGCGGGCGGTGCCGATGGCCTGGGCGACCCTGATGACGTCCTCGGCGGTCTTGTTGACGCGGACGAAGAAGGAGATCCGGATGTCGGCGCGGATGTTGTCCCGGCAGATCAGGCCGTCGCGGCCGGTCCGGGAGATCTCGATCGTCTTGACCGAGATGTCCATGACCTCGGCCTTGTGCAGCACGGGCAGGACGACCTGCCCGGTGAAGGTGACGTCGACCTTCCGCGTCTTCGAGACGATCAGCGCCTTGCCCTGCTCCACCTTGCGGAACAGTCTGCCGACCACGAGGACGAGGAGGAGGGCGAGGAGCAGGACAACGGCGACGAGCACGCCGATGCCCGTGGTGATGGCATCCATGGGAGACCCCGTGTGGAGGAAGGAGGTGGGAGAGCAGGGCGGCGCCGCGTCCGCGCGGCGGGCCGGTGGGGGGCCGCGGTGGAGCCGCCCCGCGCGGGAGGACCCGCACCGGGTGCGGGGGCGCTGCCGCCGGCCGTGGAGGAGCCGTGCCCGGGGACCGGAGTCCGCCCGGGACGGCTACGGTTCGTCGGGGAAGAGCTTCGCCGTGCGCCGCGCGAGGCCACGGCACACCGGCGCGGCCGGGAAGCGGGAGCCGGCCGGGAAGCGTTCACGGGCCGGGAAACCTGCGCGGACCGGGCAACCTGCGTCGGCCGGAAACCCGGGGCGGACCGGGAAACCGGCACCGGCCGGGAAGCGCGCATCGGTCGGGAACCCGCTCATCGTGCTTCCCTCCCCCTCGCCGCGTGGCTGTCGCCGCCCCTCCACGGCGTCCCGCCGGTGGACGGGCCCTCCGTGGAACCATCGTGGCATCGCCATCTACTTGTTCGCGTTGCCGGTTTCCGGCAATCTTGACGCATCCTTGATGCCGGTGACCGCCCATGGGCGGCGCCGTCCCGCGATCGGGCCGGCGCGTCGAGGGGGGTCGATTGACGCACGGGGGCGGGGAGGAAGACGGTGGAACGGGTGATGTCCGGGGAGCACCTGGAGGGGTACGGGGAGATCCTGGCGGGGGCCTCGGCGACGGGCCGGCGGCTGACCCGCGACGAGCTGGAAACGCTGCGGGCCCGCGGTGAGCGGGCCGCCGAGGCCGGGATCGGGCTGCGCGCCCTGATACGCGCGCACCTCTCGGCCGCCGGGGAGCTGCGGGCGGAGCTGCCCCGCGCCGCCGGCGACCACCTCCTCGCCGTCGTCGAGCAGGCCGTCGACGCCTTCGCGGAGGGGCACGAGCGGGCGGGGATCCTGGCGGTGCGCCAGGAGGAGGCGTCGCGCCGCGAGTTCATCGACGACCTGCTGTACGGGCGGAGCGACCTCGGGCGCCTCGCCCAGCGCGCCGAGCGCTTCGGCCTGCTGCTCGCCCACGCGCACGCGGTGGCCGTGGCGCAGGGCAGGGAGCCGTACGAGGACGGCGCGTCCGTCACCCGGACCGTGGAGGCGTCGCTCGCGGCCCGGTTCGGCCGGCGGCGCATCCTGATCACCACGAAGGAGGGGCGCCTCGTCTGCGTCGCCCCGGCCGACCAGCCGGAGGTGCTGTCCTTCTTCGCGAAGCAGGCGTACGCGGCGACCGACGGCGGACAGGTCGCCGTCGGGCGCGCCCACTCGGGGCCCGGCGGTGTCGTCCACTCGTACGAGGAGGCCCTGAACGCCCTCGACCTGGCGGTCCGGCTCGATCTGAACGATCCGGTGCTGCGCGCCGCCGACCTGCTCGTCTATCCGGTCCTCACCCGTGACCGCCAGGCCATGGCCGACCTGGTGGTCAGCGTCCTGGGCCCGCTCCGGGAGGCGCGGGGCGGCGCCCAGCCGCTGATCGACACGCTCACCGCGTACTTCGACACCGGCTGCGTCGCCGCCGAGACGGCCCGGCGGCTCTCCCTGAGCGTCCGGGCGGTGACGTACCGGCTGGACCGCGTGCGCCGCCTCACGGGCGCCGACCCCGGCGACCCCGGCCAGCGCTACACCCTCCAGACCGCCGCCATCGGCGCCCGGTTCCTCGGCTGGCCGGGTCAGGAGCTGTGACGGCGGCGCTTCACGGCCCCCGGCCGGAGGCGGGCGTACGGGACCGTTCGAGGAGCTGGGCGAGGCCGGCGCGGGTCGCGGCGATCACGACGCGGTCCTCGGGACGCAGGACGTAGCCGGAGTGGAGGTCCCACAGGAGGCCGGGCGGGTCGTCGCGGCCGTGGGCGGCGGTGAGGTCGGGGCGGCGGGCCTGGGGGGCGGTGGTGTCGAGGGCGAGGACGCGCCAGGCGCCGGGCCGGAAGGCCTCCTGGACGGTCCGCCCCTCCAGCTGCGGCTGTCCGGCGACGTCGAGCGCGGCGAAGAGCAGCACGCGGCGTTCGACGGGGATGGCGCCGAGGATCTGACGGCCCATCATGGCGGTGGCGAAGGCGGGCGCGGCGAGGGTGGACACGCTGCGGCTGCGGGTGAGCGCGTCGGGGTGGGCGGCGCGCAGGGTGCGGTAGACGGCGGTGGCGAAGTCGTCGTCGTACAGGCGCAGGGCGACGAGCAGTTCCGGCGCGAGCGTGCGCGCGTACAGCGCGGCTTCCAGGTTGGTGGTGTCGGCGCTGGTGAGGGCGAGGAGCGCGTGCGCGCGGCGCACCTTGGCCGCCTCCAGTACGCCCTCCTGGGTGACGTCGCCGAGGACGACGGGGACGCGCAGGCTGCGGGCGAGCGCGACGCCCCGGGCGTCGGGGTCGTCCTCCACGCACACCACGGGGATGTCGAGCTCGCGGAGCCGGGCCAGGACGCGGGTGCCGATCTTGCCGAGGCCGAGCAGGACGACGTGGCCGGCGAGTCCGCGCGGCGGCCGGCGCAGCGCGGCGGCGCTGCGGTAGGCGCCGAAGGCCTCCAGGGCGCCGGCGACGAGCAGGGGCAGCAGGGCGAGGCCGACGAACCCGGTGAGGAGCTGGAGGATCTGGCGGGGCGCGGAGTCGTCGACGGCGGGCTCGGCGATGGCGAACAGGTCGAGCAGGGTGATGTAGACGGCGTGCGGCGGGGAGTCGTCCGTGACGACCGAGGAGACGACGGCCAGGACGGTCACGGCCGCGACGACGCCCGCGAGGGCCCAGCGCAGCCGGCGCGAGAGGAGTTCCTTGAACGAGGCCCCCCGGCTCGTGCGCCTGCGGGGCGTGGCCGGTTCGTGGGTGACGGCCTCCAGGACGATGGTGCCGCGGCCGGCGGCGGCCCGTACGGCGGCGTCGTCGGGGAGCAGGTGGGGGGCGTGCGGGCCGCTGCGGTCGGAGCCCTCGGCGCCGGCGGGGTCGCTGGTGGTGGAGGACAGCAGGGCGAGGGTCGCGAGGCCGGGCGGGGCCACGTCCCCGGGGCTGTGGGGCAGCCGCTCGGCGGCGCGCAGCAGCAGGCCGTCGGCCTGGACGATCTTGCGGGTTCCGGCGACGGCGGTGGCGGCGAGCGCCGGGGCGGTGGTGTCGGCGTCGGAGAGGACGGTCGTCGAGGTGTCGTGCCGGCCGCGGACGTCCTCGGGCAGCGTGAGGTCGGTGGCCTGGTCGAGCAGCTCCGCCATGCGCCGGCCGAGGTTCCGGTTGTACATCCTCAGGACCAGCCGGATCCTCGGGTTGAGGCGCCGGGCGAGGAACGCGGCCCGCATGTTGGCCTCGTCGTCCTCGTAGAGGAGGGCGAGGGCCGCGGCCCGCGCCACACCGACCGCCGACAGGGTCTGCTCGTCGGGCACGGCGGCGGTCACCTCCCGCACCCCCGCGCCCGGCGCGGTGTCCGTGACGTCCTCCGGCGGTCCGCCGGGCCGCCCGACCGCCGCGCTCATCCGGCCGAACAGCGCCGAGGCCCGGGAGAGGCTCGTCGGCCGGCTCGCCGCCCCCTCGAGACCGAGCGGCGGCGGTACGACCAGGGTGACGGACTGCCGGTACACGTCGGCGAGTTCGGCGGCGATCCGGTGCGCGAGCGCGTCGTCCCCGCACACGACCATGTGCCCGTCGCCGTGCGGCCGCCCGTTCGCCCGGGGCACTGCGCTCATGGTTCCCCCTCGGATTCCAGGATCCCGGCCGGGCCCTGACGGGGCCTCGCGGACGGCTCCGGCGCGGCCGCCCCATGCTGCCACGCGGCGGGGCGGAGGTTCACTGCCGGATCCCGGAAGCCTTTCCCGCCGTCGGCTGCCGCCGGCCGACACCCGGCCGCGGCACGGGCCCGGCCGTCCTCCACGGGCCGTACGCGGACGGGAACGCGGCCCCGTTCCGCGGGACACCGTCCGGGTTACCATTCGACCGGCCGATCCACCACCGGCCCACCACCGGTCGGGCGTACCGGCCGGCCGAACGCCGGGCCGGGCCGCCCCGTGCCCCGCAGGAGGCCCTCCCCGTGACCACACCCCCGAGAACGGACCGGCTGGTCCTCGGCTGCATGGGGCTCGGCGGCCCCTGGGACGCCGCCTCGTACACGGCCGCCGACGTGGAGGCCGCGGAGAAGGCCGTCGAGGCCGCGCTGGACAGCGGGATCACCGCCTTCGACCACGCCGACATCTACGGGCAGGGCAAGGCCGAAGCGGTCTTCGGCGAGATCCTGGCCCGCCACCCCTCGCTGCGCGCGCGCATGAGCATCCAGTCGAAGTGCGGCATCGTGCTCTCCCGCGACGACCGGCCGGGCCTGTACGACCTGCGCGGCGCGTCGATCCGGCGGAGGGTCGAGGAGACCCTGACCCGGCTGCGCACCGACGTGCTCGACACGCTCCTGCTGCACCGTCCCGACCCGCTCGCGGACCCCGAGGACGTGGCGGACGCCCTGCACTCCCTGCACGCGCAGGGCCTCGTCCGCCGGTTCGGCGTCTCCAACATGAACGCCCCGCAGATCGCCCGCCTCCAGGCCCGCCTCTCGCTGCCGCTGGCGGTCAACCAGCTGGAGATGAGCCTGGCCCGGCGCGACTGGCTGGAGGACGGGGTCCTCGTCAACACCCCGGCCTCGGCGGCCAACGGCTTCCCCGCGGGCACGGTCGAGCACTGCCTGGCCCACGGCGTCGCCCTCCAGGCGTGGGCGCCGCTCGCCCAGGGGCGCTTCACCGGGCGGCAGGAGACGAAGGAGGAGCACGCCACCGCCGACCTGGTGGCGCGCCTGGCCGAGGCCAAGGGGACGACCCCGGAGACGATCGTCCTGTGGTGGCTCCGGCGCCACCCGGCCCGCATCGTCCCCGTCGTCGGGACCACCAGCCCCACCCGCATCAGGGCCTGCGGGGACGCCGCCACCGCCGAGCCCCGGCTCACCCACGAGGAGTGGTACGAGCTCTGGATCACGGCGCGCGGCACGCCCCTCCCCTGACCGGCGGGGCGCCTCCCGGCGCGGACGGGCGCGGGGAGGCGGGGCCGACGTCCCTCACAGGGGGGCGCCGCTCGTCAGCCGGCGCGCGGAGAGCCGGGCGGGGGGCCGGTTCGGGGCGCGGCACGGCTCGGGGGCCTCGGTGTGGAGGATCTCGTGCTGGAGGCGCCGGAGTTCCGCCGAGGGCTCCAGGCCCAGTTCGCTCCTGAGGATGCGGTACAGGCTCTGGTAGGCCTGCAGGGCCTCGCCCCGGCGGCCGGCGCGGTGCAGGGCGGAGATGAGCTGGCCGTGGAACCACTCGTGGAGCGGGTGGTCGTTGACGAGGGCGCGCAGTTCCGGGAGGAACTCACGGGAGCGGCCGAGGCGCAGCTCGGTCTCCACGCGTAGCTCCAGGGCGTGGATGCGCAGTTCCTGGAGGTGGGCGATGCGTCCGGTCAGTACCGCGTTGACGGAGAGGTTGCTGAGCACGGGGCCGCGCCACAGCCGCTGGACGTCGGCGAGGAACTCCGCGGCGCGTTCGGCGTGCCCGTCCGCGAGCGCCGACCGGGCCTGGCGGACGCGCCGTTCGAAGACGAGGGCGTCGACCTGGTCCTCCCCGATGTCGAGGAGGTAGCCGGGCGCCCGGGTCGCCAGGAGCTCGTCGGCGAGCGGCAGCACCTCCTTGAGCAGCCGGCGCGCGTGGTAGATGTGCGTCTGCAGCGTCCTGAACGCCCCCGCCGGGGCCTGTTCGCCCCAGAGCTCCCGGACCAGGGTCTCCGTCGCCACGGCCGTGCGGGGCCGGAGGGCGAGCACGGCGAGCATCTGACAGATCTTCGGCGCACCCGGCACGTGGGAGCGGCCGTCATCGGTCACGATCTCGAAGGGGCCGATGAGGTTGAACTGCACGGTGCACGCTCCCGTTCCGGCATCTGACCGCCTGTATCGGTGTGCTGCGGTGTCCTTGCCGACCCTAAGGACCACGGGGGCCCGTGGCCGCACGATGGCAAAGAGAGTGTCAAGTTACCGGACGGTAGTCCGGTCACCTTCCGTCACCCGGCGGGCGTGCGCGGCGGCGACCTGATGGGCGACGGAGGCGAGGGTGATGTGCCGGTGCCAGCCGGGGAAGGACCGGCCCGCGAAATCGGTGACCCCGACCCGGACGGAGACGTCCGCGAAGTCGCGCGCGACGACGATCGGCAGCCGCATCAGGCGCACCAGCGCCGACAGCTCCGCCGGGTCGGTGTTCGTCAGCCACAGCCCGCTTCCGGCAGGGCCGTTGAGCCACTCCCCCACCAGCAGGAGTTCCCTTCCGCGCGTGCGGGGCTGCGCGACGGGCACGACGACCACGGTCGCCGGCCCGCCGGCCGCGTCGACCCTCCGGCGCAGGCGCGGCAGCGCGGCGGCCAGCTCCCCGGCGGTCCGGTCCCGGTCGCCGAACCGGGGTAACTTCGCCCGGTTCAACCGCAGATGGGTGTCCGCGTGGATCCGCACCAGGAAGCGTCCGCCCCCGGCGGCGAGCCGGCCGGCGAGCGCGGAACCGTCGATCCCCTCGGCGTCCACGACGACCGGGCCGCCGGGCACGCCCTCGAACCTGCCCAGGTCGGCGACGGCCTCGCGCAGGAACTCCTCCAGCGTGCCGGAGGAGGCACCGGGGGGTATCCCGGCACGCTGCCGCAGCGGTTCCTCCAGCCAGCGCCCGGAGAGCCTCAGCCGCCAGTCGACCGGCACCGCGTACCGGCTCCCGGCCAGCCACATCCCGACCGCCTGCTGTCCGTAGACTCCCCGGTCCTGCGGGTCGGCGCCTATCGAGTGCGGCCCCGCCTTGGGGATCACCGTCGGCCTGATCACCCACGCCTCGGGGGCGAGCGTGCGGTGCACGTGCCCGGCCAGGGCGTCGCGCACGGGCATCCAGTCCCAGGGAGAGGCGGTGATGAAGTGGTGCACGCTCTGCTGCGCGGCGCCCCCGCCGAACTGCCGGGCGATGTTGCGGAGCGTCTTGCGGCCCGGCTGCGCGAGCAGTCCCCGTACGTACCACCCCGCCTTCCGCCGCTGCTCGGCGCGGGGGAGCGAGCCGAACAGCGCCTCGCCCAGCCCCGCCTCCAGGGCGGGAGGGGAGGAACTGCCGTCTTGCGCGCGGACGTCGGGCGGAGCGTGCCGGTTCAAGGTTCCCCCATGGTGTGTGACGGTCCGGATGCGGCTCCCGGAGTGCCGGCCGGCACGGACCGAAACCGGACGACCGTCCTGTTTCGGTGAGCGGGTGCGTGCGCGCCGGGACGTTCTCGCGCGGAAACACCCGTCGGACCGGCCCGTCCGGACCGGTCCGCTCGCACGGTGGACCGGACCGGGCGATGACGGACCGCATGCCGACAGACCGGCCCGGCTCCCCGGGATCGAGAGCCGAGACGGTCGGAAACAGTACAGGCCGCAGGTTACGGCGGCGAGCGGACGCGCCCCGGAGGCCGGGGCCGCCGCCCCTCTCAGGCGGAGCGGTCGAACGGCCGGTCGGACGGCCGGTCGGACGGGGAGAGGGGAGCGGGATCGTTCGCACGGGCGTCGGCGAGCAGTCGTTCGGCCCGGTACGGAGAGGTCTCCAGCTTCGCCAGGACGCCGGGTGAGGCGACGTTGGGCAGCATCATCGCGTACAGGGCGGAGATCTCCTGGGAGAGGTCGGCGTCGGGAAGGGCCTCGGTGACCAGCTGGACGCCCGTCCAGGCGCCGACGAACAGCCGGGCGGTCTCGGCGGGATCGACGTGGGGCAGGAGCTCGCCGCGCTCGGCGGCCTCGACGAGCAGCTCGGTGCCGAGGGTGATCCAGTCGGGCCACCTGGTCCCGAAGAGACCGCGGGCCCTGGGGTCGACCGACAGGCGGATCGAGGCGCTCAGCAGGGGCTCGTGGGGCAGGCGGTGGGCCAGCAGCAGCCCCAGGTCCACCCATTCCTGCAGCTTGAACCGCTGCGGCGTGGCGCCCTCGGTCGTCACCGCCTCGTCCAGGACGGCGCGCGCCAGCTGCTCCTTGGAGGTGAAGTGGAAGTAGAGCCCGCCGCGGGTGAGTTGGATGCGCTCGATGAGACAGCCGACGGTCGTGGCGTCGTAACCGAGCTCGTCGAACATCTCCGCGGCGGTCTCGAGGATCATCCTGCGGGTGCGGAGTGCCCGCTTCTGCCTCGCCACGCTACGCCTCCAATTGACACTTTCTTTGCCTTCACTTGGACTCGCGTTGACCGACCCCGTAAAACCGAACGGAGGGCCGGTACTTTACAGCCACAACACATGACAGCGCTCACAGGACAGATCCCGAGGGGGAGCCTTGCCCGCAGTCTCTGTTGCCCGTCAGCCGTCGGAAGAAATCGGATCCGAAGCCGGAAGCACCGCCGGCTCACCGGAAATCCTGGGCCGCTACACCCACTTGACGCGTCCCGGATCGGTCCTGGTGACCGGCTGGAGCCGTGTCGGGGAGGACTCCCTGACCCTGGGCGTCCACTGGCCGCCCGCCGCCGGGGAGCGGCCGTACGACCCGCGCGTCCTCACCCAGACCATCCGGCAGAGCGGCCTCGTCGTCGCCCACGCGGAGTACGGCGTCCCGCTGGACCACCAGACCGTGCTGAGCTTCCTGGACTTCACCCTATCGGACCGCCTCCCGCCGTCCGGAGGGAAGGAGGCCGCACGGCTGGACGTCGACGTCCGGGTCTCCCCCTCCGGGACCGCCGGACGGGCCCGGCGGTCCCTGCGCATGCGTTTCCGGCTGCGGCACGAGGGCGTCACGTTCGCCCGCGCCGAATCGGAGTTCGGCTGGATCCCTCCCCGGGTCTACCGCCGCCTCAGGGGAGACCGGATGCCGGCCGTCTGGGGGGGCTGGGAGCTTCCCGAGCCCGTGGATCCCGCGCGCGTGGGACGGACCTGCGCCGGTGACGTGCTCCTCTCCCCCACCGGAGAACCGCACCGGTGGCGCCTGCGCAACGACGTGACCAACACGACCCTGTTCGACCACCCCGTCGACCACGTTCCCGGTCTGGCCCTCGTCGAGGCGGCCGACCAGGCGGCCCACGCGGTCCTGGGGGCCCGGGCGTTGCGCGCCGACGACATCGCGACGCGCTACCTCCGGTACGTGGACTTCGACCGGCCGTGTCTGCTCCGGGCCCGTGCGCTGCCCGCTGAGCCGGGCCGGTTCGCCCTCGCGGTCGACGGGACCCAGGACGCCGAACTCGCCTTCTCCGCCGTCCTGCGCGGGCCCGCGGACTGACACGGACGGCGTACGGGCGGACGGCGTCGCGCGGGCGGAAGGGGCTCCTCCCCCGTCCGCCCGCGCACCCGCGGGTCACCGGTTGACGAAGCCGCCGTCCACCGGCATCACCGTGCCGGTCAGGAAGGGGCAGCGCTCGCTGAGGAGCCACGCCACCGCCTGCGCGATCTCCTCCGGCTCGGCCGTGCGCCCCTGCGGCGTCAGCGAGTTGGCGATCTCCTCCAGGCCCGGGTTGCGCCCGAACCAGTCGCGGGTGATCTCGCTGCGCGTGGTCCCGGGCGCCACCGCGTTCACCCGGATGCCCTGGTGGGCGTACTCGTCCGCGGCCGCCCGGGTCAGGCCGATCACCGCGTGCTTGGAGGCGATGTACGGCGCCGCCGTGGGAATCGCGACCAGCCCTCCGACGCTGCTGTTGTTCACGATGGCCCCGCCGCCGCCCTCCAGCATCGCCGCCAGCTCGTGGCGCAGGCAGTTGAACACCCCCCGGACGTTGGTGTCCATGATCGACTCGTAGACCTCGTCCGACATCAGGTGCAGCGGAGTGCGGTCCCCGCCTATGCCGGCGTTGTTGAACGCCCCGTCCAGGCGGCCGTACGCGGAGACCGCGAAGTCCACCGCCTTCCCGGCCTCCCCGGCGACGGTGACGTCCGCGACGACGTACGACGCCCGGGCGCCCCCGGCGCGCAGTTCTTCGGTGAGGGCGGCCAGCCGGTCCTCCCTGCGCGCCGTCAGGACGACCGCCGCGCCCTCCTGGGCGCAGGTCCGTGCCGTCGCCGCGCCGATACCACTGCTCGCCCCCGTGATCAGGACGACCTTTCCCGACAAGAGATCACTCGACATGGCGGAAGTCTTTCAGCTCGTTCTCGTCGGGTCAGGGCTTTGCCGCGACGGCGGCCCGGGCGGCGATGTCCTCCAGCAGCACCGCCTGCCGCAGGACGGCCGGGTCGGGCTCCCCGCCCGTGCGCACCGCGTGCGCGAACGCCCCGACGGCCCGGGCGACCTGGTCCTCGGCGTCGAGGCGGATCTCCGTGACCTCGCCGCCGCGCTCCAGGCGGAGCACCGGGGCGTGGTCGGCCGGGGGCGTGAAGGCCCGCCCGACGGTGAGGCGCCCCTCGGTGCCCGCGTAGGCGTAGGTGTTGCGGTAGGCGTCGTCGAGGCCGTAGGCGAGCTGGGCGCCGACCCCCTCGGGGGTGTGGAGCAGGGCCGTCCCCCCGGTGTCGACGTCCCGTACGGCGTCCCGTACGGCGACCGCGCCCGCGACCCGCAGGTCGTCGCCGAGGGCGTGGAGGGCGGCCCGGACCGGATAGACACCGGTGTCGAACAGCGCTCCCCCGCCGAGGTCGGCGCGGTAGCGGATGTCGTCCTCGGCCCGCCGCGGAACGGTGAAGTCCGCACGGAATGAGCGGAGTTCACCGATGGCGCCGGAGGCGACGAGCTCACGCGCCCGGGCGTGCTGGGAGTGGTGGGGGAAGAGGACGTTCTCGACCAGGGTCAGGCGCCTGGTGCGGGCCAGGTCCAGGAGTTCGGCCGTCTCGCCGGCGGTGGTGGCGAGGGGCTTCTCCGCGAGCACGTGCTTGCCGGCGTGCAGGGCCGCCCGGACCCAGCGGGCGTGGAGCGCGGCGGGCAGGGGGACGTACACCGCCTCGACGTCGTCGTCCTCCAGGGCCGCCGCGTAGCCGTGCAGGGCGCGGCAGCCGTGGACCCCGGCCAGGGCGCGGGCCCTGGCGTGGTCGCGGCTGGCGATCGCGGAGAGGGCGACGCCCTCGCAGGCGGCGAACGCGGGCAGCATCCGCCGCCGGGCGAAGTCGGCGGAGCCGAGGACCGCGATCCGTACGGGTGGGGTCACAGCCGCACCGCGCCGGTGTTGAGGAGCGAGAGCAGGGTGCGCGCCTGGACGTTCACGTAGTGGCTGTGCCGCACCAGCCACCGCAGCTGGCCGGGGGTCACCCAGGCGTAGCCGGGCGGGGCGTCCAGGGGGGCTTCGTCCTCGTCGGCGTCCAGGAAGAGGTAGCGGCTCTCGGCGTTGAGGAAGCGGCCGCCCTCCTCCGAGTGGAGCACGTCGTACCGTACGCGGGCCCGGTCGGCCGACAGGACGAGGTCCAGGAACGGGGGCCGGTCGTCCCCCGTGCGGTCCGCGTGGTTGGCGGCGGTGTACTGGACGGTGGGGGCGAGCTCGATCCGGTCGAGGAGGCCGCCTTCGAACTTGGCGTGCGCCAGGAGGTGGGGGACTCCCCCGAAGCGCCGGGTGACGAAGGCGGTGCGGCCGGTGTCGCGCGGCTCGAACAGGGGCTGCGACCAGCCGCGCACCTCGCGGTTGCCGGCCTCGACGGAGACCGCGACCACGCGGAAGTACCGGCCCTTCGCGTGGTCGAGGGACCACGCGCCGCGCACCCAGTCCCTGATCTCCGCCAGCGGGACGCGCTCCGCGCGCACGTCGGTCCCGGAGCGCCGGGCGGTGAACCAGGAGAGCAGGGCCGTGTCGGGCAGGAGCGCGCCGGGCTCGTCGGAGGCGACGGGGGCGCAGGCCAGGACGGTGCGGGCGTCCATGTTCACCACGTTGTCGCGGCGCAGGAGTTCGCCGATCTGACCGAGGGTCAGCCAGCAGAAGTCGTCGTCGACCGGGACGTCCTCGTCCGTCTCGACGATCATGTTGCGGTTGGCCTTGCGGAAGAACCAGGCGCCGTGCTCGGACTGGAGGACGTCGGCGAGGACCCGGCCGCGGCCGGGGACAGTGAAGTGGTCGAGGTACTTCACGTCCGCGCCGCGGTGGACCTTGGTGTAGTTGCTGCGGGTGGCCTGCACGGTCGGGGAGAGCTGGAGCAGGTTGCGGTTGCCCGGCTCCATCTTGGCCTGCATGAGGAAGTGCAGGACTCCGTCGAACTCCTTGGCCAGGATGCCCAGGATGCCGACCTCGGGCTGCTTGATGATCGGCTGCTGCCAGTGCCGGAAGGGGCCGATGTCGGTCTCGACGGAGAGTCCCTCGACGGTGAAGAACCGGCCGCTGTGGTGGCCGAGGTTGCCGGTGTCGGGGTGGAACGACCAGCCGTCCAGGTCCGCGAACGCGATGCGCCGCACCTGGAAGTGGTGCGCGCGCCGGCGGCCGTCGAGCCAGTCGTCGAAGTCCGCCGTCCGCAGCGCGGCCCCCTCGCCGGTGACGCCGGCCGAGCGCTCCAGCCTCGCGGCGACCGTCTCGTCGTGCCGCCGGCGCAGGATCGGGGGGACGGTGCTCATCCGCGGGCCTCCACGAACTCCTTGACCGTGGTGATCACGTAGTCGAGCATCGGCTCGGTGAGCCCCGGGTAGACCCCGACCCAGAAGGTGTTCTCGGTGATGACGTCGGAGTTGGCGAGGTCGCCGACGACCCGGTGGGGGCGGTCCAGGTAGGCGGGGTGGCGCGTGAGGTTGCCGGCGAAGAGCCTGCGCGTGCCGATCTTGCGCTCTTCGAGGTGGTGGACCAGTTCGGCCCGGCTGAAGGGCGCGTCGGCGTCCACGGTGATCACGAATCCGAACCAGCTGGGGTCGCTGCCCGGGGTGGGTTCGGGCAGCAGCAGGTGGGGGACGCCGTCGAGCCCCTCGCGCAGCCGCCGCCAGTTGCGCTTGCGGGCGTCCACGAAGCCGTCGAGCTTGTCCAGCTGGGAGAGGCCGAGGGCGGCCTGGAGGTCGGTGGCCTTCAGGTTGTAGCCGACGTGGGAGAAGATGTACTTGTGGTCGTAGCCCTCCGGGAGGGTGCCCATCTGGTACTGGAAGCGCTTGAGGCAGGTGTTGTTCTTGCCCGGCTCGCACCAGCAGTCCCGGCCCCAGTCGCGCAGCGACTCGATGATCCGGGCGAGCTTCAGGTCGGAGGTCAGGACGCAGCCGCCCTCGCCCATGGTGAGGTGGTGGGCGGGGTAGAAGCTGACGGTCGTGACGTGTCCGAAGGTGCCGGTGAGCTGTCCCCGGTAGGTGGAGCCCACGCCGTCGCAGTTGTCCTCGACGAAGAAAAGGTCGTGTTCTGCGGCGAGTTGGGCGATCTCGGCGGCTTCGAAGGGGTTGCCGAGGGCGTGCGCGATCATGATGGCGCGGGTCTTGGGGCCGATGGCCGCCGCGACGCGGTCCGCCGTGGTGTTGTAGGTGCTGAGCTCCACGTCGACGAAGACGGGGACGAGGCCGTTCTGCACGATCGGGTTCACGGTGGTGGGGAAGCCCGCCGCGACGGTGATCACCTCGTCCCCCGGGCGCAGGCGGCGGTCCTCGAAGAGGTGCGAGGTGTACGCCGAGAGCGCCAGGAGGTTGGCGGAGGAGCCCGAGTTCGTGAGGTGGGCCTTGCGGCGGCGCAGCCGGCGGGCGAAGGCCGACTCGAACTTCCGGGAGCTGGGGCCCGCCGCGATCCTCAGGTCGAGGGCGGCCTCGACGAGGGCCACCCGGTCCTCGGCGTCCAGGACGGCGCCGGAGGGCCAGATCTCCGTGACGCCGGGCACGAATCCGTCGGTGTCCTGCCGGTCGAGGTGGTACTTGCGCACCTCGTCCAGGACCAGGGCCTTGTGGTCCGTCATCGATCGCTCCTCAGTCACGGGCTCGCTCCTTGGACGCCTTCCACCACTGCCCGTTGTCCCGGTACCAGGCGACGGTCTCGGCCAGGCCTTCGCCGAAGTCGATGCTCGGCGCGTATCCCAGCTCTTCTCGGATCTTGGTCTCGTCGAGCGAGTACCGCAGGTCGTGGCCCTTGCGGTCCTCGACGTGGCGGATGCTCGACCGGTCGGCCCCGCACAGTTCGAGGAGGCGCTCGGTGACGGAGAGGTTGGTCTGCTCGTTGCCGCCGCCCACGTTGTAGATCTCGCCGGCGCGGCCCCGGGTGAGGACCAGTTGGATGGCCCGCGAGTGGTCGTCGACGTGCAGCCACTCCCGTACGTTGAGGCCGTCGCCGTACAGCGGGACCTGCCCGCCCTCCAGGAGCTGGGTGATGAACAGCGGGATGAGCTTCTCGGGGTGCTGGTGGGGGCCGAAGTTGTTGGAGCAGCGGGTGATCGACACCTCCAGGCCGTGGGTGCGCCAGTAGGCGCGGGCGATCAGGTCGGAGGCCGCCTTCGACGCCGCGTACGGGGAGTTGGGCATCAGCGGCCAGTCCTCGGTCCACGAGCCCTCGTCGATGGAGCCGTACACCTCGTCGGTGGAGACGTGCACGACCCGGCCCACGCGTGCGGCGAGGCAGGCGTCGAGGAGGGTCTGGGTGCCCAGGACGTTCGTGCGGACGAAGGCGTCGGGCAGGGACAGCGAGCGGTCGACGTGGGACTCGGCGGCGAAGTGGACGACGGCGTCGTGGCCGGGCAGCACGTCGAGCAGCAGGTCGCGGTCGCAGACGTCGCCCTCGATCAGGTCGAGGCGGGGGTGTCCCAGGGGGATGTTGTCGCGGTTGCCCGCGTAGGTGAGCTTGTCGAGGACGGTGACGCGGGCCTGTTCGTAGCCCGGGTAGCCGCCGGCGAGCATGGTGCGGACGTAGTGGGAGCCGATGAAGCCGGCCCCGCCGGTGACGAGCACCCTCACGCGGCCACCTCCACGTGGGTGTGGTCGCCGACCACGAGGCGGTGGTGGGCCTCGGCGTGGTCGCTCGGGCCGATGTTGGCGGAGCGGCCGATGAGGGAGCCGTGCAGTCCGGGCACCTGGCTGATCGTGGCGCCGGCCATCACGATGGAGTCGGTGAGCCGGGTGGCGCGCAGGACGCAGTCGCGGGCCACGGAGGTGTCCGGTCCGATCCGGCAGTCCTCGACGAGGGTGCCGGCGCCGATGACGGCCGGGCCGACGATCCGCGACCGGACCACGCGCGCGCCGGGCTCGACGACGACCCGGCCGACGAGTTCGCTCGTCGCGTCGACGTCGCCCTCGATCCGGCGGTCCAGCGTCGCCAGGAGGTGCCGGTTGCACTCCAGGACGTCGTCGGCCCTGCCGGTGTCCTTCCAGTACCCGTCGTACTCGCCGGCCTTCACCCGGTGGCCCCGGGTGAGCAGCCACTGGATGGCGTCGGTGATCTCCAGCTCGCCCCGGGCGCTGGGTTCGATGGCGCCGACGGCCTCGTGGATGGCGTGGGTGAAGAAGTACACCCCGATCAGGGCGAGGTCGCTGCGCGGGTGGGCCGGCTTCTCCACCAGGGCGACCACGGCGCCCTCGGCGTCGAGTTCGACGACGCCGAAGGGCCGGGGGTCGGGCACCTTGGAGACGACGATCTGGGCGGCCGGACGGCCGGAGCGGAACTCGTCGGCGACGGCGGTGATGCCGTCGGGCAGCATGTTGTCGCCGAGGTACATGACGAAGTCGTCGTCGCCGAGGAACGGGCGCGCCAGCTCCACGCAGTGGGCGAGGCCGCGCGGCCTGTCCTGGTGGATGGGGGTGATGCGGACGCCGAAGCGGCTGCCGTCGCCCAGGGCCTCGGTGATCTGCGCGGCCCGGTCCCCGACGATCACGGCGACCTCGGTCACGCCGAGCGCGGCGATGTTCTCCACGGCGTATTCGAGGACCGGTTTGTTCACGATCGGGATCAGCTGTTTCGGCATCGAATAACTGAAGGGGCGCAGGCGTGTTCCCGCCCCGCCCGACAGCACCAGAGCCTTCATGGCAGTGCCTTCCTTGAAACAGGGGAGTGTGCGTCTCGGGTGGCTTCCTGCCAGGAGGCCAGGAGTCCCGCGGCCGCGGCTTCGCGGACGCCGGGGGCCGTCGCGTCCTTCCGGGACATCAGCGGGGGTTCGGTGAAGCCCCAGGGCAGGGCGAGGTCGGCGTCCAGGGGGTTGATGTCGATCTGTGTTCCGGGCACGTACACGCTGGAGAGGACGTAGCAGACGCACGTGTCGTCGGTGAGGGTGAGGAATCCGTGGCCGACGCCCTCCGGGACGTAGACGGCCCGCCCCGACGCGGCGTCGAGGACGTGGGTCGCGTAGGTGCCGAAGGCCGGTGATCCGACCCTCAGGTCCACCACGATGTCGCGCAGTGCCCCGCGCACGCAGGTGACGTACTTGGCCTGTCCCGGGGGGATGGCCACGCCGTGGATGCCGCGCAGGGTGTTGCGGCGCGAGGTGGAGTAGTTGATCTGGCGGGGGACGAAGGGGCGCCCGGTCGCGGCTTCGAGGTGGTCGGTCCGCAGGCCCTCGAAGAAGTCGCCGCGCTCGTCGGTGTGCGGCTCGGGGGTGACGACGTGGGCGCCGGGGACCGCGGTGTCGGCGATGTGCACGGAGGTGACAGCCTCTCCTGGTCGCGTCCGGTTCAGCGGGCGAGTTCTGCGAGGCGGTGCTCGACCGACTTGCGCAGCTCGTCGGCGACGGTCCTCACCTCGGTGTCGTCCAGGCCCTGGTGCAGCGGCAGCAGGAGGGTGGTGTCGGCGGCGTGGTCGGTGCCGGGCAGGTGGGTGCCGGGGTCGCCGTAGGCCGGGACCTTGTGCAGCGGCGGGTAGCGGAAGGTGGTGTAGACGCCCTTGTCGAGGAGGTCGGCGGCCACGAGGTCGCGGATCCCGGCGTCCATCTGCACCCAGTGGAAGTAGTACGTGGAGTCGTGTCCGGCGGGCAGCGCCGACGGGAGCCGCAGGCCCTCGACGTCCCGGAGGAGGCGGTCGTACTGTTCGGCGACGGCGCGGCGGCGGGCGACGAAGCCGGGGAGCCGGCGGAGCTGGACGCCGCCGATGGCCGCGGTGACGTCGTTGCCGATGACGCGGCGGCCGAACTCCCTGACGTTCAGCTCCCACCAGCGGTGCGAGACCTTCGCCGCCGAGAAGCCGCTGGACTGCTCCAGGCCGTGGTAGGCCAGGCGGCGTGCCGTGCGGGCGAGTTCGGGGTCGCGGACGTACAGCATCCCGCCGTCGCCGGTCACGAGGACCTTCATGGAGTCGAAGCTCCACATCGCCACGTCGCCGAAGCTGCCGCACCTGGCGCCGTCGACGGCCGAGGCGACCGCGCAGGCCGCGTCCTCGATGAGCGGGATGCCGCGGGAGCGGCACAGCTCGGCGATGGCGACGACGTCGCCGGGCCGGCCGCCGTAGTGCAGGAGGAGGACGGCCCTGGTGTGCGGGGTCAGGGCGCGTTCGACGTGTTCGGCGGTCGGGTTGAGCAGGTGCGGGTCGACGTCGCAGAAGACCGGCCGGGCCCCGGTGGCGGCGACGGCGTTCCCGGCGGCGACGAAGCTCGCGGAGGGCAGGACCACGTCGTCGCCGGGTCCGAGGCCGAGGAGTTCGGTGCTCAGGAACAGGCCGGCGGTGGCCGAGTTGATGAAGATCATCTGCTCGGGTGCCACGCCCACGTGCGCCGCGAAGGCGGCCTCGAACTCCTTGGTGCGAGGACCGTGTCCGAGCCAGTTGCTCTCGAACACGGCCGCGACCGCTTCGAGTTCCTCGGAGCCGAGGCTCGGCTGGAAGACGTTGATCATCGTGATGCTCCGATCGGGAATTGCGCGCGTGCCGCACGGGGATGAGCGGCGGCTTCCGGACAGGGGGCGACCGCTACTCCGGTCCGGCCGGCCGCCGATCACGTTCCGGCCGACCCCGGGAACATCGGTGTCGGCGAACACCCGGACGACGAGACGGAACACTGAGACCGAACGAATCGAAACGGGCACACGGGTGTCTCTCGCGAGGCGGTCCACGAGTAGCGCCCATGAAACTACCGGCCGCGTTCAAATGACCAGTAACGGGCCGGTAATCAGGTATTTCACGGGCGCGGGGGAATCAGCGGAGGATCGCCGCGGCCTGGCGCGAGGCGAGCAGCCCGGACTCGATGGCACCGTCGACGAAGGCCCCGTGCCAGCCGTCGGCGATGTCGCCGCCGGCGAACAGCACTCGCTGGTGGGGCTGCTGGACGGCGGGCAGCTGGCGCAGCAGCTGGCCGGGCTTGCGCATTCCCCAGGCACCGCGCGCGTACGGGTCGCTTCCCCACGCCTTCGCCCGGTGGGAGACGAGTCGCGCGTTCGGGAGGAACCTCCGCAGGGCGTCCTGGACCTGAGCGGGGTCCGAGGTGTTCAGCCGGGGGCCGCTGAAGCCGATCATCAGCCGGCTGCCGTCGGCGAGCTGCTGCTGGGGGATCACCTGCATGAGGGCGGAGTCCGCGGTTCCCTGGGCGTAGACGGCGTCGGTCTCCCCCCGGACCTGCATCCATATCTTGGTGCCCTGCGGCACGCCGATGCCCTCCCGGGTGGCCGCAGTGTGAGCGGCGGGCAGACCGGGGGCGAACGTGATGGTCCGCCACATGTTGGTGGGGATCGCCACCACGACGAGGGGCGCGGTGTACCGCCTGCCGCCCACCACCTCGACCGTGACCCTCCCGGATCCCTGGGTGATCCGGGACACCGGGGAGTTGAGCACGATCCGCGCGCGCGACTCGGCGAGCATGGCCTCCAGGAGCGCCGTCATGCCCTGGACGGGCTTGAGGCTCGTGGTCAGCTCGGGCCTCCCCGCGGCCAGCCGCTCCCACTGCGCCATGCTGGTCAGCGAGCCCGTCGAGCTCGGTCCTCCGGCGTAGAGCGCCGCGCTGCCGTCGAGCCAGTGGAAGCGCACGGGATCGAGGCCGAGCTGCCCGATGCGGTCGGCCATGGACAGCTTGTCGACCTCCTTGAGGAGGTCCCGGCGGTACAGGGGCTCCCTCGGCCGCTCGAAGTACTGCTCGGAGCCCGCGTAGAGCCGGATGTTGAGGTCGGCCAGTTCGGCTCCGGCGGCCGCGGGGTCGACCTCGGCGAAGCCGTCGGCACTCGGCATGACCATGCGCGTGGCGGCCACGTCGGTCACCGTGGTGAGTCCGTAGCGGCGGAACTCCGCCATGACGTGGTGGTGCTCGGGGCCCAGCCAGCCGCCGCCGATCTCGACCCGCTCGCCGGCGAAGGTTCCCGTCCAGATCCGGCCGCCGATCCTGTCGCGGGCCTCCAGCACCAGGGTCTTCATCCCCCGTGCGCCGAACTCGCGGGCGACCGTCCCGCCGGCGTAGCCGGCGCCCACGACGATGGCGTCCACCGCGGCGTTCTCGGCGAACGCGGGACCCGCACCGGCGGCCGCCAGTGGAGCGGCCAGCGCCGCGGCCCCCGCGGCCTTGAGCAGGGACCTCCTGTTCAAGCCATGCGTGTTCGTCATGTGTGCGCTCCCCGGTGGATGGGTAAAGAAGCGAGATGTGCCGGAATCGATCGTCCGGCGGTTCCAGATTCCTACCTGCCGGCCTGTAATCCAGCGGTAATCACATGCGTGCAACTCGCGTGTGTCCTTGGGAAAAAGCGGCGGGAAGCAGCGGTCGGCCCCTCCGCCACCGCGGTCGGTTTCCTCCATTACCTGCGGATTACCGACCGGTTGTCGACGCCCTGTTAGCTTCCGCCAAAAAGCCGGAACGATGGCCGTTCGGCCCTGTTCGGCGACGATTTCAAGCCCAAGGGGTGGCAGCTGATGCGCGTCATGTTCACGATCTGGCCGGGCACCGCCCACCTTTTCCCGCTGACTCCGCTCGCCTGGTCGCTCCAGAGCGCGGGTCACGAGGTGTGCGTGGCGGCGCATCCCAGCATGGCGGAGGGCATCGCCTCCGTGGGCCTCACCCCGGTGCCGCTCGGGGACCTCGGGCTCATGCCGACGCCCTGGGACGGCGAGAACTCCAAGTCCCGTGACGTGGAGGCCGAGATGGACCGGCTCACCGAGGACCTCGCCCTGGCCCCGGAGGACCGCTACCCGTGGGAGAGCCTGCGCACCTTCCTCTTCCCCGTGATGTGGGACTTCCACCCGATCGGCGAGGCGCCCGCGGAGAACTACCCGTGGATCGACAGGCTGGTCGACGCGGCGCGCGACTGGCGGCCCGACCTGGTGCTGTGGGACCCGTGCTGGCCCTCCTCCGCCGTGGCCGCCCGGGCCAGCGGGGCGGCGCACGCGCGGCTGCTGTGGGGCCTGGACTACTGGGGCTGGACCGTGGACAGGTTCGCCGACCGCAGGCGCGTCCTCGGGTCCCGTCTGGGCACGAACCCCATGGAGGGGTCCGTCCGGGCCATCGCGGACCGCTACGGCCTGGAGGTCGACGACGAACTGCTGCTCGGCCAGTGGACGGTGGACCCGACGCCGTCCGGCATGAGGCTTCCGACCCGTACGCGCACGCTGCCGATGCAGTGGATGCCGTACACCGGCGCCGCCCCGATCCCCGACTGGCTGTACGCCCGGCCGGAGCGGCCCCGGGTGACGATGTCGCTCGGCATGTCGATGCGCGCCTTCTTCGAGGAGAGCCGGCCGAGGGTCGAGGCCCTGCTGGAGACCGTGGACGGCATGGACATCGAGGTGGTGGCCACGTTCAACAAGGACCAGCTGCGCGACATCCCGGTCCCCGACAACGTACGGACCGTCGACTACCTGCCGCTCAACCTGCTCCTGCCGTCGAGCGCTGCGCTCATCCACCACGGCGGGACGGGGTCGTTCAACGCCGCGGCGGCCATGGGCGTGCCCCAGCTGATCACGTCCGACGCCAACGACTTCACCACCATCGACGACGAGGGCAACAAGAAGACGTTCACGACCCAGCACATGGACGTTCCCCCCACGACGAAGTACCTGGCCGAACGCGGGGCGGGGTTCACGCTGGACCACCGGGAACTGAGCCGGTCGCAGATGCGGGAGCGGCTCGAGCGCGCGGTGTCCGACGCGTCGGTCCGCGAGGGCGCGCGGTCGCTGCGCAAGGACATCGTGGCGGCGCCCACCCCCACGGAGATCATCCCCATCCTCGAACGGCTGACCGAGGTTCACCGCTCGCGCGCGTGACGGTGCGCTGTCGGCGGTACGTCGTTCCGACTAATTAGAGCGTTCGCACTAGAGATGTGCTACGTTCTGCCCGGGCGCTGGATAAAGCGCTCGTTCCAGTCCTTTGGACAGCAAGAGACGCTGGAGGTCTTTCCCCATGAGCAGCAAGCAGGCCGTCACTGTCATCGGACTCGGCCCCATGGGGCAGGCGATGGTCACCGCCTTCCTCGACAAGGGACACCCGGTCACCGTCTGGAACCGCACCGCGTCACGCGCCGACGACCTGGTGGCCCGTGGGGCGGTCCTCGCGGGGAGCGTCGAAGAGGCCGTCAAGGCCAACGAGTTGGTGGTGCTGAGCCTGACGGACTACGACGCGATGTACGCCGTGCTGGAACCGGCGGCCGACGCGCTGACGGGCCGGGTCTTCGTCAACCTGAGCTCCGACACCCCCGACAAGACCCGCACCGGCGCGCAGTGGATCGCGGAGCGCGGCGGCACGCACATCAGCGGCGGCGTCACCGTCCCGCCGTCGGGCATCGGCGACCCCGAGTCCTCGACGTTCTACAGCGGCGCCCGGGCCGAGTTCGACCGGCACAAGTCCACGCTGGAGGCCCTGACCAGCGCCGACTTCCGCGGCGAGGACCCGGGTCTGGCCGCCCTGGAGTACCAGATCGGCATGGCCATGTTCTGGACGTCCATGCTGGGCTACTGGCAGGCCGTCGCGCTCGCCAACGCCAACGGCCTGAAGGCCTCCGACATCCTGGCGAACGCGCGGTCCACCGTGGAGTCCCTGCCGGGGTTCCTGGCCTTCTACGCGGAGCGCATCGACGCCGGCAACCACGAGGGCGACGTCGACCGGCTGGCCATGGGCCTGGCCAGCGTGGAGCACGTGCTGCACACGATCGCCGACGCGGGCGTCGACACCGCCCTGCAGACCGCCGTCGTCGACATCTTCCGGCGCGGCGTGGAGGGCGGCCACGCGGCCGACAGCTTCTCCAGCCTCGTCGAGCTGCTGAAGCGCAAGTAGGCACGGCGGTAACGGCCTCGAGGCGGAAGGGCCATTCGGAGTCGACCGACGACCGCGCGTCGTACGACTCCGAATGGCCCTTCGTCCGTTCCCGCCTCCGCCGTGCCTGTGGCGCGGTCGTGCGGTCGTGCGGTCGCGTTCGGGGGCCGCCCGAGGACGGGCGGCCCCCGAAGCGCGTGGTCAGTCCCGGTCCGCGGGCGAGGCGGCCGTCTCGGTGAGCCGGATCGCCTCGGTGGGGCAGACGTCGAGCACGCTGTCGGCGTCCTCGATGTCGGCGGGGTCCACGAGAACCGTCCTGAGGGGCACCGCGTAGCCCTCGTCACGCACCTTGAACAGTCGCGGATGCATCGCCTCGCAGGTGCCTGCGCCGGTGCACACCGCGGCGTCGACGCTCAGCGTCATCTTGCTCATCGGTTCCTCCCCCGTCCCGGGCGGTTCACAGCGTCACCGGCAGGACCGGCAGACTGCGCAGCAGCCAGTTCTCCTCGAAGCGGATCTCCTCGCGCGGCACGGCGAGGCGCAGGTCGGGGAAGCGCCGGAGGAGCGCCGGGACCGCGATGCCGGTCTCCAGGCGCGCCAGGGCCGCCCCCATGCAGTTGTGCAGGCCGTGGCCCAGAGCGAGGTGCCGCACCGTCCCCGTCCGGGTGATGTCCAGGCGCCGCGGATCGGGGAACTTCTCCGGGTCGTAGTTGGCGGCCTGGAGGCCGGCGACCACCGGCGTGCCCGCGGGGACCGGGACCCCGCCGAGCTCCAAGTCCTCCTTGGCGAGACGGAACAGGCCCACGGTGAACGCGCCGTCGTAGCGCAGGAACTCCTCCACCGCGCCCGGCACGTGCTCGGGCTTCTCCACGAGCAGCCGGCGCTGGTCGGGATGGTCCAGGAGCGCCAGCACCGCGGATCCGATCAGGTTCCTGGTCGTGTCGATGCCGGCCATGATCATGACCGCGACCATGGAGACGAGCTCGTCCTCGGTCAGCCGGTCCTCGCCGTCCCGCGCGTGGATGAAGAGGGACGTCAGGTCGTCGCCGGGGTTGCGCCGCTTCTCGACGATCAGCTCGCGGCCGTACACCACGATCTCCTCGAAGGCGGCGGCGACCTCGGCGTCGTTGTCCGGGTTGGACGGGTCGGCGTGGAAGGCCCGCTCGATGGCGTGCAGCATGTCGCCGAAGCGCTTGAGCGGGAATCCGAGGATCTCTCCGGTGACGTCGGCCGGGATCCTGCTGGCGAAGTCCATCACGTCGGGGTTCTTCGAACTCGCCAGCCGGTCAAGCGACTCGGTGACGATGCGCTCGACCGGTTCCTTCCAGGTCGCGGCGCGACGGGGCGTGAACGCGCCCATCGCCAGCTTCCGCACCCGGGTGTGGTCCGGCGGGTCGAGGACGGTGAGGATCCGTCCGATCAGGGTGTCGGCGCCGAATATCATGCCCGACCGCTTGAACTCCTCACTGCCCCAGACGGCGCCGTCGTTGCTGAACCGCTGGTCGCTCAGCAGCCGTTTGACGTCGTCGTACCGGGACAGGAAGATCATCGGCACATCGCCGACGGGGAAGCGGAAGCGGTGGACGGGATCATGGACCCGCAGCCAGTCGTACACCGTGTACGGGTCCTGGTAGTAGGCGGAGTCGAACAGCACTGGTGCCTGTTGCGCGGTGGTCATCGCGGGCCTCCCGGCACGTCGCGGTAGGGGGATCGGTCAGATGTAGTCGGTTCCGGGTTCGAGGCCGAGCAGCACGCGGCCGTGCGCTTCGAGGGAGCTGACCGGGGTCAGCAGACCGTGCAGGGACAGCGCCTCGATGTCGCGGAAGGCGCGCTGGACGGGGTTGCTCAGCAGAATGGTCGAGGCGGAGCTGATGGCGTAGAGGGACTCCACCGCTTCCCTGGTCGACTGCACGACGTATCCGACCTGCCCCCGGACCGCGGCCTTCTCCTCCACCGTCATCTTCTCGCCGCGGTCGGCCCGTTCCCGCATCACCCGCAGCCAGTCGCAGGAGAGCGCCGCACACGACGCGATCTTGTTCGTCGCGTGGGCCAGCTGGATCTGTGTGTACGGGTGCCGGCTCTGCTCGGACCACTCGGTGTACGTGATGCCCTTGCCGGGCAGCCGCTCCAGGAACAGCTCCAGGGCGGCCTGGGCGATCCCCTGGTAGACCGGCGCGCAGGTCGCGAGGACGTAGCTGGTGAGGTTGTAGTTGCGGCCCTTCACGTCCGCGTTCCAGCGGTCGCGGGTGCTGGCGTCGAAGACCGCCCCGTCCACCACGCGGTGGGCCGGCACGAACACGTCCTTCGCCGTGGAGGTCACGCTGCCGGTACCGCCGGCGCCGAACACGTTCCAGTCGTCGGCGAGGGTGATGTCCTGCGTCGGTACGAGGGCGAAGAGCTCCTCGTGCTCACCGTTCCCGTGCTCGACCATGGCCGCGTGCACGTTCCACTCCGCGCCCCGCACACCGGTGTTGAACCGCCAGGAGCCGTTCAGGAGGTAGCCCCCCTCCGTCGGGGTGAGCGTGCCGGACGGCGTGAACCCGCCGGAGACGCGGACGGAGCCCTGCGCGAAGACCTCCTCCTGCGCCCGGTCGGGATAGAGGGTGGCGATCCAGGCGGTGGACACCCAGACCATCGAGACCCAGCCCGTCGAGCCACAGCCACGGGCGATCTCCGCGAGGATCTCCGCCTGCTCCTCCACCGGCAGGTCGAGACCGCCGAAACGCTCGGGAACCGCCGTGCGGAACACTCCGGCCTTTTCGAGCAGGGCGACGTTCTCGTCGACGATCCAGCGCCGGTCCTCGGTTTCGGCGGCATTCCGGCGCAGCACGGGAATGGATTCCCTGACCGCTTCCAGGACGTTCTGGGCGTCGCTGTCGGGTCGCGTCATTGTTCCTCCACGTGGTCTTTCTTCCGTCCTCGCTCCGGCGGGGCGCAGAGCAAGGCACCTGCCACACAAACAGAGGGCTTCAACCCTCCGTCCATTCACGGGCAACGGCCCACCCATTCGCTCCGGCACGCCAATCCCCGTGCGCCGGTCGGAGCGACACGGCACACGGGGACGGACGGACCTCGGATCCGGCGGCCGGCTATTCCGGGAGCAGGCCGCCGGCCACCGGGCGGTCGATGGCCATGAGCCAGCGGCCGTCCTCGCCGCGGCGCAGGACGTCGGTGCAGTTGCCCTCGATGTGCAGCGGCTCGCCGTCGTCGCCGGTTCCGTCGATGACGAAGCGCACTCCGATGAGCGCCACGTCGCCGGCGACGTAGGAGTGGGTGACCTCCGCCTGGAGCACGGGCTTGGACGCGAGGAATTCCTTGAAGAACCGGAGCCGGTCCTCGCCGGTCAGCGGCGTACCCGAGAAGTTGGAGACGGCGTCCTGGCGGTAGAGCCGGTCGAACAGCTCGCCGTCGCCGGAGTTGAACACCTGCAGGAATATCTCGTTCTGCAGGTCGGTGTCGGCGGTCAGGTCGGGCTTGTCGAAGTCGATGTCGACGGTGATGGCCATGGAGATGCGGACCCTGCTTCCTTGGTTGACGGTGGTGTGGCGACGACGGGTTCCGGTACGGCGGCGCCCGGTGGCGTACGGGCCGCGCGGACCGGCCTACTGCTCGCCGTACGGGTCGTCGACGGCGTACCGCCAGTTCCCGTCCGCGTCCTGGCGCAGGACGTCCACCCCGACGCCCGTGAGCCGCTCGGCGTTCCCGTCCGCATCCTTGGTGTCGATGGTCCAGTCGACGATCAGCAGGGCGGTGTCGCCCGCCACGAACGACTGCCGGGGGACCGCCGTCATCGTCGGCCCGGCGGCGAGGAACTCCCGGACCGAGTCGATCCGGGCCTGGCCGGTGAGCGGGACACCGCGCTCCCAGACCGCCACGGCGTCGTCGGTGTACATCGCGTTCACGGCGTCCGCGTCACCCGCGTTGAACGCCTCGACATAAAGTGCCGTGTGCTTTTCGACGTCATTCGTGAGTCGTGCCACGATCGAACTCCTCTGTTTCGGTGTGCGCTCAACCACCCATGAGAATGCCGGGCTGATTCCCGGAGAGGTTAGCGACGGGCCGGGAACCCCGCACCCACTGCGAAGTAACGAGACGACCACCTCTTCGGAATTCCGCGCAGTTACCGCACCGTGCACAGGTCCGCATTACGATCTACGGGCCCTTCTCGAAAAGCCGCATTCACGGCCGGCCACGCATTGTTTCCACGAGATGTTCCCGGCCCGTGTGGCGCACGGCAGGGGGAGCACGGGCACATCACACCGGGGAGCTGAGCATCATGGCGGACGAGAACACCCTCCGCGAGTACCTCAAGCGTGCGATCACGGACGCCCGTGACGCGCGGGACCGGCTGCGCACGGTCGAGGAGAGAGCGCGGGAGCCGATCGCGATCGTCGCCATGGGCTGCCGTTTCCCCGGTGGTGCGGTGTCGCCCGAGGACCTGTGGCGGCTGGCGCTGGACGGCGTCGACGCCGTCACCTCCTTCCCCACGGACCGGGGCTGGGACCTGGAAGGGCTCTACGACCCCGACCCGGCGCACGTCGGGACCAGTTACGGGCGCGAGGGGGGCTTCCTCCACGATGCCGCGCGGTTCGACGCGGCGTTCTTCGGGATGTCACCGCGTGAGGCGCTGACGTCGGACCCCCAGCAGCGGCTGCTGTTGGAGACGGCGTGGGAGGCCTTCGAGCGGGCCGGCATCGACCCCGACACGCTGAAGGGAAGCCGGACCGGCGTGTTCGCCGGGGTCATGTACAACGACTACGGGTCGCGGCCCGGACTGCCGAAGGAGACCTCCGAGGGCTATCTGTTCAGCGGCAGCGCGGGCAGCATCGCCGCGGGCAGGCTCTCGTACACGTTCGGTTTCGAGGGTCCGGCGATCTCCGTCGACACCGCGTGCTCGTCCTCGCTCGTGGCACTGCACCTCGCGGCCAACGCCCTGCGCCGCGGCGAATGCGACCTGGCC
>NZ_LGEG01000205.1 GCF_001280125.1 Streptomyces sp. NRRL F-6492
GCCGGCATGCTCCGCGCCTTCCAGTTCGGCGCCCCGCCGCACGGCGGCATCGCCCCGGGCGTCGACCGCATCGTCATGCTCCTCGCGGACGAGCCCAACATCCGCGAGACCATCGCCTTCCCCCTCAACGGCAACGCCCAGGACCTCATGATGGGCGCCCCCACGGAACTGGAGGAGGCCCGCCTGCGCGAGCTGAACATCCAGCTGCG
>NZ_LGEG01000206.1 GCF_001280125.1 Streptomyces sp. NRRL F-6492
GTTGTCCTGCCAAGGGCATGGCTGGTTGGCTACGTTCGGGAGGGATAACCGCTGAAAGCATCTAAGCGGGAAGCCTGCTTCGAGATGAGTATTCCCACCTCCTTGAGAGGGTAAGGCTCCCAGTAGACGACTGGGTTGATAGGCCGGATGTGGAAGCCCCGCAAGGGGTGGAGCTGACCGGTACTAATAGGCCGAGGGCTTGTCCTC
>NZ_LGEG01000207.1 GCF_001280125.1 Streptomyces sp. NRRL F-6492
CGCACAACTCGCAGCCGGGTTCGGCATCGGCACCGCCACGGCCTACCGCTACATACGCGCAGCGATCGAGGTCCTGGCCGTCCTCGCTCCGACGCTCCGGCGCTCCGACGCTCCGACGCTCCGACGCTCCGACGCTCCGACAGGCTATGAACGAGGCTCGGCGCAAGGCGTTCCTGATCCTGGACGGCACGCTCGTGCCGATCGACC
>NZ_LGEG01000208.1 GCF_001280125.1 Streptomyces sp. NRRL F-6492
GAGGACAAGCCCTCGGCCTATTAGTACCGGTCAGCTCCACCCCTTGCGGGGCTTCCACATCCGGCCTATCAACCCAGTCGTCTACTGGGAGCCTTACCCCATCTAGTGGGTGGGAATACTCATCTCGAAGCAGGCTTCCCGCTTAGATGCTTTCAGCGGTTATCCCTCCCGAACGTAGCCAACCAGCCATGCCCTTGGCAGGACAAC
>NZ_LGEG01000209.1 GCF_001280125.1 Streptomyces sp. NRRL F-6492
CTCGCCGAGACCGTCGGTGAGGTCGTCGCCAAGGGCGACGAGAAGGTCACCATCCCCGGCTTCCTGACCTTCGAGCGCACCCACCGTGCCGCTCGCACCGCTCGTAACCCGCAGACCGGCGACCCGATCGACATCCCGGCCGGCTACAGCGTGAAGGTCTCCGCGGGCTCGAAGCTCAAGGAAGCCGCCAAGGGCAAGTAA
>NZ_LGEG01000210.1 GCF_001280125.1 Streptomyces sp. NRRL F-6492
TCTCAAGGAACGGACGCTTCCTTTGTACTCACCCTCTCGGGCTTTCCTCCGGGCTTTTCCCTTCGGTCTTGCGTTTCCGACTCTATCAGATCTTTCCGACCCGATTTCCTCGGTGCTTTCCGGTCCCTTTCGCTTTCGCTCCGGGGGCCTTTCGGCGTTTCCGACTTTATCAGAAGTTCTGAGTCGGATTTCCCGCCTCCCGTTCGGCCTTCCGGGCGCACGTCGGCGTCGGGGCTTCCTGTTCTGGCGGAGCCGTAAACGTACTGGAGCGGGGCGCCCCGATGCAAATCGAGGTGCCCCGCTCCCCTACTGCGCTGGTCAGACCTCTACGACGACCGGAAGGATCATCGGGCGCCGGCGGTAGGTGTCGGAGACCCACTTGCCGACGGAGCGGCGGATCAGCTGCTGGAGCTGGTGCGGCTCGACGACGCCGTCCTGGAAGGACTTGTTGAGCGCCTGGTCGACCTTCGGGAGCACCGCGTCGAAGGCGGAGTCCTCGATGCCCGAGCCGCGGGCGTGGACGTGGGGGCCGCCCACGATCTTGCCGGTCGACGAGTCGACCACGACGAAGACCGAGATGATGCCCTCCTCGCCGAGGATCCGGCGGTCCTTGAGGGAGGTCTCGGTGACGTCGCCGACCGAGAGGCCGTCGACGTACACGTAACCCGCCTGGACCTTGCCGGTGATCCGGGCGCGGCCGTCGACCAGGTCGACGACGACGCCGTCCTCGGCGATGACGATGTGGTCCTTGGGGATGCCCGTCATCGCGCCGAGCTCGGCGTTGGCGCGCAGGTGGCGCCATTCGCCGTGGACCGGCATGAGGTTCTTCGGACGGCAGATGTTGTAGAAGTACAGCAGCTCGCCGGCCGAGGCGTGGCCCGAGACGTGGACCTTGGCGTTGCCCTTGTGGACGACGTTCGCGCCCCAGCGGGTCAGGCCGTTGATCACGCGGTAGACCGCGTTCTCGTTGCCCGGGATCAGGGAGGACGCGAGGATCACGGTGTCGCCGGGGACGATCCGGATCTGGTGGTCGCGGTTGGCCATGCGGGACAGGGCCGCCATCGGCTCGCCCTGGGAGCCCGTGCAGACGAGCACGACCTCGTCGTCCGGCAGGTCGTCGAGGGTCTTCACGTCCACGACGAGGCCGGCCGGGACCCGGAGGTAGCCCAGGTCTCGGGCGATGCCCATGTTGCGGACCATCGAGCGGCCGACGAAGGCGACCCGGCGCCCGTACTCGTGGGCGGCGTCGAGGATCTGCTGGATGCGGTGCACGTGGCTGGCGAAGCTGGCCACGATGATGCGCTTCGGCGCGTTCGCGAAGACGTTCCGCAGGACGTTCGAGATGTCCCGCTCCGGCGGGACGAAGCCCGGGACCTCGGCGTTCGTCGAGTCGGACAGCAGGAGGTCGATGCCCTCCTCGCTGAGCCGCGCGAACGTGTGCAGGTCGGTGAGGCGGCCGTCCAGCGGCAGCTGGTCCATCTTGAAGTCGCCGGTGGCGACGACCATGCCCGCGGGGGTGCGGACCGCGACCGCGAGCGCGTCCGGGATGGAGTGGTTGACCGCGATGAACTCGCAGTCGAACGCGCCCAGGACCTCCCGGTCGCCCTCCTTCACCTCGAGGGTGTAGGGGCGGATGCGGTGCTCCTGGAGCTTGGCCTCGATCAGGGCGAGGGTCAGCTTGGAGCCGATCAGCGGGATGTCCGGCTTGAGCCGGAGCAGGTAGGGGACGGCACCGATGTGGTCCTCGTGGCCGTGCGTGAGCACGATGCCCTCGATGTCGTCGAGGCGGTCCCGGATGATGGTGAAGTCGGGCAGGATCAGGTCGATGCCGGGCTGCTCCTCCTCGGGGAAGAGGACGCCGCAGTCGACGATGAGCAGACGGCCGTCGAATTCGAAGACCGTCATGTTGCGGCCGATCTCGCCGAGGCCGCCGAGCGGGATGACGCGCAGGGCTCCCTTGGGCAGCTTCGGCGGGGCGCCGAGTTCGGGATGCGGATGACTCAAAAGACTCTCCTCACCACGCGCGCCACGTACCCCTTGGCACGTGGCGCGCATGACAATCGTGCACTTGCTGTTGTGGGTGTTCAGTTGTCCAGACCGTGTTCAGTTGTGAAGTCCGTTGTCAGAGTTCTACCCCGCCGGCGGCCAGGTCGAGCCTGAGCTGCTCCGTCTCCTGTGCGGAGAGTTCCACGAGCGGCAGCCTGAGCGGGCCCGCGGGGAGGTTCTGGAGGGCGAGGGCGGCCTTGGTGGTCATGACGCCCTGGGTGCGGAACATGCCGGTGTAGACCGGGAGCAGCTTCTGGTGGATCTCGGTCGCCTTCTGGACCTCGCCGCCCAGGTGGGCGTCGAGGAGGGCGCGGAGCTCCGGGGTGACCACGTGGCCCACGACGGAGACGAAGCCGCAGGCGCCCACGGAGAGCAGCGGCAGGTTGAGCATGTCGTCGCCGGAGTACCAGGCGAGGCCGGAGCGGGCGATGGCCCAGCTGGCGCGGCCGAGGTCGCCCTTGGCGTCCTTGTTGGCGACGACGCGCGGGTGCTCGGCGAGGCGGACGATCGTCTCGGTGTCGATCGGGACGCCGCTGCGGCCGGGGATGTCGTAGAGCATCACCGGGAGCTCGGTGGCGTCGGCGATGGCCGAGAAGTGCTGGTAGAGGCCCTCCTGCGAGGGCTTGTTGTAGTACGGCGTGACGGCGAGGAGGCCGTGGGCTCCGTCGCGCTCGGCCGTGCGGGCGAGTGCGATCGAGTGGCGGGTGTCGTTGGTGCCGATGCCGGCGACGACGTGGGCGCGGTCGCCGACCGCCTCCAGTACCGCTCGTACCAGCTCCGATTTCTCCGCGTCGCTGGTGGTGGGGGACTCGCCGGTGGTGCCGTTGATGACGAGGCCGTCGTTGCCCGCGTCCACCAGATGGGTGGCGAGCCGCTGGGCACCGTCGAGGTCGAGTGCGCCGTCCGCCGTGAAGGGCGTGACCATGGCGGTGAGGACCCGCCCGAAGGGGGTCTGCGGAGTGGAGATCGGAGCCATGGGTAACACGCTACTCGCTGCTCAGCGCCGGGTGTCCCCCTGGGGGACGGGAGAAAGGGAGCCCGGCGCTGCCTGCTCGGGGGTTCAGCCAGCGCCGGGTCCGTTTGATCAGCCTAGATGAACTTCGTGAAACGTCGCAATACGGACACTTCGCGTCACGAGTCGGACATGTGTGCCCTACGGGGCCACGCGCCCGTTCTTGTTGAAGGCGGCGTGGGTCAGCGGCATCAGCCGGGCCCAGTGCTCCTCCATCCGCTCGCCGACCATCTCGATCTCCCGCTGCGGGAAGGACGGGACCGCGGCCAGTTCGTGCTGGGTGCGCAGGCCCAGGAAGTGCATGAGCGAGCGCGCGTTGCAGGTGGCGTACATCGAGGAGAAGAGGCCGACCGGGAGGACCGCGCGGGCGACCTCGCGGGCGACGCCCGCGGCCAGCATCTCCTGGTACGTCTCGTAGGCCTGCCGGTACGAGTCCTCCATCGAGCGGCTCACCAGGTCGTGCTGCTCCCGGGTGCCCTCGACGAAGACGTACTTGCCGGGGCGCCCCTCCTGGACGAGCTTGCGGGAGGCGTCGGGGACGTAGAAGACCGGCTGGAGCTCCCTGTAGCGGCCCGACTCCTCGTTGTACGACCAGCCCACGCGGTGCCGCATGAACTCGCGGAAGACGAAGATCGGGGCGCTGATGAAGAAGGTCATCGAGTTGTGCTCGAACGGGCTGCCGTGGCGGTCCCGCATCAGGTAGTTGATGAGGCCCTTCGAGCGCTCCGGGTCCTTCTGGAGCTCTTCGAGGGACTGCTCGCCCGCCGTGGAGACCCGGGCGGCCCACAGGACGTCGGAGTCCGCCGCCGCGCTCTTGACCAGGTCGACGGTGACGTCGCTCCGGAAGTCGATCTTCACGTTCTCGGTGGGGCTGTCGCTCACCAGCGGTCCTTCCAGTCGGGGTGCAGCGGCCCACTTTAACGAGGGACCGAGGGGGGATCCTCCGGAGGGCGGACCCCCTCCTACCGGAGGACTACATTCGGCCGGTTTGGTGAAATCCTTGGCGAAATCGGGCACCAAAGGACCGGTTCTGTCGTCTGTACCTGTGAAGCACGACGACACCCGAGGAGAGTGGACCTGATGTTCCGCCGGCGAGAGCCCGTACCGTTCGCGTTCGTCGCGGAGGCCGACCACTTTCGCAGTAACGTCACTCCACCGCCCCGGGAGCGCCCCAGCGCCTCGCAGCTCGTGGGACGCACCCTGCTCGGGCTGACCGTCGTGGCCGGCCTCGTCGGGGCGCTCGTCCTCGGGATGCCCTCGCTCCAGTCGGGTGACTCGGCCACTCGTCAGCAGCAGTCCGAGGCCTCCGACAACCGCTGAGGTAGCCTCACCGGGCACCGCCCCTTCGAGCGTGCTTGTGAGTGAGGATCTGTCGTGCCCCTGCCCTTTCTGACGGCCGACCGTGCTTTTGACGCGAACGACCAGGTCGCCCTGCCGTTCGACGACCACGACCAGTGGCGTCGTCCGTACCGGCCGGGGTCCTGGCGGGTCGGGGCGGCGGCGCTTTCGCTGCTGCTCGCCTCCTTCGTCCTGCTCGCCGCGGTGATCGTCGCCGCGGCGGGCTCCGTCGGCGGCGCGACCGTCACCTTCGGCATCGCCGGACTGATCATCCTGTCCACCCTGCGGATGCTGCGGATGGGCACCTGGGTGAGCCGGGCCGGTGTGCGGCGCGTGGGCTTCCTGTCGACCGTCACCGTGCCGTGGGCCGAGGTGACGTCCGTACGGACCGTCCAGCAGCCGGTGCGCTGGCTGGGACTCCCCCGCACCGTCCAGGGGCAGGCCCTGGTGCTCGGCCGGCAGGGTGGTGAGCAGCGGGTGCTGCTCACCGACCACAACGCCGACTTCCTCTCCCGGGTCGAGGCCTTCGACCGGGCGGCCGACACGGTCGAGGCCTGGAGCGCCGAGTACGGCCCGGTGCCGGCCCCGGCGTCGGCACCGGCCGCCGCTACGCGCTGACCGGTCGCCCCTCGTGGAGCGCGATGGCCCGCTGCATCGCCTTGCGGGCCCTGGGGGTGTCGCGGGCGTCGTGATAGGCGACCGCGAGCCGGAACCAGCAGCGCCAGTCCTCGGGTGAGTCCTCCGTCTCGGCCTTGCGCCGGGCGAAGACCTCGTCGGCCGAGTCCCGGTCGATCCGGCCGCCCGCCGTGCGCGCCGGCTCGTCGACGGGCAGACCGCCCTCCGCCTCCAGTTCGGCGGCCAGGCGGTTCGCCCGGCGGGCGAAGCGGGTGTTCTTCCAGAGGAACCAGGCGCCGACCAGGGGCAGCAGGAACGCCACCGCGCCCATGCCCATGGCGGCCGGTTCGCCGGTGAGGAGCAGCAGGACGCCCTCCATCGCCACCACGCCGAAGACCAGCACGAGCACGGTGGAGAGGAAGACGTACGTGATCTTTCCGCCCATGGCCGTCAGCCCAGGTCCAGGAAGTGCTCCAGGCCGAAGGTGAGGCCGGGAGTACCGGTCACGCGACGGGCCCCGAGCAGGATGCCCGGCATGAAGCTGGAGTGGTGCAGGGAGTCGTGCCGGACGGTGAGGGTCTCGCCCTCGCCGCCGAGGAGCACCTCCTGGTGGGCGAGGAGCCCGCGCAGGCGCACGGCGTGCACCGGGACGCCGTCGACGTCGGCGCCGCGCGCGCCGTCCAGGGCCGTGGTCGTGGCGTCGGGCTGCGGGGCGCAGCCTGCCTTCGACCGGGCCTCGGCGATCAGCTGGGCGGTGCGGGTGGCGGTGCCCGAGGGGGCGTCGACCTTGTTCGGGTGGTGCAGCTCGACGACCTCGACCGACTCGAAGTACGGGGCCGCGATCTGGGCGAACCTCATCGTGAGGACCGCGCCGATGGAGAAGTTCGGGGCGATGAGGACGCCGGTCCCCGGGGAGGCGTCGAGCCGGGTCCGCAGCTGCGCGAGGCGCTCCTCGGTCCAGCCGGTGGTGCCGACGACGGCGTGCATGCCGTGCCGCAGGCAGAAGTCGAGGTTCTCCATCACCGAGGCGGGCGTGGTCAGTTCGACCACGACCTGGGCGTCCGCCTCGACGAGCTTCTGCAGCCCGTCGCCGCGGCCGAGGGCCGCGACCAGTTCCATGTCCTCGGCGGCCTCGACGGCCCGGACCGCTTCGGAGCCGATGCGGCCCCGTGCTCCGAGGACCGCCACGCGCAGCTTGCTCATTGCTCTTCCTTAAGGGGACTCGTGGGTCAGGAGACCGCTCGCTGGAGGCGGTCGGCCTGCTTGTCCTTCAGCGGGCCGATCACCGCGAGCGAGGGCCGCTGCTCCAGTACATCGCGGGCGACGTCCCGGACCTCGTCCGGGGTGACGGCGGCGATCCGGGACAGCATGTCGTCGACCGACATCTGGGTGCCCCAGCACAGCTCGCTCTTGCCGATGCGGTTCATCAGCGCGCCGGTGTCCTCCAGGCCGAGCACGGTCGAGCCGGAGAGCTGGCCGACGGCGCGGCGGATCTCCTCGTCCGTGAGGCCGTCGGAGGCGACCTTGTGCAGCTCGTCCCGGCAGATCTTCAGGACGTCGTGGACCTGGCCGGGCCGGCAGCCCGCGTACACCCCGAAGAGGCCGCAGTCGGCGAAGCCCGAGGTGTACGAGTACACGCTGTAGGCCAGGCCGCGCTTCTCGCGGACCTCCTGGAAGAGGCGGGAGGACATGCCGCCGCCGAGGGCGGTGTTCAGCACGCCGAGGGCCCAGCGGCGCTCGTCGGTGCGGGCCAGGCCCGGCATGCCGAGGACCACGTGGGCCTGCTCGGTCTTGCGGTTCAGGAGCTCGACGCGGCCCGCCGCGCGCAGGGTGCGCCGGCCGTCGCGGGGGGCGACGGGGACGGCGTCGGTGCGGGTGAGGGCGCCGGCCTTATCGAAGGCGCGGCGGACCTGGCGCACCACCGTGGCGTGGTCGACGTTGCCGGCGGCGGCGACGACCAGGTGGGTCGGGTCGTAGTGCTTCTTGTAGAAGCGGGCGATCTGGCCGCGGGTGAGCGCGTTGACGGTGTCGACGGTGCCGAGGACCGGGCGGCCGAGCGGGGTGTCGCCGAACATCGTCTGCGCGAACAGCTCGTGCACGACGTCGCCGGGGTCGTCCTCGGTCATCGCGATCTCTTCGAGGATGACGCCGCGCTCGGCGTCCACGTCCTCTTCGAGGACGAGCGAGCCGGTGAGCATGTCGCAGACGACGTCGATCGCGAGCGGCAGGTCGGTGTCGAGGACCCGCGCGTAGTAGCAGGTGTACTCCTTCGCCGTGAAGGCGTTCATCTCGCCGCCGACCGCGTCGATCGCGGCGGAGATGTCGAGGGCGGACCGCTCGTGGGTGCCCTTGAAGAGGAGGTGCTCCAGGTAGTGGGTCGCGCCGTTGAGCGTCGGAGTCTCGTCACGGGACCCGACGTGCGCCCAGATGCCGAAGGTGGCGGAGCGGACGGAGGGGAGGGTCTCGGTGACGATGCGGAGGCCGCCGGGGAGGGTCGTGCGGCGGACCGTGCCGATGCCGTCCCTGCCCGGGAGAAGCGTTTGGGTACGGGCGACGGCCCGCCCCTCCGAGGAGGGGCGGGCCGTCGCGCGGGAACTACGGGACGTCACTTGGCGGTGTCGTCCTTGTCACCCTCGGCGTCCTCGTCCGCGATCACGGGGATCAGGGAGAGCTTGCCGCGCTGGTCGATCTCGGCGATCTCGACCTGGACCTTGGAGCCGATCGCGAGCACGTCCTCGACGTTCTCCACGCGCTTGCCACCGGCGAGCTTGCGGATCTGCGAGATGTGCAGCAGGCCGTCCTTGCCGGGCATGAGGGAGACGAAGGCACCGAAGGTGGTGGTCTTGACGACCGTACCCAGGTAGCGCTCGCCGACCTCCGGCATGGTCGGGTTGGCGATGCCGTTGATCGTGGCGCGGGCGGCCTCGGCCTGCGAGCCCTGCTGGGCACCGATGTAGATGGTGCCGTCGTCCTCGATCGTGATCTCGGCGCCGGTGTCCTCCTGGATCTGGTTGATCATCTTGCCCTTGGGGCCGATGACCTCGCCGATCTTGTCCACGGGGATCTTGACGGTGATGATCCGCGGGGCGTTCGGGGACATCTCGTCCGGCGTGTCGATCGCTTCCATCATCACGTCGAGGATGTGGAGGCGGGCGTCGCGGGCCTGCTTGAGGGCCGCGGCCAGGACGGAGGCCGGGATGCCGTCCAGCTTGGTGTCGAGCTGGAGGGCGGTGACGAAGTCCTTCGTACCGGCGACCTTGAAGTCCATGTCGCCGAAGGCGTCCTCCGCACCGAGGATGTCGGTGAGGGCGACGTAGTGCGTCTGGCCGTCGATGTCCTCGGAGATCAGGCCCATGGCGATGCCGGCGACGGGGGCCTTGAGGGGCACACCGGCGTTCAGCAGCGACATGGTGGAGGCGCAGACCGAGCCCATCGACGTCGAACCGTTGGAGCCGAGGGCCTCGGACACCTGGCGGATCGCGTAGGGGAACTCCTCGCGGGTCGGGAGGACCGGCACGAGGGCGCGCTCGGCGAGGGCGCCGTGGCCGATCTCGCGGCGCTTGGGCGAGCCCACGCGGCCGGTCTCGCCGACGGAGTACGGCGGGAAGTTGTAGTTGTGCATGTAGCGCTTGCGGGTCACCGGGGAGAGGGTGTCCAGCTGCTGCTCCATGCGGAGCATGTTGAGGGTGGTGACGCCCAGGATCTGGGTCTCGCCACGCTCGAACAGCGCCGAGCCGTGCACGCGCGGGATGGCCTCGACCTCGGCCGCGAGCGTACGGATGTCGGTGAGGCCACGGCCGTCGATGCGGACCTTGTCCTTGATGACGCGCTCGCGGACCAGCTTCTTGGTCAGCGCGCGGTAGGCGCCCGAGATCTCCTTCTCGCGGCCCTCGAAGGCCGGGAGGAGCTTCTCGGCGGCGAGCTCCTTGATGCGGTCGAGCTCGGCCTCGCGCTCCTGCTTGCCGGCGATGGTGAGCGCCTTGGAGAGCTCGCCCTTGACGGCGGCGGTGAGCGCCTCCAGGACGTCGTCCTGGTAGTCCAGGAAGACCGGGAACTCGCCGGTGGGCTTGGCGGCCTTGGCGGCGAGGTCCGACTGGGCCTTGCAGAGGGCCTTGATGAAGGGCTTCGCGGCCTCGAGACCGGCGGCGACGATCTCCTCGGTCGGCGCCTCGGCGCCGTCCTTGACGAGCTGCACGGTCTTCTCGGTGGCCTCGGCCTCGACCATCATGATCGCGACGTCGCCGTCCTCCAGGACGCGACCGGCGACGACCATGTCGAAGACGGCGTCCTCGAGCTCGGTGTGCGTCGGGAACGCGACCCACTGGCCCTTGATCAGGGCGACGCGGGTGGCGCCGATGGGGCCGGAGAAGGGCAGGCCCGCCAGGATCGTGGAGGCGGAGGCGGCGTTGATCGCGACCACGTCGTACAGGTGGTCGGGGTTGAGCGCCATGATCGTCTCGACGATCTGGATCTCGTTGCGCAGGCCCTTCTTGAAGGAGGGGCGCAGCGGCCGGTCGATCAGACGGCAGGTGAGGATCGCGTCCTCGGAGGGGCGGCCCTCCCGGCGGAAGAAGGAGCCGGGGATCTTGCCGGCCGCGTACTGCCGCTCCTCGACGTCCACCGTCAGGGGGAAGAAGTCGAGCTGGTCCTTGGGGCGCTTCGAGGCGGTGGTCGCCGAGAGGACCATCGTGTCGTCGTCCAGGTAGGCGACGGCGGAGCCGGCGGCCTGCTTGGCCAGACGGCCGGTCTCGAAGCGGATGGTGCGGGTGCCGAAGGTGCCGTTGTCGATGACGGCCTCGGCGTAGTGGGTCTCGTTCTCCACTATGGGGTTCTCCTACGTGTTCGTCTTTGCGTCCGGGGCCCGTGTGGCCGGGGACGGTGTGCGACGGCGGCGCAGAAGCTCGCACTCGGGGGCGGGCCGGTCTTCGATCGAAGCACCCGGGATTCGGTTCCGGGGGCCACTACCGAGGACCGGCGGCTGGCCGGCGGCTTCTCGCTCGTCGTATGGGGTTGTAGCTACCAGACTAAATGTCCGGACGCACTTCGCGCACGTACAGCAGCACGTGCGACAGCGCGCAAGGCAGGGCGTACGGCAAAGGGAGCGGCCCCCTGACAGGGGGAACCGCTCCCTTCACGGCGTCTTACTTGGCGCCGCCGGCCGCACCGCGGCGGATGCCGAGGCGGTCGACCAGCGTACGGAAGCGCTGGATGTCCTTCTTGGCCAGGTACTGCAGCAGGCGGCGGCGCTGGCCGACCAGGATCAGCAGACCACGACGGGAGTGGTGGTCGTGCTTGTGCTGCTTGAGGTGCTCGGTCAGGTCCGAGATGCGACGGGACAGCATCGCGACCTGGACCTCGGGGGAGCCGGTGTCGCCCTCCTTGGTGCCGAACTCGGCCATGATCTGCTTCTTGACGGCGGCGTCGAGAGCCACGCGGATCTCCTCTTGGTTCGTGCGCCCGCGAGTGCCCCTGGTCCAGTTCTCAGGGGAAGCTTCCGTGACTCGGCGGGCGAAGGTCCGATGGGCGCAGCTTCCAGAGGCTCGGAGGCTTCCGGGAGCGCGTACACAAACGGCCGTCACACAGCGTACCAGGGCTCAGGATGTCATCGCCCGGACGGAGTGGTAGACGTCGAAGACCGCGAGGCAGAGCGGCAGCAGCGTGAGCAGGACGAAGGTCTCGGCGATCTCCAGGAAGCGGCCCCAGAAGGGGGTGACGCCCTTGCGCGGGACGATCAGGCCGATGGCGGTGATCAGCGCGGCGACGCCCGCGACGGCGGCGGAGAGCCAGATCGTACGGATGTCCAGGCCGGTGCCATCGCCCTTGAGGGCCTCCTGGATCAGCTCCGGGGGCGGGTTGAGGCAGAGGCCGAGGCCGAGCAGCACCAGGGCGCCGAGGCCGGCCCCGAGGGCGCAGCCGACCTGCGCGGTGTAGCGGAAGAGGTGGGCGCGCATCAGCATGGCGACGCCGGTGGCGAGCGCCAGGAGCTGTCCCCAGACGTTCTCGGAGAAGCCGAGGACGGCGGAGGCGGTGACGGCGACGAGGGCGCAGCCGCCGACGAGGCCGACCATGAGCTCGTGGCCGCGGCGGGCCTGCGCGGCGATGCGGACGGCGTCGACCGGGCCCTGGGGCTCGGCCTCGGTGCCGTAGCCGCCGACGGCGGTCCTGGGCGGGTCGAAGCCGATGGGGAGCCGGGCGAACCGGGTGGAGAGCCCGGGCAGGAAGGCGAGGGCGCCGACGGCGAGGGGCGCGCAGACGGCGGCGGTCTCGGACGGCTCCAGGTTCGTCAGCACGGCCACGAAGCCGACGAGGAGGCCGACGGCCGAGGCGAGGACGAACGCGACGAACGGGCCGTCGCCGCCCGGGGAGACGATCGTCAGGATCACGGCGAAGACGAGGACGGCGGCGCAGGCGAGGAGGAACTGGAGCTTGCCGATGCCCTGCCCGGCCGCCAGCGGCAGCAGTCCGGCGCCGGCGACGGCGGCGTTCGCCATGGCGCCGGTGCCCAGCGCCACGGCGGAGCCCCTGTCGTCGTAGACCCGGGCGCGGACGCCGGCGAGCGCCAGGAGCAGTACGCCGGTGACGGCGGCGAGGATGCCCGGCAGGCCGTGCGTGTCGTGCCGGGGGTCGGCCGTCCACAGGACGAAGGCGAGCAGGACGAGGAGGACCGCGCCGCCGAAGAGCCCGGCGCCGCGCATCAGGGCGTCGGACCACAGCGTGCGGTCGCGGGCCACGGCGGAGGCCACGGCGTCGGAGACGTCGTCGAAGACGGCGGGCGGCAGGGACTCGGCGAAGGGGCGCAGCGAGAGCAGTTCGCCGTCGAGGATGCGCTGGGCCGCGAGCGAGCGGCCGCCGTCGAGGACGGTGCCGTCGCGGCGCACCAGGTGGTAGCCGACCGGGGCGCCCGGCGCCGGGGTCTGGCCGGACAGGCGGAGGACCTCCGGATAGAGGTCCGCGACCGCGACGTCCTCGGGCAGGGCGACGTCGACGCGGCCGTCGGGCGCGACGACCGTGACCCGGCAGAAGCCGGTGCCGCCGTGGAACACGGCCGCGGGGGCCGACTGGCCCGGTCCGCTGGCCGTGGCTGGGGCCGTCATACTCACCTGCTGCTTCCCCTCGTGGTGGTCCTGGCCGGCAGGCCTGGCGGCGCACTCCGAGCGCTGTGGGATCCCGGTGCGACGCGCCCTGGACGATGCGCTCCGAACGATGCGTTCCGAATGACCCTTTTTTGCGATAGCTCATGGGCGCGCAAACGTTTCGGGTCACCCTACCGCCCACCCGCGACGGTGCACCAAAGTAAGATCCCTCCCCGCGGATGGAACTCGTCGCCACGGGGGCGCCCAGAGGAACTTTCCGTCCGGCAACGGAAATTGGTGAGCTGTGAGTCAGATCGTCGTCAAGCGCCCACCACGGGCTCTGCCCTCCGAAGTGCCGAGCGAGCAGGTGCAGTTGCAACCCCCTCCGGAGCTGCCCAGGGGACAGCAGGAGGGCGCCCTGATGCAGCTCCTGCCGATGCTCGGCATGGGCGGTTCGGTGGTCTTCTTCTTCATGACGCCGAACCCGATCATGCGCATCATGGGCATGATCATGATCGCCTCGACGGTCGCCATGGCGATCGCGATGCTGGTCCGCTACCGGCGCGGGACGCAGGGGCAGCTCGCCGACCTGCGGCGCGACTACCTGAAGTACCTGACCCAGACGCGGCGCGCCGTCCTGAGGACCGCCCGCCTCCAGCGCGACGCGCAGTTCTACCTGCACCCGGCGCCCGAGCAGTTGTGGGCGCTGGTCGCCGAGGGCAGCCGGGTCTGGGAACGGCGCATCGGCGACGACGACTTCGCGCAGGTCCGCGTCGGACTCGGCAGCCAGCAGCTCGCGACTCCGCTCGTCGCCCCCGAAACCGCCCCCGTGGACGAGTTGGAGCCGCTGACCGCCGGTGCGATGCGGCAGTTCCTCACCGCGCACGGCACCCTGGACGGCCTGCCCATGGCCGTGTCGCTGCGCGCCTTCTACCACCTCACCGTGAGCGGGGACGGCGACTCCGCGCGTTCCACCGCGCGCGCCATGATCGGCTCGCTCGCGGCGCTGCACTCCCCCGAGGACCTGGTCGTCGCCGTCGCCGTGGACGGCGGGGCGGCGCCCGCGTGGGAGTGGGCGAAGTGGCTGCCGCACGTGCAGGCTTCGGGGCCCGGGGACGGCGCGGGCAGCCGGCGCCTGATCACCACGGACGCGCGCGAACTGCAGGACATGCTCGACGCCCGGCTCGAAGGACGCCCCCGCTTCCAGGGCGCCGGCCATCCGCTGCTCGACCACCCGCACCTCGTCGTCGTGCTCGACGGCCAGTCGGTCCCGCAGACCTCGGCGCTCGCCTCCCCCGAGGGCATCCAGGGCGTGACGATCATCGAGGTCGTGCAGGGCCGGAACACCGGGGCCCGCGGCGACCTGTCCGTGATCGTGGAGGGCGACTCGCTGCGCCTGGAGTCCGGGCACGGGCACGTGTACGACGGGGCGCCCGACCGGCTGGGCCCGGACGTCGCCGAGGCGCTCGCCCGCCAGCTCGCCCCGCTGCGGGTCGCGTCCGGTGCGGACGACGACGAACCGCTGCTGGCCAACCTGGACTTCACCGACCTGCTGAACCTCGGCGACGCGGCGTCGGTCGACGTCGCCCGCACCTGGCGTCCCCGTTCCCGCTCGGAGCGGCTGCGGGTGCCGATCGGCGTCGGCGAGGACGGCGTCCCGGTGATGCTCGACCTCAAGGAGGCGGCACAGGAGGGCATGGGCCCGCACGGCCTGTGCGTGGGCGCGACCGGTTCCGGCAAGTCGGAGCTGCTGCGCACGCTCGTCCTCGGCCTGGCGGTGACGCACTCCTCCGAGACGCTGAACTTCGTCCTCGCGGACTTCAAGGGCGGCGCCACCTTCGCCGGCATGTCGCAGATGCCGCACGTCGCCGCGGTGATCACCAACCTGGCGGACGACCTCACGCTGGTGGACCGCATGGGCGACTCCATCCGGGGCGAGCTGAACCGGCGCCAGGAGATGCTGCGCGACGCGGGCAACTACGCCAACATCCACGACTACGAGAAGGCCCGCGCGGCGGGCGCGCCGCTCCAGCCGATCCCGTCGCTCGTCCTCGTCATCGACGAGTTCAGCGAGCTGCTCACGGCCATGCCGGACTTCATCGAGATGTTCGTGCAGATCGGCCGCATCGGGCGTTCGCTCGGCGTGCACCTGCTGCTGGCCTCGCAGCGCCTGGAGGAGGGCCGGCTGCGCGGCCTGGAGACGTACCTCTCGTACCGGATCGGTCTGCGGACCTTCTCCGCCGCCGAGTCCCGCGCGGCCATCGGCGTGCCCGACGCCTACACGCTGCCGAACGTGCCCGGTTCCGGGTACCTCAAGTACGGCACCGACGAGATGGTCCGCTTCAAGGCGGCGTACGTCTCCGGGGTGTACCGGACGAACCAGCACGCCGTCGTGCCGGGCGGGCCGCTGCCGGTGGACCGCCGGCCGGCCCTGTTCACCGCGGGGCACGTCCCGGTCCACCACGTCGAACCGGTCGCCCGGGGGCGGGTGCCCGAGGCCCGCAGGCCGGAGGACGACGCGCTGGCCGACTCGGTGCTCGACGTGATCGTGCGCCGGCTGGAGGGGCGCGGCGTCGAGGCGCACCAGGTGTGGCTGCCGCCGCTCGACAACCCGCCGCCGCTCGACTCGGTCCTGCCCGGTCTCGCGGGTGTGGAGGGCCGGGGCCTGACGCAGCAGGGGTACGAGGGGGCCGGCAGGCTCGTCGTACCGCTGGGCGTCGTGGACAAGCCGTACGAGCAGCGCCGCGACACGCTCTACCGGGACTTCTCCGGCGCCGCGGGCCACATGCAGATCATCGGCGGTCCGCAGTCCGGAAAGTCGACGCTGCTGCGGACGATCGTCTCCGCCTTCGCGCTGACCCACACCCCGCACGAGGTGCAGTTCTACGGCCTCGACTTCGGTGGTGGCGGTCTGTCCTCGGTCGCGGGGCTTCCGCACGTCGGCGGGGTGGCGTCCCGGCTCGATCCCGAGCGGGTGCGCCGCACGGTGGCCGAGGTCTACGGCGTCATGTCGCGCCGCGAGGAGTACTTCCGCAGTGCGGGCGTCGACTCCATAGCGACGTACCGCAGGCTCCGGGCCCGCGGCGACATCTCGGTGAAGGACCAGCCGTGGGGCGACGTCTTCCTCGTGATCGACGGCTGGGGCAACTTCCGCACCGAGTACGAGGGTCTGGAGGCCGCCGTCGTCGACATCGCCGCGCGCGGGCTCGGCTACGGCATCCACGTGATCCTGACGGCCTCGCGCTCCATGGAGGTCCGCGCCAACCTCAAGGACCACCTGATGAACAGGCTGGAACTGCGGCTCGGCGACACGATGGACTCCGAGCTGGACCGCAAGATCGCCGCCAACGTGCCGACGGGCGTGCCCGGCCGCGGTCTGACGCCGGAGAAGCTGCACTTCATGGCGGCCGTGCCGCGCATCGACGGCATCAGCTCCGACAGCGACCTGTCCGAGGCGACGGCCGCGATGACGCAGGAGGTCACGCGCCACTGGACGGCGCCGGGCGCGCCGGAGGTGCGGCTGCTGCCGCGCGAGCTGGACGTGCGCGAGCTGCCCGCCGGTCACGCGGAGCCGGGGCGCGGCGTCGCGTTCGCCATCGACGAGAACGGCCTGGAGCCGGTCTTCGTGGACTTCGACCGCGACCCGTTCTTCCTGGTCTTCGGCGAGAGCGAGTCGGGCAAGTCGAACCTGCTGCGGTTGCTCATCAAGCAGATCTCGGAGCGGTACGACGGGAGCACGGCGAAGTTCTTCGTGATCGACAACCGGCGGGCGCTGCTCGACGTCGCCCCGGCGAGCCACCTCGCGGAGTACGTGCCCATGTCGAACAACATGGAGCACCACGTGGACGCGCTCGCCGACCTGATGCGGCGCCGCTCGCCTTCGGCGGACGTCACGGCGCAGCAGCTGCGGGAGCGCAGCTGGTGGCAGGGACCGTCCCTCTTCGTGGTCGTGGACGACTACGACCTGGTGTCCACGTCCAGCGGCAACCCGCTGGCGAAGCTGACGGAGATGCTGCCGTTCGCGCGGGACGTGGGCGTCCGCTTCATCATCGCGCGCAGCGCGGCCGGTGCGAGCCGGGCGGCGTACGAGTCCTTCATGCAGCGGATGATGGAGCTCGGCGCCCAGGGCGTCCTGCTCTCCGGCGACCCGCAGGAGGGCGACGTGCTCGGCGGCGTCCGCATGCGGCCGATGCCGGCGGGCCGGGGCGTCTACGTGTCGCGGCAGCGGGGGAACCCGCTGGTGCAGACCGGCCGCGTGCCGGAGGTGTGACGGTGCGGACGATCGCGTTCTGGTTCGGGGGCCCGGCCCTGCTGTTCCTGCTGCTCGCGTGCGTGGGCCCGGCGAGGTTCGACGTGTATCTCCGGCGCTCCACCGACCCGGAGGTCCGGGCCTCCCGGCTCCGGACGCACCGCTTCGCGAGGGGTGTTCGCGGTGCTCGCGGCGGTGTCGGCGTGGCAGTGCGCGGACCGCTTCCGACTGGCGGCGAAGTGGGGGACGGACGGGCGCGGGGCGGTCGTGCGGTACGTGGACGAGGCGGACGCGGCGGCACGACCGGCCGGTGACGGAGGCCCACCGTAGGACGGGCCCACAACGACAGACCATCCACGAGCACGGGGGAAGGAACCACGGCATGGCGTGGGAAGAACGGGAGCGGCCGAAGTCCTCGGCCGCCGGACAGGATCCGACACGGATGCGGCTGAACCGGCTGCCCGACGAGCGGGAGGAGAACCGCGGCGGCGGCACCGAGGGCGACCTCACGGTGGACGACCAGGACCTCGCCGCGGTCGGGAACAGCGCGTTCGAGCTGTTCGAGGGCCTGGGGAACCACGGTCGTGACGCGTGGTCCAGCAGCCAGACCGCGGCCAAGGACCTCACGGCGCAGGAGTTCGAGCTGGGCGGCGACTCGACCGCGGCCCGGGTGCTGCGGACCGTCGCTGAGCAGACGGACCACGGCTTCTCCGGCGTCTCGTACAAGGACCGGGACTCCGCCGCCGAGGCGATGCGGCGCGCCGACGACCTGGCGAAGCTGGCGAAGCACCCCGAGAAGATGTCCGGCGCGGAGCTGAAGGAGTTCAACGAAACCCTGGCGAAGTACAAGGACGACCAGCTCTTCTCCGCCCGGTTCGCGACGCAGCTGGGGGCCGGGGGCACGCTCCGGTTCTGGACCGAGATGGCGGACCTCCACATGGGCGCCCGGGACGGCGAACTCAAGTGGATGGAGGAGTTCCAGAAGAACCTGAGCATGACGCTCGCCACCGCGACGCTCTCCGACACCGACGCGATGCAGTCCTGGAAGAAGGACCTGGTCGACCAGTCGAACAAGAACTTCGTCTCCGGCGCCGTCAGCGTGCCGGGGCGGACGGTGGGCGCGTACGGCCACCAGGTGATCAGCGGTCTGATGCACCACGGGAAGTACGACGCGGAGTTCCTCGACGCGTACGGCAAGCAGCTCCTCAAGCAGGACATGGCACCGGCCGGCGCCCCCGGCATCGGCTCCAAGGGCCTGTGGCGGGGCGACAACCACCAGCTCACGGACCTGGTGTTCGGCAAGGGCGACGGGCGCGACCCCCTGGTGGGCTTCATGGGGGCGCTGTCCCACAGCCCGGAGGCCGCCACGAACACCTTCGACGACAGGAAGGTCCTGGAGCACGTCCTGGAGAGCGCGAAGTACACCGACCGGGACACGGCGGTGGGCCGTGCGCCGGAGGCCGCCGTCATGGGCGTCGGCGCGGGCGAGAAGCCGGACGGGCCCGCTCCGCACACCGCGACCCAGGTCGGGATCATGAAGAACGTCACGCACATGGTGGCGCAGCCGGGCGGCGGATCGGACCTGGTGGGCAAGGGGCTCGGGGACAGCTTCGGGAACATGGCGAGCGCGTACGTGCCGGAGATCAGCCGCGCGATGGCCGGCAAGGGAGCCGAGTCCATCTTCCTGACGGACAGCGCCCTCCCCGACGGACTCGACAAGACGGACGTGACGAGATTCCTGTACGAGGTCGCCCAGGACACCGACGGCCGAGCGGGCATCGTCCTCGGCCAGAGCGTCTACACCTCCAGCCTGATGGAGGCGCACATCGCCAATCCGTCCTTGTACGACGGGGGGCCCGCGGAGGCCGTCCGGACGGTCTCGGAGAGCGCCGGCGTCATCCAGGGCGTCGTCGGACACGCCAACGCGGATGCGGCCATAGCGGGTGAACTCGCCAGCGAGAAGGACCAGAACGACGCGCTGAAGACGAAGGGGGACCTGTTCAAGGGCATCGCCGGTGCGGGAATCGGCGTGGCAGCGGCGGCTTTCGTTCCCCAGACCATGGTCGGTGGGGTGATCGGGGCGTCGGCGGGCGGCTACTTCGGCGGTGTCGCCGGCACAGCGATCGACCGTCTCATGGAGGGCCGGCAGGCGCAGGGCGCCTTGGACCAGATCCGCGACGCGGTGAAGGACGGCTGGGTGGACAGTGACTCGATCCTCGAGGACGCTCATGCCCGGCCGGCGGCGTGACCCCGCGCACGGAAGGCCTTCGGGACGCTGCGGACCCGGTGCCGACGGCGGTCGACGAGTCTCCACGTACGGAAAGGGCCGGAAAGGCGATGCGGGGCGTGATCGGGAAGCGGACGGCGGCGGTGGGAGCGGCCTGCGTCCTCATGGCCGGGGCGGTCTTCGGGTACGTGGAGGTCTTCACCAAGGGGATCGACCGGCTTCCCGAGAGGCCGTGCGGGGGCGCCGTCGACCGCGGGCTGGCGGCCGACGCGCTGCCTTCCGCGGGGAAGGCGGAGGAGCGCGGGAGGCTCAACACGCGCTCGGACGGAGACTTCCTGTTCGCCTGCTACGTGCGCACCGCGGATTCGACGATCTCCGGAGAGGCCCAGACCGGAGGAGCGACGGAAGCCGAGTGGCGCGAGGCGCACCGGTCCGACCTGGGGGAAGGCGCCGTCCAGGTGTCGGAGGGCGGGGTGCGGGCACTGGCCCTGCCGACCGTCGCCTGGGTGTACGTGCCCTGTACCCCTCGCCGATTCACGGAGAAGACGAGAAGACCGCATTCCCTGACCGTCGAAGCCAGGACCATCGGAGAGACCGGGCTGCACGGCGATGCCCTGCGTCAGGTGGTGCTTGACTTCGCCTACCAGCTGGCGCGGCATTCGTACGGGGCCGGTGAATGCCAGGAGCAGCGGAAATTCTCTGAGGAACTGCCCCGAATAGGTTCCAACCAGCCCTAAACCGCAAGGAGAGGTGACGTCCATGGCATGGGACGAGTGGGAACAGTTGAAGGCCTCGGCGGCCGACAAGGACGCGGCGCGGATGCAGTTGAACGGGTTGCCGCCCGAGGACAGGCCCAACGCGGGCAGTGCGTCCGGGGGGTTCCTCAAGGTCGATCAGCAGGATCTCGCCGCGATCGGTGACGAGGCGTTCAAGTTGTACAACCGGCTGTGGAAGGAGGCGCGGGTCACCTCCACGGACTCGGCCGGGTCCGACCTCTCCTCCCAGGGCTTCGCGCTCGGCGGCGCCCTCCAGCACGTGTCGACGCGCTGGGACAAGCAGCTCGGTTCGGTGATGGACGCGTGCGCGCTCATCTCGAACCACATGGACTTCACGAAGAACGCGCACGCGGGCGACGAGATCTTCATCGAGCGGCACGTCTCCGGCATCCAGACGCTGGACTCGGGCTTCGACGAGGACTGGGCGGGCCAGGGGAAGCCCAATCCGGTCTACGCCGAGAAGGACAAGAAAGACAAGAAGGACTAGAGGAGACCCTGATGGATTTCGAAGCCCTTCACTCGGCGAACTTCAAGCTGCTCGACGACACGGTCTCGGACTGGACGAGCATGCTCACCAAACTCCAGTCCCTGAAGAAGGACGCCCACGACGGTCTGCAGGGCAAGGCCCTGAAGGCCGACTGGGCCGGCGACAACGCGGTGATCGGCCGCGAGTTCGTGGGCAAGACCGCCGGGGAGTTCGGCGACGCCCTCACCCAGGCGACGTCGATACGCGACATCATGCTCGACACCCGGGACGAGCTGAAGACGCAGCAGCGGCTCCTGAAGGAGGCCGTCGAGCGCGGCCGGGGGAAGAACCTCACCGTCACCGCGAGCGGCGGCGGGTTCACCGTACGGGAGAACCCCGACAAGAAGGCCCCCAACGGGCAGAGCGACGTCGACGGACTCCGGGACGAACTCCAGGGGATCCTGAACACGGCGACGGAGATCGACAGCTCCGCCGCCACCTCCCTGAAGGCGCTGGTCGACCTCACCGACCACGGTTTCTCCGACGCGGTGTACAAGGACCGCGACTCGGCGGCGAACGCCGTGAAGGAGGCCGAGAAGCTGGCGGCGATCGCGAAGAAGAAGCCCGAGGACCTCACGCCGGCGGACTTCGACGCGCTCAACGCCGGGCTCGGGAAGTACTCCGGGGATCCGATCTTCGCCGAGCACTTCGCGACCACCCTCGGCCCGAAGGGGACGCTCGACTTCTGGGCCGGTCTGAACGATCCCCACCTCGCCTACAAGGTGGGCCGTGAAAGGGTCGAGCAGTACGACGACCTCCAGAAGAACCTGAGCCTCACGCTGGCCACCGCGACCCAGGCGGACACCCCCGAGATGTCGCGCTGGAAGTACGACATGGTGAACACGGCGGACCAGCCCCTCTCCAAGAACAGCACCACGTTCGGGGCGCAGGTCATGAGCAACCTGATGCGCTGGGGCAACTTCGACGACCAGTTCCTCAAGGACTACGGCACGAAGCTCATCGACACCGAGAAGAAGATGAGCGACAACGGCCGCCACATGCCGGTCGGCTGGCAGCACATGGGCATGGACCCGCTCCTCAACCGCACCGGCACCGACTCCGGCTCGGACCCCATGACCGGCTTCCTCAAGGCGCTCGCCAACAGCCCGGACGCGGCCACGGACTTCTTCAACGCGGACTTCGTGACCAAGGACGAGGACCACGACTTCGAGGAGGACGCCGACGGCAACGGCAAGAACGAGAAGCGCGAGCTGAGCAACTTCGACTACCTATTCGAGGAGCGGGACTGGCCCCAGGACCGGGACGACAAGGGCAAGGACAGCACCGAGGGTCGCAACAACCTCGCGATGGCCCTGGAGGCGGCGACGACCGGGCACCCGGCGGGCGAGATGCCGACCGTGAACACTCCGCCGCACAACAAGGACCAGGCGGAGCTCATGCAGAAGGTCGTCTCCTCGATCTCCGACGATCCCGAGCGGCTGACCAAGCACAGCTACATGACGGACAGCGTCGGCCAGATGGCGTCCGAGTACCTGCCGGACATCAACCGGGCCGTGTCCGACGACAGCCGGGGCAACACAGAGAAGCTGTTCCCCATCGCCGGCACGCCCGCCGCCCTCGATCACTCGGACGTCACGCGCTTCCTGGTCACCGTGGGTCAGGACCCCAAGGGGAACGCGGCCGTCGAGATCGGTCAGGCCAAGTACATGGCCGACCTCATGGATTACCAGCTGAATCCGAACACGCCGGCGGACATGAAGTACCCGCATTCGCCACAGGACACCATCGAGGAGATCTCACGCCGTTCCGCCGAGATCGGCGGCACTCTGGCGGTCGGTCGCCAGGAGGCGATCGTCGGTCCGGCGGCCAAGGAAGCCAAGGACTTCGCCGATTCCGTCGCGCAGCAGAAGAACGCCTGGTCCGGAGCGATCGGTACGGGCATCGGCGTCGGCGTGAGCTTCGTCGCCACGCCCGTCGGCGGAGCGGTCGCGAGCGGTGTCGCCGGCACGGTCAGCTCCGTGGTCCTGGAGCACATCTTCCAGCAGTCCGAGACCGACGTCCTGAAGGACGCGGGAAAGAGTGCCGGGGACCTCTGGCAGGACAGCAAGAAGAAGAACGTCGACATGAGCCAGATCGCGGCCATCGAGGCGGCCAAGGCCCATGGTCTCCCGGATGCCGACCGGGTCGCCGACTGGGCCCGGACCGGAACGTCCGACGGCTTCTCCGACGCCTCCGACAACGCCCGTCACATGGCAGACGACCTGGAGACCGAGATCCAACCCGACTGATCCGCCGCACCGTCACCACGGTGACATCTCATCCGTCCGGCCGCTCCGTTCCGAGGGGCGCACTCAGAAGGCAGAGAATGAAGCACGCAAAAGCCCTGGCAGTACTCGCGCTCGCCCTCGCGGTTTCCGGGTGCTCGCAGCCGGAGGAGGAAGCGGTGCGGGCGTTCGAGGTACCGGACTCCTTGTGCGGCACACCGGTCGCCCCCGACCTTCTGTCCCCCCTGCTTCCGGCAGGGGGCGAGAAGATCGAGGTGAGGCAACGGGACGCGGCTGTCCGCGACGCTCTGGGCTGCTCCGTCGTAGTGGACAACACCGTTGTCCTGTCGTCCTCCTGGGGATGGGAGGAGATCGAGACGAATCCGGGCAGGGAGGCACGCGAGAATCCGTACGTGAGGCGCGACAAGTACGAAAGCAAGGACGGCACTTACGTTTACGCGGAGAGGGGCGGAGTCGGCAAGGTCACCTGCGAACCGGTGAAGCAGCATCGCAAGGGAGAAATGGAGCTGTACCTCGGCATCATCGTCTCGGATCCGGGCAGGCCTGACGCGGCTGCCGTGGAGAAACTACTCAAGGCCTATGCGAAAGCCCTGGAAAAGTTGCCCCAGTGTGTTCAGAAGTAGGAATGCCGTTCCCTTTTCGATCCCGGTAGGGAAAAGGGCGATTTCTTAGCCTGTCCGCCGGTCCGGCACGCACGTCGGGGATCCCTCCGTTCGCCGGACGCGGAGCGATCGGCTCCGAGAACGTCTGTACCCAGGCCAGGGATCCCGGCGGACCGAGGGAACCGAGGAGTTCAAGGCGGGTGTACTGCGCGGCGTCGATCTCCCGAGCCAGGAGGCGGCGGTACTCACGCCCTGTTCGGCTCCGGGTACCGTCGCCTGCGGCAGCTACGGCATCAGCACCGTGGTGCGCCTGCGGCTCCATGACGGAGCGGACGGTGCGGAAGTGAAGAGCAGGGCGCTCGGTGGACCTGGCCGTGGAGGCGGCACGGTCCGCCCGCGAGAGCGCCGAGTGTGGTCTGCCGTCGGGGCCTTCCCTCCGAAGGCGCCTCTTTCGGTGCGGATTCATCCGAGTGACCGGCAGGCAAGCCGTCGGTTCGCTACGGACCGCTCGTCGCCCGGTCCGGACACCTGCCCAGGAGCACAGCACCCACGTCGCCGGCCGCCGGGCCGCCCGGCGGTCGACCGAACCGGAAGGACCCGTGAAGTCGATGCGCACAGCCCCGCGCCGCCTGGCGCGGGGCTGTGCTCGTGCTAACGGTCTCGTGCTCGTCGCCCACGCGTGAGTACGCCGTGCCCGCCGACCTCTGCGGCGTCGAGGTCCCGGTCTCGGTGTTGGAGCCGGTCCTGCCGCCTGCACGTCGACGGCGAGTCCGTGTTCTCGGCGAGCGTCGAGCGGTGGGAGAAGGACACGTCCGCCCGGGACGTGGCCGAGCTGGCGCGGTCGGTCGACCCCGGCGACACGCGGAGCGAGGACGGCCGGTTCGTCCACTCGGCCACGGGCGCCGTCGGGAGGGTGGACTGCCGGGTCGCGGACGGCGCGGGCAGGTCCGTGTGGGCGACGGTGCGCGTGACGCGCGACGGGACGACCCCGGAGCAGACGAAGAACCTCGTCACGGCGTACGCCGACTCCGCCGCCGCGTCGGGCGCGTGCGACGAGGTCCTGGGCCGGTAAGGACATGCGGCCGGTAGGCGCCCCGTCATCGCGGTGACGGCGGCGCCCACCGGCCGGGCACGGAACAGGGTGGACGCCTCCCGCGCGCGTCCACCCTGTGTGCTGCTGGTTCGAACCCGGCTTAGAAGAAGCCCGCGGCCCGCTTGTCGCCCGCCTGGTAGGCCGGGGAGGCCTGGCGGACCGCCTTGGCGATGCCCTGGAGGGCGGTGTGGATGGCGCGGGTCTCCTTGTCCCACTTGGCGTGCGCGCCGTCCGCGGCGGTCTTCGCCTCACCCTCCCAGGTGCTGGAGACCGAGCGGATCTTCGTCTGGATGTCCTCCAGGGCCTGGTCCAGGCGCTTCGCCTGCGCCTCGATGGTGTTCGCCGCGTCATCGAGCGAGGAGTACGTGACGAGCATGACGCCGTCGTTCTTGGACGACATGGTTCCTCCGGGTTTCGGTGGTGTGTACGGGTTGGCTGGTGCCGTGTCCGACGCCGGGTCAGAGACCGGCGATGTTCGACCTGGCCGCACGCTCGGCCCCGGCGTCACCGGAGAAGCCCGCGGTCACGTCGACGCCCCGCAGGGCCGCCTCGACCTCGTCGTCGGTGTTGCCGGAGGTCGTCCGGGTGACCTGGATGGCCTCCTGGAAGTTCAGCATCAGCTTGGCGATGCGCACCATGCCCTGGTTGATCTCGGTCTGCTTGGCGTCGAAGGCGCCGGCGCCGATGCCCTTCCAGCGGCCTTCGAGGCTGTCGATGACGCCCTGGAGGGACTGCAGCTGCCCCTTGACGTCGTCGAACTTGCGGGTGAGCTCGTCCTGGAAATCCTTGAGACTCTGATCGCCAACCTTCAAGACTGACATGTGTCCCTCTCCCTCTCTGGGTTTCTCGTTGAGATCGCGTGCGCCCGGTTCACGCGCACGTGGTTCGGTCGGTTCGGCCCGTGCCGTCGGTTCCGCCGGCGCCGGGCACGGGTCAGGCGGTGCGCCGGCGGCGCACGATCAGGAAGCCCGCTCCGGCCACGACGGCCACGGCCGCGACGGCGCCGACGACGAGCCCCGTCCCTCCGCCGCCCGCCGCGCTCGCGCCGGAGCCTGCCACAGGAGCGTTGGAAGACGACTTGCCGTCGGGAGCTTGTGTCACGTCCGATGCGGACGGGGCCGCCGGGGAGCCGGTCGAGGACGGCGTGTCCGAGGGCGCCGACGCGCCCGACGACGGGGTCGACCCGGGCGCGCCGCCGCCGGTCCTCTTGTTGGTCAGGGGGCTGATGTTGGGGTCGCCCGGCTTGCCGAGGCCACGGCTGATGTGGGCGTTGGGCCGGACGATGCCGTGGCCGAGGTAGTTGCTGAGCGTCCCCGGCTTCCAGTCGTCGCCTCGCGCCGCGGACTCGAACATGACCCGGAGGACCTGGTTGGCGGTCCAGTCGGGGTGCGCGGACCAGATGAGGGCGGCGGTGGCGGAGGCGATGGCGGTGGCGTTGCTGGTGCCGCCCTCCGTGCAGTAACCCTCGAACTTCTCGTCGCACCAACCGGGGATGTCGCTGCCCGGCGCGGCGAGATCGATGTGCTCGCCGTGCTGCGAGTAGTCGGCCACGACGCCGTTCCGGTCGGTCGCCGCGACGGAGACCACATCGGGGAAGGCAGCCGGGTACTGCGGCTTGTTGCCCTTCTTGGCGTTGTTTCCGGATCCCGCGAAGATCAGCTTTCCCTTGGCGACGGCGTACTCGACAGCCTCTTTCTTGAAGGGGTTGGCGTAGTCGGAGGCCATGGAGATGTTGATGATCCGCACGTCGCTGTCGGCGGCGCGCTTGATCGCCTCCACCATGTCGAAGGCGTTGACGGCCTGTTCGTTCTGGAGGTCGGTGTCACTCACCCGGTAGGGGACCACCCTGGCATCCGGCGCCAGTCCCCTCACACCACCGTTCGCTCCGGAGCCGACGATCAACTCGGCCATGGACGTTCCGTGGCCGCTGTAGTCGTCCGTCTCGTCGCCCTTCGTCTCGGAGGCGTCCCAGCCCTTGAGCACCTTGCCCTCGAGCGAGGGGGTGTTCGGGTTGACCCCGCTGTCGATGACGGCGACCTTGATGCCCTTGCCGGTGGACTTCTTCCAGATCTCCTCGGCGTGCATGGCGTCCAGGTACCACTGCTGCGAACGGGCGTCGGCGGCGACCGCCGCCGGAGCGGCCCCGACGAGGGCCGCCGTCAGCGCCGTTGCCGCCGTGGCGCCGAGCAGCGCTCGCCGGAGCTTGCCGCTCCCGATCATTCCTGCCGTCATCCTGTACTTCCGAGCCTTCCGGGTGGTTAGCCGATCACCGGCGGTACGGTGCCGTGCCGCCGGTTCGTCCAGGTCTCCTCGTCCTCCGTCAGGTAGTCGGGGCGCGAGGAGCCGTCGCGGTCCTGTTCGTCACGGGGCGGGCGCTGGTTGCCGCGTCCGCCGCCGACGGGCGTGCCGGCGCCGCGGGGGCTCCCGACGACGCCGTTGGCGCTGGGGGTGCCGCGGCCGGCGGGCCGTGCGGCCCCCTTGCCGTTGTTGGCGCCGACCACCCCTGACTGGCTGGGCCGTGCCGCGGCTGTACGACCCGCTGCCGGGCCGTCGGCGCCGACGACGGTGCCCTTGGGGATCCGCGACCCGACGCCTCCGGTGGAGGTGCGCTGCTGGGTGCCGCCGACGATGGGGTTGGACCGCCCGCCGCCCGCACGGCCGGTGGCGGACTGCCCCGGGCCGCCGGGGCGGCCGGCCTGGGGCGTGGCACGCCCGGCCTGGGCGGTCTGGCCGGTGGCCTGCGGTCCGCCCGCCCGTCCCATGGGACCACCGGAGCGCCCCGCCGCCGGGGAGCTGGTCGGGTTGCCGGAACGGCCCGTGGCGGAAGAGTTCGTCGGTCCGCCGGAACGTCCCACGGCCGGAGAGCTCGTCGGCCCGCCCGCGCGGCCCACGGCGGAGGAGGTACCCGGTCCGCCCGAGCGCCCCACGGCCTGCGAGGTCCCCGGACCGCCCGAACGTCCCACGGCGGTCCGCCCGTTGCCGTACGGCCCGCCGGGCGTTCCGGTGATCCGGGGGCCTCCGGTACGCGGCGGGGTGCCGAGCGCGACCGGCGGAGGCAGCGTGGGGCCGGTCGGGTTCGGGGTGTTCGTGGGCGCGGTCGGCGTGGGCGCGGTGGTCGTGATCGTGGGCGCCGGAGGCGTGGCGACCGAGTCGATCCTGACCTTCGTGCCCGTCTGTTGCTCCCGGATCGGCTCGGAGCCGTCGAGTTCGTGCCCGGTGCGGGGCGCCGCCTGGGTGGCGCGGTCCTCACTGGCGCCGATGTGCCCGGGCGCCTCCCGCGACAGACCGCCGTCACGCGAGGTGCTTCCGTCACGCGAGGTGGCGGAACCGCCGCCGTTCCGGACCGAACCGGCCGGATCCGGCACCGCTGCCCCGTAGGCCTTCGGCGGCTTCGGCAGCGTCTGAGCCCCCAGGACGTTCTTGGAGACCGCGTAGAACGAGGCCAGGCGGTTCATCTGGTTGATGGCCTCCTGGCGGTCCTTCTCGACCTGGAGGGCCTTCTGGTAGTCCTTGTTGTCCTGGGTGCGTTCCGGGAGCGCGAACTCCTCGGGCTTCTTCTGGACGAGGCGGTTGTCGCGGGGCGGCTTGGCGTTGCGGACCGAGGCGAGGCCGGTGCTGGCCACCTTCATCTGGGCGCCGACCGCGTTGGCGACCTTGCCGATGCCCCAGGCGTAGGAGACGACCTCGGAGCCGTAGCGCTGGAACTCGGTGGCGGCGGCGCCCTTCCAGTCGACGCCGCGGACGAAGGTGTCCAGGTCCTTCGCCGCCTGGTTGAGGGCGGTCGTCGCCTTCTCCAGGGCCTCGCCGGCCTGTTCCAGGTCGGCCGGGTTCGCGCTGTCGAGGAGGTCGAGCATCGCGTTGAGCCGGTGGCCCTCGAACGACGTCTCGCCGAAGACGCTTCCCTTGGGCCCCAGGCCGAAGGGGAGGATCTCGTCCAGGTTCTCCAGGAGGTTCGTGGCCGCGTACCGCTTGTGGATCTCGGTCGTGTCGTTCGCCTGCTGCTGTTCCTGAGGCGTCAGGTTCGGGTTCGGCTGCTTCTCGTCACTCATCGATCGTCACCCCAGGCCCTTCTCGCCGCTCTTGGTGTCCTCGCGCGGCTGGGCGGGCTGGGCGAGATCACCGTTCCGCGTCTCCTGCTCACGCTTGATCGCCTTCTCGCGCTCGTCCGCGAGGCGCGCCTGGATCCCGTGGAAACGCCGCCGCTGTTCGTCCTCCACGTTGTCGTAGCCGACGTCGGCCGCGTAGACCCCGATCTGCAGCAGCTCGATCTGACCGCCGAGGGACTTCGACAGCGCCACGAGCGCCCCGTGGACCCGGTCGTACTCCGCGGAGAAGCCGTCCGCCTCCGTGAAGGGGATCCCGACACCGAGGGACGCGCGCGTCATCCGGTTCCGGTTCAACCCGGCCGCGCCGCCCGCGCCGCTCGCCAACTCGGTGATGATCCCGTCGACCCGGTCACGGAACTTCTTCAGCTCGCCGACACCGCGCTCAAGGTCACTCGTCACCGTCGCCCCCGTCACCCGTCGCCTCACACACGAGCCATTCCTCCCCGTTTACTCCTACTGCCCCACATTGCGATCGTGACGACTCGTCATCCGCCGATCGCGCACGTACCACTGTAATGACTGGGACCGACAGTCCCAAGTGACTTGTGCCGCACAAGACTTCTTCCAAACGACGCTATCAGCCGTGTGCGGCTGCAACCCTCACCGGGCGGCTCCCCGCACCGTTCTGCGCCGGTGGTCCCGCAGTGCCACCGCCGTGCCGGCGATCGCCGCCACCAGGACGCCGCCGCCGACCACCACGTAGGTCGCCAGGCGGGACGCGCGCTGTTCCGGGGTCTCCCCCAGGTGGAGCGCCGCCGGGGTCGGGGCCTCGGCGCGGGTCACCCCCTCGTGGGCCACGGGCTTCTCGATGGGCTTGTCGTCCTCGGTGAGGGCCCTGACCGGGTCGACCACGCCCCAGCCGACCAGGCGGTCGTGGCCCGCGACCGAGCGTTCGGCGGTCTGCTGGATCTGGGCGACGATCTGCTTCTGCGTCCAGCGGGGGTGCTCGGCCTTGATGAGGGCGGCCAGACCGGCGACGTACGGCGCGGAGAAGCTGGTGCCGTTGTCGGCGCAGTGGCCGCCGAGCGGCACCGTGGAGACCATGTCGACGCCGGGCGCGGCCACGCCGACGAAGTCGCCGGACTGGGAGAACTGCGCGCGTTCGTTGTTGCGGTCCGAGGCGGCGACGGCGAGGACGCCTTCGTACGAGGCCGGGTACGTGCGCTTGACGTTGCCGCCCAGGCCGTCGTTGCCCGCCGACGCGACGACCACGATCTCCCGCTCCAGCGCCTCCTTGACGGCCCGTTCGAGGAGTTCGGTGGGCTTCACGGCGTCGGCCGTGTCCTGGGAGATGTTGATCACGTCGGCCTTCTTGGCGATGGCGTGCCGGATCGCCGTCGCGAGCGTCTCCGCGGTGCCGTGGCCGTCGGCGTCGTTCTGCTGGACGGGGATGATCGTGGCGTCCGGCGCCAGGCCGACGAATCCGGTGCCCTTGGCGGGGCGGGCGGCGATGATGCCGGCCACCTTGGTGCCGTGGCCCACGGTGTCCGTGGTGCCGTTCTCGTTGCCCCGCTTCAGCTTGTACCCGTTGGCGTCCTTGGCGTCCTTGGGGATGAGGTTGATCCCGCTCTTGACGTCCACGGCCTTGGCCAGCTGCGGGTTCTTCACGTCGACGCCCGTGTCGATGACCGCGACCCGGACGCCCTTGCCGGTGGACCTCGACCACAGTTCGTCCAGCAGGACGCGCTGGAGCGACCAGGGGCGGCCCTCGTACGTCTTGCCCGGGTAGGTGCACTGGGAGCCGTCGTCCGCCGCCGCCGTGGAGAGCGGCGGGCCGAGGGCGCAGAGCGCCGTCGCGGCCGCGACGGCGAGGACGCGCCGGGCGGGTCCGGAGAGCCGGTGCACCGGCGTCCCGGTCCTCACGAGCCCTGCGGCTGACGTGCGCCGCCCGTGGACAGGCGGGGGCCGGTGGGCAGGAACGTCGACCACTCGGCGGGTACGGGAAGCGGCTCGACGTTCTTGTAGCCGAGGCGGTTCTGGGCCTGCTGGGCCTCCGCCTGCCGGGCCTGCTTCTCCTCGTCCGAGCCGGACGAGCCGATCCCGGAGTCGTCGGTGGCGCTGTCGCCGTTGGACTGCATCGCGTAGCGCAGGCCGGTGTCGGTGACGAGGAACAGGAAGCCGCTGGACGTGGTGGAGCCCTTGAACTGCCGGAACAGCTGGCCCGATCCGGGGGTGACGTACGCGCTGCTGGAACCGGTCGGCAGGGCGGCGGGGAAGTCCTTCCCCGCCCAGGTGCTCAGCGTGGTCGCCCCGTTGTCGGCGTCGACCCCGCGCAGCACGTTGCACACGGTGTTCCGGCTGCCTTCGGTGGTCTTCGCCTCGTTGACGGGCTCCGGGACGGCCTCGGGCCACTTCTTGTCCCGGCCGAAGGCGCGCCCCGGCCGGAAGGCGCCGCCGCTGACCGAGGTCGCCTGGCCCGCCTGGCCGAGTTCGACCAGCTGCCGGCTGTTGAGCAGCAGCTTGGCCGTGAAGTCCGAGACGGGGGCCACCGTGCCCCGGAGCACGACGTACATCTGCTTCCGGGTGCCGTCCGTCGCGGACAGCACCGTCCCGATCCGGTCGGCCCCGGACGGGAGGTCGGCGATCCCGGCGGGGTCGCCGACCCGGCCCGGGACGGTCGGGAAGGAGATGGCGTCGCCCTTGTGGAGGGTGTTCAGCCACGCCTCCGAGACCCGCTGGGCGGCGCGGCCCTGGCCGACGAGCTGGCGCAGGAGCAGCTCGTCCTTCTCCACGGGGTACGCGGTCCCCCTGGCGTCCACCACGTAGCGCTTGCGGTCGGTGCCCTCGACGTATAGCAGCTGGCCGCCGGTCAGCCGCTCCGCGCCGTCCGTCCTCCCCTCCTCGCGCGCGGCGAGGACGAACGCCGCCTTCTGTATCGCCCGGCCGCCCTCGCCGGGACGCTCGCAGACGGCCCAGCGCTTGGCGGCGCCGGCCTCCTTGTCGCCGGGGAGGCGGTCGGGGGCGTAGGGGATGCCGAGGGTGGCGCCGTGCGGGATCTCGCCGTTGTCGAGCACGGACTCGTCGACGCTGATGACCTTGCCCTTGTCGGGGTCGAGGAGCAGCTTGGCCGACGACATGTTGAGGACGGGGTGGAGCTGCGTCTTGTCACCGGTCTTGAGCACGACGTAGCGGGTGGTCGACTTGCTCGCGATGATGACGTTCTCGCCGGGCTTGTCCCAGTTCTTGGGGGCGACGGGCTTGAACATGCCCCAGGCTCCGAAGACCGCGAGGACCACCGCGCCGACGATGGCTCCCGGCACCACCGCGCGCAGGGGGCGGGGCGCGCCTTCCTCCGAACCCGTCGCGTTCGGTTGCACGAACTGTGCGATCAGCCTCCGCTTCGCGAAGGTGTAGGCGTTCAGTTCGTCCCGACGTGATGCCATCTGTTCGCTTGTCCCTCTCCCCGATGGGCGACCAGGGTCCCACAACCCGTGGGCCCGGTCAGCCGTCCCGCCGCCCCCTACTATGCCTGTCGGCGCTTGCGTCCCACTGCTCAGGTAGGGTGATCGCCCAGTCAACGCCCATGGGAATTCGGCTATTACGGACACGAGGGGGCAACGTGGCGACGGGTACGGCGACGCGTGCACAGCACGGGCAGGCCGGCGACCCGGCACCCGGAACTTCCCGACGGCAACGCAGCAATGACCGCGGCGACGTTCGAACGACGGCCGCTCCGCCGGATGTCCCCGCGACCACCACCCCGCGTCCGCTGTCGCGCGCCGCCCGGGTGGGTCCGTTCCAGCTGCGGCAGCTCGTCCTGGTGGAGTCGGCGCTGGCCCTCGTCGCGGTCGGTCTGGTGATGGGCGGCCTCTGGCTCGTGCCCACCTGCGTCGTCGCCGGCGTCCTGGTCCTGCTGGCCGTGATACGCCGCCGCGGACAGGCCGTACAGGACTGGCTGGGGAGCGTGCTCGCGCTCCGCGCGCGCCGGAGCGCCGCCGCCCCCGCCGCGGCCGACGCGGACCCCTCCCTCGCCCCGGTGGGCGAGAACGTGCCGGGCTTCCGCGCCTCGCCCTACGTCGACCGCAACCACCGCACCGTCGGCATGCTGGGCGACGGCACCTTCCTGACCGCCGTGCTGCGCGTCGAGGCGAGCGGCTCGGCGCTGCGTCCGGTCTTCGGCGCGCGCGCCTTCCCCCTCTCCGTGCTGGGCGGCGCCCTGGAGGTCGACGACATCGTCGTGGAGTCGGTGCAGCTGGTGCAGCAGGTGCGCCCGGCCCCGGCCCTCCACCTCCCCCAGCAGGCCGTGGCCCGGCTCTCCTACGCCCCGCTCCAGGAGCGGACCGGCGCCCCCGCGCTGCGGCTGACCTGGGTGGCCGTGAAGCTGGACCCCGAACTCTGCCGGGAGGCCGTGGAGGCCCGCGGCGGCGGCCTCGAAGGCGCGCAGCGCTGTCTGGTGCGGATCGCCGACCACCTGGCCAGCCGCATCACGGGGGCGGGTTTCCAGGCCACCGTGATGGACCAGGAGGAACTCAACTCCACCATCGCCACGGCCGTCTGCACCAATCCGCGCGCCGCCGCCCGCGCGGGCCGGCCCGACGCCGCGCCGCAGCGGCGGACGGCCGAGACCTCCCGGGTCTGGCGGTGCGACGACCGCTGGCACACCACGTACGCGATCGGCCGCTGGCCCGAGCTCGGGCGGGGGGCGACGCCGCTGCCCCGGCTGGTCTCGCTGCTCACCTCCGTGCCCGCGTACGCCACGACGCTCAGCCTCACCGTCCGGCGCGGGACGCGCCAGGGAGCCATGGACCTCGACGGCCACGTGCGGGTCACCGGTGGCTCCGACAACGAACTGGTCCGCGTGCGGCGGACCCTGGAGCAGGCGGCGCGCGCCGCGAAGGTCGGCCTGCTGCGCCTGGACCGCGAACAGCTGCCGGGCGTACTGGCGACGATGCCGCTGGGAGGCGCCCGATGATCGGACGTGGTCGCAAGCAGGGCCGACCGCGCGGCCTGGTCGGCCCGCGGCACGCGGGGCACACCCTGCCCGCGGACCACCTCTCCGCCCTGTCCCTGCCCGTGGGCGACGACGGCGTGGTCATCGGCGAGGACGCCGAGGGGCGGTCGCAGCTGGTGGGGTTCCACCGCTCGACGCCGTACGACGTGCTGCTCGTCGGCGGCCTGTGGACGGCGCAGGTGCTGGCGCTGCGCGCGGCCGGCACCGGGGCGCGGGTGGTGGTGGAGACCGGGCGCCCGCACGGATGGGTCGGCCTGGCGCAGGCGGCCGGGGCGGGCCTGGAGTGCATCACGCTCCACGACGTGGGGCGGGTGCCCCCGCTGGGCGCGACCGTCGGCAGCCCCGCCGTGGTGGTGCGCGACTGCGGCATGCGGCCGCCGCGCGGACGTGTCGTCTCCTCCCCCTGGCAGTCGGTGCTGACCCTCCTCCCCTATCTCAGCCCGGTGGCGCCGCGCCTCATGCGGTCCGCGACGCTCGTGGGCGTCCAGCGGGTCTCCCCCCAGGAGGCGGAGCAGATCGGGGGCATCCTGGGACTGACGCGGGGCGAGGTCGAGGCGCTGCCGACGCTGGCGGACGGGGTCACGCTCTGGTCCTCCGGCGGGGAGCGGCAGTGGGTCATGACGAGCCCCACGGACGCGGAGGCGGGCCTGCTCGGCACGGCCCGCCGGATGGACTGAGCCACCACCGGGTGAGCGGGCGGCCGAACCGCCCCCGCCCGGAACCCGGGCTGCCTACTATGGCCCCGGTGACCGCCGGGCCACGGCGAACGGCCCGGCACCGTGCGAGACGTGGGCCGTTCGGCCGGCCGTGAGCGAAAGGAATCCCCATGGGGAGCGCGCAGGAAAAGGACGAGCTGTACGCCCTCGACATCTCCGGCGTCGAATGGCAGGGCGCCCCGGGCACGAGCCCGGACGAGGAGCGTGTCGAGATCGCCCATCTGCCGGGCGGAGGCGTCGCCATGCGTTCCTCGCTGGACCACGACACCGTGCTGCGGTACACCGAGGCCGAGTGGCGGGCGTTCGTACTGGGCGCGCGGGACGGGGAGTTCGACCTCCGCTGAGGCGTCGGGGCGTTCGGGCGCCGGGGGGTTCCGGGGATCTCCCGGTGGTTCCGCGGACCGGTGGTTCCGCGGACCGGCGGTCGTGCGGCCGAAGGGGCCCACGGCCGCCGGTCCGTCGTCGCGGGCCCGAAACCGTGCGCGGTCGTGCCGTTTCGTCCGCCTTCTCCTCCACGCTCCGGCGTACCGGTGTCACTTCGGGGCACGGTGTGACGCGGGGGACGGTCACGAGGGGCGGACGGGCCTGCCGGAGTGGCGACGGGGGCGATTAGGCTGGGCCGGGGCACGGCAGGAGAACCCTCGGACCCGTCCGCCGTGCTCCAGGGGGAGAGCCGGGCCCATCGGAAGTGAACGGTGGCCCCCACCCACGACGGCACAAGGGTGCTCGACCACACCAGGAGGCAGAGTGAGCGGCGATCGGGACGACATCCACGGGGGTTGGAACCCTCCTGCCGACGATTCCGACGTGGACCCCGTGGAGCTGACGGGCGAGTTCACCATCGACTACACGCCGCCCGCCTGGTACGCGCAGAGCGCGTCGGGCGAAGCCTCCGGCGCGGCCGCCGGACAGCAGTACCCGCCGCCGCCCACGGGCGCGCCGGTCCCCGTGCCCGGCCTGCCCGCCGCCGGCGGCTTCCGGCCGAACCCGCCGGCGTCCCCCGTGCCGACCGCCCCGGCGTCCGTCCCCGTCGCGCCCCTGCCGGGGGAGGCGTCCTCGCAGCCCTTCGGCGACGGCGACCTGGAGAGCGGCGCGACGATGCGGTTCTCCCCCGTGACGATGCGGCGGGAGATGGAGGAGATCGCGGAGCGCGCCGCGGCGGCGCGGTCCGCCTCGGCGGACGGCGAGGACAGGGCCCCGGCGGATCCTTCGGACGCGGATCCCGCGCCGTCGGCGCCGACGGTGGGTCCGGCCGCCGCCGAGCCGCCGTCCGGCGATGCGGACGAGCGGCCCGACGGCGACGCGCCCGCCACCGCGGTACGGGAGGAGCCGGCCGACCCGGCCACCGGCGACGCCGACGCGTCCGGACGGGCCTCCGGGGACGACGACGGCACGCCGGCCCCGGCGGACCGGGACGCCGAGGACACGACGGACTCCGCCGCGGGCGAGACCCCGGACGAGACCGGTCCGACCGCCGACGACGCCTCTCCCGTCCTCGTCTCCGCCGACGGCGCCGCCCCCGGCGGCCTGCCCGCCGAGGAGGCCCCGGCCCCCGGGCAGCCCGCCCCGCAGCAGGTCTCCCCGGCGCCCGAGGCCGCTTCGGCTCCCGCGCCGCAGGCCGGGAGCGCGCTGCCGCCGCTGCCGCCGTCGTTCCGTCCCGCGGCGCCCGCCCCCGCGCAGCAGTGGCCCGCGCCGCCGGTCGCGGAGGGCCGGCCCGTGCCCCCGGCCGCGCCGCTGCCGCCCACCGCCGCCTGGCCGTCGCCCGCGTCCGCGCCCGCCGCGCCCGGCCCCGTACCGCCGCAGGCCCAGGAGCCCGGCGGGTACGGCTACCCGCAGGCCCAGGAGCCCGGCGGGTACGGCTACCCGCAGGCCCCGCGGCCTCCCCAGGCGCCCCAGCCCGCGCCCCCGGCCCCGGCCCCGCAGGGCGGTTACGGCTTCCCGCACCCCGGGACGCCCCCGCAGCAGCCCGGTTACGGCTATCCGCAGCAGCCCGGCGGCGTGCCGCCGCAGGCCCGGGAGCCGGGCGGGTACGGCTACCCGCACCCCGGTGCCGGTGCCGTGCCCCCGCAGGCTCCCCCGGCCCAGCCGCAGCCGCAGCCCCCGTACGACGCGCAGCCGCCCGTCGACCCCCGGACCGGTGCCGCCTGGCCCTCGCCCGTGACGCACGACCAGCGGGAGCGGTCCGTGCCGGGCGCCCCGCTCGGGTACAACGCGGCCGTCGAGCTCTCCTCCGACCGGCTGCTGCGGAACAACAAGCAGAAGCCCAAGTCCAGCCGCACCCCCGGCGCCGCCTCCCGCTTCAAGCTCGGCGGCAAGAAGGAGGAGGCGGAGCGGCAGCGGAAGCTGGACCTGATCCGGACGCCGGTCCTCTCCTGCTACCGGATCGCGGTCATCTCGCTCAAGGGCGGCGTCGGCAAGACCACGACGACCACCGCGCTCGGCGCGACCCTGGCGACCGAGCGGCAGGACAAGATCCTGGCGATCGACGCCAACCCGGACGCCGGCACCCTCGGCCGCCGGGTGCGGCGCGAGACCGGGGCGACCATCCGCGACCTGGTGCAGGCGATCCCGTACCTCAACTCGTACATGGACATCCGCCGGTTCACCTCGCAGGCGCCCTCGGGTCTGGAGATCCTCGCCAACGACGTGGACCCGGCCGTCTCGACGACCTTCAACGACGAGGACTACCGGCGGGCGATCGACGTCCTGGGCAAGCAGTACCCGATCATCCTCACCGACTCGGGCACGGGCCTGCTCTACAGCGCCATGCGCGGGGTGCTCGACCTCGCCGACCAGCTGATCATCATCTCGACCCCCTCCGTGGACGGCGCCTCCAGCGCGTCGACCACCCTGGACTGGCTCTCCGCGCACGGCTACGCGGACCTGGTGCAGCGCTCCCTCACCGTCATCTCCGGGGTCCGCGAGACCGGCAAGATGATCAAGGTCGAGGACATCGTGCAGCACTTCCGGACCCGCTGCCGGGGAGTCGTGGTCGTGCCCTTCGACGAGCACCTGGCGGCCGGTGCCGAGGTCGACCTCGACATGATGCGGCCGAAGACCCGCGAGGCGTACTTCCACCTGTCGGCGCTGGTGGCCGAGGACTTCGTACGGGCGCAGCAGGCGCAGGGCCTGTGGACCGGCGACGGCCAGGGCGCGGTGCCTCCGCACATGGCCCCGCCGATGCCGGGACAGCCGGGCCCCGGCCAGCCGTACCCCGGTCAGCCGTATCCCGGTCAGGGGGTGCCGGGGCAGCCGTACGCCGCACAGCAGGCCCCCGGGCAGCCGGCCCCCGGACAGTTCGCGCAAGGTCAGCCGGGACAGTTCGCACCGGCCCAGCCGGGAGCGCACGGCCAGCCCGGCCAGCCGGGGCAGCCCGGTCAGCCGCTGCCCGGCCGGTTCGCGCCCGGTCAGCCCTCCCCCGGGCAGCCGTACGCCCCCCAGGCTCCCCAGCCCGGTCAGCCCTACCCGCCGCAGGCGTACCCGGCGCCGGGGCAGGGGCCCGGCCCGATGCCCGGTCAGTTCGCCCCGGCCCAGCCCGTACCCGCCCAGGCCGCGCCCGGCCACCCGGCACCCGGTCAGCCGTACGCGCCCCAGGCGCCGTACCCCGGTCAGCCCTATCCGCCGCAGCCCGCCCAGCCGGGTGCTCCGGGCGTGCCCCCGGCCTGGCAGCAGCAGCCCGCCCCGGCGCAGGTTCCGCCGCAGGAGCTTCCCGAGCAGCGGCCCGGGCAGCCGCTGCCTCCGCAGGCCGGCCCGCAGGCCCCTCCGCAGGCGCCGCCAGCCCCTCAACAGTAGGGCGTCACAGGAGTAGACCAATGAGGCTCCGTATCGGTTCTCCGATACGGAGCCTCTTGGCGTTCCCGCAGACCACAAGGGGTTTGAGTCATCGTTGACGACGGCAGACCACCGCTGATACACCTTCGCTTCACTCACCGTCAGCCCAAGATCCACGACAGAAACCCCGACGCGAGGTCACGTCCCATGGTCATGGTCACGAAGGTTCCACCCCGTCCCGCGCCCGCCCGCAGAGCCCGCGGAGCCCTCCGGTTCCTGCTCGCCTCCGGTGTCGCCGCCGCCTCGCTCGTCGTCGTCCCCGGCACCGCGCGGGCGGAGGACGACAAGCCCGGCGGCACCACCCTCACGGTGGCGGTCTCGCAGAGCGTCGACTCGCTGAGCCCGTTCCTCGCCCAGAAGCTCACCTCGACGAGCATCCACCGCCTGGCCTACGAGTACCTGACGAACTACGACCCGAAGGACGCCCGTGCGGTCCCGGGCCTGGCGACCGAGTGGAAGCCCTCGCCCGACAAGCTGACGTGGACGTACACGATCCGCGGGGACTCGTTCTGGTCGGACGGGACGCAGGCCACCGCCGCGGACGCGGCCTGGACCTTCAACAAGATGATGACCGACCCGAACGCCGCCACCGCCAACGGCAGCTTCACGGCCAACTTCGAGAAGGTCACCGCGCCCGACCCGCGGACCCTCGTCATCAGGCTGAAGAAGCCCCAGGCGACGATGACCGCGCTCGACGTGCCGATCGTGCCCCGGCACGTCTGGGAGAAGGTCGGCGACTTCTCGAAGTTCAACAACGACCAGCAGTTCCCCATCGTGGGCAACGGGCCCTTCGTCATCACCGACTACAAGGTCGACCAGTACATCAAGCTCAAGCCGAACAAGAAGTTCTGGCGGGGCGCCCCCAAGTTCGACGAGCTGGTCTTCAAGTACTACAAGGACGGGGACGCCGCCGTCGCCGCCCTCCAGAAGGGCGAGGTGTCCTTCGTACCGAACCTGACGCCGGCCCAGGCCGACGCGCTGAAGGCCCAGAAGAACATCAAGGTCAACGACGCCCCCGGCCGCCGCTTCTTCGCCCTCGCCACCAACCCGGGCGCCCGGGCGCGGGACGGGAAGACGTTCGGCAACGGGCACAAGGCGCTGCTCGACCCGGCGGTGCGCAAGGCGCTCTTCCTCGCGGTCGACCGCGCCACCCTCGTCGACAAGGTCTTCCAGGGCCACGCCGTCGAGGGCGAGGGGTACGTCCCGCCCCGCTTCGGCACGTACTTCTGGCGGCCCGACGGGGACCAGAAGCGGGCGTACGACCCGGAGGAGGCGGCCAGGGTCCTCGACGCCGCCGGGTACCGGAAGAACGCCGACGGCAAGCGGGCCGGCAAGGACGGCAGGCCGCTGGACTTCCGGATCCTCTGCCACGCCACCGACCCGAACGACAAGGCGGTCGGCAAGTACCTCCAGGAGTGGTGGGGCAAGCTCGGCATCGGCCTGAAGGTCGAGTGTCTGGACAGCGTCTCGGACCCGTGGGTCAAGGGCGACTACGACCTCGCCTTCGACGGCTGGTCGGTCAACCCCGACCCGGACTACGTGCTCTCCATCCACACCTGCGGCGCCCTCCCGGCCACCCCGAAGGACAGCGGGGCCACCGACAACTTCATCTGCGACGAGGAGTTCGACGGGCTCTACGCGCAGCAGGCGGTGGAGTACGACGCGGCCAAGCGGGCGGATCTGGTGAAGCGGATGCAGTCCCGCCTGTACGACACGGGGTACATGAACGTCATGGCCTATCCGAACGCCCTGGAGGCGTACCGCACGGACCAGATCGCGTCCATCACGACCATGCCCGAGGCCGCCGGGAACCTGTGGGGCCAGGACGGCTACTGGAGCTGGTGGTCGGCCGTGCCGGCGGCCTCCGCCTCCGGCGGGTCCGAGGGGAGCGGCTCCTCCACCGGGGTGATCGTCGGCATCGGCGCGGCCGTGGTGGTCGTGGTCGGCCTCGGCGTCTTCCTCGGCCTGCGCCGCCGGTCCACCGCCGACGACCGCGAGTAGTCCGTGACGACGACCAGCACCCCCGCCGACGTGGTGCGGGCCGACCAGGCCCGCACCACGGGCGGCGCGCCCCGCACCGGCGCCACCTCCGGCTACCTCCGCCACGCGGCGGGGAAGCTGGGCGGCGCGCTCGTCTCGCTCCTCGCCGTGCTCGTCACCAGCTTCTTCCTGTTCCGGATCATCCCCGGCGACCCGGTGAAGGCGATGACCCACGGCATGCCCACGTCGGCCGAGCAGCTGGCGACGCTGAGGCGGCAGTTCGGGCTCGACCTGCCGCTCTGGCAGCAGTTCACCGACTACTGCGCGAAGGCCCTGACGGGCGACCTCGGCACCTCGTTCCAGTTCCGCGCCCCCGTCGGGGAGCTGATCTGGGAGAAGCTTCCGGCGACGCTGCTGCTCACCGGGGTCGCCGTGGTGATCTACTCGGCGCTCGGGCTGTGGCTCGGCACCCGCTCGGCCTGGCGCCACGGCGGCCTCGGGGACAGGCTGAACACCGGGATCGCGCTGACCCTGTGGTCGGTGCCGTCCTTCTGGCTCGGCCTGCTCCTCATCATCGTCTTCTCCGTCGGCGCGGGACCGGTCCCGGGGCTCTTCCCGACCGGCGGCATGGAGTCGGGCACGGGCGAGACCGGTCTCGCGTACGTCCTGGACGTCGCCCACCACCTGGTCCTGCCGGTGGTGACGCTGGTGGCGGTCGGCTACGCGCAGACGCTGCTCGTGATGCGCTCCTCGCTCCTGGACGAGATGGGCGGCGACTACCTGACGACGGCGCGGGCGAAGGGGCTGCGCGACGACGCCGTGCGCCGCCGGCACGCCGTGCCGAACGCGCTGCTGCCGACCGTGACCATGATCTTCATCAATCTGGGCCACGTGGCGGCCGGTTCGATCCTGGTGGAGACGGTGTTCTCCTGGCCGGGGCTCGGCGGGCTCTTCTACCAGGCGCTCAGCGTGCCCGACCTGCCGCTCGTGCAGGGCCTGTTCGTGGTCTTCGCCGGAGCGATGATCCTGATGAACCTGCTCGCCGACCTGCTCTATCCGCTGCTCGACCCCCGGGTGGGCCGATGACCTCCTCCACGACCTCCACGACGCCCGCGCCGGAACCCGTCCCGGAGCCCCCGGCGGAAGCCGCCCCCGAGCCCGCGCGGAAGCCGCCCTCGGCGGCCTCCCTGGCCCGGCAGCGCCGCAAGGCCTCGGCGGTCCGCTTCTGGAAGCGGTACCGCACCCACCGCGCCGGCCTCTACGGTCTCGCCGGGCTCGTCCTGATCGCCCTGCTCGCGCTCGCCGCCCCGCTGCTCGTCGGCGCCGACGTGCAGTCGGTGACGAAGGCGCCGGGCACGGCCCTGGAGTCCCCGAGCGCCGAGTTCCCGCTGGGCACCGACCAGTTCGGGCGCCCGCTGCTCGGGCTGCTGATCTGGGGGGCGCGGATCTCGCTGCTCGTCGGTCTGCTCGCGGCGGTCCTCTCGGTCGCCATCGGCACCCTGGTCGGGATCGTCGCCGGGCACTACGGCGGCTGGTCCTCGACCGTCGTCATGCGGATCACCGACTGGTTCCTGGTGATGCCGACGCTGGTCCTGGCGATCGTGCTCGCCACCGTGATGTCCCGCTCGATGTGGACGGTGGTCCTGGCGATCGGGGTGACCTCGTGGCCGACCACCGCCCGGCTGGTGCGGGCGCAGACCATCGCGGTGGAGTCCCGTCCGTACATCGAGCGGGCGACCGCCCTCGGCGGCGGCCACCGGCACGTCATGACCCGGCACGTGCTGCCGAACGTGATGCCGCTGGTCCTCGCGCAGACCACGCTCGGCATCTCGACCGCCATCCTCACCGAGGCCACCCTCGCCTTCCTGGGCCTGGGCGATCCGACGGTGGTCTCCTGGGGCGGGATGCTCCAGGACGCCCGCGAGGCCGGCGCGGTCTCCTCCGGGCACTGGTGGTACCTGGCCCCGCCCGGGATCGCGATCGCCCTGGTCGCGCTGGCCTTCACGCTGTGCGGCCGGGCCGTCGAGTCCGTGCTCAACCCGAAGCTGGGGGTGGGGCGATGAGCCTCCTGGAAGTGCGGGACCTCAAGGTGACGTACGGGTCGGGCGCGGCGGCCGTGCCCGCCGTGCGCGGGGTCGACCTGACCCTGGAGGCCGGCACCAAGCTGGGCGTGGCCGGGGAGTCCGGCTGCGGCAAGTCCACGCTCGCGCTCGCGCTGCTCCGGCTGCTTCCGGCGTCGGCGCGCCTGGAGGGCGAGATCCTGCTCGACGGCGAGGACGTCCTCGCGATGTCGTGGGGGCGGCTGCGGGCCGTGCGCTGGGCGGGCGCGTCGATCGTCTTCCAGGGCGCGATGCACTCGCTGAACGCGGTGCACCGGATCGGGGACCAGATCGCGGAGCCGCTGCTCGTGCACGGCCGGGCGACCCCGGCGGCGGCCCGCAAGCGGGTCGGCGAGCTCCTCGACCACGTCGGTCTGCCCGCCGCCCGCGCCGCCGCGTATCCGCACGAGCTGTCCGGCGGGCAGCGGCAGCGCGTGATGATCGCGATGGCGCTCGCCTGCGATCCGCGGCTGATCGTCGCGGACGAGCCGACGACCGCCCTGGACGTGATGATCCAGGCGCAGATCCTGCGCCTGATCGAGGGCCTGGTCGCCGAGCAGTCCATCAGCCTCCTGATGATCAGCCACGACCTGGCGGTCCTCGCCGACACCTGCGACCGGCTCGCCGTGATGTACGCGGGCCGGATCGTCGAGGAGGGTCCGGCGCGGGAGGTGTACGAGGCGGCCGCGCACCCCTACGGGCGGGCGCTGTCCTCGGCGTTCCCGCGCATCGGGGACCTCACGTCCCGGCGGGCGCCGCGCGGTCTGCCGGGCGACCCGCCGGACCCGGCCGACCTGCCCGGCGGGTGCGCCTTCCATCCGCGCTGTCCGGTGGCGCTCGACGCCTGCGGGGACCTCGACCAGGAACTGCGGGAGGCGGGCGCGGGGCGCCGGGCCGCCTGCGTGCACGTGGGGAGCGCTTCATGAGTACGGACACCTCCGCGCGTCCGGAGACGGGCACGGCGACCGGAGCGCTGCTGTCGGCGCGGGACCTGCGCGTGGTCTTCCCCGGACGCCGCGGCGCGCCGCCCGCGCGGGCGGTGGACGGGGTGGACCTGGACGTCGGCGCGGGCGAGATCGTGGCCCTCGTCGGGGAGTCGGGCTGCGGCAAGACGACCCTGGCCCGCTCGCTGCTCGGCCTGGTCCGGCCCACGTCGGGCACGGTCGCCTTCGACGGGGAGCCGCTGGCGTACTCCTCCGGGGCCCTGAAGTCCTACCGGAAGCGGGCGCAGCTGGTCCTCCAGGACCCGAGCGGTTCGCTGAACCCCCGGCACACCGTGTACGACGCGGTGGCGGAGGGGCTGCGGATCCACGGGTACGCGGGGGACGAGCGGGCCGCCGTCGCCGGGGCCCTCGCGCGGGCCGGGCTGCGCCCGCCGGAGCGCTTCTTCCTGCGCTATCCGCACGAGCTGTCCGGCGGGCAGCGGCAGCGGGTGGTGATCGCGGGCGCGCTGGTCCTGGAGCCCGAACTGATCGTGGCGGACGAGCCGGTGGCCTCCCTGGACGCGTCCGTACGGGGCGAGATCCTGGCGCTGCTGCTGCGGCTGCGCGACGAACTGGGCCTGTCGGCGCTGGTGGTGACGCACGATCTGGGCCTCGCGTGGAACATCGCGGACCGGGTGGCGGTGATGTACCTGGGCCGGGTCGTGGAGACGGGCCCGGTGGAGTCCGTCCTGACGAACCCCCGGCACCCCTACACGCGGGCGCTGTTGTCGGTGCTCCCGGAGTCCGAGGGGGAGCCGGTGGTGCTGACCGGGGAGCCCCCGGACCCGTCGCGGATCCCCTCGGGGTGCCGCTTCCACGTCCGCTGCCAGGTCCTGGCCTCGGGCGCGGCGGCGGCGGTCGCGGACCGGTGCCGGGGCGAGGACCTGCCGGTCCTGCCGGGCGGCGGGGCGGGCGCGGTGGCCTGCCACTGGGTGGCGGGGAGGAAGGCGGACTGACCGGACCCGACGGGTCAGACCTGCTCCGGGTGCTCCCGGTCGTACTCCCCGGTCAGCTCGCGGCAGCGCTCCACGTCGCCCGCCATCGCCCGGAGCAGGTCGTCCAGGGTGTCGAAGCGCAGCATCCCGCGCACGTACGCCAGGAAGTCGACGGCCACGTGCAGCCCGTACAGGTCGAGCCCCTCGCGGTCGATCGCGTACGCCTCGACGGTCCGTTCGGTGCCGTCGAACTGCGGGTTCGTGCCGACCGAGACGGCCGCCGGCATCCGCTCCCCGGCGGCCGTCAGCCAGCCCGCGTAGACGCCGTCGGCCGGGATCGCGGTGTGCGGCAGGGTCTCGACGTTGGCGGTCGGGAAGCCGAGCTCGCGGCCGCGCTGGGCGCCGCGGACCACGACGCCCTCGACGCGGTGCGGGCGGCCAAGGATCTCGGCGGCCCCGGCCATGTCGCCCTCGGCGACCAGGCGGCGAGTGAGGGTGGAGGAGAAGGGTTCGCCGCCGCCCGCGCTGCCGCTGACGTACAGGTCGACGACCTCGACCTCGTAGTCGTAGGTGGCGCCGAGCTCGGCGAGGAAGGCGACGTTGCCGGCGGCCCGGTGGCCGAAGCGGAAGTTGGGGCCCTCGATGACGGCCCTGGCGTGCAGCTTGTCGACGAGCACCTTGACGATGAAGTCGGCCGGGGAGAGCTGGGAGAACTCGGCGGTGAACGGCAGGACGAGGACCGCGTCCACGCCGAGCCCGGCCATCAGCTCGGCGCGCCGGTGGTGCGGGGCGAGCAGCGGCGGGTGGCTGCCGGGCCGCACCACCTCGGAGGGGTGGGGGTCGAAGGTGACCACGACGGAGGGGACGCCGAGTTCGCGGGCGCGCTCGACGGCGCGTCCGACGATCAGCTGGTGCCCGCGGTGCACCCCGTCGTAGGAGCCGATGGTGACGACGCTGCGCCCCCAGTCCTGGGGGATGTCCTCCAAACCACGCCAGCGCTGCACTGTGACCGCTCCTCGTCCGCCTGTTCGCCGATTAAGCAGGTCTAAGACTGCCATGCCCACGCCCGTCGGCACGCATCGGCATGGGGGTGCCGGGGGTGCGCAGCGCGTCGAGGGTCCCGATGCCGAGCAGCGGTGCCCAGTCGCCGGGGGCGGCGACGATCCAGCCGCAGAGGAGTTCGGTGAAGACGGGCCGCTCGTGGACGAGGGCGGTGAGGAGCCGGTCGAGCCGTGCGGCGCCCTCGGGGGTGCGGACGCACAGGAGGCCGGCCCGGTGGGCGAGCCGCCGGGTGCGGGCCTCGCCGTTCCGCTCCGCGTCCCCGGCGGCGGCCGTCAGGAGGGCCTCCGGGACGGCGGGCTCCCCCGGCCCGGGGTCGTACCGCTCGTGCTCCAGGAGTACGTCGAGCAGCTCGTCGCGCAGATGGCGGGAGGCGCCGGTGCCGGGGGCGGCGAGCACGGGGGCGAGAGCGCGGCGGAGCGGGACGGACCGGCTCCGGATCAGGTCGCCGACCAGCGGGAGGAGCACGGCCCCGGCCCCGGGTCCGGCTTCGAGGCGCCGGTCCACGAAGGCGGCCACGTGCGGGGCGGCTTCGGGGTGGCGGAGGGCGTGGTCGCGGACGAGGGCGGCGGCGCGGCGGGCGAGGGCGGGCGCGTCGATCCCGGCGAGGGCCTCCAGGACGGCGGCCGGGTCCTCGCCGGGGGCGTCCAGCCGGGTCCGGAGGGCGTCGAGGGCCTGCTCGGGGTGGGTGGCGAGGGCCTCGACGAGGGCGTCCACGGGGACGCCGGGCTCGGTCGCGGCGCGGGGCAGGTGGCGGGCGCGGGTCTCCGGGTCGCGGACCAGGAGGCCGAGGGCGGCGCCGTGCAGGTCCCGGTCGGCGGGGCGGGCGAGGAGGGCGAGGGCCGCGTAGCGCAGCAGTTCGCGGTCGGCGGGGGCGGTGGCGCGGCCGGTGGCCAGGTGTCCGTACGCGGCGGCCGCGGCGCGGCGCTCCGGGCGTCCGTCGTCGTGGGCCCAGCGGTCGACGGCCCGGCAGAGGGCGGAGGTCTCGTCCCGGGCGAGGGCGGCGAGGAGGCCTTCGGCGAGGGGGTGGGCGGTGGCGACGAGCGCCTCGCACAGGTCGTCGACGGCGAGCGCCCGGTGGGCGTGCAGGAGGGCCTGGGCGGCGGTGGCGACGGTGGCGTGCGGGGCGGCGGGCAGCGGCCGGGCGTCGCCGAACCAGCGGCACAGGAGCGGCTGGACGCCCCGGGGGTCGGCGGCGAGCAGCTCGGCGACCGTGCCGAACCAGCGGTCCTCGCCCGGCGGGTCGGCGGTGACGAGCCGCCGGAGCAGGTCGGTCCGCTCGTCCTCCCCGACCGCGAGGCCCCGCCAGAAATCCGGCCCGAAGGCGGCGAAGGCGGGGCGGTGTCCCGGGCGGGCGCCGATCCGGTCGGCGAGCAGCCGCAGGACGGGCAGGCAGGGCCGGGGGTCCGGCATCCGCCGCAGGCTCTCCCCCAGCAGCCGCGCGGCCCACCAGGCGCCGTCCCCGTCCTGCCCGGCGTCCGCGAACCGGGCGAGCGCCTCGACGAGCCGGGCGAGCCGCGGCACGGACCCGCCCGCGCCGCGCTCCCGGTGTTCGAGCAGCAGCGCCTGGAGCACGGGCCCGATCCGGTGCCGGGGCACGGGCGGCGGCGCCGGGGCCCCGACGGCCCGGGGCTCCCCGCCGGACGGGCCGGGGAGGACGGCCGGGGGTACGGCGGGGACGGGGGCGCCCGGGTGGCCCGGATCGCCCGGGGCGTCCGGGGGCGCGTCCGGCGCCCGGTCCTCGTGGTGGGTGTGGACCAGGGCGTGGAGGGCCGTGTCCAGGTCGAGGTGGGCGGCCTGGAGCCAGTCGGCGAGTTCCTCGTGGGCGAAGCGGTAGCCGGAGCCCGCCGGGACGAGGAGGCCCTCGGTGAGGACGGCCGGGGCCCAGCCCTCCCGCCAGGGGAACAGCTCCTCGAAGGAGGCCCGGTCGAGGACGCCGTGGCCGGGGCCGAGGCAGCGGCGGGCCGCCTCGTGGACCCGGCCGGTCACGCGCGCGGCGAGCCGGCGGACGGCGGTCCCCCGGACGAGGGGCCGGGTGCCGGCGGCGATCCGGACGGCGGTCCGCAGGCACATCAGGTCGAGGTGGGCGGTGAAGACCTCCTCGCGGCGGGGCCGTCCCGGCACCTCGCCGGGCAGCGCGGCCCGGACCTCGGCGAGCAGCCGCAGGGCGAGCGGGTGCCGGGCGTCCGCCTCGGCGAGGTCCGTCTCCCCGATCCCGTACCCCTCGCGCACGGCCCGGGCCTCCGCCTCGGTGTACGGGCCGAGGACGACGGCGGCGGGCAGGCCGTCCCCGCCGCCGGCCGCGGGGCGGTGCAGGGCGTGCGGGCCGTAGAGGGCGCCCGCCCGCTCCCAGTGCTCGGGGCGGCAGGCGGTGGCGAGCCGGGCCCCGTGGGCGCGGAGCCACCGCTCGGTGGCCGCGGTCCAGGCGGGGAGCCGGTGGGCGAGGAGCGGGGGCATCTCCTCGGGGCCGTCGAGGACGACGAGGAGCGGCCGGCCGGCCTCCCGGGCGAGGGCGGCGGCCCGCTCGGGGGTGGCGGTGGTGGTGTCGCCGAGGGCCCCGGAGGCGGTGACGATGCGTCCGGCCCGGTCCAGGGCGCGGCCGACGGCGTCGGCGAGGGAGTGGTCCTCGGCGCGCAGGTCGGCGCCGCGCAGCCGGACGGTGGGGGCGGGTTCGGCGCCCAGGGCGCGGCGGGCGCAGAGCGCGGCGAGGGCGGTGGTGCGGCCGGTGCCGGGGGTGCCGACCAGGGCGAGGACGGGGGCGTCCCCGGCGGTGAAGCGGTCGAGTTCGCGGGCGCATCCGGCGCGCTCGACGGGTTCGGGCCAGGGGCCGGGGTCCCGGACGGGCCCGGAGGAGGTGGCGGTGAGCTCCAGGATCCCGGCGAGGTTGAGGTCGGGGCCGTAGGCGGGGACGGTGGCGGCGTTGCGGCGCAGCAGGGCGGTGAGCGGGCCGTCGGGCCGGAGCGGGACCGCGTACCCGGCGGCCCGGCGGCCGCCGTGGAGGGCGGTGCCGAGGACGGCGAGGACGGTGCCGGTGGTGGTGTCGAGGACGGGGCTCCCCGCGGCCCGGCCGCCGCGGCGGAGCGCCTCGGCGCCCTCGGTGCCGATGGCGAGTGCGAGGGCCTCGTCGAGGTCGTGGAAGCGGTCGGCGGCGGTGTACGTGACGGTGGCGGGGCCGAGGACGCGCGCCTCGCGCCAGCCGTGGGCCTCGATCCGGACGTACGTGCCGGGCTCGACCTCGGGGCGGGTCGCGAGCGGCAGGGGGCGGACGCCGAGCCCTTCGCTGTGGACGAGGGCGAGTCCGCTCTCGGGCAGGGGGACGACGGCCCCGGCCTCGGCGAGCCAGCTGCGGTCGCCGGGAGCGCGCAGCAGGACGCGGCTGAGCCCGTCGACGGCCTCGTGGCTGGTGACGACCGTTCCGTGGTGGTCGGCGAGGAAGCCGGTGCCGCGCGTCCGGCCCGCCGGATCGCAGATCCGCACCAGCGTCGCCAGGTCCCCGCGTCCCATGGTGACGACGGTAGGCCGCCGGTGATCACCCCACGGCACGCGCAGGGGAACGCGCCCCCTTCCGCTCCCCCTTTCGCTCCGAGCGCCTCCCCGTCGGAGTGAATTTCCGTGACTTCCGCGGACAGGGTCCCGCCGGGGAACGAGAGTGGGGCGGGTACGCGCGCGTACCCGCCCCACTCGGGGCCCGGGGGCCCGTTCCCGTTCCGTCAGCCGAAGACCGCGAGGCTCTTCGCCTTGCCCCGCTGGTCCTCGACCAGGGCGAGCAGCTTCCCCTCCGGTCCGAAGACCGCGACGGGACCCTTCGGGTACTCCGGCATCTCCAGGCGGACGCCGTTGAGCAGCAGCCGGGCCCGCTTCTCGTCGACGTCCCAGCGCGGGAACGCCGCCGAGGCCGCGTCCGCGACCGGCATGACCGTCAGCTCCTCCTGGAGCTGGTCCAGGGTCCTGGCCGAGTCCAGCTTGTACGGGCCGACCCGGGTGCGGCGCAGCGCGGTCAGATGGCCGCCCACGCCGAGCCCGGCGCCGAGGTCCCGGGCGAGCGCCCGGATGTACGTACCGGAGGAGCAGACCACCGAGACGACCAGGTCGACCACGGGGGTGCCGTCCTCGGCGACGGCCTCGCGGACGTCGTACACCCGGAAGGAGGAGACGGTGACCGGCCGGGCCGGGATCTCGAACTCCTCGCCGCCGCGCACGCGCGCGTACGACCGCTTGCCGTCGATCTTGATCGCGGAGACCTTCGACGGCACCTGCATGATGGCGCCGGTCAGCTCCGCCACACCGGCGTCGATCTGCTCGCGGGTGACCTTCGAAGCGTCGACCGACGCCGTGATCTCGCCCTCGGCGTCGTCGGTGATCGTGGTCTGGCCCAGGCGGACGGTGCCCAGGTACTCCTTCTCGGTCAGCGCGAGGTGACCGAGGAGCTTGGTCGCCCGCTCCACGCCGAGGACGAGGACGCCCGTGGCCATGGGGTCGAGCGTTCCGGCGTGGCCGACGCGGCGGGTCTTCGCGATCCCGCGCATCTTGGCCACGACGTCGTGCGAAGTGAAGCCCGACGGCTTGTCGACGATGACAAGGCCGTCGGGCGTGGGGGCTGTGTTGCTCATTCGGCGGCTTCGTCCTCGCCCGGCTTCTTGTAGGGGTCGGCGTCGCCCGCGAAGCCGGCGCCCGAGGACGCCTCCCGCACCTGGGCGTCGGAGGCCCGCGCCTTGTCGAGGAGGTCCTCGATGGTGCGCGCGTTCTCCGGGAGGGCGTCGGCCACGAAGGTCAGCGTCGGGGTGAACTTGGTCCCCGCCGCCCGGCCCACGGCCGAGCGGAGGACGCCCTTGGCGCTCTCCAGGCCCGCCGCGGCGCTCGCCCGCTCCTCGTCGTCGCCGTAGACCGTGTAGAAGACCGTGGCCTCCCGCAGGTCACCGGTGACGCGGGTGTCCGTGATGGTCACGTGCGTACCCAGGCGGGGGTCCTTGATGCCGCGCTGCAGCTTCTCGGCGACCACCTCCCGGATGAGGTCCGCCAGCTTCTTCGCCCGCGCGTTGTCGGCCACTGGTCCTTCTCCTTCTTCGCCTTGCTCAATCAGTCTTCATCAGTGTGGAGCCTGCGGCGCACCGACAGCAGCTCCACCTCCGGCCGGGCGGCGACGAGCCGCTCGCACCGGTCCAGCACGTCGCTGAGGTGTCCCGGGTCCCCCGTCACCATCGCGACGCCGATCTCGGCCCGCCGGTGGAGGTCCTGGCCGCCGACCTCCGCCGCGCTCACCGCGAACTTGCGCTGGAGCTCGGCGACGATCGGCCTGACGACGGAGCGCTTCTCCTTCAGCGAACGTACGTCGCCGAGGAGCAGATCGAAGGACAGTGTCCCCACATACATGTGTGTCCGGATGTCCCGCCGGTTCGGGGTCAGTGGTCCCGCCCTCGACAGGGCGGGAACACCAGAACCGTACACGCAACGGCCGGGGCCGATCGACGGAATAAGTTCCGCCGACCGGCCCCTGCTCACTGCTGCGATCGGACGCGATCAGGCGCGCGGCTTCTCGCGCATCTCGTACGTCGCGATGACGTCGTCGATCTTGATGTCGTTGAAGTTTCCGAGGTTGATACCACCCTCGAAGCCCTCGCGGATCTCGGTGACGTCGTCCTTGAAGCGGCGCAGACCGTGGATCGTGAGGTCCTCGGCGATGACCTTGCCGTCGCGGACGAGGCGCGCCTTGGTGTTGCGCTTGACCTCGCCCGAACGGATGAGGACACCGGCGATGTTGCCCAGCTTGGACGAGCGGAAGACCTCGCGGATCTCCGCCGTGCCGAGCTCGACCTCTTCGTACTCCGGCTTGAGAAGGCCCTTGAGCGCCGCCTCGATCTCCTCGATCGCCTGGTAGATGACCGAGTAGTACCGGACGTCGACGCCCTCGCGCTCCGCCATCTGCGCGGCACGGCCGGCCGCACGGACGTTGTAGCCGATGACGATGGCGTCGGAGCCCATGGCCAGGTCGATGTCCGACTCCGTGACCGCACCCACACCGCGGTGCAGGACGCGGATGTCGACCTCCTCGCCGACGTCGAGCTGGAGCAGCGAGGCCTCCAGGGCCTCGACCGCACCGGACGCGTCGCCCTTGATGATGAGGTTGAGTTCCTGGACGAGACCGGCCTTGAGCACCTTGTCGAGGTCCTCCAGGGACACCCGGCGGACGCGCTTGGCGAAGGCGGCGTTGCGCTCGCGGGCGGCGCGCTTCTCGGCGATCTGACGCGCCGTACGGTCCTCGTCGACCACCAGGAGGTTGTCGCCGGCACCCGGCACGTTGGTGAGACCGAGCACCAGGACGGGAGTCGACGGGGCCGCCTCCTCGACGTTGTTGCCCTTGTCGTCGAGCATCGCCCGGACGCGGCCGTACGCGTCGCCGACCACCACGGTGTCGCCGATGCGCAGCGTTCCGCGCTGGACCAGGACGGTCGAGACGGCGCCGCGACCGCGGTCGAGGTGGGACTCGATCGCGATGCCCTGCGCGTCCTGGTCCGGGTTGGCCCGCAGGTCGAGCGAGGCGTCCGCGGTGAGGACCACGGCCTCCAGCAGGGAGTCGATGTGCAGACCCTGCTTGGCGGAGATGTCGACGAACATGGTGTCGCCGCCGTACTCCTCGGCCACGAGACCGAACTCGGTCAGCTGGCCGCGGACCTTGGTCGGGTCCGCGCCCTCGACGTCGATCTTGTTGACCGCGACGACGATCGGGACGCCGGCGGCCTTGGCGTGGTTGAGCGCCTCGATCGTCTGCGGCATGACGCCGTCGTTGGCCGCGACCACGAGGATCGCGATGTCGGTCGACTTCGCACCACGGGCACGCATGGCGGTGAACGCCTCGTGACCCGGGGTGTCGATGAAGGTGATGCGACGCTCTTCGCCGTTGACCTCGGTGCCCACCTGGTAGGCGCCGATCTGCTGGGTGATGCCACCGGCCTCGCCCGCGACGACGTTCGTCTTGCGGATCGCGTCGAGCAGTCGGGTCTTTCCGTGGTCGACGTGACCCATGACGGTCACGACCGGCGGACGGGCGACCAGGGCCTCTTCGCCGCCCTCGTCCTCGCCGAACTCGATGTCGAAGGACTCGAGCAGCTCGCGGTCCTCCTCCTCGGGCGAGACGATCTGAACGGTGTAGTTCATCTCCTCGCCGAGCATCGTCAGCGTGTCGTCGGAGACCGACTGCGTGGCCGTGACCATCTCGCCGAGGTTCATCATCACCGCGACGAGCGACGCCGGGTTGGCGCCGATCTTCTCGGCGAAGTCGGTGAGGGACGCACCGCGCGACAGGCGGATGACCTCGCCGCCACCGCGGGGAAGCATCACGCCGCCCACGGACGGGGCCTGCATGGCCTCGTACTCCTGGCGCCTCTGACGCTTCGACTTGCGACCGCGGCGCGCGGGACCGCCGGGACGGCCGAAGGCGCCCTGCGTGCCACCACGGCCACCCGGACCACCGGGACGACCGCCGAAGCCGCCGGGACGACCGCCGAAGCCGCCGCCACCGCCGGGACCGCCCGGACGACCGCCGCCACCGCCACCGGGACCACCGGGACGGCCGGCGAAGCCGCCGCCGCCACCGCCGGGACCGGCCGGACGACCGGCGAAGCCGGGACGACCGCCGCCGCCACCGCCGGGACCACCCGGACGGCCGCCGGGGCCACCGGGACCACGACCGCCGGGGCCGGGACGCGGGCCGGCAGCGGGACGCTGCGGCATCATGCCCGGGTTCGGACGGTTACCGCCGGGCGCGCCGCCCGGACGGGGAGCCTGCGGACGGGGCATGCCGCCCGGAGTCGGACGGGCACCGCCCTGACCCTGCGGGCGCGGGGCGCCGCCGGGGCCGCCCTGCGGACGCGGGGCACCCGGAACGGCACCGGGGCCGCCGGGACGGGGAGCGCCGCCGCCCGGACGCGGCGACTGCGGCCGCGCCATGCCGGTGGAGCCGCCCGAGGTGAACGGGTTGTTGCCCGGACGGGGACCGGCCGGACGGGCACCGCCCGGACGGGGGGCCTGCTGGCCGCCGGGGCGCGGAGCGCCCTGGCCCTGCGGGCGGGGCGCCTGCTGGCCCGGACGGGCGGCCGGGCGGGGGCCCGGGGTCGCGCCGGCGGGACGCTGCTGCTGGGCGGCCGGGGCCGCCGGAGGCGCGGTGAACTCCGGAGTCGTCGGAGCCGGGGAGGCCGGCGCCGGCTTCGGCGCGGCCGGGGGCTTCGGACCCGGGGTGGGACGACCGCCGGCGGGGGCCGGGGTCGAGGGCTTCTCCGCGGCCGCGGGCTTGGGCGCCGGGGTGGGCGCGCCAGGCTTCGGGGCGGCGGGTCGAGCCGTCTGCTGCGCCGGGGACGGCGCGGGGGAGGCCTGCGCCGGCTTCGGCGCGGCAGGGGTGGGCGTCGCCTTGCGGGGCGCGCCGGGCTTGGCAGCGGTCTTGCCGGCGTTGCCGCCGGGACCCTGCAAAGCGTCAGTCAACTTGCGCACGACCGGCGCCTCGATCGTCGAGGACGCCGAACGGACGAATTCACCGAGTTCTTGGAGCTTGGCCATGACGACCTTGCTCTCCACACCGAACTCCTTGGCGAGTTCGTATACCCGGACCTTAGCCACTTCGCTCCTTTGAGGTCCGGTTACCGCCGGACCGTCGCTACTTCATGGGCGTACTCATCGCGTACTCATCGAGTGCTCATCGCAATCTCGACCTACTTCCAACTCGCGAGGTACCTGACCGCACGGTGATCCGTGCCGTACTTCTTCACTGCTGTGCCGATCGCTCGACGTGGTGGCGGAGTGCCGCGGTGTCGAGCGGGCCCTGGACCCTGAAGGCCCTCGGGAACGCTCGGCGGCGGACCGCCAGATCGAGACAGACCACGGCGGGGTGCAGGTACGCACCCCGGCCGGGCAGCGTACCGCGATGATCCGGAACGCACTCGTCCTTGTTCACCACGATCCGCAGCAGATCGCTCTTGGCCGCTCGCTCCCGGCATCCCACGCAGGTTCGCTCAGGGCACACGCGGGCGTGCGTCCGGCCAGACACGATTAAGTCTACCTCCCCGTACCGACCCCGCCCGTTTGGGGCAAGAATCGAACAGTCGTTGGCCAAAAACGGTCTCAGGCCTGGCCGGCCTGCTCCGTCTGCTCGGTGTCCGGACGGATGTCGATCCGCCAGCCGGTGAGGCGGGCGGCGAGGCGGGCGTTCTGGCCCTCCTTGCCGATCGCCAGCGACAGCTGGTAGTCCGGCACCGTCACCCGGGCCGAACGGGCGGCCAGGTCGACGATCTCGACCTTGGACACCCGGGCGGGGGAGAGCGCGTTCGCCACCATCTCGGCCGGGTCGTCCGACCAGTCGACGATGTCGATCTTCTCGCCGAGCAGCTCCGCCATCACGTTGCGGACGCGGCTGCCCATCGGGCCGATGCAGGCGCCCTTGGGGTTCAGGCCCGAACGGGTGGCGCGGACGGCGATCTTGGTGCGGTGGCCGGCCTCGCGGGCGATGGCCGAGATCTCGACCGAGCCGTCCGCGATCTCCGGCACCTCCAGGGCGAAGAGCTTCTTCACCAGGTTGGGGTGGGTGCGCGACAGGGTGACGGAGGGGCCGCGGACGCCCTTGGCGACCCGGACGACGTACGTCCGCAGGCGCAGGCCGTGGGTGTACTCCTCGCCCGGCACCTGCTCCTGGACCGGGAGGATGGCCTCCAGCTTGTCGTCCAGCCTGACCAGGACGTTCTTCGGGTCCTTGCCCTGCTGCACCACACCGGCGACGACGTCGCCCTCGCGGCGCGCGTACTCGCCGAAGGTCACGTCGTTCTCGGCGTCCCGCAGCCGCTGCTGGATGACCTGGCGGGCGGTGCTCGCCGCGATCCGGCCGAAGTCCGAGGGGGTGTCGTCGAAGTCCTTGGGCTCCTGGCCCTCCTCCAGGTCGGAGGGGTCCTCCTTGGCCCAGACGGTGACGTGGCCGGTGTGCCGGTCCAGCTCCACGCGCGCGTGGCGGCGGGCGTCGGGGGTGCGGTGGTACGCGATGAGGAGGGCCGACTCGATCGCCTCGACCAGCAGGTCGAAGGAGATCTCCTTCTCATGCGCCAAGCCCTTGAGAAGCTTCACGTCGATGTCCACGGCTACGCCTCCTCTTCCTTCTTGTCCTTGCGGTTGAACTCGATCTCGACACGCGCCTTGGAGACGTCGGCGAACTCGATCCGGCGGGCGGTGGGCCTGCGCCCCTTCACGCCCGGCACTTCGAGGTCGAGGCCGTCCTCGTCCACGGCGAGGATCCGGGCGACCAGCTCGCCCTCGTCGGCCAGCTGGAGCCGGACGAGCCGGCCGGTGGCGCGCACGTAGTGGCGGTGCTCGGTGAGGGGGCGGTCGGCGCCGGGGGAGCTGACTTCGAGGACGTACTCGCCCTCGCCCATCGCGTCGGTCTCGTCGAGCTTCTCGGAGATCGCGCGGCTCAGCTCGGCGCAGGCGTCCAGCTCCACGCCCTCGTCCGAGTCGACGACGATCCGCAGCAGTCCGCGGCGGCCCGCCCGGGACACCTCGATCTCTTCCAGATCCAGGTCCTTCGCGCGGACGAGCGGCTCGACGAGTCCGCGCAGCCTGTCGCTCTGGGTGGTGCTCATCCGGGTGACTCCTCGGCCGCGTGTGCTGTTGTGTTTCGTCGCGTGTCAGACCAAAGGGTATCCGGTCCGGGAGGGTGTTGCCGTCCATCGCCCGGGGGGCCGCGGGTACGCTCGCCTGCGGTGATCCGAACGATCTTCCGATGCGTACGGATCTTCGACTGTGGACGGCGGCCGAGGGAGAAGGCGTGACGACGACGGGCAGACGCGCGCTCCTCGCGGCGGGGGCGGCCGCGGGGGCGACGGCCCTGGTGGGCTGCACCTCCTCCGGCGGGGAGGGGCCCCGGCGGCCGAGCGCCGCCGAGCGGGAGGCCGAACGGGTGGCGCGCGCCGAGGCGGCGCTGCGGGCACGCTCGGTGACGGCCGCGCGCGGGCTGCTCGAACGGTACGACGCGGTGCTCGCCGCGCACCCCGCCCTGGCGCCCCGGCTGGCGCCGCTGCGGCGCTCGGTGGCGGCGCACGTGAAGGCCCTCGGCGAGGGCGGGACGGACGCGGTGAAGCCCGCCGCGGCCTCCCCGGCGCCCTCCGCCTCCGCGCGCCCCACGGCGGCCTCCCCCGCGCCCGTCCCGGTGGCGACCGACCCCGCGACGGCCCTCGGGGAGCTGGCGGCGGCCGAGCGGACCGCCTCCGACGGCCATGCGGACGCGCTGCTGGCCGCCCCGCCGGAGTACGCCCGGCTGCTCGCCTCGGTGGCGGCCTCGGGCGCCGTCCACGCCTATCTGCTGACCGAAGGAGCCCGGGCATGAGCGCCCTCGACGCCACCCAGGCGGCGCTGGCCGCCGAGCACGCGGCCGTGTACGGGTACGGGGTCGTCGGCGGCCGGATCGCCCCGGAGCGCCGGGCGGAGGCCACGGCCGCGTACGAGGCCCACCGGGCCCGCCGGGAGGTGCTGCGCCGGGCGGTGCGGGACCTCGGCGGCGCGCCGGTGGCGGCGGCCGCCGCGTACGGGCTGCCGTTCCGGGTAGGGGATCCGGCGGGCGCGGTGCGGCTCGCCGCCGTCCTGGAGGACCGGGTGGCCGGCGTCTACTCCGACCTGGTCCGGGCCACCGAGGGCCCGGCCCGGCGGGAGGCGGCCGCCGCGCTCAGGGAGGCGGCGGTACGCGCCGTGCGCTGGCGCGGCGGCGACGTAACCTTTCCTGGGCTCGCCGAGCGGGCCTGAGCCCCGCCCCGACCGAAGGAACAACGTACGCATGGCTTTCGAACCGCCGCAGCGACTCGTCCGGGCGCTCGGCGAGACGTACGGGGAGACCGTCGCGGCCGAGTGGCTCGGGGAGCTGCCGGAGCGGGCGCGGACCGCGCTCGACCGGGACTCCCTGGACGCCGAGCGGGTGATGGCCCCCGGCGGGCGGAGCAGCCTGGTGGTGCTCGTCCGGCGGTCCGACGGCTCCCCCGCCGCGCTCAAGGTGGCGCCGCCGTTCGCCCGGCCCGACCGGGAGCGGGAGGCGCTCGCCCACTGGAACGGCTGGGGCGCGGTGCGGTTGCTCGAAGGGGCCGGCGAGGAGGGGATCCTGCTCGAACGGCTCCACCCCGAGGTGTCGCTGCGCTCCCTGCCGGAGGCGAAGGCGCTCCTGGAGGCGGCCGGGACCGTGCGGAAGCTGTGGGTCGAGCCCCCGGCGGAGCACGGCTTCGAGTCGGTGGCCGGGCGGACGGCCCGGCAGGCCTCGGTGATGGACCACTACCGTGCGGACGCGACCGCCGGCGAGCTGACGGCGGCGGCGCTCGCGGCGCGCGAGGAGCTGGTGGCCGGGGAGGCCGAGACGGTGCTCCTGCACGGCAACTTCCGGCAGGGCAAGGTCCTGGCCGGTGACCGGGCGCCCTGGCTGGCCGTGGGGCCCGAGCCGCTGGTCGGCGAGCGGGCCTACGACCTGGCCCGGCTGGTGCGGGACCGGGTGGAGGACCTGGTGGCGGCCTCGGCGGGCGCCTCGGCGGCCCGGCGGCGGGTGAACAGGCTGGCGGACTCGCTCGACGTGGACCGGGAGCGGCTGCGGGGCTGGACCCTGTTCCGCGCGGTGGAGTCGGGGACGCGGGCGCTGACGGCGGGGCGGCGGCAGGACGCGGAGCTGCTGCTGGAGTTCGCGGGCTGGCTGTAGGCCGCCGACCGGTCGCACGTTCGCGGGCAGACTGGAGGGGAATACCCTTTTTGTACCGTTCGCCGTGCAGCCGGGCATCGGCGTTCGGACCGACCCCTGGGGGCCGTGATGGTCGAAGAGCTGCTGATGGCGGTGGCCGGCGCGGGCGCGGCGGCGGCGGTGTACGCGGGCGCGGCGGCGCGGGTGGTCAAGCAGTACGAGCGCGGGGTCGTCTTCCGCTTCGGCCGGCTGCGCGGCAAGGTGCGCTCCCCCGGCTTCACGATGATCGTCCCGGTGGTCGACCGGCTGCACAAGGTGAACATGCAGATCGTCACGATGCCGGTGCCCGCGCAGGAGGGCATCACCCGGGACAACGTGACGGTCCGGGTGGACGCGGTCGTCTACTTCAAGGTGGTCGACCCGTCGGACGCCCTCGTGCGGGTGGAGGACTACCGGTTCGCGGTCTCGCAGATGGCGCAGACCTCGCTGCGGTCGATCATCGGCAAGAGCGACCTCGACGACCTGCTGTCCAACCGGGAGAAGCTCAACCAGGGCCTGGAGCTGATGCTCGACAGCCCGGCGCTGGGGTGGGGCGTCGCCATCGACCGGGTCGAGATCAAGGACGTGTCGCTGCCGGAGACCATGAAGCGGTCGATGGCCCGGCAGGCGGAGGCGGACCGGGAGCGGCGGGCGCGGGTGATCAACGCGGACGCGGAGCTCCAGGCGTCGAAGAAGCTGTCCGAGGCGGCGGCGGTGATGTCCGACCAGCCGGCGGCGCTCCAGCTGCGGCTGCTGCAGACGGTGGTGGCGGTGGCCGCCGAGAAGAACTCCACGCTGGTGCTGCCGTTCCCGGTGGAGCTGCTCCGCTTCCTGGAGCGCGCGACCCCGGACGCCAAGCCGGGCGCGACGCCGCACCCGGCGCACCGGGGCGCGGAGGTGGAGATACCGCCCCTGCTCGGCGACGCGCACCTGAAGGGCCGGGCGGCGGCGGAGGACGCCATCGAGGACCTGACGGGCACGTCGGTGGAGCCCGCTCCCCGGGAGGACTGACACGGCGACGGCCCCCGCCCCCTCGTGCGGGGCGGGGGCCGTCGTGCGCGGCGGGGGTCAGGCGGTCAGGCGGGCGATCGCCTCGTCCACCGTCAGCTCCTCGCGCTCGCCCGTGCGGCGGTCCTTCAGCTCCACGACGCCCTCGGCGGAGCGGCGGCCCGCGACGAGGATCTTCGGGACGCCGATGAGCTCCGCGTCGGTGAACTTGACGCCCGGGGAGACGCCCGCGCGGTCGTCGACCAGGACGCGCAGGCCCGCGGCGGACAGCTTGTCGGAGACCTCCAGGGCCAGCTCGATCTGGAGGGCCTTGCCGGCGGCGACCACGTGGACGTCGGCCGGGGCGACCTCGGCGGGCCAGCACAGGCCCTTGTCGTCGGCGGTCTGCTCGGCGAGCGCGGCGACCGCGCGCGAGACGCCGATGCCGTACGAGCCCATGGTCACGCGGACCGGCTTGCCGTTCTGGCCGAGGACGTCGAGCTTGAGGGCGTCGGCGTACTTGCGGCCGAGCTGGAAGATGTGGCCGATCTCGATGGCGCGGTCCAGCTTGAGGCCGGTGCCGCACTTCGGGCAGGGGTCGCCCTCCTCGACGACGACCACGTCGACGTACTCGGTGACCTCGAAGTCGCGCCCGGCGACGACGTTCTTCGCGTGGGTGTGCTCCTTGTTGGCGCCCGTGATCCAGGCCGTGCCCGGGGCCACCCGCGGGTCGGCGAGGTACGTGACCTTGTCGAGGCCCTGCGGGCCGACGTAGCCGCGCACGAGGTCGGGGCGGGCCGCGAAGTCGGTCTCGGTGACCATCTCGACGGTGGCCGGCGCGAAGTGCGCCTCGACCTTGCCGAGGTCGACCTCGCGGTCGCCGGGGACGCCCACGGCGACGATCTCGCCGTCGACCTTCACCAGGAGGTTCTTCAGGGTGGCGGAGGCCGGGACGCCGAGGGAGGCCGCGAGGGTCTCGATGGTCGGGGTGTCCGGGGTGGGGATCTCCTCGGCGGCGGGCACGGCGGAGCCGTCCACGGCCTTCAGCGCGAAGGAGACCGCCTCGGTGTTGGCGGCGAAGTCGCAGTGCGGGCAGTCGGCGAAGGTGTCCTCGCCGGCCTCGGCCGGGGCGAGGAACTCCTCGGACTTCGAGCCGCCCATCGCGCCCGCCGTGGCGGCGCAGATGCGGTAGTCGAGGCCGAGGCGCTCGAAGACCCGCCGGTAGGCCTCGCGGTGCAGGGCGTACGCCTGGGCGAGGCCCTCGTCCTCGGTGTCGAAGGAGTACGAGTCCTTCATCAGGAACTCGCGGCCGCGCAGGATGCCGGCGCGGGGGCGGGCCTCGTCGCGGAACTTGTTCTGGATCTGGTAGAGGATGACCGGCAGGTCCTTGTAGGAGGACGCCTGGTCCTTCACCAGGAGGGTGAAGATCTCCTCGTGGGTGGGGCCGAGGAGGTAGTCGCCGCCCTTGCGGTCCTGGAGGCGGAACAGTTCGGCGCCGTACTCGTCCCAGCGGCCGGTGGCCTCGTAGGGCTCGCGGGGCAGCAGCGCCGGCAGGGAGACCTCCTGGGCGCCGATGGCGTCCATCTCCTCGCGCACGATCCGCTCGACGTTCGAGAGGACCTTCTTGCCGAGGGGCAGCCAGCTCCAGATGCCGGCGGCGGTGCGGCGCACGTATCCCGCGCGGACGAGGAGCTTGTGACTGAGGACCTCGGCGTCCGCCGGGTCGTCGCGCAGCGTCTTCGCCATCAACTTCGACATGCGCTGGACCGGTGCGTTGGCCATGGTTCTCGTACTCCTGCCGGGACTGCGGTTGATGGGCCCGAGGTTAGCCGGGCGGCCCCGGGGACGGGAAATCAGTTCCGGCGCGGCAGCGGCAGCGGGGCGCCCATCACGGCGTACGGGCGGGGGGCGCTGGGGAAGTGGACCCGGCGGGCGAGGTCCTGGTAGCCGAGGGAGCGGTAGAGGGCGCGGGCGGGGCTCTCGGTGTCGATCGCGGAGAGGATCGAGCGCGGCTCGTCGGCCGTGTCGGTGATGGCGGTGATCAGCGCGCGGCCCGCGCCCCGGCCCTGGAAGTCGGGGTGGACGTGGAGCTCGGTGATGGTGAAGGAGCCGTCGAGCCAGTCGGCGGTGCCGGTGGCGCGCAGGTACGTCTCGACGACGGTGGACCACCAGTGGGTGCGGTCGTTGGGCATGCCGTACACGAAGCCGACGAGCCGTCCCTCGGGGGTGGTGGCCCCGTGGGCGCGGGCGCCGGGGCAGAGCAGGTGGCGCAGCACGATGTGGCGGCGCACGGCGACCTCGTCGGCGTCCAGGCCGAAGGCGACCGCCTGCACGGCGAGGGCCTCGTCCACCCGGGCGGCGAGATCAACCGGTCCGATCACGATCTCCGCATCATCCATGCGGCGCACCCTACAAGCGGCCGGCCCCCTCAGAACAGCACGCTCATGAAGGCCCCGGTCTCCCGGAAGCCGACGCGGCGGTAGGCGGCCCTGGCGGGGGTGTTGTAGTCGTTGACGTACAGGCTCACCACGGGGGCGACGTCGGCCAGGGCGTACCGGAGGACGGCGGCCATGCCGATCTCGGAGAGGCCCTTGCCGCGGTGCTCGGGGGCGACCCAGACGCCCTGGATCTGGCAGGCCTGGCGGGTGGCGGCGCCGATCTCGGCCTTGAAGACGACCCTGCCGTCCTCGACGCGGGCGAAGGAGCGGCCGGCGCCGACGAGTTCGGCGACCCGGGCCTGGTAGAGCAGGCCGCCGTCGTTGGCGAGCGGGGAGACGCCGACCTCCTCGGTGAACATGGCCACGCAGGCGGGCATGATCACCTCCATCTCGTCCTTGCGGACGCGGCGCACCAGGGGGTCGGGCACCACCGTGGTGGAGGGTCCCTCGGCGACCATCAGGGGCTGGTTGGCCCTGACGTCCCTGGCGGGGCCCCAGCTGGGCTCCAGGAGCCGCCACAGCTCGGTGGTGGCCTCGGCGGGGCCGACGATGGAGGAGCAGCGGCGGCCCGTCCTGCGGGCCCGGTCGGCGAAGGCGCGGACGGCCTGGGGGGTGGCGCAGATCGGGACCAGGTTGGCGCCGGAGTAGCAGAGCGAGCGCAGCCGTCCCTCGCTGTACCAGCCCCACATCTCGCCGCCGAGGCGCCAGGGGTCGAGCCCGGCGAGCTGGACGCGGGCGGTCACGAACGCGTTCTCGACGGGGGCGCTCTCCAGGACGGCGAGGGCGGCGCCGAGGTCGGTGGGTTCGAGGACCCGAGTGGTGGTCTCTGTCAACACGAGGGGGCCTCACCGTGCGGTTCCGCTGATTCCACGCACTTTACCCGGAGGGCCCGGGACCACGCCTCCGGCGGCGGAAAGCCCCGCCTCCCGGGACGGGCGGCGGGGCTTCCTCAGGGCTTTTCGGAGAAAGCGCGCGGTGTCAGCCGGCGACGGCGACCGACGGCTCGCCGCTGGCGACGCCGTCCTTCTCCATCTGCTCGGCGATCTTCAGCGCCTCCTCGATGAGGGTCTCGACGATCTTCGACTCGGGCACGGTCTTGATGACCTCGCCCTTGACGAAGATCTGGCCCTTGCCGTTGCCGGAGGCGACGCCGAGGTCGGCCTCGCGGGCCTCGCCGGGGCCGTTGACGACGCAGCCCATGACGGCGACGCGCAGCGGGACGGTCATGCCGTCGAGGCCGGCGGTGACCTCCTCGGCGAGCTTGTAGACGTCGACCTGGGCGCGGCCGCAGGACGGGCAGGAGACGATCTCCAGGCGCCGCTGGCGCAGGTTCAGCGACTCCAGGATCTGGATGCCGACCTTGATCTCCTCGGCCGGCGGCGCGGAGAGCGAGACGCGGATGGTGTCGCCGATGCCCTGGGAGAGCAGCGCGCCGAAGGCGACGGCGGACTTGATGGTGCCCTGGAAGGCGGGGCCCGCCTCGGTGACGCCGAGGTGCAGCGGGTAGTCGCACTGGGCGGCGAGCTGGCGGTAGGCCTCGACCATGACGACCGGGTCGTTGTGCTTGACCGAGATCTTGATGTCGCGGAAGTCGTGCTCCTCGAAGAGGGACGCCTCCCAGAGGGCGGACTCGACGAGCGCCTCGGGGGTGGCCTTGCCGTACTTCTTGAGGAGCCGCGCGTCCAGGGAGCCGGCGTTGACGCCGATCCGGATCGGGGTGCCCGCGTCGTTGGCGGCCCGGGCGATCTCCTTGACCTTGTCGTCGAACTGCTTGATGTTGCCCGGGTTGACGCGGACGGCCGCGCAGCCCGCGTCGATCGCGGCGAAGACGTACTTCGGCTGGAAGTGGATGTCGGCGATGACCGGGATCTGGGACTTCCGGGCGATCGTCGAGAGGGCGTCGGCGTCGTCCTGGGTCGGGCAGGCCACGCGCACGATCTGGCAGCCGGAGGCCGTCAGCTCGGCGATCTGCTGGAGCGTGGCGCCGATGTCGGAGGTACGGGTGGTGGTCATCGACTGCACGGAGACGGGGGCGTCACCGCCGACGGCCACGGTGCCGACCTGGATCTTGCGGCTCTTGCGCCGCTCGGCGAGCCGGGTCGGGACGGTAGGGATACCGAGAGAAATCGCGGTCATCTGTTGTGCAACCTCAAGGTTGTGCGTCGGCGGGCTCAGGTCTCCGAGGTTACCGCCCCGGCGGTGGAGGGCCGGACACCACCGGGTCCGGCCCTCCCGGGCTTCACGTCAGCTTCACCGGGTTGACGATGTCGGCGGCGAGGACGAGCAGGGTGAAGCAGACGAAGACGCCGGCCACCACGTACGCGGCGGGCATCAGCCTGGCCACGTCGAACGGGCCGGGGTCGGGGCGCTTGAAGATCCGGGCCGTGTGGCGGCGCACGGACTCCCACAGGGCGCCCGCGATGTGGCCGCCGTCGAGCGGCAGCAGCGGGAGCATGTTGAAGAGGAACAGCGAGACGTTGAACATCACCAGGATGTTCATGAACCACACGAGGATCCGCTCCGGGGGGGCCTCGACGGTCATGAGCTCGCCGGTGATGCGGGCGGCGCCGAGGACGCCGACGGGCGAGTCGTCGGCGCGCTCGCCGTCGCCGAAGGTGGCGTCCCAGAGGCCGGGGATCTTGCCCGGGAGGGCGATGACCGAGTGGACGCCGTTCTCCAGGAGGTCGGTCATCCGGTCGGTGGTCTCGACGAAGGTGAGGGGCGCGACCTCGGTCTTGGAGGCGAAGCCCAGGTAGCCGGCGTCGACGTAGGTCAGCGGCTGGACGACCCTGCCGTCCTCGTCCTTCTTCGGGACCTTGTTGGTGACGAGGGTGGGGTGCAGGTCGATCCGCTGTCCGGCCCGCTCGACGGTGACCGTCGCGGGGCCGGTGGTGTCGCGGATGCGGTCGGAGAGGGTGTTCCAGTCGCTCACCGGCGTGCCGTTGAAGGCGACGATCCGGTCGCCCTCCTTCAGACCCGCCCGGAACGCCGGGGAGACCGGGTCGCCCGCCGCGCACGTGTCGCGCTTCTCGCTCTGCTCGATGACGCACTTCTGGACGCCGGCGACCCCGGTCGTCTGGCCCTCGATGCCCAGCGTCATCATCGAGCCGAAGAAGAGCGCCACGGCCAGGACCAGGTTCATGAACGGCCCGGCGAACATCACGATGACGCGCTTCCACGGCTTGCGCGTGTAGAAGAGCCGGGTCTCGTCGCCCTCCTTCAGCTCCTCGTACGAGGCCTCGCGGGCGTCCTCGATCATGGAGCGCCAGGGCGAGGTGGAGCGGGCCTCGATCCGTCCGTCGTCGCCCGGCGGGAACATGCCGATCATGCGGATGTAGCCGCCGGCCGGGATGGCCTTGATGCCGTACTCGGTCTCGCCGCGCCTCTTCGACCAGATCGTGGGGCCGAAGCCGACCATGTACTGCGGGACGCGGATGCCGAAGAGCTTGGCCGTGGAGAGGTGGCCGAGCTCGTGCCAGGCGATGGAGACGAGCAGTCCGAACGCGAACAGCACGATGCCCAGGACGTACAGGAGCGTTTCGTTCATGCGCGGGCCTCCGCTGTTGCCTTCGCTGCGAGCTCTCGGGCCCGGGCCCGTGCCCAGGTCTCCGCTTCGAGGACGTCCGGGACGGTGAGGGAGGTTCCCGTGACGGGAACGCCGTGCTCCGCCACGACCGCCGTGACCGTGTCCATGATGCCGTTGAACGGCAGCCGCCCGGCCAGGAACGCCTCGACGCACTCCTCGTTGGCGGCGTTGAAGACGGCGGGGGCGGTGCCGCCGAGGTCGCCGACGTGCCGGGCCAGGCCGACCGACGGGAAGGCCTCGGTGTCGAGCGGGAAGAACTCCCAGGTGGAGGCCTTGCTCCAGTCGAAGGCGGGGGCCGCGTCCGGGACCCGCTCGGGCCAGCCGATGCCGATGGCGATCGGACCGCGCATGTCGGGCGGGGTGGCCTGGGCGAGCGTGGAGCCGTCCGTGAACTCCACCATCGAGTGGACGTACGACTGGGGGTGGACGACGACCTCGATGCGGTCGAAGGGGATGTCGTAGAGCAGGTGGGCCTCGATGACCTCCAGGCCCTTGTTGACCAGGGTCGCGCTGTTCACCGTGATCACCGGGCCCATGGCCCAGGTGGGGTGGGCGAGCGCGTCCTCGCGGGTGACGTGGGCCAGCTCCTCCCTCGTACGGCCGCGGAAGGGGCCGCCGGAGGCGGTGACGACCAGCTTGCGGACGTCGGCGCGGGTGCCGGCGGCGAGCGCCTGGAAGAGGGCCGCGTGCTCGGAGTCGACCGGGATGATCTGGCCGGGCTTCGCGAGCGCCTTCACCAGGGGGCCGCCGACGATCAGCGACTCCTTGTTGGCGAGGGCGAGGGTGCGGCCGGCTTCGAGGGCGGCCAGGGTGGGCGCGAGGCCGATGGAGCCGGTGATGCCGTTGAGGACGGTGTGGCACGGGGAGGCGGCCAGCTGCGTGGCGGCGTCCGGCCCCGCCAGGAGTTCCGGCAGGGGCTCGGAGCCGTACAGCGCCTTCAGGGCCTCGCGCAGCTCGGGCAGCGCCTCCTCGCGGGCGACCGCGACCGCGGCGACCCCCAGCCGGTGCGCCTGCTCGGCGAGCAGTCCGATCCGGCCGCCGGAGGCGGCCAGGGCGGTGACCCGGAAGCGGTCGGGGTTGCGCAGCACCAGATCGATGGCCTGGGTGCCGATGGACCCGGTCGAGCCGAGGACGACGACGTCCCGGCGTCCTTCGGAGGCGTCGAAGGCGACGTGCGGGTCGGCGAGGGGTGAGGGGCGGTCGGTCATGCCCCCATTCTTGCGCCAAACGCGGCGCGGTCTTCACGGGGTGCGGACGAACGTGTCGAAGACCCGGTGGAAGTCGGGGAACGTCTTCTTCACGCAGCCGGGGTCGTCGAAGGTGACGCCCGGGACGCGCAGGGCGGTGACCGCGAAGGACATGACGATCCGGTGGTCGCCGTGGGCGGCGATCTCGACGGGCCCGGTCGGGGTGCCGGGGTGGATCTCGATCCAGTCGGGGCCGGTGCGGACGGTGATCCCGAGGCGGCGCAGGTTCTCGGCACAGGCGTCGAGGCGGTCGCACTCCTTGACCCGGGTGTTGGCGACGTCCTCGATGCGGACCGGGCCGTCGGCGAACGGCGCGAGGGCGGCGAGCGTCGGCATGGTGTCGGAGATGTCCCGCATGGTGACGGTGAGTCCGCGCAGGGTGCCGGTGGAGCGGACGGTGGTGGCGTCCGCGCCGATCTCGACGTCGGCGCCCATGCGGCGCAGGACGTCGACGAAGGCGAGGTCGCCCTGGAGGGCGCCGGTGCCGAGACCGGGGACGGTGACGGAGCGGCCGGGCAGCAGCGCGGCGGCCGCGAAGAAGTAGCTGGCGGTGGAGGCGTCGGGCTCGATGCCGTACGTCCGCGCCCGGTAGCCGGTGGGGGCGACCCGGTAGGTGCGGCCCTCCCGCCGGACCTCGGCGCCGAAGCTCCGCATCATGGCGAGGGTGATCTCGACGTACGGCTCCGAGACCAGGTCGGTGACGGTGATGTCGAGGCCCTCGGCGGTGAGCGGGCCGAGCAGGAGCAGGGCGGTGAGGTACTGGGAGGACTGCCCGGCGTCCAGGGTGAGCGCGCCGCCCTTGACGCCGCGGGCGTGGACGGCGAGCGGGTGGTGGCCCTCCCGCCCGCCGTGCCGGAGGTCGACGCCGAGGGCGCGCAGGGCGGTGGTGAGGGGGCCGAGGGGGCGCCTGCGCATCTGGGCGGAGGCGTCGAAGCGGTACGTGCCGTGGCCGGCGGCGGCGAGGGCGGGGAGGAAGCGGGCGGTGGTGGCGCCGTCGCGGCAGTGGACGTCGGCGGTGTCCGCGCCGGGTCCGGCGGGCCGGCCCTCGACGTGCCAGGCGCCGGGCTCGCGGCGGACGGCGTAGCCGAGGGCGGCGAGCCCTTCGGCGAAGCCCTCGGTGTCGTCGGAGACGAGGGGCCGCAGGAGGGTGGTGGTGCCCTCGGCGGCGGCGGCGAGGAAGAGCGCGCGGGCGGTGACGGACTTGGAGCCGGGGATGTCGATGACGGTCACGGGCGCCATCCTGCCGTCTCGTCCCGAGGGACGGACCGGCGTCCCGCATGGCGGAACGGGGCCCGCCGGGCGGGGAGCGGGCAGCGGGAAAGGCGGTCCGGCTCCCCGCACAGTGGAGCCGGACCGCCCGGTCCGGGTGGGGCGTGCGCCCCGGGGTCGTACGGCCCGGGAGTGGTGCGTCCCGGAGGCCGTACGGTTCTCGGCCCCGCGTCCTAGAGGGCGAGGCCCGTCAGGACCAGGACGCGCTCGTAGGTGTAGTCGTCCATCGCGTACTTGACGCCCTCGCGGCCGACGCCGGAGCGCTTGGCGCCGCCGTACGGCATCTGGTCGGCGCGGTACGAGGGGACGTCGCCGACGATCACGCCGCCGACCTCCAGGGCGCGGTGGGCGCGGAAGGCGGCCTGCAGGTCGTGGGTGAAGACGCCGGCCTGGAGGCCGAAGTCGGAGTCGTTGACCGCGGCGAACGCCTCGGCCTCGCCGTCGACCTTCGCGATCGTCAGGACCGGGCCGAAGACCTCGGCGCGGGCCAGGGTGACGCCGGCCGGGAGGTCGGTGAGGACGGTCGGGGCGTAGGTGGCGCCCTCGCGCTTGCCGCCGGCCAGGAGCGTGGCGCCGGCCGCGACGGCCTCGTCCACCCAGGACTCGACGCGCTTGGCGGCGGCCTCGTCGACGAGCGGGCCGACGTCGGTGGCGTCGTCCGCCGGGTCACCGGTGACCTGGGCCTCGACGGCGGCGACGATCTTCGGCAGCAGGCGGTCGTGGACGGAGGAGTCGACGATCACGCGCTGGACGGAGATGCAGGACTGGCCGCCCTGGTAGTTGGAGAAGGTGGCGATGCGGGTCGCGGCCCAGTCCAGGTCGGCCTCGGAGGACCAGTCGGGCAGGACGACGGCCGCGGCGTTGCCGCCGAGCTCCAGGGTGCAGTGCTTGTGCGGCACGGACTCCTGGATGGCGTAGCCGACCGTGTCGGAGCCGGTGAAGGAGATGACCGGGAGGCGCTCGTCCTGGACGAGGGCGGGCATGCGGTCGTTCGGCACGGTCAGGATCGACCAGGAGCCGGCCGGCAGGTCGGTCTCGGCCAGGATCTCGCCCAGGACCAGGGAGGAGATCGGGGTCGACGGGGCCGGCTTGAGGATGATCGGGGCGCCGACGGCGATGGCCGGGGCGACCTTGTGGGCGCTGAGGTTCAGCGGGAAGTTGAACGGCGCGATGCCGAGGACGACGCCCTTGGGGATGCGGCGGGTCAGCGCGAGCCGGCCCACGCCGCCGGCCTCGGTGTCGAGGCGCTGGGCCTCGCCGCCGTTGAAGCGGCGGGCCTCCTCGGCGGCGAAACGGAAGACGGAGACGGCACGGCCGACCTCGCCGCGGGCCCACTTGATGGGCTTGCCGTTCTCGGCGGAGATCAGCTGGGCGATCTCCTCGGTGCGCTCGGCGAGCCGCTTCGACACGTGGTCGAGGGCCGCGGCGCGGACGTGCGCCGGAGTGGCGGCGAACTCGTCGACGACGGCGTGCGCGGCGGCGACGGCCTCCTCGACCTGGGCCTCGGTGGGCACGCTGACCTTGCCGACCAGACGTCCGTCGAAGGAGTTCGTGACGTCGAAGGCGGCCTCGCCGGTGGCCTCGCGGCCGGCGAGCCAGAAGGCGTGGGTGGTCGTCATTGCGTCCCGGCCCTTTCCGTATCGGGGGGTGCGAGCGATTGCTCTCGTGACACGTTAGGGCCGGGGCGGCGGGTGTGGGTTTGTCCGGTGTGGAGTGGTGGGACTGGATCCCTGTCCGAATTGGCCGAAGGAGGGGCCGGGGGTCGTGCCCGGGGAGTCCGGTGCTCCGACCCGTCCCCTCCACTCGTCCCCTCCGCTCATCCCCTTCACTCGCCCCCTCCGTTCATCCCCTCCGCTCGGTCGACACGATCAGACAGACACCGGCCACGACGATCGCGCCGCCGAGGAGGACGGGCCAGGTCAGGGCCTCGTTCAGGACGAGGGCGCCGAGGGCGACCGCGACGACGGGGTTGACGTACGCGTAGGTCGCGACGAGGGAGAGCGGGGCCGCCTGGAGGAGCCAGGCGTACGCGGTGAAGGCGATCAGCGAGCCGAAGACGACTAGGTAGGCGAGGGCCGTCCAGGAGCGGGCGGAGACCTCGGCGAGGTCGAGCCCGTGGTGCTCGCCGCGGAACAGGCCGACGGCGACGCCGGCGAGACCGCCCGCGACCATCTCGTACGCGCTGGCGGCGAAGGGGTTGGCGGGCATCGGGAGGCGCGAGGAGGTGAAGGATCCCACGGACCAGCTGAGGGCGGCGGCGACCACGAGGAGGACGCCGCCGATCCGCACCTCGCCGGTCAGGCCCGGCAGGGTGAGGACGCCGAGCCCGGCGAGGCCGAGCAGGACGCCGCCGATCGCGCCGGGGCCGGGGCGCTCGCCGGCGGCGGCGCGCAGGACGACGACCCAGGCGGGGACGACGGCGATGAGCAGCGCGGCGAGGCCGGAGGGGACGGAGGTCTCGGCGAGGACGACGAGCCCGTTGCCGCCGAGGACGAGGAGCAGGCCCACGAGGAGGGCCGACCCGAGCTGACGGCGGGTGACCCTGAGGGCGGCGGGGCCCTGGCGCCAGGCGATGATCCCGGCGAGCAGCAGTCCCGCGGTGACGAAGCGGGCGCCGCCGGAGAGGAACGGCGGCAGGGTCTCGACGACGACCCGGATGCCGAGGTAGGTGGACCCCCACACGACGTACACGATGCCGAGCGCGGCCCAGACGGCGCCGGTGATCCGGCGGGCGGGGGTCGGGGGCGCGGCGGGGGGGGGGGGA